>CAJOIQ010000072.1 GCA_905234795.1 uncultured Bacteroidales bacterium | reverse complement strand
AGCTTCTAGTCTCTCTTAAAAATATCCCTTGTATAGACCTTGCTCTGGACATCGTCCAGGGCAGGGTCGTAGCGGTTGGCGATAATAGCGTCGCTCTGCACCTTGAAGGCGGCCAGGTCGTTCACCACGCGGCTGCCAAAGAAAGTAGTACCCTCCTCCAGCGTCGGCTCATAAATAATCACCTTGGCACCTTTGGCCTTAATGCGCTTCATGATGCCCTGGATGGCCGATTGGCGGAAGTTGTCGGAATTGGACTTCATGGTGAGCCGATACACGCCAACCACCACTTCCCTCTCCTTCACGGCGTCGTAAGCGCTGGAGGCTGTGTAGTATCCGGCCTTTTCCAGCACACGGTCCGCGATGTAATCCTTGCGCGTGCGATTGGAATCCACAATGGCCTTGATCAGGTTCTCCGGCACATCGTTGAAGTTAGCCAGCAGCTGCTTGGTGTCCTTCGGGAGGCAGTACCCGCCATACCCAAAGGACGGGTTGTTATAATGCGTGCCGATTCTCGGATCCAGTCCAACACCCTCGATAATGCTCTGGGTGTCAAGGCCTTTCATCTCGGCATAAGTGTCCAGTTCGTTGAAGAAGGAGACGCGGAGGGCCAGGTAGGTATTGGCAAAGAGTTTCACGGCCTCCGCCTCGGTTGTTCCCATGAACAGCACCGGAACATCCTGCTTGATGGCCCCTTCCTTGATAATCGCCGCAAAGGTGTGGGCTGCTTCCTCCAGAACTGGCTCATCGTAGCCCACGATAATACGTGACGGATACAAATTATCATACAGCGCCTTGGACTCACGCAGGAACTCAGGGGCGAAAATGATCTTCGGGACCACCACCTTGAAGCTGCCATCGGCCTGACGCTCGCGATAACTGAACTTCTCACGGACGTGCTTGGTGTAGCCCACGGGAATGGTGGACTTGATCACCATCACAGCGTCCGGATTCACCTCCAGGACCAGCTCAATGACCTCCTCCACGTGACTGGTGTCGAAGAAAGGTGGGGGCGGCAATCACCACAAAGTCGGCATCGGCATACGCCTTCCTGCCGTCCAGCGTAGCCACCAGATTCAGCGGCTTCTCCGCCAGATATTTCTCTATGTATTCGTCCTGGATGGGCGAAACCTTCCTGTTAATCTTCTCAACTTTCTCCGGAATCACGTCCACGGCCGTCACCTGATGGTGCTGTGCCAAAAGGGTGGCTATCGAAAGCCCCACGTACCCGGTTCCTGCTACTGCTATTTTCATAATCTATTTATACTTTTCTACTGCTTCGTAATATGTATCAAGTGAGCCGATGTCAAAGCGTCCTGCGCTCATGGGCCAGGCATGCATGGGGGTGCGGTCCACCATGTAGTGGGCCAGGTTGCCGGGGGCGTCCTTTCCGCAGCCGTTCTCCACGGAGTGGCGGACCAGGTCCAAGTCCTTCTTTAAATAGATATAGAACGGCGGCACGGCCCAGGTGCTCTTGGGAACCTGCGGCTTCTCCTCCATGTTGAGCACCCGCCAGTCATCGTCCACCACAATTACGCCCGTGCGCTGCAGTTTCTCAATGCTGGGCTGCTGGTGACACATGATGCAACTGGTGCCTTTGGCCTTGGCAAAGTCCACAAACTCTCGGAAGGAGAACTCGAGGATGTTGTCCGCCGCCACCACCAGAAGGTCATCGTCCAGCTTCAGCTTTTCCATGGCAAAAAGCAGATCACAGACTGCTCCCAGACGGGTTTCGTTGGTCTCCGTGCCATCGTCCACCACAGTAATGGGCTTATGGGCGGGAGATACTCTCCCTGCCGCCCATTCCTCAAAAATCCCAGCAAACTTGTGATTGGTGATGATGATGTGCTCATCAATCTCCGGAATTGTGTCGATATCATCCAGCATACGCCCCAGAATGGTGCTATTGCCAATCTTCAGCAGCGGTTTGGGAAAGTTTTTGGTGAGTTCCCCAAGGCGTGTGGCGTATCCTGCTGCAATTACTATGTTCTTCATACAAACCTGGCGCCGTCGTCGCTCTTGCAGAAGTACACCTTGAACGTGTCCTTATACTGCGGGAAGCGCTCTAAATACTTCTCAGTAATCTCTTTTTCAACGCTCTCTTTCTTGGCAGGGTCCACCAGCGCGATGCAGGCACCCTTGAAGCCGGCGCCGGAGAAGCGGCCGCCATAAATGCCGTCGGTGGTGAGCATGGCCTCATAAATGGCGATGAGCTCCGGTGTGAATGGAACTCTCGCAGCTGGCCTTCGAAAGGCTTCCGAACCATTCCAGGTTCCCCGTCTCCCAGGCCGTGATACCTTCACGTACGCGCTTGTGCTCTGAATAGAAGTGATCCGCCCTGCGCGCAAAACGCGGCGGCATATTGTCCCTGTTACGCTTGAAGGAAGACTCAGGCACGTCCCTGAGGAAAGTCTTTTCGTGGGTCTTCAGGGGCACGTTTTCATAGGACTGGACTATCCAGGCGGCCGTTTTGCACTCGGTCACGCGGAGGTTGTAGTCGGAAGACATCAGGCTCCTTGTGAGTCCGCTGAAGAAAATTCCCAGCTCAAAATCCGGCATGTTATCAGCCTTGGGAATAAGCCGATACTCGTTGCTCTCGCAGTGGTCCTTCTTTCCCAGCGCAATGCAGGCCTGGTCCAGCAGACCGTTATTCAGGCCGATGTATTCCCTCTCCGCCTCCGATGCAATCTTCATCACTTCGAACGCTGCAAGGGTGATGTTGTTTGCCTTTGCGAAAGCCATTACGTAGGCGATGAGCACAGCTGCCGATGAACTCAGACCGCCCACCGGCAGGGATCCTTTGATGGTTCCTTCGATGCCCTTTTCCAGCTTGAAACGCTTCTGGAGGGCGAACTTCGCTCCGCGGGCATAATCCCCCCAGTTGCCCTGCTTCACAAGCGTCGGCATGGCGATGTCAAACTCTACATGTCCCGTGAACGTCTGGCTGTCAAGGACAACCAGACTGTCTTCACGCACATCGAACCAGAGGTCAACGCCCTTGTCGATGGCAAAACCTGTCACCAGACCTTTCTGATGGTCAACATGCGCCCCCAAGGACTGAAAATGTGATATTGCATGGCCGTAAAATGCAACTAATTACAAATCAACGATTTACACAATTTACTCCTATCATTTTTACCGGGAGTAATTATTATAATTCGCTATTAATCAATACTTAACGTTTTACGCGTAATATTCCTTATACCACTGAGCGAATTTCCGGAGGCCTTCGCGGAGGGTTATCCTGGGCGTGAAGCCAAAGTCTCTTTCCAGGGCCGATGCATCGGCATATGTTGTAGGCACATCTCCAGGCTGCATGGGAACCAGCTCCTTGTGAGCCTCAAAGTCATAGTCCTTGGGCAGGACGCCGGCTCTAAGCAGCTCTTCCTGAAGGATTTGCACAAAGTCCAGGAGGTTCTCCGGCTGGCCGCCGCCAATGTTGTACACGGCATACGGCGGGATGGGCAGGCCGTCCTCCCCTTTCTTGCGGACGGGCGCCTTGGCCATCACGCGGACGATGCCTTCTACGATGTCATCGACATACGTGAAATCCCTGCGGCAGTTGCCGTAGTTGTAGATCTGGATGGTCTTCCCGGCCAGCAGTTTGTTGGTGAAGCCGAAGTAGGCCATGTCCGGGCGCCCGGCGGGGCCGTAGACCGTGAAGAAGCGCAGGCCCGTGGAAGGAATGTCGTAGAGCTTGCTGTAGCAATGCGCGAAGAGCTCGTTGCTTTTCTTGGTGGCAGCGTACAGGCTTACAGGATTATCTACACGGTCTTCCGTGCTGAAGGGCACCTTCTTGTTGCCACCATATACGCTGGAGGAACTGGCATACACCAGATGCTGCACAGGGTTATGCCGGCAGGCTTCAAGGATATTGTAGAAGCCTATCATATTGCTCTGGATGTAGGCATCGGGGTTCTCGATGGAGTAACGAACCCCAGCCTGGGCAGCGAGGTTGACAACGATATCAAAGTGATACGTGGCAAACAACTCGTCAATTTGGCCCTTGTTTGCGATATCCATCTTCCAGAATATGCATTTGGGATACTCTGTGCTATAATACCCTATGCCTTCACTGAAAGGTGCAACCTTGTTTCCGAACTCGTCTATTTCAAACTTATCCACACAAGCAGTTATAGGACGCCGGAAACCAAGATTTGATAATCTGTAGTATTTAAGATTGACGTCGTAATAGTTGTTGATGTTATCGATGCCTACGACTTCTTCCCCACGCTTTGCCAGTACGGTCATTAGATTGGAGCCT
>CAJOIQ010000071.1 GCA_905234795.1 uncultured Bacteroidales bacterium | reverse complement strand
ACGAAGGACTTTACCTGGTTCCATCGAGGGGGGAAGTGCTTTGTGAAAAAGCGCTCGGCGCCGGCTTATGTGTTGACACCTGCGCGGGAAGAGTACCTGGCCGTTCATCGTAGGGCTCTTGCCGCCTGGAGGGAAGTGCCCAAAGACATTCAGCACTTATGGAACGAGTATGGCTGCATGGCCATCAGCCATCGGCCGCCGTATGACAAGACGGCACACATCTCCGGGCAGAATCTCTTTGTGTCGGCCTATCACGGGTTTTACACCCTGGGGGATGAGCATGTTCCGGAGGCCCTGCCGTTCGGACCGTTCCCGGTTCTCTCGATAAAGTTTGAAGCAGCTGAAGAGTCCGGAGATGGAACGCTGTTGTTGCGGTTCCGGATCTACTGCAGCGGTACCGGTACTCCGGCGCGCTACAGGATCCTGATGAAACTTCAGCTGACACGTCCGGGAGGAGGGCGCCGGCCATCGCTGTTCCGAAATGTGCTGGCCAATGCCTGCTGCAGCAGGGAAGATGGGGAGGTGGTTTTCGTGATTCCTGGATATCGGGAGAAGTGGCGGCTTGACGCATTGTCCGAATATGGGGCACACTGCCGGTACATTGTCCTGGACACCGTGACAGGGTACCGGGACCAATACAGGGACTATGATTTCCAGTTCAACCTTCCTCAGCATTGAGGGAGGTTTTTTCATGCTCACCAGTATAGCGAAGTTACTTAAAGTGTAACTTTATATAAATATACTTAATTCGCTGTGTTTTAGTTTGCAAATGAACTTTTGATTTATTATCTTTGCTGACAGATGATTAACCATCATCACTTAAACCTAAACTTAAACTTCAACTATGATAGCACTTCCTTCCATTGCTTTCGAGGGGTTCTCCGGTTCGGCAAAGGGTGTTACTTCCGTCCGGAGTTATCCTACCGGCTATGTGACCGTGGCGCAGGTGGTCCGCCGGAGTGCGCTTTCGAAGATTTCCAAAGCCTACAAGAATCTGACGGATGACCAGATGAAAGCCTGGGAGCGGCTGGCTGAGCACACCGCCGGCGCCTCCGTCTTCGGCCAGAAGGCCAAACTGTCTGCGCATAACCTCTTTGTCCGCCTGAACACCAACAGGGCCTACTGCGGTGAGTCCATCCTTCTGGAGGCTGCACCGGCCAGCATCGTGGCCATTCCTGCCGTGGAGTTCACGGATTACTGCATTTCCGAGAACAGCGTGATGTTTATCGGGGTTCCTGACCCTGAGGGAGAGCTGAAGCTCGTGGCAAAGATGAGTGACGGCCAGAGCAGCGGCGTTTCCAATGCCTGGGGCAAGACGGTCATCATTTCCCCGGACAAGGTCCCGGACTGGGGCGAAATTGACCTCACGGATGCTTTCAAGGCCGTGATGGGGCATTCTCCCATCAATGGGCAGAAGTACTTCGTGGAGCTGTACTGGATTGACCCTGAGACCGGATTTACCGGTGTTCCCGTGCAGGTGTCCTGGATCTGCCAGGACGGCAGCGCCCACACCGGCCGGGCCATGGCCAAGCGAACCACATTCAAGAACTCCGACGTGCTGGATGATGACAAGAATTACATCACGGATATGGACGTGGAGTTTGCGCAGGGTTCTACCATCGTCACGGCGGACATCAAGTATGACGCCACCAAACACGACGTCCAGGAGGCCATGTGCCACATCAGCAAGGCGGCTTACGACCGCGCCGGTGGCCGTTTCACCAGCATCATGCTGGGCCGCTCCAACGCCAATGCCGGTTATATGCCGCATTTCTTCACCATGTACACCTATCCCTGGGGCAGCGACTATGAGTTCAAATGCGCCAAGCGCGGCGGCATGTGGGGCAAGATTGGCGAGGTGTTCGGAACCAGTTTAACCTTTGAATTCGTCAATTAACTATGATACAGTGTACAGGAAATAACTTCGGAGCCGGGGTCATCACCTTCAAGGACTACCAGAGCGAGCACGAGATTGTGCTGAACGGCTGCTTTGAATATGACGACACCAACGAGGCTTACCAGAACGCCCGGGTACTGGAAATCTACCTTCCCAACCTGAGCCTCAGCCGCTCGGCCATTGCCGGCTGCTTCTGCGCAGCCATGGGGACTTATACCTGGATGGGCACTACCTGCAAGTGCTGGATAAAGAACAAGAACACGCTCTGCATCGAGAAGCTGGACATCTGGCAGGACCGCCACCAGCGGAAGATTTGGATTCACACGCTGTTTGGTCTTCGTGGCTTCCACGACCTGCAGATAACCTTGGAGAAGCTCAAGACGCCCCAGCGAACAAATACTACTACGCCAACGAGCACTTCATGCTGTTTGCCTTCTCCTTCAGCGAGCTTACCTTCAGCAAACCCTACGAGAAGGTGGACCTGATTACCAATGCGGACGAGGACTTCCCGGATGACGTGGACGCCGTGGTTCCTTTCGTGACCTGCCAGTGCGACAGCAAGCCCGGCTGCGCCATCATCGAGGGCCGGTTTAAAGATGGCGCGCTGCTGCTTTCCGGCGTCCCCAAAAACATGACCTATGGTACCGGCTATGTTCCTTTCTTCCAGGCCTGGCTGGTCCGCGAGGGTGACGGCGGAGTGGCTCCGGACGTGGACGGCCGCATCAGGATTGTAGTGACGTCCCAGATCCAGGGCAGTGTCCGCTATACCTACATCTACAAAGTGGATATGGACATGGTGAACGGCCGGGTGCTCCTGAACGGCCGGATGACCTTCAACCTGAGCAACAATCAGGAGGCCACCTTCACTGTTCCTTCCATCCCGGACGGGGCTCCGTCCTGCGATGCCTTCCTGCTGGCCAAGCACGGCTCCGAGGGCGTGCTTGCCTTCGGACTGGTGGAGATGTCCCTGAACACGGACCAGGGAGCCAAGACCATCAAGCTCACCAACGTCAACAATGAGCCTTACTTCTACGCCATCGCGAAGGATACGGGCATCTGTGCAACCTTAGAATCTTAATTACTATGTACACAGTCATAAGCAATAACTTCGGTGCAAGCGATAACGACATCATCCTGCTGCCCAAGCAGACCGAGTTCCACGTGACCATGTTCGGCCAGGTCAACGTGACCACCACCAATGAGGAGTACCGCCGGGCGCCTTTTCTGGAGATAACTGTGCAGGAGGACTTCCTGATTGGCAAGAGCCGTGAGGCGGCAGCTTACGTCCTCCGTGGAAATGGAGACCCCCACGACGGTACCATTACGGAAGTGTTCCTGAAGGATAAGAACACCATCCGCATCCGTCCCATCCACGGCTACGATGCAGACGGGATGTACATCATCATCCTCCTGTGCGTGCTTACCCCGGCCAACCGGAAGCTGACCTTGACGCCGGAAACCCGGAAACAACTCGTCTATGCTGTAACCGAGGGCGTCGTGGCAGGAGCGGAACTGTACGCAGTCCAGGACACCAACCATGTGGAACTGGTATTCAAGGCAGAGACGCTGGAGTTTGACGCAAGCACTCATTGTGTCAAGTTGTCCATCCAGGGACTGATTCCCATAGTCAACTGTAGCATTCCGGTGTTTTTCACCGAGAGTTCCTCTTCCCAGACCGGCAGCAAGTACTACAGCGCCGAACTTCAAAACAATGTTCTCACCATCGAGAAGGGGAACATTACCGAGGCGGATAACGCATCCTACAAGTTCTTCAAGGTGGTGATACCTACCAAGTAACCAAGGTCCCATGTCCGAGAAGAAACGCATAGAACTGACTCGCCTGCAGGGCGGCATCGCCATCGCCAGCTTCACGGCCGGCGTGCTTATCGCGGCGGTGTGCCTG
>CAJOIQ010000070.1:1794-2825 GCA_905234795.1 uncultured Bacteroidales bacterium | reverse complement strand
GAGTTATTGACGGAGACCTTTACTTCGCAGCCCAGATGCAGAATGTCGGCTTCGGCCTCTACAAACTCTGCTACGAGTAATCTCTCTTATATTCTGACATTTTTCAGGGCGACCCCTCGGGGCCGCCCTGATTGTTAAAAGGTGTTTCTGCTTGTAAGCCGGAAGGGACAGTGAATGATTAGCGGCTTCCGTTCAAGAATCATCTGTGCGGCCAGCCGTCCCATTTCGGCGAAATCGGCCGATACAGTGGTAAGCCCGCCCAGAATCAGTTCGTTCATCTCGAATTCATTGTAAGAAATGATGAAGACATCTTTCCCGACAGAAAGCCCGGCTGCTTGAATCTTGTGGGCGAGTGACACCAGGCCGGCGTCCAGCTGAATGTGTCTCCGGGATGGATTTCTTCCGGCGCCGATGTGAGGAACTCCACCGGAACCTGATGCTCGGAGACAAAGCGCTGTATGCCTTTGTGTATCTTCTGGCCGTACAGGGATGAGGGTAAGGTGATGACACGGAGTCTGTTTTTCAGGCGAAGGCTTTCCAGTCCCTGCAAAAGGCCGCTGTAAATGTCATTCTCAAAGTCCTGATACACTGCTCCAAAATTTCCGGGATAGTTTGGCAACAGGCGGTCCAGCATGATGAGCTTCCGGTTGGGAATACGGGAAAGCTGTTTACGGGCACGTGCCTGCGACGCATCATCCAGAGGGAAATGCGGGGTGACCACGTAATAGTCAAAGTGGTCCAGATAGTTATTCAGATAGTATTCCAGCAGATCCAGGCTCTGGTTGTGGTTCACGATGGTCACTTCGGCCTTGTCTCCGACAGCCTGGGCGAAGGAATTGAACAGAATCTGCTTATAGACGGAAAACTTGTCAATGATAACCAGTACCTGCGGGTGGCCTGCGGCCTGCAAATCTGCCGCATAGAATCCCTTACCGTGTTTGGGTATAATCAACCCTTTTTCCACCAGGATTCCATAAGCTTTTTTGACGGTTTCCCTGGAAATGTCCAGCTCGGCCGCCAGTTCGTTCATG
>CAJOIQ010000070.1:0-1716 GCA_905234795.1 uncultured Bacteroidales bacterium | reverse complement strand
CTTGAATACCATAGCTGCAAAGATAGTGGATTATCTTTAATCGTCAAGAGGGATGGGCTCTCCTTCCGGTGGGAAGCGCTGCAATCCGGAACGGGCCAGGTCCGACTCCGTATCCATGTCAAAGGTGCGGTAGCCCCGGGTCCGGAATACATCCAGCAGGGCACGGGCCCTTTTGCGGAAGCCCTTGTATTCTTTGGCCGATGCAGGCGACCAGGCTGTCTCGGCCAGGGCGAAAAGACGGGGGTACAGCATATATTCAGCATGTTCGGGCGTAGGGATGAGCTCGGTCCAAAGATTGGCCTGCACGCCCAGCAGATGTTCAGGTTCCATCCCTTCCTCCAGGGGCTCGTAGCCGTAGGTGAAGCGTAGGGATACCAGTTCTCCCACGGCCTTGGGTTCCTTCCGGATAAGGTCCTGGTAATAGTTGTAGTAGCAGTGGCTGTTGGGCGACATGATATAGTCATAACCCAGGGCCGATGCCTTCCTGCCGCCTTCGACACCCCGCCAGCTCTGTACCACCGCTCCTTCCGGAACGCCGGTTTCCAGGATTTCGTCCCAGCCGATGATGCGCCTGCCGTGGCTGCGTACAAAGGCTTCGATGCGTCGGACCAGATATCCCTGGAGTTCTTTCACATCTGTCATTCCTCCCTCTTCCATCCGCTTCCGGCAGTTCACGCATTGACTCCAGGTCTTCATGGTGGCTTCATCACCGCCGATATGGATGAAAGGGGAGGGGAAGATGTCCATCACTTCCCCCAAAACCGTCTCCAGAAGCCGGAAGGTGGCCTCATTGCCAGGGCACAAGTCCCAGGCCCCCGTGTGGAGCCGCCCGTTAGGATGCTGGCACAGCACTTCGGGATAGGCATAACCCACTTCCATGGAGTGGCCGGGCATCTCTATCTCCGGAATGATGGTGATGAATCGTTCGGCAGCATAGGCTACCAGTTCCTTCAAGTCCTCTTTTGTATAATAGCCGCCATATCCTTCCGGGTCATCTGCGGTGGTGAAGCGGTAGTTACCGGCCTCCCATTCGTGGTAGGTATAACCTTTCCGGAAGGCGGTTTTAGCGGTCAAATCCGGATAGGCCTCGCTCTCAATGCGCCAGCCTGCGCTGTCGTCCAGGTGCAGGTGCAGCACGTTCAGCTTGAGCAGCGCCATGGCGTCCATCTGTTTTTTCAGAAAGTCCATGCCCTTGAAACTGCGGGACTCATCTATCATGAGCCCGCGGTGCCGAAGACGCGGATAGTCGAAGATGGTTCCCAGCGGGAGTTCCCCCAGCGCCCGCAACTGCTCCAGCGTCTTTTGCGCGCGGAATTCCCCCTCCGGCGTAAGCGCCTCAATCTTCACACGATTCTTTGAAATGGTAAGCCGATAAGCCTCCTGCTGCTGCCAGGGTTCCAGTTGCGCCACTGCCTTTTTGAGGGACCCGTGACAGGTCTTTGGAGAATACTCCACCGGTGCGGGGATGAGGCCGATTGCGACAGAGAGGATCAGAAGGAATTTCATTTTTCAAAAAAGCCGATGGTCGTGAGTACGGGCCGGTTGGCCTCGGCGGTAAGGTCGTTGAGATGGCCGCCGCCCTTGGTCCACATACCCGTGGAGCCACCGCCGTCAAGATTGAGGGCGCCCTCGCAGCCCAGGCCCTTCATGATGGCGGCCATCTCCAGGGTTGTGGCGCCCTGGGAAGTGGAGATGCGGCCGTCCACAATCAGCAGT
>CAJOIQ010000069.1:1836-3053 GCA_905234795.1 uncultured Bacteroidales bacterium | reverse complement strand
TTGTCACCCCACATATACAGATAGAGCGCATCCCAACCGCTGTTGTCCAGTACATATACGGTTACTGCATCTTTCACCTCTTCTACCGGAGGCTCCGGGGTGTCAGGTCCGTCTTCGCCGCTTCCGCCGCCAGGACCGTCCAGCAGAACTGCACCCGTATCGGTCACCTGGAAGAAGTAGTCTTTTACGCCTTCATCAAAGGTAAGGGCAAAGTCGGCCAGCTGGGTGCCGCCACCGTTGTTGTTGAAGATGAGATTCTGGTTAAGGCCGATGATGTCGTCACCATACTCGAAGTAGACATAGGTGATGTCACCAAGTCTTTCCTCACCGGCTACCTGTGCACCGGGCCAGCCACCGCCAAAGTCGTTCTGGTCTCCCCACTGGTATAGTGTGATGGCATCCCAACTGGTCTGATTGTCCACCCATACGCGGACACCGTCGTGTTCCGGAATTACAATTCCACCTTCAGGCGAATCCATGGCGCTGACTCCTGATTCGGTAACAATCAGGAAGTAATCCTTCACGCCTTCGGCAAATGTGAGAGCGTAGTCGCTAAGCTGTGTTCCTTCGCCGTTATTGTTGAAAATGAGGTTCTGGCTAAGGCCGATGATATCGTCGGAGTATTCGAAATACTTGTAGGTGACGCCCTTGAAGGTGAGGGTTCCGGCAACCTGTGCGCCGGGCCAGCCACCGCCGAGGTCGTTCTGGTCTCCCCACTGGTACAGTGCTATGGCATCCCAACCGGTCTGGTCCAGGATGTATACACGGACACCGTCGTGCTCCGGCAGCATTTCTTCCTTCTGATTCTGGTTGGCGAAGTAGGAACGCCAGCGGTCGGCATACACATTGTAACGTTCTCCGGCCACAGCGTCAAGTTTATGGAGGATGTCTTCGTTCTTCACGCTGCGTTCAAGGCCCTGCTCCACATTCACAAAGTAGAAGCCGTCTGAGAGGGAGAGTCCTTCCTTGAAGGTGGAAGGGTCCAGATAGATGAACCACTTCTGGGACACAACTTCAGAGTGCTTGAGGGCATATGCGCTATTATTCACCACATAGGCTGAGTCTCCCGCGAAGGGACCTGCGATGAATATCTGGTCTTCCACGGCCGTCGTGGTGGGAAGGATGGCTTCAATGAGAATCTTTCCGGGCTCGGTGTCCATTGCGGGCTTCTCATGGTCAAAGAGCAGTTCCTGTTTTGCGCAGCTTGCAAGGGCAAG
>CAJOIQ010000069.1:0-1805 GCA_905234795.1 uncultured Bacteroidales bacterium | reverse complement strand
CCGGGTACTATTTATAGTTGGGATTCTGTACAAGTCCGGGGTTTACGGTGAGGGCTACGGCCGGAAGGGGGAACCACTCATACTTGCGGTCACGGGTGGCCTCATAACCTTCATCGGTACGGCCGAAGAACCACCACTGGCCCTGGGTGAATTTGTCAAAGCGACGGAGGTCCGTGCGACGGCGTTGTCCTTCAGCTATGAATTCCTTGCCCCATTCAGAGAGCATCCAGTCAAGATTGAACTCTGAGAAACCGGGACCGGGAACTGAAGTTGCGGAATTGCGGTCGGCTGTGCTGAAATAACGGCCACGGACATCGTTCACAAGATCCTTGGCGCTCTTTGCGGTAGGTATACCGCGAAGGTTGCACTCGGCGAGCATGAAGTAGGCCTCTGCAAGACGGAATTCAACTTCGTCGGTATTGCGGTAATCCCAGCCCACTGCATCAGGATAGATGGCATATTTTACCAGACGGAAACCGGAGTTGGTCTCACCCCAGCGTGCCGACATCACCGTTTCCAGGTTTTTGCCGATATTCTGGAATGTTCCAACCTGGTCTACATATACCAGATTCTGGCCTTCGCGGTCGGCATCGGCCACAAGGGGAGTGGTAGTTCCGTAGGCATACTGAGGTCCCATCAGGAACATACCGCCGTTCCACTGGCCGCTTTCAGTGCAGGAGTATGCCTGCTTGCGGATGTCTCGGTTGTCCAGTCTCTCATATGGTGCGCCAAGCTTGTCATTGTAAGGGGCATCTAGGAATGATACACCCTTGCCAAGTGTCATGCCGTCTCCTTCGGAGTTGTCATGGGAGGGAACAAGGCAGGTGCAGTTCCAGCCACTTGCATCGGTAGAGAAGCCAAAGCCGTCCCAGGCATTGTATGCGTATGCCATGTGCCTGTAGTTGTGCGCATCGAATTCTGAATAGTTGATATCCAGTGCCGTGGCGTAGATGATTTCATTGCATTTGTCATTGTCCTTGCCGAAAATATCACGGAAATCGTCGGCCAGGGAATAACTGCCATACTTTCCATCAATGATATCCTGGCAGATTGTTGCACATTCGGTGAAACGTTCTTCCCCGATGAAGATATTTGCATTCAGGAGCAGACGGGCCTTGAGCATACGGTTCATGGCCTGGTTCATACGGTTGATGCTGTTCTTCTGGAGATTGTCCACGGTCTCGTCCAGTTCGGTGGAGATGAAATTGAAGATAACCTTGCAACCTTCCTCAAAGTCCTCAGAAGCAGACGGGGGAACATCGGTGGAGACGCCAGTATTCAGCGGCAGTGCGCCACCCCATACTTCAAAGAGCTTGTAGTAACTCCAAGCGCGGAGAGTCCTCACCTCGGCAATGTAGGAATCAATTTTCTCCCTTGTCATGCCCAGCGATGCGGGGTCGATGTTGCTGAGGTCGTAAATGATATTATTGGCAAGGCCGATGGTGGTCCAGGTGTTGTTCCACGCATCGCGGATAATCTTGGATTCCGCTGTCCAGGTGTGTGAGGTGAGCACGAATTTTTCTGCTTCGTCCCAGCCCCAGGCGCCACCGTTCCAAACGCGCCAGGTTATCTGGTCTGCGGAGAACTCGTTCAGGAAGTAGAAGTACTGGATGGCTTTTGTAGGCTCTGCGTAAGCTGCTGCCACGGCACCTTTCACGCTGTTTTCGTCCTTGTAGAAATTGGTCTTATCCACACGGTCGTATGGTGTTTCGTCCAGTTTGAAGCACGAAACTGCTGCCACGGCCACAAGAGCTATACCTAAGATATGATTAATATACTTTTTCATTTCTTATCACATTTTAGAG
>CAJOIQ010000068.1 GCA_905234795.1 uncultured Bacteroidales bacterium | reverse complement strand
CAGATGCGCCACATGCTCACCCGGCCGATGCACGCTGCTACGGAGAATCTCTATTACATTGAGTATTCTGCCCGCGACTTTGATATGATGAAGCTTTTCAAGGACAAGGTGGAGGCATTGCCTTTTGTGACAAAGGCAGGCGTGGGACGCGGTATCCCGGGGCTTATCAATATGACGATGGGCATCAAGGTGGATGAGGAGCATCGCGTGAATATGCCCGTCATCCTCTGCGATTCCACCTATTTCAAACTGCTGGGACTGGAGGTGGAGACGCACTCGCTTTGGATGAGCCGCAGTGCCTTTAACGCCGCCGCAGTGTCGGACACATCGACCGTATTCCCCCGGAGAATCAATATGAACGGTGCCCAGCCGGAGTTCATCGGTGGCGTTGTGACGGATTTCCCCACCCGGCCGGCCTCGGAGAGCAGTCAGAATCCCAATGGCGGCGTCATAGTGACCCGGGCTGAAGAACTAAGATATGCCAACTGCATGCTCATCGGCACCACGGGGGAGGACGACTCTTACGACAAGGCCATCCGGCAGGCTTACAGGGAATATCGGCTGGAGACCTCCGGCGTGGAGGAACCCGCCTGGCGGTACGGTTTTGTGCGTGACATCAACAAGAAGATGCTGGCTCCTGTCCGGAGGACCCTTCGGCTGGTGGAACTCTTTGCGGTTCTGGCAATGCTCATCTCTCTCCTGGGCCTGTTAGCCATGAGCACTTACTTTGCTGATGAGAACACCAAGCAGATTGCCGTGCGCAAGGTCTTCGGGGCCGATGTGAACAGCGAAACCTGGAGGAATGTGCGCAGCTATATGCTTCTGACGGGCATCGCCTGCGCCATCGGCATCCCTCTGGCCGTCTGGGCCGCAAGGGTGTATCTGGAGCGGTTTGCATACCGTGTTGAGAACTACGGCTGGGTCTTTGTGGTGGCGGTCATCATTTCACTGGCCATTGCCTTCGGCACCGTGCTTTGGCAAACGCTGAAGGCGGCGAAGACCAACCCGGCGGTTGAACTGAAAAAAGAATAATTATTGGATGGAAGCAAATTGGTCCAAATACCTGTTGGCGGCGGCGAGTTCGGGAAGATTTCTCTCCTGGAAGGCGGCGCAGTACAGTTCCCGGAAACGGCAGAGTTCTTCCCACATGGCACTGCGGGCCGATTTGCTCTCCTGGAGTCTTCCATACCGGATGGTAAGGTCCATCAGCTCCTGGAAACGGGCAAATGCACTCTGGGCACGGCTTTCTTTCCCGGCCTCGAGCGCCTTTAGGACACGGGAAGTCTCGCTGCCGATGTTGGCCATCTGCTGCGGAAAACTCAGTTCGGCCCAACGGCCATTTTCCAGCGACCTGTGTTGCATCTATGCAGTAATGAATTTATCGACAATAGCTTTGATGGCCTCTCGGATTTCAGGATCCTCCACATCCCTGGAAGGATTTCCCTGCCAGGAGCGGATATTGATGAGCGAATCAAATTCGATGAAATCTTCCCCTTCTTCCTCCACCCAGAGGTTGAAGCCCCATAGGCTCTCCTGTGCAGAGCCGTCTTCTAACAAAAGGCGTTCCAAGTCTGCGTGGAGATCGGCATCAACAGCCAAGAGACCTCGTTTTACATCGGCCACACATTTTATCATGTCACCGAAGGTATTTTGTGCCAACTCTTTGAGTTCAGCGATGGAGATTGCCTGCCTGAGAATCTGCATAATCAATTGTTTCGACAAAGATACAAATAAAAATGAATAGCTATCTGAAATTCCTCTCCCGCAATAAACTCTACACCGCCATCGAGGCGGTGGGGCTGGCCGTGAGTCTGGCGTTTGTGATCATCATAGGTTCCTATGTATGGCAGCAATATGCCGTGACGTGGGAGAATCCGGACCGGGAAAGAGTCTATGTTCCTGGAACACCGGGATTCCCTGCGCTGACTTATGGTTTTCCTGATGCCATTGGGGACATTCCGGAAATCGAGTCCGTTTCCAGGATGTGCAATGTAGTGGTACATCCAGTCATTCGGGGAGAGAATACGGAGGCAGAAAGCGTTGGCGTAGAACCGGCGTTCTTTGAGATATGTCCTCAGTTCCGCTTTGTGGAAGGCTCCGCAGATGTGCTTTCAGCTCCGACCAATGCCATTCTTTCAGCC
>CAJOIQ010000067.1 GCA_905234795.1 uncultured Bacteroidales bacterium | reverse complement strand
CCGGCGTCATAGTAGAAGTGATACCGGTCTTTATCGGCCTTTACAAGCAGCGTCACCTCCTTTGCGGAAAGGACGGGGGAATCCACGCTGTAGTGCAGGCTCTTCACCTGGTATTCCACACTGGCACGCAGTTTCCCGCCCTCGCGGCGGACGACCAGGTCGGCATGACCGTTGTGAATCTGATACAGGGAGATGCCTGCCTTGCCGTCTCCCTGGAGCGAAACCTTGGTGGAGAATTCGCCGACGGGGCTTTCCTGTCTGCGGCCGATGAAAGTGGGATGGTCGTTTTCGATGAGCTCGCCGGCGCCCTTCAGCGTGAGGCCGTCGCCAAAGGCATAGCGGCTGCTGTCCGGATTCTGAATATACACCCAGTCCACGCCTGGAGCGTTGTCAAAGGTGGTAATCTCATGTCTTGGGACCCGGACGGGGACATCCGCCCCCATTTCCTCCTCGATGGGTTTGCCGCCGTTCACCACGGGCCAGCCGCCCTTGGGCCAGCTGACAGGCGCCAGGTATGTTTCCCGTCCCATGTGGTGGAAAGTGCCGCCATACTGCCTGTAGGCCAGGAAAACGATCCACCAGGAGCCGTCCGGAGCCTGGACGAAGTCGCCGTGTCCGGTGCCCTGGATGCTGTTGTTCTGGGCAGCCTGTCGGCAGTGGGTCAGGATGGGATTGGCGGGATTGGCCTCATAAGGGCCGTCTATCCTGCGGCTGCGGGCGATGGTAAGATTATGGGCCGCTTCGGTGCCGCCCTCGGAGATGAGCAGGTAGTACCAGCCGTCCTTCTTGTAGAGGTGCGGTCCTTCCGGATACCGGCCGCCGGTTCCCTTCCAGATGGGCTTGCTGAAGGAAAGCTGCTCACCGGTGACGGGATCTATCTCGCAGAGGGTGATGGCGTCGTCCGGATTGCTTACCAGATAACAGTGCCCGTCCTCGAAAAGCAGGCTGGGGTCGATGCCGCCCTGTTCCAGCCATACGGGGTCCGACCAGGGGCCGCGCGGATCCGTGGCCGTCACAAAGAAGTTGCCGCCTCGGGTGGTGTTGGTGGTAATCATGTAATAGACGCCGTCGTTATAGCGGATGGTACTGGCAAAGATGCCGCCCCAGGAGGGTGCGGTGTCCAGTTGCAGCTGGGAGCCCCGCTCCAGGACATTACCTATCTGTTCCCAGTCTGTGAGGTTGGTACTGTGGAAAATGGGAACGCCGGGGAAATACTGGAAAGAAGAAGTGACCAGGTAGTAGTCTTCTCCTACCCGGCAGATGGACGGGTCCGGATGGAAACCGGGGATGATGGGATTGCGGAAACTGAGGTTGCTTTCCGGAGCCTGTGGCTGTGCGCAGGCGGCAAGAAGGGCCGGGACCAGAAGCAGGGAAAGGATTCTTTTCATGAAGGTTCAGGTTTACTTGTTAAACTGCCAGCTGTCCAGTTCGGCATTGCCGGTAAGGACAATGTAGAGCATATGGACGCCGCTTCCTGGGGTGCAGGAGACCGTCCGGTCCTTCCAGTCGCTTCCGGGACCGGTCACGGTGACAAAGTCATCGGCATCGGCCGAGTCCAGCCGGAAGGAAACGTTTCCCTCTCCTTTCAGGCGGCATGATACGGACTTGGCACCGGAGGCAAAGTCCACGTTACGCACCTCTATGACGCCCGTTTTGGGCTTGTTGGCCGTCTTGCACGGGGTTCCGCGGGAAACCGTCATGTGGCCGGGCGTATCGGTCGCATTGAAAACGATGCCCAGGGTGGCGGCACAGGTCGCAGCCTGCTGCCGGGTAAAAGGATTGAGGTTCTTGATGGCGCTCACGCCCTTTTTGGTGGGAATGCATTCGTGGATGACCACATTCTCCTCATCCACTGCTATCTGGTCCACGTAAATGCTTCGGAATCCGCCGTCAGAGCCAAGACATCCCTGCATCAGGTTGGTCTGGTAGAACAGGTACCATTTGCCCTGATATTTGTGCAGGTGGGTGTGGTTGTTGGTGTACCCCATGTTGTTCTCGCCGGGG
>CAJOIQ010000066.1 GCA_905234795.1 uncultured Bacteroidales bacterium | reverse complement strand
CCCGGACAAAGGTACGAAAAAATAAGAGAAAATTCAGAAAAATGGCAAAGACACTGACAGTTTACACGCTCTACGGGGATGACGAAGCCCTGCAGATTGTATTGAAGAGACTCATCGAAAACTCTTTTGCTTTCCACTACACAGGCGAGTTCCTGTACGACAACACGCCCTGGGATGAATTCATCGACACCCATTGCCAGGATATCAAGGACCGGCTACACGCCTACGAGGAGCATTGGGCGGACAACTGCCTGGGCTTTGAATTCACAGAAAGCGATACTGAGTTCACCTTCTATAATGAAGGGCAGGCGGTCTGCAAGGCCAGTGTGAAACCGGTGCATCTCTCCCGGGCTCTGGAACTGTTCCGAAAACTCTGCGTGCTGGCATCCCGGCACGGTGTCAATATCCAGTATGACAGCAATAAATAATCATCGAAATATGCGGATTTTCATCAAGGTAGCGGACAGTCTCCGCTTGGAACTCGCCGAGAAGTTCCAACTTTCCAAGGTCAGCATCTGGTCTGCCCTCAATTATCTCACCTACAGCGACCGCGCGGAATCCGTCCGTCGCTATGCCCTGGAACACGGCGGCAGCATCGTGGAGCAGGACTTTACGCCCAACTGCCGGATCAAGCACACCACCACCGAAATCATCCAAACCTTCGCCGGCGGGATCCAGGTCCGTATCAACCGGCAGAACAGCCATGCCCGCGTCCTGGAGGATGATAAGGAGATCGAATCTTATGACAATGTGACCGTCCAGAGCTGGGGGAACCTGCTGCACCACGCGCAGGAGTTGTCCGAGCAGCGGGTGGCAGCTGCAGCAAGGAAATGAGAAGGATCCTGCGAATAGCCGGTTATACCGCTCTCATCGCATTGGGCGTTGCGATTGCGGTGACGGTGGATATCTGGCCGCTTGTATGGGTCGTCGGGTTCCCGCTTGCATACGCGGGCGCACTGGGGATATATAAGGAACGGACAGCCGGGAAGGCTCTTCCAAAGCAGCGGGCCGGTGATTTTGAGTTTCATAGTTGATAGAATTGGATTAGGATGGGGATTACCGCTGGTCCCCGAATCGGGGAGGTAGCTCAGTTGGTAGAGCTTGCTATGTGCAAACGTAATAGATAGCTGAAGCGTTTGGTCGGTGGTTCGAGTCCACCCTTCCCCGCAGAATAGAAACAAATGGAATACTACGGAAACATAATAGCAGTAACTGTGGATGACCTGACAAAGGCCGACAATGGTAGTGCGGTGATGTCCTACAGCTGCTACAAGCACCTTGTAATTAGGCGGGGCGTCAACATCCTCCGTCCCGGCAAGGGTTATGGTTCCTATGCCCTGATAGAGTACGCATCCCTACCGGAGCGCTTCAAGGCCCGGTTCGTGGAAAAGTACGGCAATCCCGAAGACATTATGAAAAAGGAACAGGCGGGACTTCCGCAGGACCAGGCCGCCCAGCGGTTCTTCTATGATCATATCCTGCCCAACGGGGAGCATATCCCCGAAAACAAGCAGGAGGAGTACACCATCAATGCCAGGGTGCTGAACGCCCTGCAGGAGATGTTCAACACGCAGAAGGCCATGCGCCGAGCCTGCAACAATAACACGCCGGTCATCTGGGCTAACATCTTCAAGGCCTCGGAGGAACTGCGCGACGCCTACCACCATTCCCTCCCGAGGAGTGAAGCCCGCCTCCGGGACAAACTCCGTGAGTATGCCAAAGAAGGCTACGCCTGCCTGGTATCCGGGAAGTTCGGCAACCGTAACACCACCAAGATCACGAAGGCTGCAGAGCGCCAGATCATCGCCCTGCGCCGCTGCCGGGTCCCTGTGTACTCGCTGCCCCAGATGTTTGAAGAGTACAACCGCATTGCCGAGAAAAAGGGTTGGAAACCCCTCAAGTCTGAAACCTCCCTCCGTCAGTTCCTGGAGCGCCCGGATATCAAACCCCAGTGGTATGATGCCGTGTACGGAGAGCTGGCATCCAAGCAGCTATTCTCCCGCCATAACAAGACCCTGATGCCGTCGATGCGTGACAGCCTGTGGTATGGTGACGGTACCAAGCTGAACCTTTTCTACAAAGCCTACGAGGGCGGGAAACTGGTTGTGAAGACCGCCTTTGTGTACGAGGTTGCCGACGCGATGAACGATACCCTGCTGGGTTACGCCATCGGCAAGAGCGAAAACTTCGACCTGCAGTACCGGTCATTCCGCATGGCCATCGAAACATCCGGCCACAAGCCCTATGAGATTGTGACCGATAACCAGGGAGGGCAGACCTCCAAGATAGCCCAGGCATT
>CAJOIQ010000065.1 GCA_905234795.1 uncultured Bacteroidales bacterium | reverse complement strand
GGTTTACCAACCGGGGTTCTGGGTGAAATTGGTCATTTCGGCCAGCTGTGCGCTGCCGAAGGGGAAGAGATAGTCGCGGTTCTGGAATACCGAACGACCGCCGATATAGTCGTCACTTACGCGCGTCCAGGAATCCTCATAATTGTCGGCAGTCAGATGGAGCGTCCAGTTTTCCACATTGTACTCCTTCAGGGCAATCATGGTACGTATGGCGTCATAATGGCGCTGACTTCCTTCGAAGGCAAACTCGCACATCTTTTCCTGACGGATCATCCAGCGCAGCCACTCCTGTCCGCTGCGGGTAACACCGCCGATGGTGCCGCCGGCGCCGGAGAAGTCAATCTCCGGGTAGGCTTCCTTCAGCCCCTTCAGACCGCTTCGCGCGCGTACCTTGTCTATGTACAGAATGGCCTCGTCGGCGTCTCGGGTCGTTTTCTCATTACAGGCTTCGGCATAGGAAAGGTAAACCTCGGCCAGGCGGAAGGCGGGGAAGACATAGCGGATACTGCTATAGTCCGTATTCTCCTTGAGCTGGTTGCCGGCCTTGTACAGACGGCGCCAGGTGTAACCCACGCGGTTGCAGCCTTCGGTGGCTGAGTAAGGCGAGGTGCATTCCGTGTTGCTGTAGCAGGTGAAACGGAGGGGGCTGCCGTCCATGGGACGTTCACAGGGCCACCAGAAACCGTTTGGCACAAAGTTGGAGTAGAAGCGGGCGTCGCGGCCAACTGTGCTGTTATGCGCTTTGAAGGGCTTGGCCCAGGAGGGATCCACGTCTACCAGCTGCTGATAAGCGTTGTTCCATCCCGTGGCTTTATAACCAGATGCGTCGTCCACCAAAGGACGGGACAGATCCAGCATGCCGTTGGTCTCCGCGTATCCTACCACAGGATAGCGACCCGTTTCGGCCATAGGGTAGGCGTCCACCAGCTTGAGGGAAGGGGTGATGAGGGAGAAGCCGTTGCGGCAAAGCTTGCCGCCGGAAGGGAAGGAGAAGGCCAGCTCGGCTCCTACGGTGCCCAGGTAGTCCTCTCCCCACTGGCGGTACCACCATCCCCAGATAATCTCCGGATTGGTGCCCCAGTTCTCGAACCAGACGTTCTGGTAGGAATCGGCCGCGTCCTGGATATTTGTTAAAGGAGCGCCTTTCTGCGTGAGGCTGTACTGGTTCAGGTCAATGATGTCCTTGGCCGCCTGGGCAGCTTTGTCCCATTTGGCAGGGTCATAAGAAGGGAATAGCTGTTCTCCACGGCTGTTGGTGAAGCCGGCATACAGGGAAGAGCCATTCTGCCCGTTATAAAGGGGAGAAGCGGCAAACAGCAACAGGCGGGCCTTGAGGGCCATTGCGGCGCCTTTCGTGGCACGGCCCATGTTGGAGGAAGCTGCCATCACGTCGGAGACGTTGGCCGGGAGCAGGGCGATGGCCCGGTCCAGTTCTTTCTCGATAAACGCCACATTCTGATCTACCGTATGACGGTCGATATCCTTTCCATTGATAACCTGGTCACTTGCTACGGGATTGCCGTCGGCATCCATCCAGAGGAAAACAGGGCCATAATGGCGGAAGAGACTGAAATAGTAGTAGGCACGCAGGAAACGGGCTTCACCTTCCATGCAGGCTACAAGTTTCTCTGAGTCTTCCTTGTCATAGTGCAGGTTGTCAATGAACGTGGTGCACTCATTGATGGCCTCGTAAAACTTCTTCCAGTAGTTGCCGCTGTCAACACCGGTAGTGCTGGCGCTGGAGTATTCCCCACGACGCACCTTGTACCAGTTGGTTTCCCACTGGGACTTTCCATGCAGCGCTTCGTCGGAACGCAGGCTGGTTCCGCCTTCGTTGCCGCGCAGGTTTTCATCCTGCGGAATATAGGAATACAGGTGGGCCAGATACTGGCGTACGGCCGTAGAGCGGCCCATGATGTCTTCCAGCGTAGCCTGGTCTTTGGTGTTGATGTCAAAATAAGAGTCGCAGGAAACGGCGGTGCAGGCTGCTGCCAGCACGGCGATGAAGGATAATCTGATGGTATGTTTCATAAAGCGTTTCCTTTAAAAATTCAAATTCAGACCCAAGCTCACGTTGCGGGTGAGCGGATACACATTGCCGTAGGCGGATTCAAGCTCCGGATCCCAAAGCTTGAACTTGGAGAAGGTGAGCAGGTTCACGCCCTGCAGGTAGATACGGACGGTGGAAAGATGTGCTTTCTTGGTCCATTTTTTGGGCAAGGTATAACCCAGTTCGGCATTCTTCAGACGGAGGAAACTCATGTCCTTCTGCCAATAAGTGGAGGCACGCAGGTTGTTGGCCGGCGTTTCCGTGGAGAAGCGGGGGTATTCCGCGTCGGCGGTGTGCGTGACAGACCAGCTCTTTTCGGCAACATCGGCGAAAATCTGCCCCTGGACCTTCACGTTGGAGGCGGCGCCGCCGTAAAGGTTGTAGCCGCCGATGATGCGCGTCACGTGAGCCATGCCACTG
>CAJOIQ010000064.1 GCA_905234795.1 uncultured Bacteroidales bacterium | reverse complement strand
CTGGTCATAAAAGACAGCATCGGCCCCATAATCCATGGCCCTGTCGGCCCAGGCCACAAGCTGGTCCCGCCACAGGCGCTTGCTCATATCGGCAATCACGAAGGTGCGGCTGTCATAATACCCCAGTGTAGTTCCCTCACCGGTGAATTTGTAATGCTCCGTGAATTCACGGCCGGTGTTGTCCTTGTTGGCCACCTTGGAGCCACCGCCGTTTTTGTAGAAAACACTCTCAACGTCAATCAGACGGCCGTTGTAGTAGAGCAGCAGGCGGTTTCCCTTGGCACGGTAATCGGCAATGGCGGCCTTCCAGGCGGTGTCTCCACCCTGGCTGTCATCCACCGTATAATTGGGATAACCGTTGTCCATGCCTTCCTTCCACCAGCCAAAGGCCAGCACGGCGTTGCAGCCTACGGATTCTCCCACGGAGGCAATGCGGCCGGGAAGGTCTGTGTATTTGCGAAGGTATTCGCCATACTGATGTTTGAAGATGATGCGCTGCCAGCCGGTCATGTCCTGTACCCACTCCGGCACGGGAGCGTGGTGCCACCACGTGTCGGCCCAGGCGCGGTAGATGCGGGAAGTGGCCGTCCAGTCGCCTTGATAAGGGACTACAACGGACGCGTCATTGCTCCAGCTGTCTCCGCACATGGCGTTGGGATAGCGGTAAAAACCGGCTTCCAGGTGCTTGAAATCGGTGGTCGTATGGCCGATGGTACTCTGGTCCGGATAAGTTCGCAGTCCGTGCCAGGTCTGCTGCAGGGAAGTGTCGTGAGAGCCAAAGTACAGTCCGTCGGTCTCCCCTACGAAAGCGAAGCAGTTGGCGGCGGCGTTGCGGGGATACTGAAGGTCGTACTGACGGAATTTCTGGGCCGGTGTCATGTAAAGCGGCCGTACGTCCACGTTGGAAATCTTCCACACGGGGTTGTCAAAGATCTGCCCGCCTGTGTGCGTGGTAAGCAGCCGGTACTCCTGAGGAATCTGCATGTGACCGATAAGGGGATACTGCAATTCCCGGATAATGGTGTGCGGCTCGTGATTTTCCAGAGACGCGCCAAAGCGAACCATCGTCCCTTCGGTCCAGATCTTCAAATGCAGGGCAAAGGCTTTTCCGCCCACATTGTCATAGTCCAGGAATACGGTGTCGGCTGCAGTCCTCACAACAGGAGTCTCGTTTACGCCAGAAATTTCAATCTCTTTTTGCTCCTTTGTATTATAATAAAGGCGCCAGAGGGCCTGGCCGCCCGCGTAATTGTGCCCGCCAACAGCCAGTTTCTGAAGCCGGCCTTCGGAATCAATTTCCACCTCTGTCTCAGGCAGTTCCCCACGGTTGCCCAGCACAAAACGGCAGATATCGTTGTACAGCGCCCGGTCCTGCGGAAGTGTAGAAGTGGCCAGCTGCGTTAAGGCATTGGAACCGGAATAGAGGGCGACAGCCCCCTTGCCATACAGTCCGGCATCCTTGTATTCCTTCATATAATGGCGTACGCGGTCCTGCAAGGCCGGGACATCGGTTGCATCGAAGATGAGTTTCCCGTCCCCGTCCGGGCCTTTGCGTCCGTCTGTCATCTGCGCGGCCACACAGGAATACTCCAACTCCAGTTCCATACCCATGCCGTATTCCCGGATGGCTGCCAGCGTCTTATCAAAGGGATGGCGTCCTTCCTGTTTAAGGTCCCAATACCAGTTGGGCTGCATCCAGGTCTGGTCGATGCCCAAATCCTTCCAATACTTGTAACCGGGCCCCATGTGATAGGGAATCCAGTAAAGACCCTGTCCAGCGGCATGGCAATAATCGGCCAGAGCGGGAGCGACCTCCTCCCAGTTCTTGTACTGGCAATTTACATCTATATCGTAGGGCAGGTAAATCTCTTCGGATGTGATGTAAAAGCCGGAGAGTTCCAGATGCTGCGTATCAAGGGCTTTGAACATTTCCCTTGCACTGTCCATGTACCAGTACAGCGCCTTTAGCCGGTCTTGCACCTTGGCAAAGTCCAGCCCGTCGCCCCAGTAAGTGGTGGAAGAGGCTTTGTCCATGAACGCTTCGAACATGACGGCGTCCGGAAGACCGATGATGACCCCGCGTTTCTTCGCCGGAGCCCCGATGCGGGCGGCGACTGCCTGGCAGGCTTTATCCAATTGTGCCACGCCGCCGTCTTTTCCCAGCCAGAGGTCCAGTTGGTGCTGCCAATCGGCTTTCCCGGCACTTTTACCGGGACCGAAGACAAAAGTCTTTCCCTGCGCCGTCCCTTCCAGGAAGAGGAAGCCTTCGAACAGCCAGTGTTCGCTGCCGTCGGGTGCCTGCCAGCTCACGTGGGGGCCAAAACGGTCGGCGTCCCACAACCGCGGCTCCCGGTGCCAATAGCCAACCAGGCTGATATCCTGGAACTGTCGGGGTTCTGGGGAGGGGATGGCTGTCTGACAACTAATGGCGAGCAGCAGGGAGGCTATAAGGCAGAGTTTCTTCATTTTTTCAAAGGCGAATCAATGATAAAGTTACAAATATCCCGGAACATGGCCTGGTCTTCCGAATCAGATGACGTGGCCAGTTGGTGCCAGGCATCGGTCCCGGAATAGACCGCCAGGGGGAGTACTCCGTACAGGCCGGTATCCTTGTAGGCATCCATGTATTCCCGGACGCGGGAACGCAGAAGGGGAACGTCTTTGGCGTAGAAGGTGGGAGACCCGCTCCCGTCGGGGCCGGAGCGGCCGTCGGCCATCACAGATGCCACCAGGGAGTACTCGAATTCCAGTTCAATACCCATCCTGTATTGCTTGAGGGCCTGTTTGGTGTCGATGAGCGGATGGGATATGTTGTCGTGG
>CAJOIQ010000063.1 GCA_905234795.1 uncultured Bacteroidales bacterium | reverse complement strand
GGTCTTGGCCTCCCGCTGGGGCTTCGGCTTTCGGAGCATTGCTTCCAACTTGGGAATCAGGGCGTCCAGCTCATCGACGTTCAGCATTCCGAAGGGCTTGCCGGCAATGCGCTTGTTCAGGCAGAAGTCGTTTACTTTTGAGAAATCCGTGGTGTCGATTCCCAGCCGCTGGATTCTGTTCAGAACAGCTGACCGGGCCTTGCGCCGGCGGGCCAGATAAACCTCGCTGGTCTCGCTCTGCCTACGGTCATCCTGCAGGCAGTCGCACATCTCATTGTACTCAGCCTCCTTCATCTCCTTCAGGGACGTGGTGCGGCCGTGCGTAAACTCCGAAATGAGGTCGTCTTTGTACAGTTCTAAGTCTATGCCCTTAGCCTTTGCAATGGCGTAGAACCTTGAGTAATTGTGTTTTTTTGCTCCCATACGCTTGATTGTTATTTGTTCTCTCTCCCTTCCCAGTACCGGCGGGCTCCATCTTCCCAGATGGTAACCTCCCCGGTAGGGCCGATGAATCGCCCTTTGCTGAAAGCCTTGTAGCCTTCCACCCAGATTTTCAAGGAGGCATCATACATCGCACTGCAGGCGGCCCTGCCGTCCGGCTGGCGCCCGTGCGTCCGGCTGACGAAAATCAGCAGCTTCGTGCGGTGCTTCTCGCAGAAGGCCCGGAAATCCCGGTAAGTAAGACCCATAAACTGGAAGGAGTCCAGGACGATGAACCGCGGGGCCCTGGGCTGCGATATCTTCGCATCCAGCTCCTCCAGCGTCAGGTTCGAGATCTGGAACTTACTGCCCAGCTCTCCCATCCCGTACCGCCGGAGGGTGTTCTGCATCGTCAGGCTCATTCCCTCCTCCCTGGAGTTGTAAAGCACCTTGCCGAAAGCGGACAGTTCCTTGCACAGGGACACCACGGCGGAAGTCTTGCCGTTGCCGGAGTTCCCCCAGATGAACCACACGCCCGAAGTCTCCACCTCGCCCACGCAGTCGTTCCATCCGCCGCCCAGGCGGACGGTATCGAACTTCATCTGGAGTACCTGTTTCGCTGATAGTGTCCGTGCCATTTAAGAGCCGTTTGAAAGGGTTTTGAATAAGGTTTTAGATACGTGCTGCAGCTGCTATACGGAGACGGAGCCTGGTAGACTTCTTGACCCTCCTGAGGTCGAATTCTACACTGCTGTCCTTGATGTCTCCGGAGTCTTTGATTACGGTTGCTATGGCACCATCATCCGTGAGCCCGTTGCCCCTGCAGATGGCGTTCACCTCATACTCCGTTACCATGGAGAGAGGAACGAACCGGCGGCCGATACGGGAATAGAGCTCCTCATAACCCTTGCGCTTCAGTTTCAGGCCTTTCTTCATCCTTTTGTCGATGTAATCCGTGGACAGGAACACGATGCCGCATTTGTCTTCGAGGGCGTTGTACAGGCTGATGAAGTAGTACATCACCGAATCCGTCAGCTTATCCCCTTCGTCGAAGACCAGCAGCGGACGTTCTTTCTTCACCAGCTCATCCACGATGCGGTTCAGGGTAGCCCGGACGGTCAGCCCGTCATTCCGGATGCCGATCTTCTTGGCGAGCTCTTCCACGAACTCGGCCTTGTGCATGTCCTCGGAGCAAGGGAGCACATACACGTTCCGGTGTGCCCTGGCGTATTGGTAAGCTGCCGTAGTCTTGCCGATGCCGGCCTGTCCAACCACCCAGGACACGTTGTGGTAGCGCTGGGCATCATCAAGGAACGTCTCCACATCTTTGAAAGCCGCAGTCTCGCATAGGCGCCAGCCGTCAGTCTGGCCGGCGGCGATGGCCGCGCGGATCTTGAGGAACATGTTGTCACTCACGTTCTCGAACTTGCCGTTCACGATGGCGTTGAAGGTACCAGGGCTTGTGATGCCCTGTAGGGAATTGGCGGCCTTGGACTGACTGTCGTAGCCCTCGGCATAGGATATCAGCTGCCGCTGAATGTCCTTTTTCTCTTTGTCTGAAAGTTTCTGTGCCATAATATGAAGGATTTGCTATAGTCTGCTCAATGCTGCCGTTTCGTCGTAGTCCATATTGCTGACGGCCTTGTTGAAGGGCCCCACATCCACCGTGTCCGGGGCCTCCTTCTGGGCGGTGATGATGATCGCGTCGGCGAAGGTCTCGAATTCGCTCTCGCTGATGCCCTTGAGGACGGGTGTCTTCAGACCGTTCTGCTCCGGGGCCACACCGTGCTCCAGTTCCAGGACGTGGTTCTCGATCCGGCGAAGTACCCGCATCCGCTTGTTTTCGGTGTCATTGTGACGGATGAGCGCCATTTCGCCTTCCCGCTGCTCTTGGATATTGCGGTGGACGGTCAGGTAAGGATATGCCGTGGCTGCATACCGGAGGCCGGAAGGAGTCTGCTCGAAAAGTAGGGCGGCGTCCATCTTCATCGGGTCGAACTTCACGATGAACTCCTTGCCGGTGTTCACCTTCCGCCACTCGTAGTCTGGCATCCCGTCCTCGGTCAAGACCTCGAAGGTATATATCTGCTTCTGGTGCTGGATGGTGATGCCGTCTGCAGTGAAGCGGGACGGGCGGTCCGTCCGGATCCAGAACAGGTTCACCATATCAATCTCGGACACGGCCTCGGACTCCGGGTTGGCGCTGGCCAGGTAAGCGGCCATCCGGTCACCAATGGCATTCCATTCCTGCCGGGCGTTGGCGTAGGCCGCCAGCAGCTCCTCGTAGGTATAAAGGGACTCCTTGTTTGCATCGATGAACTCCCGGTTCACCCTCCAGGCTTCCTTGGCCGAGATGTTGCCGCCGGTGAACCTCCAGTCCTTTGCCAGCACCTGGCGCTGGAACTCTCCGAACAGGCGCTCAATGGTCTTGGACTGCGGGTTATACGGGGACGTTGTGCGGGAAACGTGAGTGATTATGCTGGCAAAAAATGCCTGGGCTATCTTGGAGGTCTGCCCTCCCTGGTTATCGGTCACAATCTCATAGGGCTTGTGGCCGGATGTTTCGATGGCCATGCGGAATGACCGG
>CAJOIQ010000062.1 GCA_905234795.1 uncultured Bacteroidales bacterium | reverse complement strand
TTTTGTCAATACCGTGCGGGCGACCGGCGGCAACAACCAGCGGAGAAACCTTATCGTAAACACCTACAGGGCCGATCCCGGCAAGCAGACCATCACCGCCTTCCAACTTCCGGAAGACAGCGTGGACTCCCACCTTGCAGTAGAGGTGCATGTCTATATCCCCGGCGATTTCATAATGGGTGAATCCAAGCCCGTCTGGACGGACGCATACGCCAAGGAAGTGGAGAATGCCTTCCAAGTACTGGCCGACCGCTTTGTAACGGCCGGAATACCCGTCGTCGTCGGAGAATGGGGTGGCGACAAGGATCACGCCGCCTCGGAGGGGGACCTCGTGCAACTGGCCGATTGCTACATGGCACAGGCTGCCAAATATGGTTTTGCTACCTTCTGGTGGGCTTGCCTGCTGGACAGGAAAGAAATGAAGTGGATACTCCCGAACGTTCGGGATGCTATTGTGAACGGGACTGACAATTCATCCATTTAACCTTAAATAATTATGACTACTAGACTATCACTATGGCGGAGAACGGCGGCCATTGCGGCTGTTCTCACGGGCCATGCCCAGCAAGTCAAGGTCAGCGGCGTGGTGACGGAAGCATCAACCGGTGAGACCATCATCGGCGCGGCCGTCGCCGTTCAGGGCACCTCCAACGGTACCGTTACGAATGAAAAAGGCCGGTATGAAATCAGTGTCCCCGTCGGTGCGACGCTGGAGTATTCCTGCATCGGCTACCAAACCAAAACCGTAACGGTGGGCAAGTCCGGAACGATTGATGTCGTGCTGGACGACGACACCATCCTTTTGGAGCAGGCCGTGGCCATCGGTTACGGTACCATGAAGCGCAGCGACCTCACCGGCTCGGTTGCGTCCATCAGCGAGGACCAGATCAAGCAGGGCGTGAACACCTCCATCGAGCAGGCCATGCAAGGCCGCATCGCCGGTGTCCAGGTCTTGCAGAACTCAGGCGCACCGGGCGGCGGTATTTCCGTTCAGATTCGTGGTATCAATACGTTCAACGGAAATGAGCCGCTGTACATTATAGACGGTGTGGCCATGTCCGGACAGACCTCGGACAATACATCCGTCCTTTCCGGCATCAACCCTTCCGATATCGTGTCACTTGAGGTGCTCAAGGATGCGAGTGCAACGGCCATTTACGGTTCCCGCGCTTCCAATGGCGTGGTTATCATCACCACCCGCAGGGGTGAGGAAGGAAAACCCAAGATTTCTTATGAAGGCTATGCCGGCGTGCAGCAGCTTTCCAAGTTCCTCAAGTCCATGACGCTTCCGGAATATGCCGAATGGTATAACCTCCGTGCCTCCATGCAGGGCTGGGGCGAAATGGAAGAGTTTAAGGACCCCACCCTTCTGACCGAAGGCACCAACTGGCAGAAAGAACTGTTCCACAATGCTTTCATGCATAATCACCAGGTTAGTCTCTCCGGCGGTGCCAAGGGTATGAACTATGCCGTTTCCGGCGGCTATCTGAACCAGGACGGTATCGGCCTCGGGTCCAATTTTGAGCGCTTCACTTTCCGAGCCAACTTTGATGCGGATGTCACCTCCTGGCTCAAAGTGGGAGTCAACGCTTCGTACGCCTCCACCAAGCAGGTTACCACGCTGGACGAGGCCGGTGCCATTGTGACTGCACTGGACCAGCGTCCGGACGTTCCCGCCCGCAACCCGGACGGCACTTTCGGCTCCCAAGACCCCGACAAGTCCTTCAACACCTTCTTCTCCAATCCTCTGTTTGAGGCCACGATGAAGGAGAACTATTCCACAGGGCAGAGTTTCAATTACAACCTGTACGCCAACATCAACCCGCTCAAAGGGCTGAATCTTCGCATCGAGTATGCCGGAAACGCATCCACGGGAGAATCCCATTACTTCCAGCCCGCCTATCAGTATGGCTATGTCATTCAGGAATCCCTGTCCACCAAAGGGAACAGCGCCAGCAAGTACCGCTCTTTCAAGACTTACGCTACATACGATATCAATGTGAACAAGTTCAAGATGCAGGTAATGGCCGGTCACGAAGCCCAGAGCGGCTCCTGGTCTAATGTGTCGGCCAGCCGCAAGGGATATATCACGGATTCCATCCATTCGCTCAACGTGGGTGACGCAGATACGGCCACCAACGGAGGCGGCGGCAGTTCCTGGGCGATTGAATCCTTCTATGGCCGGTTTAACTTCAACTACGATGACCGTTATCTGGTTACGGCCACAGCCCGTTATGACGGCTCTTCCAACCTGGGCAAGAACAACCGCTGGGGCTTTTTCCCTTCGGCTGCCTTTGCCTGGCGTATCAACAACGAGTCGTTCCTGAAGGATGTAAACTGGCTCAACAACCTCAAACTGCGTCTGGGATGGGGAAAGGTAGGTAACCAGAATGCTTCCACGTATGCGTACGGGACCACCATGAAAACGACGGTGACGGCCATGGGTACCGGATTTTTCCCGGGGAACTATGCCAATCCCGACCTCCAATGGGAGGAGACGCAATCCTTCAATGCAGGTATCGATTTCGCCGCATTCGGCAACCGCGTGGAGTTCATTGCCGATGTCTATTACAAGCACATTGACAACCTCATGATGCAGGCCAGCCTGCCGGCTTTCCTTATTGACCCCGACGGTGCAGGTATGTCCGCCCCATGGGTCAACGCCGGCGTCATGATCAACAAGGGTCTTGAACTCACTCTGAATACGGTGAACATTTCCAAGCCCCGGTTCAGCTGGAAGAGCGGACTCACCCTTTCTTTCAACCGCAATACGGTCAAGGAACTTTATTCGACGGATTCCAATATCTTCGGAACCTATGGCGGTAACATTTACACCATCTCCACCGCCGGCCAGCCTGTGGGCCTTTATTACGGATACAACGCAATCGGCATGTTCACCTGCGAGGATGATTTCTATGTCAAGGATGCTTCCGGCAACTTTGTTCTCAACGAGGATGGCTCCCGCAAGGAGGTGGCCCGGCCCGTGGATACCGACGGAAATATGTATCCCATCGCCGAGAACAGCATTTGGGTGGGCGACTATATCTGGGAAGACGTGAACGGTGACGGTATCATCAACGAAAAGGACCGCAAGGTTATCGGCAACCCCAATCCCGCCTTCACCTTCGGTTTCAGCAATACCATTACCTGGAGGAACTTTGAACTGAGCTTCTTCTTCAACGGAAGCTATGGCAATTCCGTTTACAACATCCTGCGTCAGACGCACAGCGACCCGGGCGGATACGGTGGAAAACTCAGCGACGTGGCAAAATTCGCCCGTGTAGGACTGATAGACCCCGACGGGGATAATGTCATCGGCAATGTCAGGGTGACCAACGCCGGCGAGGCCCTTGTCCAGAGAATTTCCCTGGGCGGCCAGAACAACAACGACAACAACCGTATCAGCTCCCGCTTCGTGGAAGACGGCTCCTACATCCGTCTCAAGAATATTTCGCTTGCCTACAACCTGCCCCATACTGTCACGGAAAAGATGAAGATCGGCTGGGCACAGGTCTATGTGAACGTGCAGAACGTGTTCACCATCAGCAAATATTCCGGCTATGACCCCGAAGTGGGCGCCATGGGCCAGAGTGTCTTGCTGCAGGGACTCGACAACGGACGTTATCCTTCCCAGCGCATTTATACCGCCGGCATAAAATTCAGTTTCTAAATCGGCATGATCATGAAAGCAAAACCTGTTCCTGGCCGTTACGGCCCTCGTGCTCTCCCTTGCCGGATGCTCCAAGTCTTTCCTGGAAGTTTATCCGGACAGCGACTATACCGGAGACAGTTACTATACCTCTGACGAAGCCGTTCTCAAGGCCATCCATCCCTTGTATAACCGGGCTTGGTGGGGGTATAACTATCGCAGTGCACTGGGTATCGGCTCTTACCGGGCCAATGATGCCTGGAATCCCTACAACGCTCCTGAATTCACCCGTTTCCAGACAACGGCCCTTACCGAGGAGGTGCTCCGCGCCTGGTCGTCCCTGTATACGGTGGTCACCATGTCCAACGCCCTCATCCGAGACATTACGCAAAAATGCGGCAAGGATGTGTCGGAAGACGTGAAGAACCTGGCCATCGGCACGGCCTACACCATGCGTGCCGCCTCTTATTTCTACATGGTGAGAATCTGGGGCCCCGTCATCCTCATT
>CAJOIQ010000061.1 GCA_905234795.1 uncultured Bacteroidales bacterium | reverse complement strand
CTGGCAGCAGATTGCCACCCGTTTCAATCATTTTGGAGAGAAACTTCTCTTCGAGTCCCTCAATGAGATTATCCAGTTCAAGTACGGTTGGAACGACCCTAAGAACGACAATACGCCTTACGAGGCCGTGAACCGCCTGAACCAGAGCTTTGTGAACACCGTACGGGCAACCGGCGGCAACAATGAGAGGAGAAACCTCATTGTAAACACCTACAGGGCCGATCCCGGCAAGCAGACCATTACAGCTTTCCAACTTCCGGAAGACAGCGTGGACTCCCACCTTGCCGTGGAGGTGCATGTCTATATCCCCGGCGATTTCATAATGGGTGAATCCAAGGCCGTCTGGACGGACGCATACACCAAGGAAGTGGAGAATGCCTTCCAAGTACTGGCCGACCGCTTTGTAACGGCCGGAATACCAGTCGTCGTCGGAGAATGGGGTGGCGACAAGGATCACGCCGCCTCGGAGGGGGACCTCGTGCAACTGGCCGAATGCTACATGGCACAGGCCGCCAAATATGGTTTCGCCACCTTCTGGTGGGCTTGTCTGCTGGACAGGAAAGAAATGAAGTGGATACTCCCGGACGTCCGGGATGCCATTGTCAACGGCGCGAACAACTAATCTTTTTTAACCTTAAATATTTATGATTACAAGATTATCACTATGGCGGAGAACGGCGGCCATTGCGGCTGTTCTCCTGGGTGTGGGCCTCTTCACGGGCCATGCCCAGCAAGTCAAGGTCAGCGGCGTGGTGACGGAAGCCTCCACCGGTGAGACCATCATCGGGGCGGCCGTGGCCATTCAGGGCACCACCAGCGGCGTTGTTACGAATGAAAGAGGCCGGTATGAAATCAGTGTCAACGTAGGAGCAACGCTGGAGTTTTCCTGCATAGGCTATCAGACAAAAACCGTAGCGGTGAGTAAGTCCGGCACGATGGATGTCATGCTGGACGATGACACCATCCTTTTGGAACAGGCCGTAGCCATCGGTTATGGCACCATGAAACGCAGTGACCTCACCGGTTCCGTGGCATCCATCAGCGAGGACCAGATCAAGCAGGGCGTGAACACCTCCATCGAGCAAGCCATGCAAGGCCGTATAGCAGGTGTCCAGGTGCTGCAGAATTCCGGTGCTCCGGGCGGAGGTATCTCCGTCCAGATCCGAGGCATCAATACCTTCAACGGAAACGAGCCGCTGTACATTATCGACGGCGTGGCCATTTCAGGACAGACGTCCGACAACACTTCCGTCCTTTCCGGCATCAACCCTTCCGATATCGTATCGCTTGAGGTGCTCAAGGATGCCAGCGCAACAGCCATCTACGGTTCCCGCGCTTCCAATGGCGTGGTTATCATCACCACACGCAGGGGTGAGGAAGGGAAGCCCAAAATTTCATACGAAGGTTATGCCGGCGTGCAGCAGCTTTCCAAGTTCCTCAAGTCCATGACCCTTCCCGAATATGCCGAATGGTATAACCTCCGTGCTTCCATGCAGGGCTGGGGAGAAATGGAAGAGTTCAAAGACCCGTCCCTCCTGACCGAAGGCACCAACTGGCAGAAAGAACTGTTCCATAATGCTTTCATGCATAATCACCAGGTGAGTCTCTCCGGTGGCGGCAAAGGGATGAACTACGCCGTTTCCGGCGGTTATCTCAACCAGGATGGTATCGGCCTGGGCTCCAATTTCGAGCGTTTCACTTTCCGCGCCAACTTTGATGCAGAGGTTACCTCCTGGCTCAAGGTCGGAGTGAACGCCTCATACGCTTCCACCAAGCAGGTTACCACGCTGGACGAGGCCGGTGCCATTGTGACTGCATTGGACCAGCGTCCGGACGTCCCCGCCCGCAATCCTGACGGAACTTTTGGCTCTCAGGACCCGGACAAGTCCTTCAATACCTTCTTCTCGAATCCTTTGTTCGAGGCCACGATGAAGGAGAACTACTCCACGGGCCAGAACTTCAATTACAACCTGTACGCCAACATCAACCCGCTGAAAGGCCTGAACCTCCGCATCGAGTATGCCGGAAGCCCCTCTACGGGTGAATCACATTACTTCCAGCCTGCCTATCAGTACGGTTATGTCATTCAGGAATCCCAATCCAGCAAAGGCTACAGTGCCAGCAAGTACCGTTCCTTCAAGACCTACGCCACATACGATATCAATGTAGGCAAAATCAAAATGCAGGCAATGGCCGGCCATGAAGCCCAAAACGGATCCTGGTCCAATGTGTCGGCCAGCCGCAAGGGTTATATTACCGATTCCATCCATTCCCTCAGCGTGGGTGATGCCGATACGGCCACCAATGGCGGCGGCGGCAGCTCCTGGGCTATCGAATCTTACTACGGCCGTTTCAACTTCAACTATGACGACCGCTATCTGCTTACGGCCACGGCCCGTTATGACGGATCTTCCAACCTTGGCAAGAACAACCGCTGGGGTTTCTTCCCTTCGGCCGCCTTTGCCTGGAGAATCAACAATGAAGCGTTCATGAAGGATGCCAGCTGGCTCAACAACCTCAAGCTTCGTCTGGGATGGGGAAAGGTAGGTAACCAGAATGCTTCCACTTACGCATACGGCACCACCATGAAAACGACGGTAACGGCCATGGGTACCGGATTCTTCCCGGGGAACTACGCCAATCCCGACCTCCAGTGGGAGGAGACGCAATCCTACAACGCAGGTATAGATTTCGCCGCGTTCGGCAACCGTGTGGAGTTCATTGCCGATGTCTACTACAAGCACATTGACAACCTCATGATGCAGGCCAGCCTGCCGGCTTTCCTTATCGACCCCGACGGCGCCGGCATGTCCGCCCCCTGGGTAAACGCCGGTGTCATGGTAAACAAGGGGCTTGAACTGACCCTGAACACGGTGAACATTTCCAAACCGCAGTTCAGCTGGAAGAGCGGACTCACCCTGTCCTTCAACCGCAACACGGTCAAGGAACTCTATTCTGAGGATTCCAACATCTTCGGCACGTATAACGGAAATATTTACACCATTTCCACTGCAGGCCAGCCTGTGGGTCTGTACTACGGATACAACGCCATCGGCATGTTCACCTGCGAAGATGACTTCTACATGAAGGATGAGTCCGGTAATTTCCTGCTCAACGAGGACGGCTCCCGCAAGGAGGTGGCCCGGCCCGTGGATACCGACGGAAATATGTATCCCATCGCCGAGAACAGCATCTGGGTGGGAGACTATATCTGGGAAGACGTGAACGGTGACATCAACGAAAAGGACCGCAAGATTATCGGCAACCCCAATCCTGACTTCACCTTCGGTTTCAGCAATACCATTACCTGGAGGAACTTTGAACTGAGCTTCTTCTTCAATGGAAGCTATGGCAATTCCGTTTACAACATCCTGCGCCAGAACCACAGCGATCCGGGCGGATACGGCGGAAAGCTGAGCGACGTGGCCAAATTCGCCCGCGTGGGACTGATTGATCCGGACGGAGACAGCGTCATCGGCAATGTCCGTGTGACCAATGCCGACGAGGCCCTTGTCCAGAGAATCTCCCTGGGAGGCCAGAACAACAACGACAACAACCGTATCAGCTCCCGCTTTGTGGAAGACGGTTCCTACATCCGCCTCAAGAACATTTCTCTGGCTTACAACCTGCCCCATTCAGTCACTGAGAAGTTGAAAATGGGCTGGGCGCAGATTTATGTAAACGTGCAGAACTTGTTCACCATCAGCAAGTATTCCGGCTATGACCCCGAAATTGGCGCCGTGGGCCAGAGTGTCTTGCTGCAGGGGCTTGACAACGGACGTTATCCTTCCCAGCGCATTTATACCGCTGGAATCAAATTCAATTTCTAAACCGGTATTATCATGAAAGCAAAACATACCCTTCTGTTCCTGGCCGTCATGGCACTGGTGCTCTCCCTTGCCGGATGTTCAAAGTCCTTCCTGGAAGTCTATCCGGACAGTGACTATACCGGAGACAGCTACTATACCTCTGACGAAGCCGTTCTCAAGGCCATCCAGCCCCTGTATAACAGGGCCTGGTGGGGATATAACTACCGCAGCGCCCTTGGAATCGGCTCTTACAGGGCCAATGATGCCTGGAATCCTTACAATGCTCCTGAATTCACCCGTTTCCAGACAACGGCCCTCACCGATGAGGTCCTTCGCGCCTGGTCGTCCCTGTATACGGTGGTCACCATGTCCAACGCCCTCATCCGGGACATAACGCAAAAATGCGGCGAGGATGTATCGGAAGACGTGAAGAACCTGGCCATCGGCACGGCCTACACCATGCGTGCCGCCTCTTATTTCTACATGGTGAGAATCTGGGGCCCCGTCATCCTCATT
>CAJOIQ010000060.1 GCA_905234795.1 uncultured Bacteroidales bacterium | reverse complement strand
GTCTGGAAACGGGTGAATTCCGGAGCATTGTACGGATTCCACGCATCATTGGCCCGGTAGGAACCGATGCCGAGACCACAGCGGTAGTTGTAGCCCCACCAGGCCCTGTTATACAGGGGCTGGATGGCCTTGAGAACGGCTTCGTCGGAGGTGTAATAACTGTCTCCGGTATAGTTGCTGTCGGGATAGACTTCCAGGAAGGACTTTGAACATCCGGCAAGGGAGAGTACCAGGGCCACGACGGCCGGGAACAGGACTGTATGTTTTGCTTTCATATTCGTACCGGTTTAGAAGTTGAACTTGAGACCCGCCGTATAAATGCGCTGGGATGGGTAGCGGCCGTTGTCCAGGCCCTGCAGCATGACGCTCTGGCCCAGGGCACCCACCTCGGGATCATAGCCGGAGTATTTGGTCAAGGTGAATACATTCTGGACGGTCACATAGACCTGTGCCCAACTGATTTTTACTTTGTCCGTAAACGTATGGGGCAGGTTGTAGGCGAGCGAGACGTTCTTGAGACGGAGGTAGGATCCGTCTTCGACGAACCGGGAGCTGATACGGTTGTTGTCGTTGTTGTTCTGTCCGCCCAGGGAGATTCTCTGGACCAGGGCCTCGCCGGCATTGGTCACGTAGACATTGCCGATGACGCTCTCCCCGTCCGGGTCGATGAGCGCCACGCGGGCGAACTTGGCCACGTCACCGAGTTTTCCGCCGTATCCGCCCGGATCGCTGTGATTCTGGCGCAGGATGTTGTAAACGGAATTCCCATAGCTTCCGTTGAAGAAGAAGCTCAGCTCGAAATTCTTCCAAGTAAGGGTGTTGTTGAAACCGAAGGTGAAGGCGGGATTCGGATTGCCGATGATCTTACGGTCTTTTTCATTGATGATGCCATCCTTGTTCACGTCTTCCCAGATATAGTCACCCACCCAGATGCTGTTTTCGGAGATCGGGTACATGTTGCCGTCCGTATCCACGGGCCGCGCCACTTCCTTGCGGGAGCCATCCTCGTTGAGGACGAAGTTGCCGGCTGCATCCTTGGCGTAGAAATCATCCTCGCAGGTGAACATGCCGATGGCATTGTACCCGTAATAAAGGCCTACGGGCTGACCGGCGGTGGAAATGGTGTAAATGTTACCACCGTATGTTCCGAAGATGTTGGAATCCTCCGAATAGAGTTCCTTGACCGTATTCCGGTTGAAAGAGAGGGTCAGTCCGCTCTTCCAGCTGAACTGGGGTTTGGAAATGTTCACCGTGTTCAGGGTCAGTTCAAGGCCCTTGTTGACCATGACGCCGGCATTGACCCAGGGGGCGGACATGCCTGCGCCGTCGGGGTCGATAAGGAAGGCCGGCAGGCTCGCCTGCATCATCAGATTGTCGATATGCTTGTAATAGACATCGGCAATGAACTCGATGCGGTTGCCGAAGGCGGCCAGGTCGATACCGGCGTTATAGGAACGCGTTTCCTCCCACTGGAGGTCCGCATTGGCATAGTTCCCCGGGAAAAAGCCAGTGCCCCAGGCCGTCGCCGTCGTCGCCATCGTCGTTCCGTAGGCATAGGTGGAAGCATTCTGGTTGCCCACTTTGCCCCAGCCCAGGCGGAATTTGAGATTGTTGACCCAGCCCACGTTCCGCATGAACTGTTCGTTGCTGATCCTCCAGGCGAAGGCGGCTGAGGGGAAGAAGCCCCAGCGGTGGTTTTCGCCCAGGTTGGACGAGCCGTCGTAACGGGCCGTAGCCGTGACGAGATAGCGGTCGTCATAGTTGAAGTTGAAACGTCCGTAGTAGGATTCGATGGCCCAGGAACTGCCTCCGCCACCGTTGGTCGCCGTCGAGGCGTCACCGACGCTGAGGGAATGGATGGAGTCGGTGATATAGCCCTTGCGGCCCGCCGTCACATTGGACCACGATCCGCTTTGCGCCTCGTGGCCGGCCATCGCCTGCATCCTGGCTTTGCCGACGCTGAAATCGTACGTCGCATAGGTCTTGAAGGAGCGGTATTTACTGGCGCTGTTCCCTATCGTGGACTGGGAATCCTGAATGACGTAGCCGTACTGGTAGGCGGGCTGGAAATAATGGGACTCACCGGTAGAAGCATTCCCGGCATATTCGACCCTCAGGTTCAGTCCCTTCAGCGGGTTGATGCTGGCGTACACGTTGTAGTTGAAACTCTGTCCCGTGGAATAGTTCTCCTTCATCGTGGCTTCGAACAAAGGATTGGAGAAGAAGGTGTTGAAGGACTTGTCCGGATCCTGGGAGCCAAAAGTGCCGTCCGGGTTGCGGGCGGGAACGTCAGGACGCTGGTCCAGCGCGGTCACGATGGCGCCGGCCTCATCCAGCGTGGTAACCTGCTTGGTGGAGGCGTATGAGGAGTTGACACCCACCTTGAGCCATGAAGTGACCTCCGCATCAAAGTTGGCGCGGAAAGTGAAACGCTCGAAATTGGAGCCCAGGCCGATACCGTCCTGGTTCAGATAGCCGCCTGAAATGGCGTAGTTCATCCCCTTGCTGCCACCGGTGAGACCCACTTGGTGATTATGCATGAACGCATTGTGGAACAGTTCTTTCTGCCAGTTGGTGCCTTCGGTAAGAAGGGTGGGGTCCTTGAATTCTTCCATTTCGCCCCAGCCCTGCATGGAGGCACGGAGATTATACCATTCGGCATATTCGGGAAGGGTCATGGACTTGAGGAACTTGGAAAGCTGCTGCACACCGGCATAGCCTTCGTAGGAAATCTTCGGCTTGCCCTCCTCGCCACGCCGGGTTGTGATGATGACAACGCCGTTGGAAGCACGCGAACCGTAGATGGCCGTGGCACTGGCGTCCTTCAGGACTTCGAGGGACACGATATCCGAAGGGTTGATGCCCGAGAGGACGGATGTGTTGTCGGAAGTCTGTCCGGACATGGCCACGCCGTCGATGATGTACAGGGGTTCGTTGCCGTTGAAAGTGTTGATACCTCGGATCTGGACCGAGATTCCCCCACCCGGAGCGCCGGAGTTCTGCAGGACCTGGACGCCCGCGATACGGCCTTGCATGGCCTGCTCGACGGAGGTGTTCACCCCCTGCTTGATCTGATCCTCGCTGATGGAGGCGACGGCGCCGGTAAGGTCGCTGCGCTTCATGGTACCGTATCCGATGGCTACGGCCTGTTCCAGAAGGAGGGTGTCATCATCCAGCATGACATCGATCATGCCGGACTTGCCTACTGTTACGGTTTTCGTCTGATAGCCGATGCAGGAGAACTCGAGTGTCGCGCCAACGGGGACGCTGAGTTCGTACCGACCCTTTTCGTCCGTAACGGTACCGTTGGTGGTGCCTTGAACGGCCACGGCCGCGCCGATGATTGTTTCACCGGTGGAGGCTTCCGTCACCACACCGCCAACCTTGACTTGCTGAGCATGGCCCGTAAAGAGGCTCATACCCAGGAGAACAGCCGCAAAGGCCGCTGATCTCCGCCACAGTGTCAGTCTTGTAATCATATGTATTGAAGGTTAAAAAGGACTAATTCTTCGATCCGCTGATAATGGCGTCCCGCACGTTCGGGAGTATCCACTTCATTTCTTTCCTGTCCATCAGGCAAGCCCACCAGAAGGTGGCAAAACCATATTTGGCGGCCTGTGCCATGTAGCAATCGGCCAGTTGCACGAGGTCCCCTTCCGAGGCGGCGTGATCCTGGTCGCCCCCCCATTCCCCGACAACGACGGGTATTCCGGCCGTTACAAAGCGATCGGCCAGTACTTTAAAGGCATTCTCCACCTGCGTGGCGTTTGCGTCCGTCCAGGCGGCCTTGGATTCACCCATTATGAAATCGCCGGGGATATAGACATGCACCTCCACGGCAAGGTGGGAGTCCACGCTGTCTTCCGGAAGTTGGAAAGCGGTAATGGTTTGCTTGCCGGGATCGGCCCTGTAGGTGTTTACAATGAGGTTTCTCCGCCCATTGTTGCCGCCGGTTGCCCGTACGGTGTTCACAAAGCTCTGGTTCAGGCGGTTCACGGCCTCGTAGGGCGTATTGTCATTCTTCGGATCGTTCCAGCCGTACTTGAACTGGATAATCTCATTCAGTGACTCGAAGAGAAGTTTATCTGCTGCCAGAGGGCTGTATATTTTTCGGTGATGGGACCGATATTGGCCAGTTCGGCATTGAGCCATGCGCTTTCCGAATCCGCACCGGTGTCGTGATGGACGTTGAGGATGCAGTACATGCCTTCATCCAGGACATAACCGACCACTTCCTCCACACGGGCCATCCAGTCTTCTTTCACCACCCAGTTTTCGTCCATGTGGGGATACCAGGTCACGGGAACACGGATGGCGGTGAATCCGGCCTCCTTGAAGGCATGGATCTGCGCGCGCGTAACGACCGGATTCCCCCAGGCGGTTTCATAATCCGAAGGCTTGTCTTCCGTCCATTCGTGGATCCAGTCCCCCGTGCAGTCCAGGGTATTGAACAGGTTCTTCCCGGCACGCATGCCCCTGACAGCCGCCATGGCGGTCTCCGCACCGGTTTCATCCCTGCTGCTGATACCGGTTTGCTTTACCGTTACTTTTGCAGACAGGGAACCGGCCGTAAACGACAGGACGGCTGTCCGCTGCGTTTCTCCGGCATAGGCGTCGACCGTTACTTTCAGGTTGACGGTCAGGCCGGCCTGGCCGGAGACATTGGAGAGGGTGCACCAATCCTGATCGCACCCGACCTCCCAGTCCACGTCGCTCACAACCTGGATCACGGCATTGCCTCCCGTGGGGGCGAACGGCAGTTCCGTCAAGGAAGATCCGCCCTGGGTGATGCGGAGATAGGTTGCGTCGATTTCTTTTTTTCCGCCTTCGCAGGAAAACAGGATGGCCAGCGCCCAGATGCAGGCGGCCATTCGGGCCGTTGAATGAAGTTGTCGTGTCATATTCATGAGGTTTCTGTTGCGAATATAAAGGAAAGGTCTTTTCCTTCGACGGCAGGGCATCAGACAAAGCCGGACTAAGCAACAAACAGGGCAGAATGTCAT
>CAJOIQ010000059.1 GCA_905234795.1 uncultured Bacteroidales bacterium | reverse complement strand
TCACTACTTTATTGAAACCGGTTTCAATAAAGTAGTCATAAATATAAATAAATCAAATACTTACTTGGTGTTTCACCAACCGAAAATGTCAATTATATCGCATTTTCAGTGGCGCAGGCACCAGGGTTAAAATGAAGCTATCTCCACTTGTAGTGGGAACCCGCGCCACTTAACCCAGGAACCTGCACCATTTGCACCCTAAGCCTGCGCCGGAGGGTGTGCAATGTGAGGTGCCGGGGGGCTTGTGCACGATACAGAAAGGAGGCACTGACCTCTCTGAACCTGTAGCCACCCTCGGCTCATAAGAGGGAGGGGCCCACGAAGTGGGAGGGGTCGCGAAGCGACGGTTCAGAGAGGTCAGTGCCTCCTTTCTGTCAATATCTATTTTATGATTCCTTCTTCCTTGAAGACCTTGGTAAGGGCCTCTACGGCGCGGTCCACTTGCTCACGGGTGTGGGTAGCCATGAGGGAGAAGCGGATAAGGGTGTCCTGCGGGGCGCATGCCGGCGGAATTACGCTGTTGATGAACACGCCTTCGTCAAAGGCACGCTTGGTGACGATGAAGGTCTTCTCCAGGTCACGCACGTAGAGCGGGATGATGGGGCTCTCGGTCTCTCCAATCTCGAAACCGGCTTCCTTGAAGCGGCGCAGGGCGTAATTGGTCACATCCCACAGCTTTGTGATGCGCTCGGGCTCGGCCTGGATGATGCGCAGGGCTTCGCGGGCCGATGCCGTTGCGGCGGGCGTATCGGAAGCCTGGAAGATGTAGGTGCGGGCGGTGTGACGGAGCCAGTTGATGATCACGTGATCGGCCGCGATGAAACCGCCGATGGCCGCCAGGCTCTTGGAGAAGGTGCCCATGATGAGGTCCACCTCATTGGTGAGGCCGAAGTGGTTGCAAACGCCTCGGCCCTGTTTGCCGAAGACGCCCAGGCCGTGGGCTTCGTCCACCATAATATAGACGTTCTTGTACTTATGCTTGAGCTCTACAATTTCCGGCAGCTTGGCCAGGTCACCTTCCATGGAGAACACGCCGTCTACCACGATGAGCTTCACGCTCTGGGGCGGGCAACGGCGGAGGCAGCGCTCCAGGTCCTTCATGTCGTTGTGCTTGTAATGCAGACCCTTGGCAAAACTGAGGCGGCGTCCGTCCACTATGGAGGCGTGGTCACGGTCGTCGCAGATGATGAAATCGTCCTTGGTGAGGAGCTGCGGAATCACACCGCTGTTCACGGTGAAACCGGTGCTGAACACCAGGGCCTCGTCCTTGCCCACGAATTCGGCCAGCTCTTTCTCCAGCTGCACATGGATGTCCAGGGTGCCGTTGAGGAAGCGGGAACCGGCGCAGCCGCTGCCGTATTTCTTGAGGGCCTCGATGCCCGCGTTGATCACGCGTTCATCTCCGGTGAGGCCGGTATAGGCGTTGGAACCGAACATCATGATCTTGTGACCGTCCATGGTCACCTCGGTTCCCTGTTTGCTGGTTATCTGGCGGAAATAGGGATAAATCCCCTTCTCCATCATTTTTTGCGGGAGGTCATATTTGGCCAGTCTGGCGTGTAAAAGTCCCATTCTCTATACAGGTTTAAGTCAGTTTTATCTTGCAAAGATAACAAAAATTCTATAATTGGTTGAAATACTTCCACAGCGGTGCGGCCATCAGGGCCTGGAGGATCTGATTGTTCTCCAGCAGCTCCTTCACATAGGAAGCCGGCTTCAGGTACACGTCAATATCCTCCGTGGGATCCAGCTTTTGCCCGCTCACCTTGCTCACCCCTACCGCCAGAAAACTGTGCGTGAGATTATTGGAAGTAGAAGGATTCGGGGACAGCGTCATCCACTCCTGCCACTCCCCTCCGGCATAGCCTGTTTCCTCCAGGAGTTCCCGCTGCGCGGCCTGCAGGGGCGTTTCTCCATCCTCGATAACCCCGCAGGGAAGCTCGAAGCAGGTGTTCCCCAATCCGTGCCGATACTGCCTTTCCAGCACAAAGAGTCCCTCGGTGGTGATGGCAATGATGTTCACCCAGTCCGGGTACTCCAGCACGTAGTATTCCTTATTGATCCGGCCGTCGGGCAGCTGCGCCACATCCCTGCGCGCTGTGAGCCATGGTCGGCGGATGAGATACTCCGTCTCCAGTACGGTCCATTTTTTCTCCTGAGTGATGGTGTTTTCCATCATTTATTCATACCCCCCCCCTATCCGAAATCTCGGCATCCAGGGCCTCGTAGACGGAATTGTTGGACTTGTATTCGGGCACGATTTCCTTCATCTTCCTCACCGTCTCCATGTTGTTGTACTGCTTGGCGATGACAATGAGGTCCTCGATTTCCTTGGAAACTTCGTCGAAGTCGTACTCCCGCACCTGGGCGATGCGGATCTTCTCATGGAAGGTGGGTTTGGTGCCCTCCATCTCATTGAGAACTTCCTCATACAGCTTCTCACCTTCGCGAAGGCCGGTATACTCAATCTTCACATTGCGGGCGCCGGAAAGCGCAATCATGCGCTTGGCCAGGTCGGCTATCTTGACGGGCGCGCCCATGTCAAAGACAAAGATCTCTCCGCCGTTGCCCTTGGTGCCGGCTTCCAGGACCAGCTTGCAGGCTTCGGGGATGAGCATGAAGAAGCGGACAATATTCTCGTCGGTCACAGTAACGGGACCGCCGTTCTTGATTTGCTCCCGGAAGAGCGGAATCACGGAACCGTTGCTGCCCAGCACGTTGCCAAAGCGGGTGGTGACAAACTGGGTGTAGTCCGGCTGCACTTGTTTTCCCCGGCCGCCCTTCACCTGCTCCTTACGCTTTTCCAGGGCTTCCATCTTGAGCTTGCGGTCCAGGCTCTGGACGTAAATCTCGCAGATACGCTTGCTGCAGCCCATCACATTGGTGGGATTCACCGCTTTATCGGTAGAGATCATCACGAACTTCTTCGCTCCCACCTCCACGCTCAAATCGGCAATCACTTTGGTGCCGTAAATATTGTTGAGCACGGCCTCGGAGGGATTGTCCTCCATCATCGGCACATGCTTGTAGGCGGCTGCATGGAATACATATTCGGGCTTGAAGTCCTTGAAGACATGCTCCATACGCGTACGGCGGCTGATGCTGCACACCACCACCTCACAGGGTACATTGGGGAAATCCTTGGCCATCATCAGGCGGACGTCGTGCTGGGGCGTTTCGGCCTGGTCTACCAACATCATACTGGCAGGGCCGAACCGGGCCACCTGACGCACGATTTCCATACCGATGGAGCCGGCGGAACCGGTGATGAGCACCCGTTTTCCTTTGAGCTGTTCTCCCACGGATTTCATGTCCACGCGGATTTCCTGACGCGGGAGGAGGTCCTCCACGCTCACTTCCTTGAGCTGGATGTTATCCGTATCCCCTTCCAGGATTTCTCCCTGTTTGATGCTGGCTTCCTGGGCGTCGTGCGCCATAAAAATCTTGCAGCCTGCGCCGATGAAAACGTCCTGCGCCTTTTGATTGGCCCGGAATTCATCCACCCGCATCGGGCTCACCAAGAGGCCCTCGATTCTCTCTTTCTTGATGATGGAGGTAAAGTCGTCGTCCACCGAGTAAACGCGCACGCCCATCAGGCGGGCACCGGCCAGCTTGCCGGAATGGGAGATGAAGCCCTTCAGCTTAAACTGGGCAGGGCTTTGCATACGGATGTATTTGGCGATGCCGATACCGCCCGTCATGGCGCCGTAGATGAGCACCCGGATGGCCTTGGAATCGGCATTGGCAGCGTCAAACAGCAGTTTTACCAGCACGCGGAACCCCCACATGGCCAGGGTGGCCAGCAGGAAAGACACGCCCACCAGAATGGGCGAAAGGATGGACAGATAAGGAACCTTGAACCACTGGAACAGGAATGCCAGGGCCACGGCGATGGCTACATTCACGCAGTTGGCATAGAACACCCTGAGAAGGTCCACGAAGCTGGAGTACCGCAACACGCCGGAATAGGTCCTGAACCCACGTGCGCCAATCCAGCTGAGAACGGCATAGAGTGCCGAAGCCACCAGCAGTTCCACATGATGTTCATAAGTGAGCGGAGATTTATTGACCACCCAGAAGATAAACATGCAGCTCAAAAACACGATAATGGCATCGGCCAGCATAATGACCCAATACGGCAGCATGCGTTTGCTGAAGTACCAGTGGGACAGTTTCTTTAAAAGGTCTTTCTCTTCTTTCATGTCGTAACAAAAAGGCTGACTGCAAAGATACGCAATCTTTATCACATGTGCAATTCAGCGCGCCCGCCTGCGCACAACGCCCGGTAGTTTGACAGCATAATTTTCGATTTTTTTACTAGAAGGCCTTCAAAGGTCTTTTTTTTGTCAATTTTATTTTCTATATTTGTAACACTTAGTA
>CAJOIQ010000058.1 GCA_905234795.1 uncultured Bacteroidales bacterium | reverse complement strand
CCGCCCATCAGCAGGGTGATGATGGCCACGATGGCAATGCCACCAATCCCCATTCCAGCCGCCTTGCCGCCGGAAACGCCCCGGCGGTCTTCTACGTTGCTGCTTTCGCGTCTTCCGTCCAGTTTCATATAATCAGGTCTTTCAGTTGCAGTTTGGGAACAAAGTGAACGCCGTCTTTCCTATAATAATCCAGTGAGTCGCCGGGCTTGGCGTCTACCAGGAAGATGCGCTCCAAGGGTTTGCCGATGCCAATGACGGCAAGGGGTTCCAGGGGCAAAGACAGAGCCGCTTGAAGCTCGGCCGCCCGGAAGTTCAGAATAAAAATCCCGCCCAGGCCCATCTCCACGGCCTTCAAAAGAATACTCTGTGCGGCGATGCCCAGGTCGATGTCCACCACCCGGCCGGAAGCGGCCGAGCACACCACAATATAGGCCGATGGTTCCTCGCCGGGGTGCGGCAGGTGCTCCTGAGGAAGCGCGGCGCCCAGCCGGACCAGGGGATGCACCGCGGCCGCATCAGCGCCACAAACCAGCTTGAACCGCAGCGGCTGCGCATTCATGCCGGAGCCCACCCAGGGTACCACTTCCAGTAACCGGAGAAGATCCTCGGAAGTGACCACCCGCGAAGCGTCGTAGCCGCGGTAACTGCGGTTGCGTTTCAGGAGGGAATCCAGCGAGGGATGCGGGTGCACCACCTTCGGCCTGCGCTCGGCCAACTCCTGCTGGCGTTTTTCCAGATAATTATCGGCCATAACAGATTATTCGGCGCTGATCAGCAGCATCTTCTTGATGATGCCGAACAGCTTGTACGGCATATAACGGAATTTCAGATCCACCCAGGTGGGGGAGGCAATCACGGCGCGCTCGTGGCTGAAGGCCAGGAAACTGCGCTCGCTGTGATAGCTGCCCATTCCGGAGTTGCCCACGCCGCCAAAAGGAACGTTGCTGTTGGCAATGTGCATGATGGTGTCGTTGATGCAGGCGCCGCCGGAGGTGGTGCGACCGATGATGTCCCAGCCTGCGGCGCCGGAGCCGAAGTAATAGAAAGCCAGGGGTTTCTCCCGGCCGTTCACAAACTTCACTACCTCTGAACGGTCCTTGAAGGTCATGATGGGGAAGATGGGGCCGAAGATTTCCTCCTGCATCACGGGCGCGTCGGGGGACACGCCGTCCAGCAGGGTGGGCTCAATCCACAGGCGTTCGCGGTCATAGTGTCCGCCGGCCACAATCTTGCCATCGGCCAGATAACCGGTGAGACGCTCGAAAGCGCTGTCCTTTACGATGTGCACGAATTTGTCGGATTGCTCCGTACCGTCCGGGTACAGGCCGGCGAGCTCTTTCTTGAAGGCCTCGATGAAGGCGTCCTTGATATCCTGGTGCAGGAAAAGGTAATCCGGCGCGATGCAGGTCTGTCCGCTGTTCAGGCATTTGCCCCAGGCGATGCGGCGGGCGGCGATGGTAAGGTCGGCGTCCTTGTCCACGATGCACGGGCTTTTTCCGCCCAGTTCCAGCACCATCGGCGTCAGGTATTGCGCCTGTGCGGTCATGGCAATCCGGCCCAGCGAAGGGCTGCCGGTGAGGAACACCAGGTCATAGCGGTGCTTGAACAGTTCTCCGTTCACCAGGCGGTTGCCCTGCACTACGGCCACGTACTCTTCGGCAAATGTATCGGCGATGAAGTCTTCGATTACCTTGGAGATGTTGGGCACGTAAGGAGAAGGCTTGAGTATGGCGGTGCAGCCGGCGGCGATGCAGCCCACCAGCGGGTTCAGCAGCAGCTGCACGGGGTAGTTCCAGGGGCTCACGATGAGCGTGCAGCCCAGGGGTTCGCGCACAATGTAGCTCTTGGACGGCATCACGGTGAGCGGCGTGGGTTTGCTCCTGCGACGGGCCCATCGGCCCACCTTGCGGATGGCCTCGCCGATTTCCCCGTAAACGAGGCCCAGCTCGGTCATGAAGGCCTCTTCATAACTCTTGTGCAGGTCCTGCCACAGGGCGTCGCAAAGGGGCTTTTCCCACTTTTTGAGCCCGGCGTTGAAGGCCTTGAGCTGCCGAATGCGCCACTTGACGTCCCGGGTGGTGCCGGTGGCATAGAATGCCCGCTGCCGCTCTACCAGTTCCTGAATGCGCTCTGCGCTTGTGTTCTCAATTGCCATATTATTTGCGTCCGGTAAAATGATCCATTACAGTATAGAGTCCGCACACGTCTCCGAAGAGCCAGTTGAACCAGCGGTAGGGGAAGATACCCTGCATCAGGCGGATGAAATGCGAGCTGAAGGGGATGCCCCGGTAGCCCAGGTTGTGCTGGATGGCCCAGATGGTCTTGCGGGCCACCACTTCCGGATTCTGGATCTTGAAGAAGGAGTGGATGCCGTCGAACATGCCGGTATTGATGAAATACGGGGCGATGGTGGTTACCTTGATGGGGCTCTTCTCGCGGCCCAGTTCGATGCGGAGGCTCTCGCTCCAGCCGATGGCGGCCCACTTGGAGGCCGCGTACAGGGACATCTTGGGCAGGGCCAGCATGCCGGCCGACGAAGTTATGTTGCAGATGTGCCCGGTGCTGCGCTCTTTCATCTGCTTGAGGAAGCGGAGCGTGAGGAACATGGCACCCTTGGTGTTGATGTCGAAGGTGCGGTTGATATCGGCGTCGGTCTGCTCGGCGAAAGTTTTGTTGTTGGTGATGATGCCGGCGTTGTTGATGAGGATGTCCACCGGGCCGCAGCCGATGCGGGTGGCCTCGAAGGCGGCGTCCACGGAAGCGGTGTCGGAAATATCGGCCTTGAAACCGTGTACGTGACCCAGGGCCGACAATTCCTCTACGGTAGCGGCGATGGCTGCGTCATTGATATCCCAGATGATGACTTGTTTGGCGCCTTTTTCCAAACAGCGGCGCGCCATGATTTTCCCAATGCCGGAACACGCTCCGGTAATGAGTACGGTTGTACCTTTAATCTTCATTCTTCTTAAGGTTTTAGCGAACGCAAAGGTACAAAAAAATCCAGACTTTAAAGCCTGGATTTGTGCGGATGAGAAGAGTCGAACTTCCACGGGCTAATGCCCACCACCCCCTCAAAGTGGCGTGTCTACCATTTCACCACATCCGCGGAACGGGACTGCAAAGATAGAAAGCATTTTTGAAATCCACAAATTTTTCGGCCAATATTTTTAAAGCACAAATAATTTTCCTATCTTTGCAGGCTCCCACGAGTTGGGGCACTACGTTTAACTTAATAAAACAGATTCACAATGGCTGTTAAAATCAGACTTCAGCGCCACGGTAAGAAGAATTTCGCATTCTTCCACATTGTTGTGGCCGATTCCCGCGCACCGCGCGACGGTAAATTCATCGAGCAGCTTGGCTCCTACAATCCCAACACCAATCCTGCCACCATCGTTCTGGACGGTGACAAGACTCTTGCTTGGCTCAAGGTTGGTGCCCAGCCCACTCTCACAGCCCGCCGTATCCTCTCCTATGAGGGTGTCCTCCTTCGCAAGCACCTCGCCGAGGGTGTAGCCAAGGGCGCTCTCACCCAGGCTCAGGCCGACGCCAAGTTCGCTGCCTGGAAGGAAGAGCACGACAAAAAGGTCGCTGCCAAGAAGACTGGCATCAAGAACGATGAAATTGCCAAGGCAAAGGCCGCCAAGGCTGCCGAGGCTCAGGTAAATGAGGCTCGCGCCAAGGCTATCGCCGCCAAGAAGGCCGAGGCCGAGGAAGCTGCCGCCAAGGCTGCCCAGGAGGCTGCCGCCGAGGAAGCTCCCGCCGAGGAAGCCGCTGCCGAAGCTCCCGCTGCCGAATAATGCTGCGGATAGCCCAGGTATTGAAATCCAACGGGACGGACGGAGAACTGCTCATCAGTTTCTTTGACGTAGCCCCGGAGGATATCGACCTCCAGGAACCGGTATACATCGAATTCGATGGACTACCGGTTCCCTTTTATTTTGAATCTTTTACCCCGCGTGGCGTAAACCGTGCCCTGGTGCGTCTTACCGGGGTGCATTCTTTGAAAGACGCCGACGAACTCTCCGGCGCCGCCATCTATGCCGATTATTTTGAAGAGGAAGAAGGCGAAGACCTCACCGGCTGGACCGTGGTTTCGGCCGATGGCACAACCATCGGCACCGTCACCGACTACGAAGACATCCCCGGCAACACCTGCCTCTGGGTGCGCCGCCCTTCCGGCCAGGAGGTCCTGCTGCCGTTCCATGAGGACCTGGTTGTCGGCATGGGTCCTGCTTCACACACCCTGACCCTCTCTATCCCCGAAGGGCTCCTGGATTAGCATCTGCCCGGCTTTCCTCCGGCGTGATGTGTAAGTAATTAACTTACTGTAACTTATGAAAATCCTCCTGGGCATTTTGACCTAGGAGGATTTCTGTAATTTACTGGTGTTGAGTTGGTTCTACAACACGCGCTGTTTTTAATTTGCTTTTTTGAAAGAGTCTCTCCATCTTTGTATTGACGTTACAGGACGCCTGTGTTTAATCGCTGCCATATTGTGGTGGCATTGTTCTGTACGTTTATGAAAAAAAGACCCTTTTTAAGCGGTATTCTTAATCATTGTTACCAGCGTTCTGCTGGAGGAGGACTCCTCTTTTATAGTCAAAGTGATTATTTGGTTTGGTTTACTGTTGTTTGTGTGACCGCCGTAAAGTACAGGGTAACAATACTTGCCCTCTGTCCCATGCCGGATCATACTCACTTTTCTGTGACAGTAGACACTGTTCAAGCACTGTCGGGTTTTATGGCTCACGTCCAAAAGTATGTGTTTAAGCGTAGATATTCTGTAGCCTGAAGAGGAAGTAGTTTATATCTGATACCCCTCTGAGTTGTGCACGGAAGGTC
>CAJOIQ010000057.1 GCA_905234795.1 uncultured Bacteroidales bacterium | reverse complement strand
TATATATGAGCGCGAAGACGCCGAAAAAGCCATCAAACTTTTCTTCGACCGGGACGTGGACTTCATCTACGCCGAATTCCTCTCATGGAGCGAAGATTTTGCCTGGATACGGTTCTTGCGCGACTGCCCGCAGATGCCCATCATTTTCTGCAACGTGGCCAAGCCGCGAATGACCTTCGAGACCACCCTGGACGAGGACGATTTCGTAGATTACCTATGCGCCGGCACCCTGGTGGGTTCCCTGGAAGGCAGCGGCAGCATTAAACGCATCCCCCGCGCAGGTGTCAAGACCGTCCTGGGTACGCGCGAAGAGATTACGGAACACGTCAGGATTTTTGCCGATGCCGCCAAGGCCCGCGCTATCCTGCGCCACTCCAACCTGGGCCTGATGGCCAATATGAACGAGGCGATGTGGAGCACCTACATCGACAATTACGACCTCTTTACAAAGATCGGCCCCGAAATCCACTACCTGCCCTACAGCGACTACGGCACCGAGATAGACAACCTCACCGACGAAGAAGTGAAGGCCTATGCCGACGAACTCACGTCCAAATACAAGATGATGGACGACGTGGAGTACGACAAGTTCATCGGCTGCGTCAAGGCCACCCTGGCCATCAAGAAGCTGGCCGAAAAGAACGATATCGACTGCTATGTGTACAACGACATCGACCAGGCCACCTTCCGCACCGCCGGCTGCCGCGCGGGTTTCTACCCCAACTGGTTCAATGAGAACGTGAGCGTGCTGGTGCCGGAAGCCGATATCGGCGCAGGTCTCATTACTTACATCCTCAAGCTTCTGAGCGGAAAGCACGTCAACTTCATTGAGCCCTTCCACATCGAGGACGACTTCGGCACCTTTGCAGGCGGCCACGCCGGTCCCAACGACCACAACGACCCCGCCTGGCAGGACAACGTGATCATCTCCCGCGACGTTCGTTTTGCCAAGACCTCCTGGAAATACGCCGGTGCCCCGTTCGCCTGGTACCGCTTCTCCCCCGGCATGAAGACCGTGGCTGGCCTGTACGAGGAAGACGGCAAATACAAGCTCATCACCTTCATGGCCGAGAGCTTGAGCGAGAAAGACACCCCGCAAAGCAAGAAAAAGCACCTGCTGGCCACTTACAGCCATACCATCTTTAAACCCGTGGTGCCCGCCAAGGAACTGTGGGAAAAGGTCCTGAACATAGGCGCCACCCAGCACTACGCCATCGTAGACGGTGACTACCGCCCGCAGCTCAAAGCGTTGGCCGAGATGATGGGATTTGATTTCTACGATATCAGATAATGAGAATCAGAATCGGCACATACAATCTCCGAAGGTCCGTACTGGACGACGCAAGTCCCGACAATAACTGGCGGGTACGCCGCCCGCGGCTGGTGCAGTCCATCCTGGACAACGCCTTCGATGTGTGCGGGCTCCAGGAGGTGGACACACCGGAACAGGAAAGCTTACCTCATCTCCTGGCCGGGCAGGGTGCCGTTTACGAGTCTTATTTCTTCAGCCCCTACGCCGAAGATGGTAAGGGAACCAAAGCCCATGGTCTCATCTGGAGAAAGGACCGTTTCCGGATGGCTGGCGAACCGCATTTTTTCTGGATTTCCAATCCCCCGGAAAAACAGCAGGTGAATGACCTGGGACTGGACCTGAAACACCAGTATATCCGTGGAGGCTTCTGTGTTGTCATGAAAGATATCCTTGCCGAAAGGGAGTACTTCGTGATGGTGACCCATGCCCCGCTCAACACGGACCAGCACGCAGAACATGCCCATGTCTTCGTAGAAATGGAAAAAAGGTACAATCCCAAAGGCTGGCCCTCCTTCTTTATCGGGGATTTCAACGCCTGCGAAACGGATGCGCCTTCGACCGTGTACAGAACCTGGTGGAAGGATTCCTTTCACTATTTTGACAATGCCCCCGAATTTCGGGAAGGTCCGGAAGGAAGCTTCAACGGCTGGCAGCTAGACAATTTGCCCGAACGCAGGATTGACTTCATCTATTACAAGGGCGAGGGTGTAGTCCCGCTGCACTACCGATGCAACGACACCCGTTACAACGGCTTGCTTGCATCCGATCACTTTCCCATATGGGTAGATTTCAATATTCAGTAGTAACGATATGAGTTTCATGTACAACCCGTTCCCCTATCACGACCCAAAACCCGTGAACAGGCCGGAACTCAGCCAAAAGACCATCGATTCCGTCACAGGCGGCGGCACCCCGATGGTGGCCAAGAAGTTTATCACCGCCATCTCCGACAAAGTGCGGAAGGAGGGCGCCATCGTGGCCTTCGACGGATACACTACCACCAAGTTCGACCTGATGGTGAGCCTGCTCGCCCGCGAGTGCGCCGTTTTTGATTTCAAGATAGAGTTCGTGGATTCCGCCGCGCGCACTTTCAAAAGCGGAGAGGAAATCGATTCCATCATCGACTCCCTTCTCATCTGGGATACTAAGGTAGACCCGACACTTCTGTATGGCAAGGTATACCACGGCGGTTATATCGGCCTGATGGATCCCGCCAAGGTGGAGGCCTTCAAGAAAGAGATTCCCGCGCTCAAAGCACCCGGAACACTGGTCGTCGTGTACGGCTACGGCTCCCTCATCAAGGAGTTCCGTCCCCTGTACGACGTGAAGTGCTGGTTCGATATCACCCCGATGAACTGCATGCTGCGCATCCGCGCGGGCGAATACGCCAATATCGGCAAGAAGCACACCGGCATCATCAACCGCACCATCCGTCGTTGCTACTACTGCGATTTCGAGAACGCCGTCCAGCTGAGGAAGGAACTCTTTGGCGATGATGTCCTTGACTGGTACTTCCTGGACAACGACCGTGCAAACCTGCAGATGATGCCCTTCGGGGCCTTTGCCGATATCTGCGCGCAGCTGGTCAAATACCCGTTCAGGGCCAAACCCTGCTATCTGGAGGGCGTTTGGGGCGGTTCCTACATGAAACAGCAGCGCCACCTGCCGGAGAAGATGCGCAACGCTGCCTGGGTGTTTGACTTCATCCCCATGGAGGTGAGTGTGCTGGTGCAGGCCGGAAAGGAAATGCTGGATATCAACTACTGCTCCTTCGTGCATAAGGAAGGCGTGAATCTGATGGGTGAAACCTGTGTTCGCAAGTACAAAGGCTACTTCCCCATCCGCTTCAACTGGGACGACAGCTACCACAGCACCGGTAACATGAGTATCCAGTGCCATAGCGGCGGCAAGTTCAACGTGGAGAACTATAACGAGTTCGGCCGTCAGGACGAGAGCTACTACGTGGTCATCACCGGCCACGAAGCTAAGACCTTCATCGGCTTCCGGGACGATGCCGACATCCCGCAGTTCTTCAAGGAGATCGAGGCGGCCGACACCCAGCACGACCCCTGCGACTATATGAAGTATGTGAGCTACGAAAATTCCGTCCCGGGCCTGCAGGTGATGCTGCCCGCCGGTACCATCCACTCCAGCGGACGCAACCAGGTGATTCTGGAGATTGGCTCGCTCACCATCGGCTCCTATACCTATAAGATGTATGACTACCTGCGCCTGGACTTCGACGGTAAACAGCGCCCCATCCACACGCATCTGGGAGAACTCAATGTACGTCAGGACCGCCGTTACAGCGTGATCCACGACCCCGACAGTCCTGAATACATTGTTCAGAAGCCCCGCCTGGACGCTTCCGGTGAGGGATGGGAAGAGTATATCCTGGGCGAGAACCCGCAGATGTACATCTCCCTCAGAAGACTGGAATTTGAAAAACGGTGTGAGCAGGACACCAAGGGAGAGAAGTTCCACGTGCTGACGCTGGTGGACGGGGACCATATCCGCATCCGCAGCGCGGAGCATCCGGAACGCTACTTCGACCTGGATTTCATGGAGATAGCTTGCGTACCCGCATCCATGGGTAAATACGTCATTGAGAACTTAGGAAAAGAACCCATACACGTACACAAAACCTGCCTGAGAGATGGTTACCAAAACGACCCTGCTTGACATAGGCGGAACCTTCATCAAACGGTCCGACGGCCAAATGTTTCCCATTGATTCCAATGGGAGCAGCGAGGCTATTGCCCAGGCATTGGCAACCGCCATCGGACCCATTGATGGTCTCTCCGGCATTGGAATTGCCATTCCCGGCCCCTTCGACTTCCGACAGGGCATTTTCCTGATGGAGCACAAATTCGCATCTGTCTATGGAAAGCGTTTTCGGGAATTGGTATATATACCGGAAAAGGTTCAGTTGGTATTCCATCACGATGTAAATGCCGTTCTGCTGGGCTCTGTCAAGATGCTCAGCCTGCAACGCCATAACGCCGCATTGGTTACTTTGGGAACCGGCCTGGGCTTTGCTTACGCCCTTAAGGGACAGGTACAATATGCTCCTTCCGGATCCCCGGCAAGGAACCTGTGGAACCTCCCCGTGGAAGAGGGCGGCATCCTGGAAGATTATGTGTCGGCCAGGGGAATATGCCGGGCCTATGCCACTATGAGCGGTGATAAAGATGAAACAGCCCGCTCCATTGCTGAAAAGGCTTATGGCGGAGACAAAACAGCCCGAAAAGTGTATGAAAGCGTGGGAGCGTATCTGGGTCAGGCCCTTGGAAAAGCCATCAGCGATTTGGATATTGACACTGTATTGATAGGCGGGCAAATCGGCCAGTCCTTCTCGCTGATGCGGGATGCCATGCAGCACCAGTTGGAAGGCGTCCGCCTGGTGAGTGCCCCGTTTGGAGCCGTCTTCGAAGGCTTATCTTCCCTGTTAAAAACAAAATAACCCATACTTATATGACCTTATTGAATAAAACATGTTCCATGCTGACAGCTCTGGTACTGTTTCTGCTCCCTTTCTGGGACGCCGGAGCGCAGAGCCGCAGCGTTAAGGGCCTTGTCCTGGACGAGACGGATGCACCGGTTGCCGGTGCCTTTGTCACCGTCAAGGGTGAAACCCGCGGCGTCATGACTGACGGGGCCGGCCGATTCGAGATCAGCGTCAAAAACAGCGACGTGCTCATCGTCAGCTTTCTGGGCTATGAGGATGAACCGGTTACCGTGGGGACGCAAACAGACCTACTGATTAAACTGGTTCCCCAGGCCAATCAGTTGGAGGAGGTGGTAATGGTAGCATACGGCGCTCAAAAGAAAGCATCCGTCATTGGCTCCATCACAACGGTTGATGCCGAGGTCCTGAAAGCACCTATTGGCCAACTTTCCACGGGCCTGGCCGGAAAATTGGCGGGCGTAGTAGCCGTCCAGCATACCGGCGAACCGGGTTCCAGTGCTGAGTTCTGGATTCGCGGCGTCAATACCTTCGGTGCCAATTCCTATCCGCTCATCCTGGTGGATGGCGTAGAGCGCTCCATGGATCTGGTGGATACGGAAGATATCGCGTCCTTCTCCATCCTGAAGGATGCTACCGCTACAGCCCTTTATGGTGTCCGCGGTGCAAACGGCATCGTTCTCATCACCACCAAGCGCGGCTCGGAGTCCAAGCCTAAGGTGAGTGTGAAACTGGAATCGGGCATCACCTCTCCCACCCAGTTGCCGCGCATGGCATCGGCCGAGCAGTTCATTGATTACCTGAACACCATGCAGCCGGGTATGATTGACGACTACAGCCGCTCCATGTACCTGGCTTCGGACGAGGTTCGTTCCCAGTTGGTCAATGACGCCGAAGGAGCCCTTCCTATCCGGTACAGCGATCTTTACCCTAATGTGGACTGGATGAGCCAGCT
>CAJOIQ010000056.1 GCA_905234795.1 uncultured Bacteroidales bacterium | reverse complement strand
AACAATATTTACAAAAAAATTTACTATAAATCAACAAATTAGCAGAAGCAGCCTCGCGGCTTGACCGTTGTAGTGCTACTTTTGCCGTGAACTAAAGATAATTAGAGCGCGTTTTTTACGAATCCACAATTTATATGTTTTTATAAATCGGCAATTTTCAACAAAACGCAGAAATTTTGTTGCAGCACGTGTATTTGTGCGTTTTTTTTTCTATATTTGCCCCGAACCATATACGCCCGCGCATGAAACGTGTAATAACCAGCCTTCTTTGCCTTTCCGCCCTCCTCATCCAGGGCTGTGTCAAGGTTGATGAAGTATCGCAGAAACCCCTGGCACAAGCGCGGCTGGATTTTGACATTACGGTTACCCGGGAAGGAAAGCCCGTTACCAAATCGGACATCGTGGATGCAGGAGACCTTGCAGCAACCATGGACTACAACCGTCCTTTCTCTCTGGTTGCCGTAGAGCCCGATACCCGTTCCCTGCTGCTGGACAACGTCCCCGTATACAGCCAGAACGGCACCTACTCCACATTCCTGCAGGGCGGCATTCTTGAGGTCCCCTCCCAAGTGCTTTTCAGCGCCTATTATCCGCATGTCAGGAGCATCTCCTATGAAAGCGGTTATTCGGCATATTCCATTCCCTTCGAAAGCGCCGACACAGAGGCCGGTCCCCTGGTATCCAAAACCGTGGAGCGCAACGTGAACCAGCTCAACACGCTTCCGCTGGAGTTTGGCCACATCACCAACGACATCGGCTTTAAAATCTGTGACGCCACTCCCGACGAACAACTGCAAGGCCTCATCCACCTCAAAAAGATTACGGCCATGAACGTAGCCAGCGCCGGCGTGTTTGTCAACGACCTCCTCAACAGTCAGGGATACTGGAATTATCAGGGTTATTACAGGGATGTGACGGTTTTCGAAGGAGACGCCGTGGTGGGCGTGGGCTCCTCCAACGAGCTTTTCGTCGGCCGGGATTCCCTGGTGAAATACCCGGAACTCAGTCACCGGTTCTACGCCATCCCCGACGACATCGTCATGGGCCGCCAGTGGGTGGAAGTCACCTTCGATGTGGACGGCTTCAATGTCGGGGAAGTCTATTACCCGCCGCTCAAGGATCAGGTGGCCCAATACCTCATCTACGGCGTGCTGCCCGGCAATATCATGGTCCCCGGCAAGCAGTATACGTTCCACCTGGGTCTGGACCTTACTTCCATTTACAAAGAAATCTGCTTCAACGTTTCCTTAGCCGGCTGGGAAAGCAAGATCTACGAGGATAACGACGACTTTTAATGAACTGGACTCCGCTGTATATCATCCCGGGCCTCACCTTCCTGTTCTGGGCGGTGGTTCATAGTCTGCTGGCTTCCCGCACACGGGATTACCCCATCCTGTTTCTCCTGATGATGGCTGTATTTCTAACCGCAGCCGGAGATGTCATCATCGGCACCGTTTTCGAATCCACTACCGTCGCGCACCTCATCGTCCAGCTCACGGCACCCGCCATCATCCCCATCACCTGCCTCTATTTCGCCCGAATGTGGCGGGACGAAGTAAAAATCAACGCCTTTCACGTTTTATGGTTATCCATTCCCGTGGTGATGTTTACGGCTTCTGCCATGCTGGCGGGCATCAACGGCCTGGAGAACACCGACGCCTTCCTTGCACGCATCCACAATGGAGGATCAGCAGCCGATGCAGCCCTTAACAAGGCCGAAAGCGCATTTTACCTCTGGACCATTGTTGTTTTCCGGTTAGTGATGGGCATCCAGGCTATATTTATGCTGGCCTACTGCATCTTCCTGGGCATTAAGTTCCGTTTCCGGCCCAGGAACCTTTATAACTACCTGTCCAACAAGCGCTGGAGAATACGCGTTCTGGAAGTGCAGGTGTCCATTTCCATCGTCATTCTGCTGGGGCTCTGCATCAAGATATATTTGCATCATCCTGCCGGGCAAACTTCGCCTTTCCTGATTGTGCTTTTGCTGGTGCTGTCCGTCATGCAGTTCCTCTTCGGTTATTTCGCACTCTTCGGGTCCCGGGAATTCATTTCCAGGGAGGATATCCGCACGGCTTTCCGCTTCAATTACCGCGAAGAGACGGCGTCGGCCGTGGCCGAAGACATAATCCTGAACATGGTGGGCCAGCTTAACGGAGAAGCCATCTCCCACGTGATGTCCCGCCTGCAAGTTCACTCCGGCGCCTTTGCCTCCGTTAGCGGCGGTGGCAAGACCGACGCCCCTTCCCTCAGTTCAGCCATTTTGGGAAAAGCCCGTTCCTCAGACGCCCTCACCGCCCAGTTCCAGCAACTGATGATGGGAGAACAGCTGTTCCTGCAGCCTGGCCTCTCCCTGGCCGATGTGGCCGAACGCCTGCACACCAACAAGACCTATGTGTCCAAAATGGTGAATCAGACCTACAATCTGGGATTCCCGGAGGTCATGAACATCCTGCGCGTGGACTATGCCGAGACTTACATCCGCAAACATCCCGACGCCACGCAGGAAGAAGTGGCCAAGGCCTGCGGATTTGTGAGCGCATCCTCCTTTAACAGCACTTTCAAGCGCATTACAGGCTATACGCCCAAAGTCTGGGCTGCCAGGATATAGAAAAAGCGCCATTTGAGTGGCGCTTTTTTTTGTACTGGGTAGGAGAATCGAACTCCTATTGCGAGATTGAGAATCTCGAGTACTAACCGTTATACGAACCCAGCAGATGGGAGTGCAAAGGTACGAAGATTTTTCGAATCTCCAAATTTTTATTTCAGAAACACAAAGAAAACCGCCAGCACCAGACAAACAAAGGCGGCCAGGTGGTTCCACTGAATGGGCTGTCCTTTAAATAAAAAGGTAACGATGATGGTGAAGATGGTGAGAGAAATCACCTCCTGGATTACCTTGAGCTGCATCAGGTTGAAAGGACCGCCGTTCCCGTTGAAGCCAATGCGGTTGGCCGGTACCGTGAGGCAGTACTCGAAGAAAGCAATACCCCAGGAAAACAGGATGATGAGGATGAGCGGCCAGCCTGTAGAGATTTTCATCTCCTGCAGTTTGAGGTGGCCATACCAGGCGAACGTCATGAAAACGTTCGAAAAGATGAGCATTACGATAGTCCAGAAGCCGTTCATAACCGACAATTTGTAATTGGGGCGCAAAATTAATATATTTGTGAGATTTAAAGAATATAAACTCAAAAAATATGACACTGATCAAATCCATTTCCGGTATTCGCGGAACCATCGGCGGCGCTCCGGGAGACGCCCTCACCCCCATTGACGTTGTGAAGTTTACGGCAGCCTATGCAGCCACCCTTCCGCTTCGCAAACCCACGCCCAACGGCGCCCGTTACAAGATTGTGGTGGGAAAGGACGCCCGCATGTCCGGAGACATGGTGGAGCAGCTGGTAGTGGGAACCCTCATCGGCTGCGGGATAGACGTAGTGAAATGCGGTTTCGCCAGCACCCCCACCACCGAAATGGCCGTGCTGTTTGCCAAGGCCGACGGCGGCATCATCCTCACCGCCAGCCATAACCCCCGCCAGTGGAACGCCCTCAAGCTCCTGAACGAGAAAGGCGAGTTCCTTACCGCCGTAGAAGGCCAGGCCGTGCTGGATTTGGCCGAGAAAGAGGACTTCAACTTTGCCGAGGTGGACCAACTGGGCAATGTAGAGGAGGAAGATTTCACCGATAAACATCTGGATGCCGTGCTGGCCCTGCCGGCCGTGGACGTGGAAGCCATCAAGGCCGCCCATTTCACGGTAGTGGTAGATGCCATCAACTCTGTGGGCGGCATCATCATGCCCCGCCTGCTCAAACGCCTGGGTGTCAAATGCATCGGCCTCAACTGCAATCCCACCGGAGACTTTGCCCACAATCCCGAGCCGCTGCCCGCCAACCTGGTGGACCTGTGCCAGACTGTAGTGAAGGAAAAGGCCGACCTGGGCATCTCCGTAGACCCCGACGTAGACCGTCTGGCCTTTATCCAGGAGGACGGAGAACCCTTCGTGGAGGAATATACGCTGGTGAGCGTGGCCGATTACCTGTGCGAACTGGCCCAGAAGGAAGGAAAACCCATTGCTACGGTGTCCAACCTCTCTTCTACGCGTGCCCTGCGGGATGTGACGGAGAAGCACGGCGGCAAATACTATGCGGCTGCCGTAGGTGAAGTGAACGTGACCACCAAGATGCATGAGGTGGGCGCCCTCATCGGAGGAGAAGGCAACGGAGGCGTCATCTATCCTTCCATCCATGCCGGACGTGACGCCATGGTGGGCACTGCACTGTTCCTGTCCAATCTGGCGCACAAGAAGATGAAAGTAAGCCAGTTGAAGAAGACTTATCCGCAGTATTTCATTGCCAAGAACAAGATTCAGCTGAGCGACGCCGCCCTCATTGAGAAGATCCTGAACGAACTCAAGAATATCTACGCCAAGGAGGATGTCAACACCATCGACGGCGTTAAGATCAGCTTCGAGGCCAAGAAGCAGTGGGTGCACCTGCGCAAGTCCAACACGGAGCCCATCATCCGCATCTACTCCGAGGCCGGAACCATGGCCGAGGCCGAAGCTCTGGGCAACGAGGTGATTGAAGTGGCTAAAAAGATTATCGGCTAGTGTTTTCATTCAGGACAACACCGCTGGAAGACCAGCTGGACAAAGCCCTGCTGTACGGCAAGGTTGGGTGTTTCTGCACCCAGAACTGCTGGGATACGGCCAAGGGGCGCTGGATGTGGGACATTTTCCGGGAAAGAGGCAACCTGGCCATGGTGTTTAACCCCCGTGAGGCCGAACTCACGCCAGGCACCAATCACATTGTGTGCGAGGCCGAGCACCTGCGGGAGCTGAATGCCGTGGTGGTGGAAATCCAGGACGTGGGGGTGCGGTATTTCAACTACACCAAGGATGTGATGCAGCTGATGGAGATGCTGTCGCTGCTGGGAGACGAAGCCCCTTCCTTATATATAGTAGACCATATCAACCCTTCCGGACGCGTGGTGGAAGGCACCATTCCGGCCGTGGCCGGGGAAATGTACGTCCCCAAGGTGGCGCATCGGCACGGGCTCACGCTGGGAGAACTGGTAAACCTGTATGCCAGCGAGATGGGGGCCCGGTTCCCCATCCACGTAATATCGGCCATGGCCACCGACGCCAACCGTCAGCTGATGCCCTGGACCATTGCGCCCGCCAGCGACATCCCAGGCCTGTTCAGCTCCTATCTCTACAGCGGCGGCGGCCTGTGGAACAACACCACCATATCCCCCGGTATCGGCACGTCCCGCCCTTATGAATATATAGGTGCGCCTTTTGTAAAGCCGCTGCGGCCCGAGGAACTGCCTCAGGCGCACGGAGCGCTGCTGCGTCCCTGCTCGTTCACGCCCGCCGCGGGCCGATACGCCGGGGAGCGCTGCTTCGGCTTCCAGATTATGCTGGTGCCCGGAGAACCCTACCACAGCCTGCTGCACACTCTGCACCTGATGCGCTGGTTCCGGGAGCACTATTCGGCCTTCGAGTTCGACCCCGCATTCTGGGTGAAACTGGCCGATCCCGTGCTGGAAGCCTACCTGCGGGAGGAGATTTCCTTCGACGTGGTGCAGGAGCACATGAAACTGGAAGAGCAAAAATGGATCCGCAAGGCCAAGCGTTACATTCTGTACGACGATGCGCCGTATCGAATGAAATAATGTTTTTGCAAATCCAAAAAATTGTGCTATCTTTGCGGTCCAAAATTGTTAACAATTATAGTTTTTACGTAAAATGAAGAAAGGAATTCATCCCGAAACCTACCGTCTTGTAGCTTTCAAGGATATGTCCAATGACACCGTCTTCGTCACCCGCAGCTGCGCTCCCTCCAAGGAGACCCTCACTGTGGAAGGCGTAGAATACCCGCCAACACTTCCCACCCGTTCTACACGGGCAAGGTGAAGCTGGTGGACACCGCCGGTCGTGTGGATATGTTCTATCAGAGATACAAGAGCCGCAAGAAATAATTTCTGCAGCCAAAAGGTTCAAAACGGTAGCCTCACACTTGAGGCTGCCGTTTTTTTTCCAATAATTAGAAAAATATTTGGAACCACCAAATTCTGGCAAGCCTTGCCAAAATATGGCCGGGCGCGGGAATGGCCGTATCTTGCTCAAAAATTGATGAGCTATGAGACACAATCCTTTCCTTTTCTCCCATTATGAGGAGCACGTCCGCATCCACTGTGACGGTATCGCCATCCATTCCGACGCCCTGCGTTCCGGGCCCGATGCCCTCCCCCTTCCCGAATTCTATTCCCGGGGTTTCTTTGCCATTTACCACCTGCTGGAAGCCATGCTCCCGGGCCTGGTGTGCATCAGCGTCATGGGCATGTGGGAAGACAACGTCGCCGCGCCCTTCACCGCCTTCGACCTGTGGCTACAGACCGGTGAGGAAGACGGTTTTTACCTTCCGCTGGCATCGGCCCACTCCCTGTTCAGCCAGAACGGTATCCCCTATTTCCACAAAAGCGTTCAGTAAACTGACACTTTGGCAGTAGCTCTGCCCATGGCAGACATTTTGTTGGAAAACCCACCAGCAAGATTGATTACCATGGCAGAAAAAAAGAAAAAAGATACCGAAGAAGTCATTGACAGCAAGAAACTTGCGGCGATGGAGGCCCGCATAGAGGGGCTCAACGAGCAACTGGAGGAAGCCAAGGCCGAAGTGGCCAAGGCGGCCGATGCCAAAGCCGATTACCTGCGGCTGATGGCAGAGTTTGACACCTTCCGCCGCCGTACCGCCGAGGAAAAGCAGGCCCTGAGGGAGTCTGCATCGGCCGATACCATCAAGGGTCTGCTGCCCATCCTGGACGACTGCGAGATTGCGCTGGATGCCCTGGAAAAGAGCACCGACGCCCAGGCCGCCAAGGAAGGCACCCGCATGATCTTCGACAAATTGTCGGCCTACCTCAAAGGCAAAGGCCTGGAGCGCATCCAGGCCAAAGGGGCCGACTTCGACACCGAGCTGCACGAGGCCGTCACCACTTTCCCCGCTCCGTCAGAGGAACTCAAGGGCAAGGTGATTGACGTGGTACAGACCGGATATACGCTGGGAGGAAAAGTTCTCCGCTATGCTAAAGTTGTGGTAGGAGCATAAGATATGGCTAACAAAAGAGATTACTACGAGGTTCTGGGCGTTGCCAAAACCGCCAGCGCCGACGAAATCAAGAGCGCCTACCGCAAACTGGCCCTCAAATGGCACCCGGACCGCTGGGTAAACGGCACCGACGCCGAGAAAAAGACCGCCGAGGAAAACTTCAAGGAGGCGGCCGAGGCCTATTCCATCCTGTCGGATCCCGACAAGCGCGCCAAGTATGACCAGTACGGTTTCGCGGCCGAGCAAATGGGCGCCGGTGCCGGCGGCTTCGACTTCGGCGGCATGGACATCAACGACTTCCTGCGCAATATCTTCGGCGGCAGTTTCGGCTTCGACTTCGGAGGTGGCGGATTCAGCGGCTTCGGCGGCTTTGGAGGAGGAGAAACCCAGCAGCGCGTGCTGCGTGGCCGGGACATCCGTACCAGCGTGAAACTCACCCTGGAGGAAATAGCCAACGGCTGTGACAAGGAGATTTCCCTGGAGCGCGCCCGTCCCTGCCCCGATTGCGGCGGTAAAGGCGCCAAGAGTGATGCCGATATCAAAACCTGCCCCACCTGTGGCGGTCAGGGACGCGTAAGGCAGCAGACCAGGGGCCTGTTCGGCGGCATCGGCTATACCATCGGCACCTGCCCACAGTGCCAGGGAGAAGGAAAAATCATCACCAATCCCTGCCGGCGCTGCAACGGCACCGGTCTGGAACGCAAGCGGGAAATGGTGAAAGTACACATCCCCGCCGGCGTGGAAGACGGCATGCAAATCACCATCCGGGGAGAAGGCCATTCGGCCCCCCATGGCGGCGTAAACGGAGATTTGCTGGTGGTTATCAACGAGATTCAGCATCCCCAGCTGCAAAGGGAGGGCAACAACCTCTTCCATACGCGCATCATTTCCGTGATGGACGCCATGCTGGGCTGTGAGGTATCGGTCCCCTGCCTGGACGGCAGCTACAAAGTGAAAGTGGAGCCCGGCACGCAAAGCGGCACCGTGGTAAAACTGAAAGGGAAAGGCCTTCCCAGCGTTCAGGGATACGGGCACGGCACCGGAGACCTGTACGTCAAATTCCAGGTTTGGGTGCCCCACAAACTGTCCCGCAGTGAAAAAGACGCCCTGGAACAAATGCGTAACAGTTCCTCCTTCCAGCCCGATCTTACCCGTGAGGACAAGGCCACCTTTGACAAAGTGAAAAATATTTTCTAGATTTTCCTAAAAAAGTTTTGGTGTTTAGTAAAAAGATTGTATCTTTGCAGTCCCAAAATTAACGCAACCTCTTGTCAGGAGCCAAACCGCAATGTTGCATAAAGGATTTAGAGAATTATGGATTTGATTAAAGTTGCAGAGCAGGCTTTCCAGAATGAGAAAGTTGCTTCCTACCCGGAGTTCAAGGCCGGTGACACCATCACCGTGACCTACAGAATCAAGGAGGGTGATAAAGAGAGACTTCAGAAGTTCCGTGGCGTAGTGATCCAGATCAGTGGTATGGATCCTTTCACCAAAACTTTCACCGTCCGCAAAATTGCCAGCGGCGTTGGCGTGGAAAGAATTTTCCCCTACCAGAGCCCGTTCATCGACAGCATTGAGGTTAACAAGTTCGGTAAAGTGCGTCGCGCACGTATCTTCTATCTCCGTGACCTCACCGGTAAGAAGGCCCGCATCCGCGAGAAAGTCTACACTGCTGAGAATAAGGAGGCCTAAAAGGCCGACTAAATGGCTCCATAGCTCAATTGAATAGAGCATTTGACTACGGATCAAAAGGTTACAGGTTTGAGTCCTGTTGGAGTCACTTCAAAACCCCATCTGACGTGTGTCAGACGGGGTTTTTAGTTTCTCCTGTACCGGTTTTGTACCGGTAATATAGACGATATAATAGACATTTCTAGTTGGTAATTCCTTTATAATTTGCTGATTCATTGACTTTTATGCAAATTAGAAGAAAACGGTTTCTTCTCACTTTTATTTGCCACGTTGACGAATAGAA
>CAJOIQ010000055.1 GCA_905234795.1 uncultured Bacteroidales bacterium | reverse complement strand
GTGAAGGGCGGGAAGGCGATGGATGTGAGAGTGTATGGGTATAAATCTTGTTCAAAGGATATGAACAGGCCATAACTTCTCAATCCTTGTATAATTATCCATTAGTAAGAACTTTTCTCTACCAATAGCATCTTTTAAGTCGGCAGGGAACTGAGCCATATCTTTATAGCTATTTAGTACGACAAAAGCGACCTTCGGGCCGCTTTTGCTGTTTTAGGTGCAGGTGTATTCAGGTGGATGCAGAGACTATATTTCGCATAAAAATGGGCCATTTTTTGGGCCACTCACCCGGGATTTCGCCTTCGGCGACATCCCTGCCCGCCTGCGGCGGGCTTTGCAAAGAGCTGAAAAAGAGCACTTTAAAGCCGAAACTTTCTCTTTGCGGTGAGTGAGGGATTCGAACCCCCGTTGCGCTCGCACGCAAACCTGTTTTCGAGGCAGGCTCCTTCAACCACTCGGACAACTCACCGGTTGAGGGTTGCAAAGTTACGAATTATTTTGGACTTTGCAACCGAGGGGTAATGCTACTTGAACCACTCTGTGAGATGGTCCTTGGCATAGAAGTAGTAAACGGCCAGGCCGATCCAGCTGGTGAGGAGGACCAGGATGGAGGTGATGATTTTGCCGGAAGTGGAGATGGGTTTCTTGAGGATGTCAAGAACGGCCAAAACGGAAAGGACAATACCGGCAATGTAAATAATGGTTCCCATAATAGTGTGTTTAAGTTTTATTAATTCAAAGTTATACTTTTTTCTGCAAAATGTCAAATCAGAGCAGTTCCACCCCAATTCCCGGACGGTCCGGAAGGGTAAGCTTTCCGTCCACGACCTTTACGCCGTCGAATCGGTCGTTGGCAATGAGCAGGTTGCCGTCCAGGTCGGCAAAATCCACATAGGGGGAGAATTGGGCGGCGGCGCTCACGGCGCATGAGGTCTCTGTCATGCACCCTACCATCACTTTCATGCCCAGGGCGCGCGCCAGCTGGGCCATTTTCCAGCCTTCGCGCATGCCGGTGCATTTCATCAGCTTGATGTTGATGCCGGAATAGACGCCCTTCATGGAGGGGACATCGGCCAGACGCTGGATGGCTTCGTCGGCAAAGATGGGGAGGGGACTGTGCTCCGTGAGCCAGGCGTTGTCTTCCACACGCTCCTTGGCCATGGGCTGCTCCACCATCACCACGCCCTGTTCCTTGAGCCAGAATATCTCATCCAGGGCCTTGGAACGGTCTTTCCAGCCCTGATTGGCATCCACGGCCAGGGGTACGTTGGTGACCTCCCGGATGGTGCGGATCATCTGTTCGTCGGTGTCCAGGCCCACTTTCACCTTGAGGATATTGAATTTTCCCACGGCTTCCAGCGTCTTTTCCCGCACAACGTCGGGGGTATCAATGCCGATGGTAAAGGTGGTGGAAGGCGCCTTGGCGGGATCCAGGCCCCAGAGCTGATACCAGGGACGGCCGATGAGTTTACCTACGAGGTCGTGCAGGGCGATGTCTACGGCAGCCTTGGCGGCGGAATCTCCGGGGGACAGGCTGTCCACGTAGGCCAGGATATCCTCCAGCTGGAAAGGATCCGTAAACTGCGACAGGTCCACTTTCTCCAGGAAGGCCGTGACGGTGGCCACGCTCTGCCCCAGGTACGGCGGCATGGAAGCCTCGCCATAACCTGTAACGCCCTCGTATTCAATCTCTACCTGGACGTCCGGCGTGGTGGTGCGGCTGTAGGAGGCCACCGTAAAGGTGTGCCTCAGCTGCAGTTCATAGGGGAAGAATCTCAGGTGCAGTTTGCCGTCTCCGTGAACAATATGGAAACGCTGAGGACCGCTCTGACAACCCACCAGCGCCACGCCGGCAGCCGCCAGGGCCGTGGTTTTAAGAAAGTCTCGTCTATTCTGCATAATAGGGATTGGTGAGGGTGGTGTTGAGGCCCTCTTCTTTATCTATGAAAGGAAGGATGCGTCCGCCGAAGAGGTATCGGCCGGTATTGTAGGCATCGTACTTGGGGTCATCGGGGTTCAGGCTGCCCGTCTGGACCAGGCCCAGGGAATGGATGAAACGGCCGTTTCCCAGGTAAATACCCACGTGGCTCACGCTGGACGTGCCGTCTTCGTTCCATCGGCCGAAAAACACCAGATCCGAGGGTTGGAGCTGCGCGGGGTCCAGGATGCGTTCTCCCACCCGGCTCTGCGGACCGGAGTCACGGGGAATGATGATGTCGTGCAGGAAGAGGACCGTGCGCACAAAGCCGCTGCAGTCCATGCCCTTGGGGGACATCCCTGCCCAAAGGTAGGGCGTGCCCATCATGGACAGGGCGCTTTTTAGGATGGCTTCCGGACTCTGGTCCAGCTGTTTGCGCCAGTCGGCCTCCCGCATGGCCTCGCTCTTGTGAATAAAGCCTTCCCGGCCGTCGGGGAAGCCCACTTTGAGCCAGCATCCCTTGCAGCCCAGGTATTTGAGACGGTCTCCTCCCACGATATCCGACACGGCGGGGCTGCGCCGGGAACTGTCCTGGTATACCGTACCGTACAGGGCGGTAACCACCGCCTTGGGTGCGGTGTTCCAGGCATGGTATTCCTCCCGGCTCATGCGGGTAATGGCGGCGTAATGCACCCATCCGGTGTAGGTATCGGGAGTCTGGACCTGGGGCCAGGGATTGCCGTTGTCGCTTATCTGCAGGATGTGCACGGGCGTTCCCAGCAGGGCCTGGGACACCATCTCGGCATCGAAATCGGCCGTTGCGCGCAAATTGCACACGGAAACGTTCACCACGCCGAATTGTTCCTGGGCGCCCACGCTCAGAACGGACAAAGCGGCCAGAATAGAGATGAGGATCCTTTTCATTGGGCTAATTCATATACCCGCTCTCTCACGTAGTCGGCCCACTGGGTGTCGGTTTTATCGGGGGTGAAACTCTGCCAGGGAATGGGCTTGCCGATGACCATCTTGAAGCGCTTCCCCCGGGAGCGGAAGAATTCGTCGGGAAGGGTGTACATGGCCAGGTTTTGTCCCTTTCCCAGCCATTTGGTGATTCTGTCAATGAAGTAGAATCGGTTGGAATTGCGTCCCGAGAACCATACCGGAACAATGTCCCGGTGAGACTGCCGGCTCTTGGTGATGAAGGTTTTCATCCAGGGGAGGTCCGTAATGACCCCGTTGATTTTGCGGGAGCAGGCTCCGGCAGGGAAGTACAGCATCTGCCGATCGCTCTGGAAAGCCTCGTTGAGCATCTGCGCCAGTTCCCGGCCCTGGGCTCCCACCTTATTGACGGGAATCAGGTACTCCGACAATTGCTTGAGGTTCATCAGGAAACTGTTGGCCGGCACGCACACGTTGCCGTTGTACCGCCTGGCGAAATACGCAACCTCGAAGCCGGCATCGGCCCCGCCCAGCGGATGATTGGAAGCAAAGGTGAACAGCCCTTCGGCCGGAATGTTCTCCTCACCGATGACATCCACCTTCACATCTATATAATTGAAGAAGTGCTCCACAAACTCCCAGCCCAGCTTCCCGTCCCGGAAATTCTGGTTGAACTCTTCCTCGTGGATGAACTTCTTGATAAGGCGCACAATCCACCGGGGCAATCCTTTGCCCTTTGTGGCCTTGTTTACAATTGCTTCCGTGTCAATGAGTACGACACTGTTCTTTGGCATTTCCATATGCCCAAAGTTACAAAATTTTTAATTAAATAGACATACCCTTCTCAAACCTGTGCCACCCTCGGCAACATAAGAGGGAGGGGCCCTTTAGGGAGGGGTCGGCGAAGCCGACGGTTTGAGAAGGGTATGTCTATTTTATTGACGACGGTCTAGAAAACGTCGGGCTCTCCGCCTTTGTTCTCTTCGTTTTCGAAGCGGGGCTTGCGGGGCCGGTTGTCATCGCGGCGTTCGCCGTCGCGGCGCGGGCCACGGTCGCCATCGCGGCGGGGTTTGCGGTCGCCATCGCGACGGTCACCATCCCGGCGGGGTCCGCGGTCACCGTCGCGGCGAGGGCCACGGCCTTCGCGCTTGGGCTCCACATAGCCTTCGGGCTTCTCGGTGAGGGCGCGCATGGAAAGGCGCATCTTGCCGGTCTTGGCATCGATCTCCAGGAGCTTCACATCTACCTCGTCACCTACTTTGAGCACGTCTTCCACTTTCTCGGTCTTGTTCCAGGCAATCTCGCTCACGTGGAGCAGGCCTTCCTTACCGGGCAGGATCTCGATGAAGGCGCCGAATTCCAGGATGCTCACCACCTTGCCGTGGTATACCTGACCGGCCTCGGGCACGGCGCAGATACCCTTGATCTTCTCCAGCGTGGCGTCCATGGCAGCTTTGTCGGTGCCGAAGATGTCCACAACACCCTTGGTGGTGCCGTCTCCGTTGTCCACCTCTTCGATGGTGATGACAGTGCCGAATTCCTTCTGCATGCCCTGGATGGTTTCTCCACCCTTGCCGATGATGGCGCCGATGAACTCGGAAGCCACCTCGATCTGGACCATGCGGGGCACGAAGGGTTTATAGTCCTCGCGCGGCTCGGGGATGGTCTTGAGCATTTCGCCCATGATGTGCAGACGTCCCTGACGGGCCTGCTCCAGGGCTTTCTCCAGTACTTCATAGGACAGGCCGTCCACCTTGATGTCCATCTGGGTGGCGGTGATACCGTCCTTGGTGCCGGTCACCTTGAAGTCCATGTCGCCCAGGTGATCTTCGTCACCCAGGATGTCGGTGAGGATGGCGTAACGGTCGTTGGGACGCTCGGCGTCGGTGATCAGGCCCATGGCCACACCGGCCACCGGCTTCTTGATCTTCACACCGGCATCCATCAGGGCCAGGCAGCCGCCGCAGACGGAAGCCATGGAAGAGGAACCGTTGGATTCCAGGATATCGGAAACTACGCGTACGGCGTAAGGGAATTCGGGAGCCGTGGGGATGACGGGCTTGAGGGCGCGCATGGCCAGGTTACCGTGGCCGATTTCGCGGCGTCCGGTGCTGCGCTGAGGCTTGGCCTCACCGGTAGCGAACGGAGGGAAGTTGTAGTGCAGGACAAACTGCTGGTCGTCCTGGATGAGAACCTCGTCCATTTCCTTCATGTCCATCTTGGTACCCAGGGTAACGGTGGCCAGGGACTGGGTTTCACCACGGGTGAAGATGGCGCTACCGTGGGCGCAGGGCAGGTAGTCTACCTCGCACCAGATGGGACGCACCTCGTTGGTGGCGCGGCCGTCCAGGCGTTTGCCCTCGTCCAGCACCAGGTTACGCATGGCCTCTTTTTCCACGTCGTGGTAGTAGCGGTCGATCATGGCACCCTTCAGCTCCAGGTCTTCCTCGGAGAACTGGGCCTTGAACTCGTCGCGGATGGCGTTGAAGCCGTCCTCACGCTCGTGCTTGGGCTTGGCGCTCTTGGCCAGCTCATAGCACTTGTTATAGCAAGCCTCGTGGACGGCGGTCTTGAGGGCCTCGTCTTCTTCGTCGTGCGGGTAGTCGCGCTTGTTCACGTCGGTACCCAGCTCCTTCATGAGCTCTTTCTGCACGCGGCAGTGCTTCTTGATTTCTTCGTGGGCGAACTTGATGGCCTCCAGCATGTCGTGCTCGGAAACCTCGTTCATTTCGCCTTCCACCATCATGATGTTTTCCTCGGTAGCGGCCACCATCAGGTCAAGGTCGGCGCGCTTGTTATCCTCGAAACCGGGGTTGATCACAAACTTTCCGTCAATGCGGGAAACGCGAACCTCGCTCACAGGACCGCCGAAGGGGAGGTCACTGGAGGCCAGGGCGGCCGATGCTGCCAGACCGGCCAGGGCGTCGGGCTGGATGTCCTTTTCGGCAGAAATCAGCATCACGTTCACAAAAACTTCCAGGTGGAAGTCGCTGGGCCACAGGGGACGGATGGGACGGTCCACCAGGCGGGCGATGAGAACCTCGTAGTCGCTGGGACGGCTCTCACGCTTCAAGAAACCGCCGGGGAAACGGCCGGCTGCATAATACTTTTCGCGATAATCCACGGTGAGGGGCATGAAGTCGGTACCCTCTTTCACCTCCGTGGCGCAGGTGACGGTGGCCAGCAGCATGGTGCCACCCATTTTGACAACGGCAGAACCGGCGGCCTGTTTGGCCAGTTTGCCGGTCTCGATCTCGATTACCCGACCGTCGGGTAATTCAATGGTCTTTTTGATAATGTTCATTTCTTCTATTGTTACGTCTATTTCGTCTGTCCCCCAGTGGGACCTTTTTTACTAAAAAAGGGGCAGGATGCCTTGCATCCATACCCCCGTTCTTTCCTATCCTGATGCTTATCGGCGGAGACCCAGCTCCTTCACGATAGCGCGGTATCTCTCAATGTCCACTTTCTGAAGGTAGTTCAGAAGCTGACGGCGCTTGCTGACCAGGCGAAGAAGGCTGCGGCGCGTCACCACGTCTTTCTTGTTCTTCTTCACATGCTCAGTGAGGTGAGCGATACGGTAGGAAAATAAAGCAACCTGACTCTCAGGAGAGCCGGTGTCCTTATTG
>CAJOIQ010000054.1 GCA_905234795.1 uncultured Bacteroidales bacterium | reverse complement strand
AAACTCTTCATTGTATATTTTTTATAATGCTAGCTTGTCCTGACGCTTTAGTTTCTCTAAAGAAACTGACGCTCGTTTGTACTTGCTTCCTTGTACTTTTAGTCTTTCAGTATTGTCAAAAAACTCGTAAAAAATCCCGTTCTTTTCAAACGGGACTGCAAAGGTAGTAATTATTTTTTACCTGACAAATTTTTTCTTATAATTTTTCGAAAATTTTGAGTTACCTTTGCAAGGTATGGAACAGAAAGTATCACTGTGGCAGATTTTCACCGTTTTCGCCAAAATCGGGGCGTTCACCATTGGCGGAGGATATGCCATGATTCCGCTCATCCAGGCCGAGATGTCCCGCAGGGGCTGGATCTCGGAGGATGAATTGCCGGACATTGTGGCCCTGTCACAAAGTGCGCCGGGCGTGATGGCGGTAAACATTTCCATCTTTGCCGGACACAAGCTGCGCGGGTTCAAAGGCAGCGTGGCCGCCACCCTGGGCAGCATCACCCCCTCTTTCCTCATCATCCTGGCCATTGCCATGTTCTTCACCGCCTTCAAGGACAACCCGTGGGTGGAACGGGCCTTCAAGGGAATCCGTCCCGTGGTGGTCTCCCTCATCGCCGTGCCCATGGTGAACATGGCCAGAAAAGCCTGCACCACCTGGTGGAAATGGGCGCTGGCCGTGGGCTCTCTCCTGCTGGTAGCGTTTCTCAACGTGTCACCTATATATATTATATTGTGCGTGCTGGTCATCGGCTTTGCCGCCACATATTATAAGGAGGGCCTATGGAAACGCTAGTGCTATTAGGCCAGCTGGCCTGGACCTTCTTTATCATCGGCGCCTTCACCATCGGCGGCGGTTATGCCATGCTGTCCCTTATCCAGAACCAGGTAGTGGTGGAGCATCCCTGGATCAGCGAGACCGCGTTCACGGACATCGTGGCCGTTTCCCAGATGACGCCGGGACCTGTGGGCATCAACAGCGCCACCTATGTAGGCTATGACGTGCTCATGAACGCAACGGGCAGCCATCTTCTGGGCATCTGCGGCTCCCTTACCGCCACCATCGCCCTCATGATTCCGTCCTTCATCATCATGCTGCTTATTGTGAAGTTCTACTTCCAGTTCCGCAGCAGCAGGCTGTATGCGGGCACCATGGACTGGCTCAAGCCCTGCGTGGCCGGTCTCATCGGCGCCGCAGCCATCATCCTGGTACTAAAAACCACCTGGACGGGATATACTCCCACGGTCCAGGTGGTTGCCGATAACTTCCCCGACTGGAAAAGCTGGGTGCTGCTGGGCGGCGCTTTCGCAGCTTCTTACTGGGGAAAAGTAAATCCCATCTACGTCATCCTTGCAGGAGCCGTACTGGGCATTCTCCTGTACTGATTTACCAGCTCCATTTGCGGCCTTCGCTCTCCAGGTAGGCCTGCAGTTCTTCGGGGCTGCGGGCAGGCTGGCGGTCGAAGCCGATCAAACCCTTATAGTCCAGGCAGTAGTTCAGGCCCATGGCGTCGAACATGGCCTGGCTGTGCTCCAGGGAGGCCTGGAAGCGGTCGTAGTCCTTGGCATCGGCCGCACACCACTGAACCTCGGAGAGCGCGCACAGGCGCGGCAGCAGCATGTACCACAGGTGCTCGGGAGTGGCGATGTATTCCGTCCACATATTGGCCTGCACGCCCAGGATGTGCTCCTCGGTGCCGGGCTTCATACCTTTGAAGGGCTCGTATTTATACACTTTCTCCAGCGGGAGGTAACCGCCGATGCACAGGGGCTCCTTGTCACGCTCCTGGCTCTGGAAATAGTCGAAGTACATGTAGTCGGTGGGGGTCATTACCACGTCGAAGCCCATTTCGGCCGCCTTGATACCGCCCTTAACGCCGCGCCAGGACATGACGGTGGCGCCGGCCTTGAGGTTCCCTTCCAGGATTTCATCCCAGCCGATGAGCTTGCGGCCATGATCGGCCAAAAACTTCTGCATGTGGGCCGTGATGAAGCTCTGAAGCAGGTGCTTGGAATCCGGTCCCTTCTTGATGCCCAGCTGTTTCATGCGGGCGGCGCACTTGGGGCACACGTCCCAAGGGTCCGGGCGGGTGGTATCCCCTTCTCCGCCGAAGCACTCGTCACCGCCGATATGGATGAATTCCGACGGGAAGATGTCCATCAGTTCCGTGAAGACGTCCTCCAGGAAGGTGAGCACTTTGTCGTTTCCTGCGCACAGGATGTCCTGCGTGATGCCCCAGCGGGTCCACACCTCGTAGGGACCGCCGGTGCAACCCAGCTCGGGATAGGCAGCCAGGGCAGCCACCATGTGACCGGGAAGGTCAACCTCCGGAATCACGGTGATGCCACGTTCGGCCGCATAGGCCACAATCTCCTTCATCTCCTCCTGGGTATAGAAGCCACCGTAGCGGATGCCGTCGTTGGACTCAAAGTCCTTGCCGATGCAGGTGCCGTTGCGCCAGGCGCCCACCTCGGTGAGCTTGGGGTACTTCTTGATTTCCATGCGCCAGCCCTGGTCCTCGGTGAGGTGCCAGTGGAAGCGGTTCATCTTGTAGGCTGTCATCACGTCCAGGTACTTCTTGGTCTCCTCCACGGTCCAGAAGTGACGGCAGGGATCCAGGTGCATGCCGCGGTACTCGAAGCGGGGACGGTCCAAAATGTGCACGCAAGGCAGCACCCAGTCGGCCTTGGCCTTCTTACCGCCGTAGATGGCGGCGGGCAGCATCTGTTTGAGGGTTTCGCAGGCATACACGAAGCCGTTCAGGGAAATAGCCTCCACCACGGCGCTCTCCGGGGTGATGAGGATGCCATAACCTTCGGGGGCGAAGTCAGGGTTCAGCGCGAAGCGGATTCCGCCCTCTCCCTTTTTGGTTTTCATGCCCGTAGCGGTTTCCAGGGCGTCGACAAAACGCAGAACGGCTTTCTGGGACAGCTCGTCCATGTTTTCGTCGATGCTCACCGCAACGCCCTTCACGCAGAAGGAACCTTCACTTACGGTAACATCGTCCGGCATGGGAATCACTTGGAAAGCCTGCGGCTGCGGCTTGGCACAGGCAGTGATGAGCACCAGTGCGGCCAGAAGAATCATTGGTTTATTCATTAGCTATGGTATTAAATGTTTAACTATCAATTACTTAAGTTTTTCTCTTGATCCCTTTTGGTATCAAGAGAAAAAGCAAACTGCTTGGTTATGAGGCACTTACGTCACTACCGACAACCGGGCGGCGGCGAAGGAACAGCCACATCAGGGCGCCATAGGTGCCGAGGAGGAAGGTGTTCACCACCAGACGCATCCAGGTGGCATCGGCCCGCATGGCGCAGAACCAGATACCGGCATAGGTGAGACCCATGAGGCCGAAGATGGCCAGGATGCGACCCCACTTGTAGGGGATGGGATAGTACCTGGAGCCCAGCCAGGCGCTCAGGACAAACATTACCAGGTAGCTGGCCAGATGGCCGAAGGCCGATGCCCAGTAGGAGTAGCGCGGCATGAACACCACGTTCACCACCGTAGTCACCAGCAGGCCGGCCAGGGTAATCCAGATGGCCATGTTGGTGCGGCCGGAAAGTTTGTACCACATGGACACATTGAACAGCATGCCCAGGATCATGTAACTCAGGAGCATGATGGGCACCACGTCAATGCCCACGCGGAAGTCCCGGCCCAGGAACAGGGAAATGACATCGATGTATCCCACCACACCCAGCAGCACCAGGCCGCAGAAGGCCGTGAACCACTCCATCACCACGGCATACAGCTCCTTGGAGTTCTTGTCCCGGGCCCGCTGGAAGAAGAAAGGTTCGGCCGCATAGCGGAACATCTGGATAAAGAGGTTCATGATAACGGCCAGCTTCACCGCTGCCTGATACACGCCCAGGGTGGCGCGCCAGGCCTCGGAGGAAGTGTCGAAGTAGCGGAACAGCAACCGGTCCAGGAAATCGTTGGCCACACCCGGCAGGGCGGCTACCATCAGGGGCAGGGAGTAAACCAGCAGACGCTTTACCACGCCGGAATCCCACACCGGACGCAGCCGCAGCATGTCCGGAATGAACAGCGCCAGGCACAGCACGCAGCTGATGAGAATGGCAAAAATGGGATAGGTAAAGTCCGGCTGGGCGGGCCATACGAAGAAGAGCACCAGGTTGGCGCCGGTCTCCGTGAGGATCTTGACGGTCTTGAAGATGGCAAACTTCACCGCTTTATGCTCCTGCCTCAGCTTGGCAAAGAGGATGGCGGTGATACTGTCGCAGAAAAGGATGGAGGCCACATAGACGATGAGCCGTTTGTAGCCCGCATAGCCCAGGGCGGCCGATATGGGCCCGGAGAAAGCCACCATACAGGCCAGGAAAGCCAGATTGAGGCCGAAGACAGCCAGCAGCGCACCGGAGTACACCTTGCGGGGGTCCTCCCCCTCCTTGTTGGCAAAACGGAAACAGCCGGTCTCCAATCCCAGCACCAGCAACACCTGCAGGATGGCGATGTAGGCCATGAACTCCGTCACCACGCCGTACTGCACCTGGGAGAGCGTACGGGTATAAATGGGGACAAAGAGAAAGTTCAGTATCCTGGCCAGGATGGAACTGAAGCCGTAGATGGCGGTTTCTCCCGCCAATTGTTTCAACGGATTTGCCATAGTAATTACAAATTTAGCTAAATTTGTAGAAACATTTGGTATCAATATGAAGAAGTTTGTTTATGTCGTCCTGGCCCTGGCCATTGTAGCCGGCTGCAAAACCCGCAGCAATAACAGCCAGGAACCCGTTTCCCTGAACCCTGTGGACAGTCTGGCCGCCATCAAGGCCGCTCAGGCCCTGCCGGAAGAGCCCTATTTTGACATTGTCACCAACATGGGCACCATCCGGGTGAAACTGTTCAAGGACACGCCCCGTCACCGGGACAATTTTGAAAAGCTGGCGCTCAGCGGCTACTACGACAGTCTGCTGTTCCACCGCGTCATCAACGGCTTCATGATCCAGGGAGGAGACCCCTTCACCAAGGATACCGCCAAGGTGGCCCTGTACGGGCAGGGCGGCCCGGCCTATACCATTCCCGCCGAGATGCGGGACTCCCTGGGCGCCCCCCTTCATCGGCACGCCAAAGGGGCGCTGGCCGCCGCCCGCCGAGGTGACATGGCCAATCCCTACAAGGAAAGCTCCGGTTCCCAGTTCTACCTGGTGCAGGACCCCGACAACTGCGTGCATCTGGACGGCGAATACACCGTCTTCGGCCAGACCATCGCCGGTCTCAACGTCATTGATAAAATTGCCGGAATGGCCACCGACCGTTACGACCGTCCGCTGAAAGATGTAAGAATTATCCGAATCCGGCCCAATGATGAATTAAATCGCAACGGAGAGTAGGAGTTTGGCACGATATTCGCAATAAAATTTAACCGAATAGTTTTTTTAATAGGTTAAGTTTTTAGGTTAGAATGAGAACGGTCCTTGCTGGGAAGCACGGACCGTTCGATTTTTTACGTACCCTCCACCCAATTAATTGATTTTTAATGCTTTAACTTTTTCTCTTTGCGCCGTTTAGCCTAAAGAGAAAAAGTTAAGTTCCTGATATACAGCGAGATGTGGTATAGGCAAGAGAATGAGCAATGTCTCTCCGAGATAAGGTATAATTGACATTTTTGGTTGGTGATTGTGACATTTGTGGTTGGTGACGGCCGCCGCGAGGAGGGCCATTTTACGGAGCCCACCGCAGCGGCGAGCCGTAGCCGCCGAGCCTGGTTATGAGAGATGACGTCACTTTGCCGCGTTGACGCAAAAGCGCCATTGTACGCGTTCTACGTGTCGACGCGGCGGTGTTTTCCGGCAAACTGGCCGATTTCGTTGCCACGTCGACAAGGAATCGGCCTTCTGTGCATTCTATGCGTCAACGCGGCAAATATGAGCGAAGCATCGATGTGCACCCGGGTCTCTTCGGCACGGAGAGACCGAGATTCCGTCGCTTCGCTCCGGCATCTCGCAGGTCTCCTTAATAGGGACCAAACCAACTATTCACAGCCGACGGTTCTGACGAACCTTATGTCTCTTTTGGTTGTCCGGGGCCTTGAAAGCGAGCTTTCAAGGCTCACGTCCAAAAGTATGTGTTTAAGCGTAGATATTCTGTAGCCTGAAGAGGAAGTAGTTTATATCTGATACCCCTCTGAGTTGTGCACGGAAGGTC
>CAJOIQ010000053.1 GCA_905234795.1 uncultured Bacteroidales bacterium | reverse complement strand
GTTCCGCGTCTGGGTATACCGGAAATATGGCATACCGACGGCCCGCATGGCATCCGGCCGGAGGTATTGTGGGATGAATGGGACCAGGCAGGCTGGACTAACGACTCCTGCACGGCTTTTCCTGCACTGGTGAACCTGGCCGCTACCTGGGATAGGGATTTGGCACGTCTGTACGGAGATTGCATCGGCGCCGAAGCCCGTTACCGCAAAAAGGATATCCTGCTGGGTCCCGGCATCAATATGGGACGTACACCCTTGAACGGCCGCACCTTTGAATATATGGGCGAAGACCCGTATCTGGCCGGAGAACTGGTCGTTCCCTATGTGCAGGGTGTCCAGTCAAACGGCGTGGCGGCCTGCGTGAAACATTTCGCAGTGAATAACCAGGAGGTACGCCGTACGGCCACCAGTTCCAATCTGGACGACCGCACCCTCTATGAGATTTATCTGCCCGCTTTCAAAAAGGCTGTGCAGGAAGGCGGCGCCTGGGCTATTATGGGCTCCTATAATTTGTACAATGGCCAGTTCAACTGCCATAACAAGCGCCTTCTCTGCGACATTCTCAAGGGAGAATGGGGTTTTGACGGAGTGGTTATCAGTGACTGGGGTGGCTGCCGGGACGACGACGAGGCCATTACCAACGGTCTGGATATCGAGATGGGCACCTGGACCAATGGTCTTAGAGGTGCCGCCTCGGACAGTTACGCCAACTATCATCTGGCCAGGCCTTACCTGGAGCGCCTGAGGGACGGCCGTGCCACGCAAGATGTGCTGGACGACAAGGCCCGCCGTATCTTGCGAACCATTTTCCGCACTTCCATGAGTCCTGAGCCGCATTTTGGCAGTTTTACTTCTCCGGAACATTATGCCGCAGCGCGCAAGATTGCCGCCGACGGTATTGTGCTGCTGCAAAACGACGGCGTCCTGCCCCTGCGCCCTCGGCAAGGGGCCAAAATCCTGGTGGTGGGCGAAAACGCCTACAAGATGATGGTGGTGGGCGGCGGCTCCTCCAACCTGAAAACGCAGTATGAGGTGATCCCGCTGGATGCCCTGCACGAAGTTTTTGACCGAAAGGCCGATGTGGTGTGGGAGCGTGGCTATGTTGGTGACACCACTACGGTATATAATAAGGTCGTTACAGGTCAGAACCTTCGGGACAGCCGTACGCCTTCGCAACTGCTGGCTGATGCCTTGTCGGCCGCCCGGGATGCCGATTACGTGTTGTATATCGGCGGTTTGAACAAGAGCAAGAACCAGGACAACGAAGGCACCGACAGGGAGGATATCGTGCTCCCGTATGGCCAGGATGCCCTGATTGAAGCGCTGGCCAGTGTGGCGAAAAAGATGGTCGTCGTGAACATCTCCGGATCTCCTGTGGCCATGCCGTGGGCATCACGCGTGAATGCCATTGTGCAGTCCTGGTACGGAGGCTCCGAGAGCGGTCATGCCCTAGTGGACGTGCTCACCGGGGCGGTGAACCCTTCCGGCAAATTACCTTTCACCATGCCGCTGCGCTTGGCCGATGGCCCGCTTAAGACCGAACGCCAGTACCCGGGTATTCAGGAAGAAGGAAAGCAGTGGTGGCAGGAGTATTATGATGAAGGTGTGTTCATCGGCTACCGCTGGTATGACACTCAGGGCATTGCCGTCCAGTATCCCTTCGGACATGGTCTCAGCTATACCTCTTTTGAACTGACCGACGCTTCCGTGAAACGGTCCGGCAAGCAGTGGACGGTTTCTGCCACGCTTACCAATACCGGCGATGTGGCCGGCGCCGAGGTCGTACAGTTGTACATATCAGACACAGAGGCATCCGTCGCACGTCCCGCCAAGGAACTCAAGGGCTTCGAGAAAGTATATTTGAAACCCGGGGAGAAACGTCGGGTGCAGTTTTCCGTGGGTTTGGAAGATTTGAGCTGGTTTGATGCTGCTGAACACGCCTGGGTGGCCGAGCCCGGCGAATTCCACGCTCTGCTCGGTTCCTCTTCGGCCGACATTCGTGCCGATATTCCGTTTCGCTATGAAAAGTAAGGTATTTCTGCTTCTATTGGTGCTGTGGGGCGGGCTTGCCCACGCACAGGGATTCCGGGAACTGCCGCTTGGCAGCATCCGGCCCGAAGGCTGGCTGAGGGAACAGTTGCAGCGCCAGGCAAATGGCCTCACTGGCCATCTGGACGAGGTGTATCCCCAGGTGATGGGCCCTTCCAACGCCTGGCTAGGTGGGGATGGTGATGCCTGGGAGCGCGGCCCCTATTGGATAGATGGATTGCTGCCGCTGGCATATATCCTGTCAGATGAGAATTTGATAGAAAAGAGCGGAAAGTGGGTGAATGCCATTATGGATTCCCAACAGCCCGACGGCTATCTGGGACCTGCGGAAGACCATTCTTACGTATATGGTCTTCAACGCGGCCAAACCCACGATTGGTGGCCCAAGATGGTGGCACTGAAAATCTTGAAGCAGTATTATATGGCTACGGAAGACCCGCGTGTCATAGACTGTCTTCTTCGTTATTTCCGGTATCAGGCGGCACACCTGGACGAAACTCCGCTGGACCATTGGACCGACTGGGGCCGCTGGCGCGGAGCCGATAACCTGGATGTGGTGTATTGGCTTTATTCGCTTACCGGAGAGCCCTTCTTGCAGGATCTTGCCGGACTGATTCACAGTCAGACGACGGACTGGACATCACTGTTTTGGGATGGAGCCATATTCTCCGAGCAGGGGAGTGTACACAGCGTCAATCTGGCCCAGGGCTTCAAGGCGCCGCTGGTATGGTGGCAGTTTTCCCGGGATGAACGCGACCGGGAGGCCGCATACAAAGCCGCCGAAACCATCGGCCATACCGTAGGTATTTCCAATGGCCTGTGGGCTGGAGATGAAATACTCCACTGGGGTTCGCCCAATCGTGGCAGCGAGCTTTGCACCGCCGTGGAGATGATGTTTTCGCTGGAAACCATGCTGCGCATCAGCGGGGATATCCGCTGGGCCGACTGGCTGGAGCGCATTGCCTACAATGCCCTTCCCACGCAAATCAATGACGATTTTACCACCAAGCAGTATTATCAGCAGACCAACCAGATATCCTGCTCACGTACCTGGCGGCCTTTTTCCACGCCGCACGACGATACGGATGTGTTGTTCGGCACGCTCAACGGTTATCCCTGCTGCCTGTCCAACATGCACCAGGGCTGGCCCAAGTTCACGCAGAATCTCTGGTATGCCACCGACAACGGTGGCTTGGCCGCACTCGTGTATGCGCCTTCTTCCGTTACGGCCCGCATTTACGGCGACAAGCAAGTGCGCATAACGGAAACTACGGATTATCCGTTCCGGGAAACGGTCTCTTTCCAGATAGATTTTCCCGGGAAAAAGAAGGGAAAGGCAACTTTCCCGTTGCAATTCCGTGTGCCCGGCTGGTGTGATTTCCCTCGGGTGGAGGTGAATGGGAAAGAGGTGGAAGTGTCGGCCCAGGATGGGATTCTGTGCCTGGCACAGGAATGGAAATCCGGTGACACCATTAACCTGTATCTTCCTATGCAGTTAAAGACGGAAGAAGGATATGACAAGGCCTGGTCCTTCGTCCGCGGACCGCTGGTCTATGCGCTCAAAATGGAAGAGAGCTGGAACTGGATTCCTTTCAAAGGACGTGACCGCTATTATGGTGACGGAGCCTGGGAGGTAACATCGGCTTCTCCCTGGAACTACTGCATTATGAGGGATGATTTTCGGGCCGATTCTTGCACGGTAACCGAGCATCCCGTGGAGGGTTATCCTTGGGATATAGCATCCGCGCCCGTGAGCATCCGGGTACCTGCCCGCGAACTCCCGCACTGGCAGGCCTATAACGGCTGTCCGGGAGAAGTGGCCTATTGGACCGAAGATGGAGATGATACGGGTGAAGCGTGTGAAATTGAGCTCATTCCCTACGGTTGTACTACTCTTCGTATAGCTGCTTTCCCCACCCGGATTATCCCCTGGGACCGTTCTTTCAGGAATGAATATTTACCCAAGATTTGCGCTCATCGTGGCTTCTGGCAGTGTAAAGAAGCCGGTAATGCCCAGAATTCGATTGCCTCATTACGTTTGGCGCAGGAGAACGGTTTCTGGGGCAGTGAATTCGACGTCCACCTGACGGCCGACAGTGTGGTTGTAGTGAATCACGACCCCGACTTGAACGGCCTGCAGATCAGCGCGCACACGTATCGGCAACTCCTGACCAAACGACTGTCCAACGGGGAAAGCATCCCTACCCTGGACGAATACCTGAACCAGGGGGCGAAGTCACCATGCATGCTTGTGCTGGAAATTAAGCCTCAGCCCACAGTGCAAGCAACGTTGTATTTGGCCGAAACCTGCGTCCGTTCCCTTCGTGCGCACGACTTGCTGGATCCGTCCCGTGTGATGTTCATCTCCTTCAGCTATGATGCCTGCAAATGGGTAGCGCAACATCTTCCTGGTTACGGTAACCAGTACCTGGAAGGGAAAGTGGAACCGGAAATCCTGCACGCCGACGGCATCAATGGCCTGGACTATCATTTTATTGCTTTCCACAAGCACCCGGACTGGGTAGAGCGTGCACATGCCCTGGGTTTAGCAGTTAATGTATGGACCGTAGACCAGGAAGAAGAAATGCGTTACCTGCTGGACTTGGGCGTGGATGTGATTACCACCAATAAACCGCAGCTGCTGCGGTCAGTCATTCAAAGTCCGAAGTACTCCCGGTAACGGTCATAGAGGTGACCGGCCTGGAGGTAGGCGCTCTGGGGACTCATGAAGTGGGAGAACTCGAAGGTGATGGCTTTGTCGTAGCCACAGCGCTTGGCGGCTTCCAGTTTCAGGCGCAGCTTGTCAAACTTGATAGGGAAGAAGCGGATGGGCATATCCCGGTCAAAGCTTTCGGCGTTGGTCCAGCACTGCATGCCGTAGCGGTCGGCCAGTTTCTTGTTTACGGAGAAGAAAGCGTCCAGTTCATCGTAGTCGATGTGACCGTCCTGGAAGGCGCAGGCGTCCACGTACTCGTGGATGCCGTCAAAGATTTCGTTCCATTCCCGTTCGTGCTGCTCGATACCCACGGCCTGCTCCTTGGTGAGGTTGCCGCCCGCGGCGTCCACGGCCTTCTTGCCGTCAATCCAGGGGGAAATGAAGGTGGGCAGGCCTCCGGAGACCTCCTTGCACTGTCGGCCCATCGTGCGGAAACTCTCGATGGCGCCCCTGGTTGCGCGGGAAATCTCCCCGGAGATGTACCAGCCGCCGAAGCTCTTGTACTTGGAGCCGTAGCGTTCCCAAATCTCGTCAATGACGTATTTGTTGGCCTCCACCTCGTAGCTCATGTCGCCGGTGTCCCAGTACTTGCCGCTGTCGTACAGGCCAAGCCAGAACTTCATGCCGTACTTCTGCGCCAGACGGCAGAACATGTCAATCAGGTCCACGGAAGGCATGTAGCAACCCTTTTTCAGCAGGTACGGGCTGGGATAGGTGATGAACTTGCGGTAACCGCAGCGGATGTCGATCACCGTGTCGATGCCCATGTCCTTCATATAGCGGAAGTCCCGGTCCCATTCGGCCTCGCCCCAGTTCTGGTGCGGGATGTCGTGGGAGATTTCATCCAGGAAGGTGCCAGTGATGGGCAGGGCGTTCTTCTTGGGGACGATGAGCGTGCTTTCCAGCGACTTGTCCAGGTCAATGCCATACTTGTCCTGGTCGGAAGGCTTGCAGCCGGCGGCCAGCAGGGGGGCGGCGGCAGCGGCCAGAGCCCCTTTTTTCAAGAAAGATCTGCGGTTTTCCATCTCTGTGGTGTACTGTGTTTCTTTATTTCAAACAAAAGTATTATTTTTGTTTGGAATAACAAAGAAATTCTTCAAGGGTCATCCTATGAAAGTTAGTGGAAAAGTACTGTTTATCGCTTTGGTAGCCGCCCTTGGCGGTATTCTCTTCGGCTACGATACAGCCGTTATCTCCGGCACCACTGAGGTGGTGAAAATGCAGTTTGGCCTCACTACCGGCGGCGAGGGCTGGTATGTGGGCTGCGCGCTTATCGGCTCCATCATCGGCGTCCTTCTGGCCGGTATGATGAGCGACTTCCTGGGCCGCAAGAAGACCATGCTCATTTCGGCCGTGCTCTTTTCCATATCGGCCATCGGCTGCGCTGTCAGCGCCGATTTTACCCAGCTGGTCATCTTCCGCATGATCGGCGGTTTCGGCATCGGCATCGTTTCCATCGTATCGCCGGTGTACATTTCCGAGGTGTCTCCGGCCGAGGTCCGCGGCACGATGGTAAGCCTGTACCAACTGTTCATCACCATCGGCTTCCTGCTGGCCTACCTGGCCAATTTCCTGATCCTGAAGGGTACGACGATGGCCGATTACTGGCGTCCGATGCTGGGGGCCGAGGCTATTCCTGACCTTCTGTTCCTGGTACTCATCTTCTTTATTCCCGAGAGTCCCCGATGGCTGCAGGTGCGCGGTCAACGTCAGGAAAATTCCGAGGCCTGGGCAGCCCTGCGGGAACCCGGCATCCTGAAGGCCGTGCTTATTGGTTCGGCCATTGCCATTCTGGGCCAGTTCATGGGCGTGAACGCTGTGCTCTATTATGGCCCCAAGATCTTTGCCGACGCCGGTTTCCAGGA
>CAJOIQ010000052.1 GCA_905234795.1 uncultured Bacteroidales bacterium | reverse complement strand
ACGAGACTTGCTCTTTACTTCGAGTGCCTCGCGTCCTTTACGGACAAGTTGTTGAATTGTAGGCATAAATGTTTGTTAATAAATAAATTATAGTTACAGTCCATTTTGAAGGGCTTATGTCCCAGCAAAATGGGCTGCAAAGATAAGAAAAATATTTTAATTAACAAAGTTATTAACCGGCTAATTGCCGCTTAATGAGCTCTCTTTTCAAATCCGGACCGTAGGCGTACTCCCCCACGTCCAGGCTGTCCAGCAGATACAGGTCACTTCCCTTGAAGAGGGTTCCCTCGGCCGTGGCACGGATCTCTTTGGCCCGGTCCAGAGACTCCTTGGGGATGATGAGGTGGCAGGGAATGACGTAGGCCACGGGGTTGATGGCAACCACATGGGCCACGGCCCGCACGCCCTGCGGAACGCCCACCAGGGAAGCCAGTTCCGTGTAGCTGTACAGCCGGGGTTCCAGCTCGAACATTTTTTTCCAAACCTTGAGCTGGAAGGAGGAGCCGAACAGCCGAAGATCGTCCCAGGTAAAAAACTTGGCAAATTCCATGAGCTCTTCCGTGGAAATCTTCCGCGTGCCCAAGGAGCCCACTTCATCGGCCGGCATGGCGCCCAGTTCGGCGCCGATGCGGGCCAGGTGGCGGTAATCGGTGGCAATGGATGCCACCTTCCCGTCAATCTCGGTAACAATCCATTCCATAGGTATTATTTATTTAAATAAGGTTTAAGGTCCTCCCAGGACACATCGGCCGTAACAATTCCCAGGGCATAGGGGCCCACCTCGTAGGGCTGGAAAATCCATTTCACGCCGCCTTCCCCCACGGAGAAATTGCCGTTGGGCACCACGAACTCCAGTTCCACCAGCTCTTTGAGTTCCGGGGCGGTGGCCTCCATATCGGCCATCACGGCTTTCTTCATGAGCTGGGCCACCGGCTCTTCATATCCTGGGGCGAAGAGGTCATTCTCCGTGAGCAGTTCTCCGGTCTCCTTGTCAAAGACCAGCTGGCTCAAGGTCTGGATGCCATGCGCGCCGCCGCGGAAAGAGTAATAACTGAGCAGGTAATTACGCCATTGCTTGTATTTAGCAGTAAAAACGCCGTTGATCTTGTCCTCCCAGGTGAGAACGCCGCTTTGGGAACCGCTGTTCTCCGTAATGTACTCGTCAATGAGATTCTCGCGGTAGGTATTGGCCAGTTCCTCGGGCTGCCCGGACACGCCTTCCAGGTCGAAGGCCTGCTGGACGATGCGCTGGTTCATCTTTTCCATGATGGGGATGCGCGGCCCGCTGCTCACGTACTCCAGGGAGATGGCATACAGCAGGGAATCCGTCTGACCGTCGGCCAGCGGCATGGCCAGGTCGTCCTGGTAAGTTTTGGTATTGAAATTCTCGCAGGCCGCCAGAAGCAGCAGGGCCGATGCGAACAGGGCAAGATTTTTCATGATACTCAGTCGTTATTCAGTTCGGGAATGTCGATGGGCCGAAAGGCGTAATCCCCTATCAGGTAACGGGAATAATGGTCGGCCATCTTCCAGAAGAAGTACTCGTTCATGTCCCCGAAGCCGTGGCGCTGGCCGGGCAGGAGCACAAACTCGAAGCGCTTGTTGGCCCGGATGAGGGCGTCCACTACGCGGATGGTGTTGGCGGGGTTCACGTTGTTGTCCTGGTCTCCGTGCACCAGCATCAGGTGGCCCTTGAGGCGGGATGCCAGCTCCTGGTTGGTGTCGATATGGTACACGAAGGTGGTGTCTCCCTTGGACACTTTCTCCTGGATGCCGTGATGCTGCTCGCTCCACCAGCGGTTGTAGATGCTGTTGTCGTGGTTGCCGGCGCAGGAAACGGCGGCCTTGAAGAAGTCGTTGTACTTGAGGATAGCCGCGGTACTCATGAAACCGCCGCCGGAGTGGCCGTGGATACCCACGCGGTTCAGGTCTATCCAGCTGTGGCGGGCACCCAGCTGCTGGATGGCGTATTTCTGGTCCTCCAGGCCGTAGTCCCGCAGGTTGCCGTAGCCGTAGTTGTGGTACCACTTGGAGCGGTTGGGGTGGCCGCCGCGGTTGCCCACGGTGATCACAATCATGCCCAGCTGGGCAAGACGGTCCGTGCGCAGGTTGAAGCGCCAGGAAATGTCGTTGGCTTCCACCTGAGGACCGGGATACACATAATCGGCAATGGCGTACACCTTGGTGGAGTCAAAGTCGAAGGGCTTGTGCATCTCTCCCCACAGGTCCGTAATGCCATCGGCCGCCTTTACCTTGAAGCGTTCCGGGAACTTGTAACCGGCGGCGAACAGGCGGGAGAAATCGGCCTCTTCCAGCTGTGTGCGCTTGCCGGTGGCGGTGTTCACCAGCATCACGGCGGGCTTGTAGTCCACGCGGGAGTAGTTGGCCACGATGTACTTACCGTCATAGGAAGCCGTTGCCAGCACGTCCATGTCATCCATATCCAGCTGCGCCATGGCTCCGCCGGCAAGCGGGACACGGTAATTGTGCATCTGGTAAGGGTTCTCCTTGGGATTGAGGCCGCAGGCGCTCACTACCAGGTAATCCTTGGCAACACCCAGGACGTCCTCCACGTGGAAGGAACCCTCGGTGAGGTTCTTCTTCAGTTTGCCGTCGGCCCCATACAGGTACAGGTTGGCCCAGCCGTTGCGCTCGCTCCACCACACGAAGTCACCGTTTGGGAGGAACTTGGGCTTGCGGTTCTCTACATAGCTGTTCAGGCGCTCGGCCACGATGGTCCTGGTGCTGTCGGCGCCTATGTCCACCTTGCACAGGTCCATGCGCTTGAGGTCGCGGCTGCGGCGGATGAGATAGAAATAGTCGTTGCCGCCCAGCCACTGGCTGCCAAAGAATTCCTTATAGCGGTCTTCGGCGGTTTCATCGGCATCCAGCACTTCTCCGTCCTGGTCCTTGAAAGCGTTCCAGGCGATAGTCTTGTACTTGCCGTCCAGGTCCATGACGGTGAGTTCTCCCTTGGGGCCGGGTTCCCCGGGCATCTGGTAATGGTAGGTCTCCAGCTCCGGGCGGGGTTTGGCCAGGGAGTTGATTACCCAGAATTCCTTCACAGGTTCCATGTTCCAGCGGATGACGGCAAAGTGCTTGCCGTCCGGGGCCCAGGCCAGGTAAGGCATATTTCGGGCGGTGGTGTCCGTCTCGGTGTCTCCGGAATAGTTCTCTCCTTCCCAGGAGAAGTTCTTGGTGCCGTTGGTGGTGAGGGCGCGCTCTACCAGGGTACTGTCTTTAGGATCCTTGGCCGCCTTGCGCAGGTTCTCCTTGTCCATCACCCACAGGTTGTGGTTCTTCAGGTAAATGCCCACGCTGCCATCCGGCGACACGTTGGCCCAGCGGGGATATTCCTCCTGGTGTTCGTCGGTGTCATAGGTGAGCTTGCCGGAAGCGATGTCATAGTAGAAACGGTATTCCACAAACTTGCCGGTAGTATTTCCGGCGCTGTCCCGTTTCTCGGTCTTGGACTTCATGTCCCACTGGAAGGTTTTGTCGTCCTTGAGTTTGAGGCGCAGGGACAGGTGCTGGGCATCATAAGGGTCCCGGGTGATTTCGCTCACCTCGCGGGCCAGTTTGGCCATGTCAAAAACTTCTGTCTTGGCGCCGGTAGCGGGGTCCACGATATAATAACGCGTGCCGTCGGCGGTTTGCCAGCTGTACCAGAATTTGTCGCTGTCCCGGAACCAATTGGGACGGATGCGGGTGGAATACACCATCTGGTTCACTTTCTTGGCCGTGAATTTTTCGGCCTGGGCGTAGTTGGCTTTCACCACTTTCTGCGGAGCGGCAGGCTGGGCCGATGCCGCCATGCAGGTTGCCAGAACGAGGGTTGCGATGAGAATTCTTTTCATATGGGTTGGTTATTTGATCGTGTATGTTGCCGTGGTGAAACCTTTGGATTTGACGGAGACCGTTATGGGGCCGGGGCCGGTGCGGCGCACGATGGCCGATGCCTTCCCGTGGAAAACGGGCAGCTCCGTGCTGTAGAAGGGTACGTGGGAGGTGGGATCTCCGGCATCGGTGGCCACTACTTCGGCGGGGCCCTTCACGCTGAAGGAAACCACGTTGGAAGCATGCGGGCACAGGGTGCCGTTGTTGTCCAGGACGTCCACGGTGATATAGTTGAGTTCTTTTCCTTTATAGTCCAGGGAAACGCCCAGGCGGTACGGTGCGCCGGCGGTGCGGATCTTCTCCCTGGCCCAGGGCTTGCCGTCCTTGTAGGTAACCACCTCCAGGGTGCCGGACTTGTAGCGTACGTTTGGCCACACAAAGCGGTATCCTTCGGCCTCCACGCGGCCCTGGGACACGTTGTTGAGGAAGAGTTCGGCTTCATCGGCCGATGAATACACATGCACGGGGGTTATCTCCCCTTCCCTGCCGGGCCAGGTCCAGTGCGGGACGATGTGGGCCATGGGAACATCGGGAGCCCATCGGCTCTGATACAACCAGTAGCGGTCCTTGGGGAAGCCTGCCAGGTCCATGATGCCGAAGTAGGAGCTGCGGGAAGGCAGCGGGACGTCGCTGATGGTCTGTCCCCAGCCGGCCACCAGTTTCTTGTAGGCCTCCTTCTCCTCTTCCGTGTGGAAGTTGGTGAGCACGGACGGATCCATGTTGAAGGGAGTGGGTTCTCCCAGATAGTCATAGCCGGTCCAGACAAACTCTCCGGCGCACTCGGGGACATCGTCCTCGAAGGACCATTCGTAGTCCGGGCTGGAGGCCCAGGCGGGAGCGTAAAGGTCATAGGAACTTACCTGGAAAGGTGCTTCCATGTCCCAGCCCTTGCCTTTTTCCTGTTCTACCGGGAAGCGGTAATAGCCGCGCGTAGAGATGCAGGAAGCGGTTTCGCTGCCCAGGAAGGGCTGGCCGGGATGCTTCTGGAGAAACTCCTTGTACAGGTGGGGCTTGTAATTGAAACCGTATACGTCGATGGTGGCCGCATAGGGCTGGAAGGCAGCCCAGGGGTTGTCGTTGCCGGACGTGGTGAGGCGGGTGGGATCCTCCCGGTGGCAGATTTCCGTGAGCATCTGGGGAATCCACCAGCGGGTGCTGTCTCCCTGTTCTCCGCACTCGTTGCCGATACTCCACAGAATCACCGAGGGATGGTTGCGGTCCCGGTGGATCATGGCCACCAGGTCTTTCTTGGCCCATTCATTGAACAGGGTGGCGTAGCCGTTTTCCTTCTTGGGCCAGGTCCAGGTATCCGTGAGTTCGTCCATCACCAGGAAGCCCATGCGGTCGCACAGGTCCAGAAACTCCGGCGCAGGCGGGTTGTGACTGGTTCGGATAGCATTGCAGCCCATCTTCTTGAGCATGGTGAGGCGGCGCGCCCAGGCGTCGTCGCTCCAGGCAGCCCCCAGTGCACCGGCGTCGTGGTGCAGGCACACGCCCTTGAGGAAGGTCTTTTGGCCATTGAGGTAAAAGCCGTCGGCCTTGAACCGGGCACTGCGGATGCCGAAGGGAGTCTCATATACGTCCTTGCTGCCGTTGGCAGCTTCCACGGTGGTACGGGCTATATACATCTGCGGTTTTTCCGGGCTCCACAGGCGCACATCGGACAAGTCCAGGGTCTGGACCACTTCCCGTCCGTCGTACACGCGCTCCACGCTTCGGCTTTCGGCCGCCACCACTTCCACAGTCTTTCCTTCCCGCCTCTCCTTATAAACGATGAGGGTGGTGATAGTAGCTTGCTGCAATTGGTCGGTCTTAATGGTGAGTTTCTGCGTCACACGGGCATTGTCGCCCTCCACGTCGACGGTAATGAAACTGCCCCAATGCGCCACGGACGTCTTTTCCGTGGTGGTGAGCCAAACATTGCGGTAAATGCCGCCGCCGGGATACCAGCGGGAACTCTCCGGCTTGTTGTCCAGCGTGATTTCCACAATGTTGGTGCCGGCATGCAGGAAAGGAGTAAGTTCCACGGACCAGGAGGAATAGCCGTAAGGCCAGCCTCCGGCTTCTTCACCGTTCACAAACACCTTGGCGTTGGAGAAGGCTCCGTCCACCTCCAGCCTCATGTCCTTCTGCAGGTCCCGGGGCGTCACATTCAGCAGCTTGGTATAGCTTGCCTGTCCCCACCAGGCCAGTTTGCCGGTTTCTCCCGGATTCTCCTGGAGGAAGGGCTGCTCCACACCCCAGTCGTGCGGAAGGTCCACACTGCGGGTAACGGTGTCCTTGGCAAAGGTCCATCCTTCGTTCCAGGCCTTGCGGCCGGCCGGCTGAGCGGCTGCCGATGCCATCAGCACCAGCGCCGTTATTAGGGTAAAAATCTGTTTTCCTTTCATAAGTATGCGAAGATACGTAAATCTCGGCAAATATGCAATTTGCCCTCCTGCCTGGGGTGCCAACTGGCGCAGACTCTGGGCTATTTGGCGCAGGCTCTGGGCACAAATGGCGCAGGCTCCAAAATAATGCTGGTGCCTGCGCCGCAAATCGGCCATACACGCAATACAGTGGCGCAGGCCCCGGGGCTAAAATGAAGCTTGCTCCACTTGATGGGGGAACCTGCGCCATCCGGGCTCATAATGGGTATTGATGCAAAAAAGGGTTGGTGACGGCCGCCGCGAAGCGGGCCCTTCCACGGAGCCCGGCGGAGCGGCGTGCCGTAGCCGCCGAGCCTGGTTATGCGAGGCGGCGTCACCTTTGCCACGTTGACGTAAAAATGCCATTCTGTGCGTTCTGGCTGTCAACGCGGCAGCGTTTTTGCCCGTTTGGGCCGATTTTGCTGCCGC
>CAJOIQ010000051.1 GCA_905234795.1 uncultured Bacteroidales bacterium | reverse complement strand
AAATTAGACTTAATTTTTGAGATTTCAAAATGTTAGACTGAAAAAGTGTCAAATTCCGGCATTGGCACAGAGATTGACAATATAGGCCCATGGTGCATAGTGCACCCTAAACATGACAAATTGTCAGAGCGTATGAAGCAATCCCTTGATTTTTCGGCCCCTGCGGGCGTAGAAGTGAATATAATGCCTGTCATCGGAGAGGCCTCTTCCATGAAAGTGGACGTGTCCCAGCTGCCCCCGGTACTTCCCGTACTGGCCCTCCGCAATGCCGTGATGTTCCCCGGCACCGTGTTTCCTGTCACGGTTGGCAGGGAAAAGTCCATCAAGCTGGTAAGTGACGTGGAAGAGAAGGACGGATGGCTGGTGGCCATCCCCCAGATGGATGTCTCCATCGAAGATCCCGTGGAGGATGATCTGTGCCGATATGGCACCGTCTGCAAGCTCATCAAAACGCTGGAAATGCCCGATGGCACCGTCACGGCCATCCTGCAGGGCTCTTCCCTGGCCCACATGGACAGCGTGGTGAGCTATGACCCTTATATTACCGCGCACGTAACCTTCCTGGAGGAATCCCTTCCGGCCGATGCCGACGAACGCGAACTCCGCGTGCTGGGAGATTCCCTCAAGGAGAAGGCCGCCCTTATCGTGAAGTCCTCCTCCTTTGCCCCCAAGGAAGCCATCGGCGCCCTCAAGAGCATCGACAACTTCCATTTCCTGGTGAATTTCATCGCCACCACCATCGAGGTGGAGAACTTCCAGGAGCGCACCCAGCTGCTGGCCATCACCGATATCCACGAGCGTGGCCTGGCCCTCCTCAAAGTGCTGGACACCCAGACCCAGCTGTTGCAAATCAAGCAGGAAATCAACCAGAAGGTCAAGACCGACATCGACCAGCAGCAGCGTGAATATTACCTGAACAACCAGCTGCGCACCATCCAGGAAGAACTGGGCATGGACGAAGGCGAGGAGTTCGAGAAAATGCGTCGCCGGGCCGATGAAAAGAAATGGTCCAAGGAGGTGCGCGCCATCTTCGACAAAGAGATGGCCAAGCTGGAGAAGTACAATCCCACTTCCCCGGACTACAGCATCCAGTTCGCCTACATCCAGTTCATGCTGGACCTCCCCTGGGGTGAGATGTCCGACGACAACCTGGACCTGCAGCACGCCCAGGAAGTGCTGGACGAGGATCACTTCGGCCTGGAGCAGGTTAAGGACCGTATCATCGAATACCTGGCCGTGCTCAAGCTCAAGGGCAACATGAAATCCCCCATCCTGTGCCTGTGGGGCCCTCCCGGCGTGGGCAAGACCTCCCTGGGCAAATCCATCGCACGGGCCCTGGGACGTAAATATATCCGCATTTCGCTGGGCGGCATGCACGACGAAGCCGAGATCCGCGGCCACCGCAAAACCTACGTGGGCGCCCTCCCCGGCCGTATCCTCAGCGGCATCCAGCGCGCCGGCACCTCCAACCCCGTGATTGTCCTGGACGAGATTGACAAGCTGGCCAGTGACTTCAAGGGAGACCCTTCCAGCGCCCTTTTGGAAGCCCTGGACCCGGAGCAGAACAACACCTTCCACGACAATTACCTGGACATCGACTATGACCTGTCCAACGTGCTGTTCATCACCACGGCCAACGGTATCGGCACCATCCAGCCGGCCCTCAAGGACCGCATGGAGATGATCAACGTGAGCGGTTATCTGGCCGAGGAAAAACTGCAGATCGCCCATAAGTACCTGGTACCCAAACAACTCATGGAGCATGGGCTCAAGGCCGACGAACTCTCCTTCTCCGACGACGCCCTGCAGCATATTGTGGAAGAATATACCCACGAGAGCGGCGTGCGCACCCTGGAGAAACAGATTGCCAAGGTTGCCCGCGTCACCGCCAAGAAGATGGCCCTGGGGCAGGAATTCCCCCGCGTGATTGAACCGGGGCACCTGCGCGAATACCTGGGTCTCCCCACCTCCTTCCACGACGACGTGAAAGGCAACGAGGGCGTGGGCGTGGTCACCGGCCTGGCCTGGACCGAAATGGGAGGCGAAGTCCTCTTTGTAGAGAGTCAGGTGAGCGACGGAAAGGGCAACCTGTCCATGACCGGCAACCTGGGAGACGTGATGAAGGAAAGCGCCCAGATTGCCTGGCAGTACATCAAGGCCCACCCCTCCCTGGCCGGAATGGATACCGAGACCTTCATGAAGAAGGACATCCACCTCCACGTACCGGAGGGTGCCGTACCCAAGGACGGTCCGTCGGCCGGTATCACCATGGTGAGTTCCATGGTGAGCGCCCTGCGCGGCACCGCCCCCAAGAGCGGCATCGCCATGACGGGAGAAATGACCCTGCGCGGCCGTGTACTGCCGGTGGGCGGCATCAAGGAGAAGATCCTTGCCGCCAAACGCGCCGGGGTGCACACCATTGTCATTTCGGAAGAAAACAGAAAAGATGTAGAGGACATCAAGGATATTTACATAAAAGGTCTTATCTTTGTCTATGTAAATAGTATCTCCGATGTTATCGACTATATCTTTTGATAGTTACGACACAGCCGCCCTGCAGGGTGGCCGGCCGGAGGCCGCGGGGGATAATAGGGGGCAGCAATGGACGTAAAGATAGAATCATCTTGGAAAGCCGCACTCGCGGGCGAATTCGAAAAACCGTATTTCGCATCGCTGGTGCGCTTTCTGCATCAGGAAAAGGGCGCCGGAAAGGTGATCTACCCGCCCGGAAGCCAGATTTTCCGCGCGTTCGACCTTACGCCCGTGGACCAGGTGAAGGTGGTCATCCTGGGGCAGGACCCCTATCATAACCCCGGAGAGGCCATGGGCCTGTCCTTCAGCGTGCCCGACGGCGTACGTACTCCCCCGTCCCTCAAGAACATCTTCAAGGAAATCGAGACAGACCTGGGCATCCGTATGAGCGGACGTCCCAACCTGGAAGCCTGGGCCCGGCAGGGCGTACTGCTCCTGAACAGCATCCTCACGGTGGAAGCGGGCCGCGCGGCGTCGCACCGGGGCATCGGCTGGGAGGAATTCACTGACGCCGTCATCCATTATTTATCGGCCCATTGTGAAGGCATTGTCTTCCTGCTGTGGGGCAACTTCGCCAAAGCCAAGGCCGCCCTCATCGACACTTCCCGGCACCATGTGCTCACGGCCGCCCACCCTTCGCCGCTGGCCGGCGGAGCCTTCTTCGGCTGCCGGCACTTTTCCAAGACCAACCAAATCCTCGCTCAAGAGGGTAAAACTCCTATAAACTGGCAGTTATGAAACATGTAGCGCTCTTCCCCGGCTCCTTCGACCCGTTTACGGCCGGTCATCTGAACATTCTCAAACGTGCCCTCACCATGTTTGACGAGGTAGTGGTGGCCGTGGGTATCAACCAGGACAAACGCGGCTTCTTCGACATGGACAAACGCCTGAGCATCATCCGTCAGGCAACAGAAGGCATGGAAGGGGTGAGCATCATCCAGTACAGCAACCTCACCATCGATACCTGCCGGGAGCTGGGCATCCATCATATTGTGAGGGGCGTGCGCAACATGATAGACTTCGAGACCGAGCGTTCCATAGCCGATGCCAACCGCCGGCTGGTCCCCGACATCGAGACCATCATCATCCCCACCGCCCAGGAGTTCGCACACATCTCTTCTTCGGCCGTGCGGGATATCCTCAAGCACGGAGGAGACTATTCGGCATTCATTCCAGAAGGCGTACAACTATGAAAAAATGGATTCTGACGGCGCTGCTGTGCGCTTTTGCTTTTAGTCTTAGGGCCCAGGAACCGTATCCGGAACTGGGTGCCAAGCTGGAGGAGTATTTCACTGCGCTGGCCGGGGAAAACGCCGCCGTACAAAGCGCCGAATGCGATTTCCTCATCGAATCCTGCCAGGATTCCCTGGTGCGCCAGTATGTAGCTCTCAAAATCTATCGGCATTATCTGGAATCCCACATCATGGGAGACGATGCCGTAGCCGTTCACGTAGCCCGGAAATGGTTCCTCACCGGCGCCGTTCCCATGGCGTCGGACCAGGACCTGCTCAACGCCCAGGTTTTTGCCGAATTCAACAAATCCTCCCTCATCGGCATGCCGGCACCCAAGCTCACGCTCAAGGATCCCGAGGGTGAACCCGTAGATGTCCCCGCCAAAAAGACCTACAGCGCGCTGTATTTCTACGACACCGGCTGCACCACCTGCAAACTGGAGACCCCGCGCCTCAAACGCCTGGTAGAATCCGGGGAGTATGACCTGAAAGTTTTTGCCATTTATGTAGGCGCCGATGCCAACGCCTGGGCCGCCTACCGTGCCGATTTCCCCGGTGTCACCCATGTGTGGGACCCCGAAATGGATTCCGACTGGCAGCGCCTGTACGGCGTCCTCAAGACCCCGGGACTCTTCCTGGTGGGCCCCGACGGCGTCATCCTGGGCCGCGGGCTGGATACTCCGGCTCTTCGAATCCTCCTGAACCAGCAGTTCTCCGCCGATCAGTATGTCTATGGTGAAGCCGGACAAATGGCCCGCTACAGCCAGCTCTTCGGCGTATATGCCGATTCCCTGAGCACCCGCCACATCATGGACGTGGCCGACTATCTGGCTGCCCGCACCTTTGGGGAAGGGGACCTGGATTCCTTCAAGCAGATATCCGGAGACCTGCTGTACTACCTCTCCTCCCGCCGGGAAGAAGTATACCGGGACGCCTGCATCCCCTTTGTGGAGAAGTATATCGCCGGCCTGCCCGATGTCTGGAATACGGCCGATGACAAGGCCCAGGTGGTTTCCCTGGGAGAGATGCTGGTGGAACTGGCCTCCCGTACCCCCGTGGGCTCCGTGGTGCCGGATATCACCGTGCACGGCGTGCTGCGCCAGAAACCCTGCCTGTTCCGGAAGGGAACCATGGAAGGAGATTATCGCCTCACCGATTTGAAGGGTAAGCCAGGCTATGTGGTGTTCTACACCAGCGGCTGCTCTTCCTGCAAGGAAACCCTGGCCGCCGTGGATGCCCTGGTGGCCCGGAATTACCCGGCAAAAGTGCTGCTGGTGGACATGGACGCCCTGCTCACCGATTATCCCAGCCAGGCGCAGCAACTGCTGGACACCTTTGATTTATCGGCCATGCCCTTTGTGATCCAACTGGACAAGAAGGGCGTTGTGCAGCACCGCTACGTATCTCTGTCATTCTGAGTATATCGAAGAATCCTATGGCCCGAAAAAAACGCATACCCGGCGTAGACCCCGCCTATCTGGAGAAGCAGAAAGCCCTGCTCCTGCGCAAAAACCGTCACGTCCTGTATTTCAACGACAGCGAGATGGCCGCCATCGACGAGTACTGCTCCCGCTTCAAGGTGCACGCCAAGGCAACCCTCTTCCGGGAAGCCATCATGAGCAAGATTCTTTCCGAACTGGAAGAAAATCATCCTACGCTGTTCTGATATAAGGAAAAAGTTGTATCTTTGCAGCCCGGTATTGAACTGTGGTGTAATGGTAGCACTAGGGATTTTGGTTCCCTCAGTCAGCGTTCGAATCGCTGCAGTTCAACCTCAAAAGCTCCCGTCTGGGAGCTTTTTTCGTTGAACTGCAGCGATGCCCTGCGGGCATTAGCCTACGTTACCCCCCGCCGCCTCAGAAGAGGCGGTGCGAGCCTGCAGGCCCTGTCGCTTCGCTCTGAATGGGGCAGGTGTTTTTGATAACAATTTGATTAATAATTATTTATGCAATTTGCCCCATCCCAAAACGCCGGGAGGAAATCGTATAACATATTGATTATCATAACGTTAATAAATACATAGCAAATTGGAAAACCTATAGAGCTTAAGGAAAAACCCAAACTTTTTTTGTTGGAGATTATTCCGTACATTTGTATGATTGTTTGAGAACAAACAAAAAACCTATAATAAACACTATGGCAGAAACCAAATTCAGGGTCGAGAGCGACCTCATCGGGGAACTGCAGGTTCCCATTGATGCCTACTACGGCGTACAAACCCAGCGGGCTATCAACAATTACAAGATTTCCACCACGCATATGTACGACTATCCGGAGTACATCATTGCCATGGCCTACGTGAAGATGGCCGCCGCCAGCGCCAATGCCGAGCTGGGCGCGCTGGACAAGCACATTGCCGATGCCATCATCGCCGCCTGCAAGGAGATTGTAAACGGCAAGCTGTGGGACCAGTTCCCGGTGGATATGATGCAGGGCGGCGCCGGTACCTCGGTGAATATGAATGCCAACGAGGTAATCGCCAACCGCGCCCTGGAACTGATGGGCCACAAGAAAGGCGAGTATCAGTACTGCTCCCCCAATGACCACGTGAACTGTGCCCAGAGCACCAACGACGCCTACCCCAGCGCTTTCCGTTACACGTTCTTCCGCATGAACCGTCATCTGGAAGCTGCCCTGAAGGAACTCATCGCTTCCTTCCGTGCCAAGGGTGAGGAATTCAAGGACATCATCAAGATGGGCCGTACCCAGCTGCAGGATGCCGTTCCCATGACATCCGGCCAGGAGTTCAACGCCTTTGCCAACAACCTGGAAGAGGAGATTGCCAACCTGGACCGCAATGCCGTCCTTCTCAAGGAAATCAACATGGGCGGCACCGCCATCGGCACCGGTCTGAACGCCGTTCCCGGATTTGCCGAGCTGTGCACCAAGCGCATGAGCGAGTTCTCCGGTGACACCTTCGAAAAGGCTCCCGACCTTGTGGAAGCTACGCCCGATACCGGCGCCTACGTGAGCTATTCCGCCGCCCTTAAACGCCTGGCCGTGAAACTCTCCAAGATTTGCAATGACCTCCGCCTGATGGCTTCCGGTCCCCGCTGCGGCCTGCACGAAATTAACCTCCCTGCCATGGCACCCGGCTCCTCCATCATGCCCGGCAAGGTGAACCCCGTCATCCCCGAGGTCACCAACCAGGTGTGCTTCAAGGTCATCGGCAACGACACCGCCGTTTGCTTCGCCGCCGAAGCCGGTCAGCTGCAGCTGAACGTGATGGAGCCCGTGATTGCCCAGTGCATCCTGGAAAGCCAGACCTGGCTCATCAACGTGATGAACACCCTGCGGGAAAAGTGCGTCAACGGCATCACCGTGAACGCCGATCATTGCTATGAAATGGTGAAGAATTCCATCGGCATTGTCACCGCCCTCAACCCCTACATCGGCTATAAGAATTCCACCAAGGTGGCCAAGGAGGCCCTGGAAACCGGCCGCAGCGTCTACGACCTGGTGCTGGAGCACGGCCTCATGACCAAGGAAAAGCTGGACGAGGCCCTGGATCCCAAGGCCATGACCGCTTCCCACGAGTTTATTAAATAAAAAAGAGCCCCGCGGGGCTCTTTTTTTAGCACGATGTCATATACCCTTTCACCAGCTTCCACTTGCCGGCCGCTAAATCGGCGGGCTTGTACAGGAGGTTGAGCATGCCTTCGTCGTAGAAACGGAGCCCGGCGGTATCGGAATCTATCTGCAGGAAGTTCACATATCCTTCCATCTCCTGCCGCACTTCCTCGAAGAAGGGGGCACCCAGGAGCTTGGTGCAGTCGTCGTAGTCCCCGCATACGGGGGTAAAAACGAAATGCGACAATTCCAGAGAGAGGGTGTAAGAGTGTAACCCCGATGAAAATGAAAGAGTTAGAGGGCCTATAACCCCGGCGGGCCCGCAAAACGAAATGTTACATTTGCTTTACTTTTGCGTTACATTTGA
>CAJOIQ010000050.1 GCA_905234795.1 uncultured Bacteroidales bacterium | reverse complement strand
GAGGATTCTACTTCCTGATCCTAAGTTTCACGATGTGGAAGTTACCCGTTTCGTGAACAATCTTATGCTGCAGGGGAAGAAGAGTATCGCGTATTCTATCTTTTATGATGCCATCGACATGGTGGGCGAGAAGATGAAAGATTCTGACAAGGCTCCTCTGGATATTTGGAAGACCGCACTGGAGAACGTGACCCCTCAGATCGAGGTTAAGTCCCGTCGTATCGGTGGCGCAAACTTCCAGGTGCCCACCGAGTTACGTCCGGAACGGAAAGTCTCCGTTGCCATGAAGAACCTGATCCAGTTCGCCCGCAAGCGTTCCGGTCACTCGATGGCAGAAAAGCTGTGCGCCGAAATCGTTGCCGCATACAACAACGAGGGTGGTGCATTCAAGCGCAAAGAAGATATGCACAGAATGGCCGAGGCTAACAAGGCCTTTGCACACTTCCGTTTCTAAACTGCATGCTAAATGGCAAAGAGAGATCTTAATTTCACACGCAATATCGGCATCATGGCCCACATCGATGCCGGTAAGACCACCACATCCGAACGCATCCTGTTCTACACCGGGAAAACGCACAAGATCGGGGAGGTCCACGAAGGAGCTGCCACCATGGACTGGATGGTCCAGGAGCAGGAGAGAGGTATCACCATCACTTCTGCCGCCACCACCGCCTTCTGGCACTACAACGGGGATACCTACCAGATTAACCTGATCGACACTCCCGGACACGTGGACTTTACCGTAGAGGTAGAGCGCAGCCTGCGCGTGCTGGATGGCACCGTGGCCACTTTCTGTGCCGTGGGTCGCGTACAGCCTCAGAGTGAGACCGTATGGCGTCAGGCCGACAAGTACGGCGTGCCTAAGATCGCGTATGTGAACAAGATGGACCGCGTTGGTGCCGATTTCCTCGCTTGCGTTGAGGAAATCAAGACCAAACTCGGTGCCACCGCCGTTCCCATCTGCCTCCCCATCGGCGCCGAAGACAAGTTCGACGGCATCGTGGACCTCATCGACATGAAAGCCATCTTCTACGACGGCTCCGAGGAACTCGTCAACTACAAGGAAGGCGAGATTCCTGCCGACCTCAAGGGAGAAGCAGCCCGCTGGAGAGACATTCTCCTTGAGACTGCCGCCGAGTGCGATGAGAACCTGATGGAGAAGTATTTCGAGGATCCCGACTCCCTTACCAAGGAGGAAATCACATCTCCATGCAGATTGTCCCTGCCTGCTGCGGTTCTTCCTTCAAGAACAAGGGCGTACAGTTCCTCCTGGATGCCGTTATGCGGTATCTGCCTTCTCCTCTGGACAAGGGAGCCGTGAAGGGAACCAACCCCCGCACCGGTGACGAAATCACCCGTGAGCCCAGCGCCGACGCTCCGTTCTGCGCCCTGGTATTCAAGATTGCCACGGATCCGTTCGTGGGCCGTCTTGCTTTCCTGCGCGCCTACAGCGGCCGTCTGGATGCCGGTTCTTACGTGTACAATACCCGCACCGGCAAGAAAGAGCGTGTAGCCCGCCTGTACCAGATGCACTCCAACCACCAGAACCCCATCGAGTTCGTGGAGGCCGGTGACATCTGCGCGGCAGTGGGTTTCAAGGACCTGCGCACCGGTGATACCGTGTGCCTGGAAGAGAAGCCCATCACCCTGGAGACCATGGAGTTCCCGGATCCCGTGATCGGTATTGCCGTGGAGCCCAAGACCCAGAAAGATCTGGACAAGCTGGGAATCGCCCTGGCCAAGCTGGCCGAGGAAGATCCCACTTTCACGGTGAAGAGTGACCACGAGACCGGCCAGACCGTCATCAGCGGTATGGGCGAGCTCCATCTGGACATCATCGTGGACCGTCTGCGCCGCGAATTCGGCGTGGACATCAACCAGGGTGCCCCTCAGGTGAACTACAAGGAGGCCATCACCACCAGCTTCCAGCTGCGTGAGGTCTTCAAGAAGCAGACGGGTGGTCGCGGTAAGTTCGCCGACATCATCGTTAACGTCTCTCCTGCCGATGAAGGCGCGCAGGGTCTGCAGTTCATCAATTCGGTCAAGGGTGGCAACATCCCCAAGGAATTCATCCCGTGCATCGAGAAGGGCTTCCAGTCCGCGATGGCCAACGGCGTTCTCGCCGGTTACGAGGTGCCTTCCCTGAAGGTGGAAGTCATCGACGGCAGCTACCACCCGGTAGACTCCGACCAACTCTCCTTCGAGTTGGCTGCCCGCATGGCTTTCCGTCACGCCTGCCCCAAGTGCCATCCGGTACTGATGGAACCTATCATGAGCCTGGAGGTTGTTACCCCCGAGGATTACATGGGTGACATTGTGGGAGACCTGAACCGCCGCCGCGGCCAGATTGTGGCTATGGACTCCACCGCCAATGGAGCACGCATCGTCAAAGCATTCGTTCCGCTCTCGGAGCAGTTCGGTTACGTTACCGTGCTGCGTACGCTGTCCTCCGGACGCGCCACCAGCACCATGACCTTCGACCACTACGCCGAGGTCCCTGCCAACCTGGCCAAGGACATCGTGGAGAAGAGCGGTTACCGTGTAGTTGACGACGAGTAAAGATTTAGCAAAAAGTAAAAAAGTAATTGATATGAGCCAGAAAATCAGAATCAAGCTGAAATCCTTCGATCACATGCTGGTGGACAAGTCCGCCGCCAAGATCGTCGATACAGTGAAGGCAACGGGTGCAAAGGTAGTAGGTCCCATTCCGCTTCCCACCAACAAGAAAATCTTCACTGTGAACCGCTCCACCTTCGTGAACAAGAAGAGCCGCGAGCAGTTCGAGCTGGACTCCTATGTTCGTCTGATCGACATCGACGAGTCCAACGCCAAGACCGTAGACGCTCTCATGAAGCTCGAGCTTCCCTCCGGCGTTGAGGTCGAGATCAAGGTGTGAGGTTGACAAAACCTAAACTTCTGTAAAGCAGTCCGTTACAGGACTGCTTTCTTGGCCCCATAGCTCAGCGGTTAGAGCAGCGGACTCATAATCCGTTGGTCCTGGGTTCAAATCCCCGTGGGGCCACAAAAAAAGACAGCAAGACGCTGTCTTTTTTTGTGACCCCATGTCTTCGACAGATTGGGGGGCGTACCCCCCAAACCCCCTGCCTTGATAAATAGTGTTTTTTCAGTTATCTTTGTGATAACTATGAAGAATGAAGATATCATTGCGCTTATCAAGCGGGAGGTGAAACCGGCACTGGGCTGTACGGAACCCATTGCCGTGGCCCTGGCCGTGGCCAAGGCTGTGGAAATCATCGGCGAAAACTGTGCTTGTGAGGGAGCCTGGCGTTTACAGGCCGACCTTCGCCTGGACATCGCCGTGAGCGGCAACATCCTCAAAAACGGGATGGGCGTGGGCATTCCCGGAACCGGCATGGTGGGACTCCCCGTGGCAGCGGCACTGGGTGCCGTATGTGGGGAATCGGCCCGTGGTCTGGAGGTGCTCAAAGGTCTGACGCCCCAGGCGGTGGAACGTGCCAAACGGCTGGTTGCCGACGGAAAGGTGCATATCGAAGTGGCCGACACGGAGCATCTGTTGTACGTCAAGGCTACCGTCACCGTGGACGGTAAGGCTGTGGCCAGTGCCGAAGTCGATCCGCATGCCTACGCCGTGATTGAAGACGACCACGACCGCATTGTGGAAACCAGTTTTGCCGACAAGATTCTGATGTCCTCCGAGAGCGGCGCGGCGGTGCAGGAGGGGACCAAAGAGGTGGAATACGACCTCAATGTAAAGGATATCTTCGACTTTGCCTGTACGGCTCCCTATGAGGATATTTCTTTCATCCTGGGAGACCGCACCCTCAACTGGGCCCTGGCCGTGGAAGGCCTCATCGGCAATTACGGCCTGCAGGTGGGCAAAACCATCCGGGAAAACCAGAAGGAAGTTTTCGGGGACGATTTCCTGAGCTATGCCATGGGGATGACAGCCGCGGCGTCCGACGCCCGTATGGCCGGCTGCACCCTGCCCGCCATGTCCAACAGCGGCAGCGGCAACCAGGGCATCACCGTGAGCATGCCCGTCATTGCCTATGCCGTAAAATATAAGGTAGACGACCAGCGCCTTTCCAGAGCCCTTATCTTAAGCAATCTGGTGGCTATCCATATCAAGCATTATCTGGGCAAGCTGAGCGCCCTTTGCGGCTGTGTAGTGGCTTCTACGGGCAGCGCCTGCGGTATTGTGTATCTGCAGGGCGGCGGTTATCCGGAGGTTTGCGCCGCCATCAAGAACATGGCCGGCAACATCACGGGCATGGTGTGCGACGGCGCCAAGGTGGGCTGTGCCATGAAAGTGGCTTCCGGTGTTTCCTGTGCGGTTCAGTCGGCCGTCCTGGCCCTGCGCGGCACCTGCATCCCCTCTACGGACGGAATCATCGAGGATGACGTGGAGAAGACCATCCGGAATATCGGAACCATCGGGTCGGCGGGCATGAAGACCACCGACAAAATGATTCTGGATATTATGCTTTGCAAATAGCTATTGCCTAGCCTGCAGCTGGGTAAGGTAGATGCCCACCATCCCTATTGCCAGTCCGCCCCACTGAAGGGCGCTCAGCGTTTCTTCTCCCAACAGGAAGGCCAGCACCGCCGTCACCAGCGGCACCACGGCCAGGAATACGCTGGTGCGGGCCACACCCAGCTTGCCGATGGCATAGGCCCAGCTGGTAAAGGCCGTGGCACTGCATAGGAGTGCCAGCGCCAGGGTGGGATACAGCACTTTCCAACTCAAATAGAGCTGCGCATCAAAGTGATTCAGACCCTTGGTGAAGAACAGGGGGGCAAACAGCACTGCGCCAAAGAGGAACTGGTACATCACAATCACCGAAGGGCTGTAGTGGGCCGACAAAGACTTGGTGAAGGAAATCTGGCTCACTTCGGAGATGACGGCGATGAACAGGATGCCGATTCCCAGCCAGAACATGGGTCCAGTGCTGGTGCGGGAGAACGTAACCAGCCAAAGGCCGGCCAGGGTGATGAACACGCCCAGGATATTCAGCTTGCTGAAGTTCTCCTTAAAGATAAGGAGGCCTGCCGCCATGGCAAAGAGCGGATTGGTGGCAATGATGAGCGACGTGATGGTGGGAGACTCCGTGAAGTCCAGGCCATAGGTCTCGGCCACAAAATAAATAAAGGGCATACACAGCGCCAGCAGGCAGAATTTCAGGATATCCTGCCTGCGGATGCGCATGTGCTGGCGCGTGATGATATTGATGAGTAAAAGCAGCAGCCCGGCCATGAGGATGCGTACCGGGACAAAGAATTCAACGGGGATATTCGCCTCCAGCAGGCGGTCGGCCCAGATGTAGGACATGGCCCACAGCACCACTGTGAGCATGGCTGCTAAATATGCACGAAAAGTCTTGTTCATATTACAAATATAAACAAGACTTAACGATTTTGCTAATAATTTTCCCTTTTTCCGGCCTTATTTCTTAGTAGGAGCAGGACGCATCATCATGCGGAAGGGGTTGAAGGGCTCTACCAGGGAGAGGAACTCGCGGTCCGGGGCGTTGAGCACCTGGCTCTTAACGTCGAAGATCATGGTAGCGGCATCCTCTGGGGTATAGGCGGGCCACTGCGGGATGGCTTTGCAATTGGGGTTGCCGGTGCGCATGAAGGCCAGGAGAGCCTCGGACATCTGGTCGCTCACGCCACGGGGCTCGGCACCGCCGCCGGTGTGGGTAACCATCAGGTCCGTATTCTTGAACCAGTAGCAGATATCGGCGCAATGGAAGGCGCGGATACGGCCGCCGAAGAGGGGAGCGTTGTAGTCGAACCAGGCCAGGTAGACCGGGGCGCCGCCCTGGGCATACTTGGCGTCGGCCGTTGCCAGCACGCTGGTGCGCTGGGCCACCATCATGTTGATGAGCTCGATGGGTTTCTTATTGGGGAAAGCTTTCTGGAGGGCTTTCAGGGCTTCCTCGGCCTTGGGCTGGCCGAAGTTGTCACGCACCATAGCCACGGCGTCTTCGAAGCTGATGGCTTCCAGCGTGGGATTCTCCTTGCTCAGGGCGAACTCGGAGGTGGTGGTGCACAGCATCAGGGGGACCTGGGCCGATGCGGCGTTCTTGTCGGCAAAGAAGTCCTTGGGGAGCACTTCTCCGTCGGAGATGGGAGCGAAACCGCCCATCATGCCGCCGGCTCCAATCTCGGCAGCCACGCCGTTAGCCAGGGCGTAATACTCTTCCCAGGGCATTTCCTGCAGCTTCTTCACATTGCCGCCCACTTTCTTGAGGATGGCGGCGCCCAGGGCCTTGGAGGCCACGGGATCGGCCGCAGTGATGGCGTTGCCGGAGAGGCCTACCACCTTGTGTACCAGGCCCTTGGAGGAGGGCATGGCCAGCACGTCGCACACTTTGGCGCCGCCGCCGCTCTGACCCATGATGGTCACGTTGCCGGGATCTCCGCCAAAGTTCTCGATATTATTGTGTACCCACTTGAGGGCAGCCACCAGGTCAAGGACACCCACGTTGCCGGACTTGGCAAATTCGGGGCCTGCGGCAGAGAGGTCGGAGAAGCCGAAGACGTTGAGACGGTGGTTCACGGAAACGAACACGATATCACCGCTGCGGGCCAGGTTGGCGCCGTGGTAGCCGTCCTGCTCGATGCTGTTGCCGGCTGCGAAGCCGCCGCCGTGCATCCACACCAGCACCGGACGCTTCTTGGCATCGGGAGCCGGAGTCCACACGTTCAGGTTGAGGCAGTCCTCGCTGTAGTCGTAATAGTTCCAGTGGTCCGTGAAGGTGCTGGAATTGTTTTTCCATTTGTCCTGATGGGCCTGGGGAGCGTCGTTGCCATAGAACATGGCGGGGCGTACACCCTCCCAGCTGGCCGGCTCCTGAGGAGGCATGAAGCGGTTTGCACCCGCGGTGGAAGCGCCGTAAGGGATGCCCAGATAGGTGTACACGTCGTCCAGGATATAACCCTGGACCTTGCCGTACTGGGTTTGAGTGATGGCAATGTCGTCACCCACAAAGAGACGCTGGCCGTCCTGGGCCTGATTGCCGCCGCAGCATGCCGCAGCAATCACCATGACAGGAATGAGGAAAAGGAATACTCTGTGTTTCATAACGATGTTAGTGTTTGGTTGCCACAAAGATAGCACACCGCACCAGAAACGTCGTTATCCACATGTCCATCCTTTTTCCGCCCTGTTCAAATGTTATTTATGGAAGCTGGTGTCAGGCCTTCGGCCGAAACGGTGAGGGTACCGCTGCCCTGGAGCAGCACCTGTGCCAGACCGTTGAAGGAATCTACCTGGAAGTGGCGGGCCGATGGATCGGCGGGCCGCTCCTGCGCCCGGAAGGCGGAGTCGCCGTTGCCCACGCCCAGGATGCGCACGTCACCGTCTACGGAAAGCTCCAGCGGCACGCAGGCGTCGGGGACAAAGCGGCCCCTGGCGTCCTGCAGGCTCACGTTGCAGATGGTGACATCGCCGATGGTTTCGGCCTCAATGGAGATCTTGGCAGCGGGTCCGGTGGTGTAAACGGTCTCCGTAAGCACGCGCTTTTTGTTCTTGTACCCCCTGGCCACCACTTTGCCCGGTTTGTACACGGCGTCCCATTCCAGGTGGCCGCCCACAGGCATCTTCCGGCGGCCCAGCGAGCGCCCGTTTACCAGAAGCTCCACTTCGTCGCAATTGCTGTATACCCAAACGCTTACTTTCTCGCCCTCGTGTCCCGGGAGGTTCCAGTGGGGCAGGATATGCAGCACCGGTTCATTGGTCCACCAGGACTTCAGGTACCAGGCCTCGTCCTTGGGGAAACCGCAGTAGTCCAGAATACCGAACTGGCTGCCCGTAGCGGGATACTGCAGCGGATTGGGCTCTCCGCGGTAGTCGAAGCCGGTCCAGAAGAACAGGCCGCCCAGCCAGGGACGCTGGGCATAGAACTGCCAGCCGCGTTCTATGCGGTTCAGCTTACCGTCGGTATCGGCGCTCCGGTTGAGGGCCGGCATCCGGCCTTCGGTGGCATAGTACACCCCGCGGGTGCCACAGCCGGTGGTTTCCTCGGAGCCCACGGCACAGCGCTGCGGGTAATCCTCCCGGTGCTTGTCGATGGGGTTCTGCATCATGTAATTGTATCCGGCCACATCGGCGGGAATCACGATATTGGGGCCGGAACTGGTGGCCACGGCCATGGGGCGGAAAGGATCGGCCCGATGGCAGTATTCCCGCATGGATTCGGCTATTTTGCGGCCTTTGTCGTTCCACTCGATGCCCCATTCCTCGTTGCCCACGCTCCAGAGGATGATGCTGGGGTGGTTGCGGTCCCGCTCAATCATGCGCTGCAGCAGGCGGATGTGCTCCTCGTTCACGCCCATCAGGCGGTTCTCCTCCATCACCAGGATGCCCAGACTGTCGCAGGCGTCCAACATCTCGGGTGTCATGGGATTGTGGCTGGAACGGTAGGCGTTGGCGCCCAGTTTCTTGAGCTGCTCCAGGCGGTACACCTGCAGGGCATCGGGAATGCCGGAGCCCACGCCGGGATGATCCTGGTGCATGTTCACGCCCTTGATTTCCAGGCGTTCACCATTGAGCAGGAAGCCTTGGTCGGGGTCAAAGCGGGCGTTCCTGATGCCGATTCGGGTCCGGTAGGTATCCAGCGTCTTTCCATCGGCCATCACTTCGGTTACCACCGTATACAGATAAGGGTCCGAGGGGCTCCACAGATGGGGTTTCACCACGGTGAGCTTGGTGAGGGTGAGGGAACTGGCCTTGGCCAGGACTTCCCGGGGTGCGGTGCCGCCCACCGCCACAATCTCGCCATTCGCGTCCAGAAGCTGATGGTGCAGGAAGTATTTGGCCGGCGCCGGACTACTGTTGCGAACGGTGGTCTCCACGCTCACATCGGCCACGTCATACGGGGCGTCCACCCAGCTGTGGACAAAAGTGCCGAAGTGGGCCACGTGCACGAGATCGGCCTTTTCCAGCCATACGTGCCGATAGATACCGGCTCCCTCGTAAAACCAGCCTTCCTCCGTGGAGGCATCGGCCCTTACCGTGAGCAGGTTCTCTCCTCCGTAGTTGAGATATTCGGAGATGTCGTAGATGCGGGTGGCGTATCCGCTGGCCTCGTGGCCCAGGTAGAAGCCGTTGAGCCAGATGCGGGCGTCCCGGAAAATGCCGTCGAAGCGCACCCAGATGTGTTTTCCCTCGTCGTCGGCCGGAATGGTGAATGTTTTCCGGTACCAGCCTACGCTGGTCTCGGGGTACTTCCAGCCCACTGTCTTATAGCCGTGGCTGTGGCTGGCCTCCGGGGCATAGGGCAGGTCCACCACCCAGTCGTGCGGCAGGTCCACGGTTTTCCACTGCGCCGGCCACTTGCTTTTGTCGAACTTGGGGCTGTACGGGCCCTCGTTGTGGATGGAGGCCGCCTTGGTGAGGTAGGTGAAATACTCCGTGCCGCAGCCAAAGTCCAGCGCCTGGGACGATGCATTGCCAAAGGCGAATTCCCAGCCCCGGTCCAGACGGATCTTTTCCCTGGCCGGAAGGGTTGCACAAACCAGTAACAGCAGTAAGAGGACGGTGCGTTTCATAACGATGCGGGTTAACAATACAAATATATATAAAATCTGTCGATTTTAGGCCCGTTGTATAAAAATCAAGACCGCTGTCTTATCTTTGTAGGCGAGCGGTCGTCGCCATCCGGC
>CAJOIQ010000049.1 GCA_905234795.1 uncultured Bacteroidales bacterium | reverse complement strand
ATTGACGGCCTTGTTGCCCATTGTGTGGATATGCATGGTGATACCATTAGCATTGGTCTTGCGGGTAATATCCGTCAGTTCCTCTTCCGTCCAGTTGGCAAGGCCCTGATGTCCGTCGGGATACAGCGGTTCCACATATCCGGTGCTGCCTTCCACGGTTCCGTCCATGAAGAGTTTGAGCCAGCCTGTCTTTACGTGCTTGGTAGCGTATTTCTGAACGTCTACTGATCCTTTCAAAGCCTCGTCTACGTTCATCCAACTTTCCACTTCGTAGGTAAGGCCCAACACCATATTCATTTCGCCGGCCTGGTCGAGCTGCTGTGCAGCCTTAAAGAAGTTATTGTTGTTGAAATAGTTACCCCAACCGTCTATGTACATGGTGTAACCTTCCGAGAGCATCTTCTCCTGAATCTGCGGGATCACCACTTTGGCAATGTCAACGGGATAGAGGTTCTCATTGTCCAGACAGAAACGGGTGTAGGTGCCGGCCTGTTCCTTCAGGAAACCGGTGGGAGTACCGTCCGCACCCATCACAATCTCTCCGCCGCGGATATCCTTGTCCTTTTTGAGCACCGAGCCATCGGCCGCCATGATGCCGGCTTTCACCAGGCAAAGGGTATTGGCCAGGCCCTTGTGGCCTTCGTCGTCGGCAAAGTAAATGGGAATCTCGCTGCAGATCTCATCCAATTGTTGACGGGTGGGCATATTATCCTTGAAGGTAATGTAGCTCCAGCCAAAGCCGAAGACGGACTTTGCTCCCGTTTCTTTAGCCTTCTTGACGGCGGCGGGGACGACTTCCTTTATGAACGATTCCGGGGTTGCTCCAATGGCCACCGTTCCTACTATCGGCAGGGCGACACCTATCGAATAATGGGCGTGACCGTTGCCGCAGGAAGGCATTACAAGGCCTTTTCCAGAATAATCTATGACCTCGGTCTTGCCTTCTTCAATAAAGGCTTCGGCACCTTTGCGGTCGCCCACATAGACATACTTGCCGTCTTTCACGGCAAATGCTTCTACTATCTTATTATCTTCGGAAGTGAAGATTTTTCCATAGACCACAAGGTCTGCGCTAATTCTGTTACCCATAGCTTTAGTTCATTTTCTTGCCGCCCATATATACCTCGGCCGGGCTGTTGTGGCTGAAGCCTTCGGGGTCGGCCTTCAGGAGGTCGCCCTCGAACACCAGGAAGTCGGCGTCCTTGCCGGCCTCGATGGAGCCCTTGCAGGCCTCAATGCCCAGCTGCTTCGCACCATTGATGGTGTAGCCGATGATCATCTCTTCCTTGCTCATCCTCTCCTCTGCCGGAGGATTCATAATAGGGCTTATGCAGTAAGCCGGGACATTGGTCTTCTCCGAAATGGTGCGGGTCATACCTATCTCCATACCCAGATAAGGGCTCCAGGTGAGGAAATCACCGCCGGCCACATTGTCGCTGGACCAGGCCACAAGGGCGCCCGTGTTCCAGACCGTCTTGCAGCGGTACATCTTCCTGGAACGCGTCTCCCCAAGCATCTGTTCCAATGCGCCCGGGCCGCCTCCGTTATGCCACCAGGGGGTATAATTGGCGAACACGCCCAGCTTGGCAAAACGGCCCAGGTCGGCATCGTCCTGCACCTCCAGGTGGGCGCAGGTGACCTTTACGTGGTATTTGTCTCCCAGCTCCTTCCTGGCCAGCTCCACGCCGTCCAGGACCACGCGGGATGCTGCCTCGCCCACGGTGTGAACGTGTAGATCGAGGTTAGCCTCGTTGAGGGCCTTGAGGATTTCGGCCACCTGGGCGGGCTGGAAGGCCGTGGTGCCCGTTACGCCGGTGTCTACGTAAGGCGTAACCTGTGCGGCGGTTTCAATCTTCAGGGTGCCGTCCATGAAGATCTTAAGGGTGTGTACTTTCAGGTGCTCCGAGTTATATTTTTTGTTGAAGCGCTTCACTTCCTCGATGGCCTCCTGCATTTTGCTGGGACGGGTGAGCACATAGCTTCCGTCGATGTAGACAGGCAGCTTGCCTTCCTTATCCATTTTGCACAGGATGTCATACATGCGTTCATGGACGGGGTTGTGCTCCGGGAAACCGGCGTCGAAGACCGCACTCACGCCCGCTTTTTTGGAGAAATCTATCCAGCGCTGGAGAGACGCCCTGATCTGCTCTTCCGTAAGGTCATTCACACCGTCGAAGATGATGGGCCAGCTGGCGGTTTCAAAGGAATTGCCGGTCACGTGGCCGTCCTTGCGCACGTAGTAGGCCAGTCCGGGTACGGGGTCCGGCGTATCGTCGAAAATTCCCATCCTTTTCAGGACCTTGGAGTTCACCCAGTTGCTGTGGCACTCGCCTTCCAGGAGGATGAGTTCGCTGTCCGGGCACACGGCGTCCAGGTCTTCCTTGGTGATTTCCTCCCCGTTGAGGTAGTGGCGCTCCAGCAGGAAACGGTAAGATTTCTGGCCGGGATGTTCCTTGACGTAGGCCGCCATAAAATCGATGGCGCCCTTCTTTCCGTCGGGTTCGAAACGGACACCCAGATCGGCGTAGTCAAACGCGACAGGAATGGTTACATGGACGTGGCTGTCAATGATGCCGGGCATGATGAACTTGCCGCCCAGGTCGGTGACGGGGCCTTCATAGTCCTTCAGGCCGGCTTCGTCGCCCACATATATAAACTTTCCCTCCTTTACAGCGAGGGCAGTTGCCTGCGGGGCCTTAGCGTTTGACGTAAAGATCTTTGCATTCTTAATGATGTGGTCAGCTTTCATGGTATTAGTTTATTATTGGTTACTCTTTCGTTTCCTTTACAAAACAGGCCACCAGGCCGTAGGTGATGGTAGGACGGATCCAGATTTCCACCAGCATATAACTGGTAAACTCATCGGTGGGTTCCAGCACAATATCTATGTTATACAGCAGGGCGATGAGCATATCCACCACAAAGATGAGCCACAGGTTACTCTTTGTATAGCTCTTCCAGTTCTTGCGGCCATAGAAATAGGTGAGCAGCATGAGCAGCACCACGGAGAGCACCAGGCAGGCCTTCTGGATGGGGTAATAGGCCAGGTGCGGCGAGAAGATGACGTCCCGCAGCAAAACCGTGATGCCCACACATACAGTACACCAGTAGTTGAACTGCTTGGTGGTGATGCGGCCGCCCAGGAAGTACATCCACACCATGACCACACAGGCAATGTAGAACAGGTTCAGGACCAGCTCCGGCCAGGCATTCTGCAGGCCGAAATGCCATACTCCGTACAGCATGATTCCCACGGAGAGAAGCGCGGCCACGGCGGTGACCACGATGTTAAAAATGTCCGATTTGTTTTTGAATCTGATACTCATAGCACTTAGTTTTATTTATTGTCATTAATCATATGCACATCGCGCTGCGGGAACGGGATGGTGATGCCGTTTTCGGCCAGAATCTTATAGATGAGCTCCTTGCACTGATACCGGTATTCAATTTGCTCCGACACCAGTACGTACTGCCGCACCGCCACATTCACGGAGCTGTCACCGAAGTCGTCAAAACGGATATAATGCCCGTAAGTAGGTTCCACGATATCACGGCCGAACTTGTCCTTGGTCTTGAGCACCTCCAGTCCTTTCTCCAGCGCTTCCCGCACCTTTTGGAAGTCGGTGCCGTAGGCCACGCCCACCTTGATGATGGTGAGCTCATATGCATTATTACGGGTGAGGTTGGTGAAGTTCTTGCCGAAGAGGGATGCGTTCAGGAAGGCCACCTGGGTGCCGAAGAGCGTCTCTACCAGGGTGGTCTGGTAGTTGATGTCCACCACCTTACCCCGGACGCCGTCGCAGTCTATCCAGTCCCCAACCCGCAGACGGCCGCCCATGAGCTGGATACCGTAGATGAAGTTGTTCAGGATATCCTTGAGGGCCAGACCGATACCGGCCGACAGACCGCCGGCAATCAAGCCCAGCGAATTGGTGGGGATATTCAGCGTAACGATAAAGATGTCTATATATACAAACCAGATGAACACGCTGATAAGGCTGTTGCCCAGTGCCAGGTTCACTTCGTCGTTACGTACCGTCTTCCGGTTGTTCTTACGCATGAAACGGCGGTATTTGTAGGCCTGCCACAGGGTGTGGATGGCCTTGTTCAAGTAACGGAAGACGAAGAACAGGCCAGTCAGGAACAGGATGTCATAGACAGAAATCCGGAAATCGCCCTGACGGACGAAGGGCTCTTCAAAAATGGAACGGTACAGGTCGTTGAACTCGAAGATATTCAGCGCCCAGAAAACGCAGGCCGGAATGGAGCACAGCACCAGTAGCGGAAGCACCACTTCCCGGATCAGGTCATAGAACCAGGTGGCACCAAACAGAAGCTGGTCCCTGGCCGGACCGCTCACGTAGGTAATCTTGGCCTTCTGGGCCGCTATCCGCTTGTCCAGCCGTTTCTTCTTGTACACGAGTGTCAAGGCCCAGACCGATGCGATGGCCAGGATAAGGGCCAGCTGGAAATACCACCATACCAGAATGATCAGCGCCAGGAAAACGTAACCCACCCAGCCGATTACCAGGGCAACGGCCGTGATGCCAAAAGAGGTCCATCCCACCACCACGTCGGTCTTGTCTGTCTTCTTGCTGCGGCCCAGATTGGCCAGCAGCTGCCACAGCGTCATGAGCAGGATTAGCGGCGTGAAGAAGAAATTCAGATAGGCATTGGGAAGGAACAGCACACGGCAGCTGATCACCACAAGGGCCGTACAGATGGTAGGCAGGTAAATCCGGACGCTGTATGTGAGTTTTTGGGGTTCCAACCGGATAAGCAGGGCCGTGTAGATGGCGATGAGCAGGCCGATGAACGTGTGCATGACGCTGAGGCTCTTGCGCATGATGTCATCATCGGTAGCTTCATAGCTGAGGGCGATAAACAGAACGCAGCCCAGCAGGAGGGCTATGTAGCGCTTCTGCTCTTGGGCCACATTCTCCCTCACCGGCTTTACAAAACGGAAGACGGGCAGCAGTATGAGATACGAGAGTCCCCAGAGTATAAAGAATGCCACAAAGTAAATGAGCATCCAGTACAGTTTGGCCGAGTTGGCCAGCTGTGTGTCGTTGGCAATATCCTCGGCTTTATAATCGGTGATACTGTCGGTGAACAACTGCTTCGTAAACTTGAAGCTGTATTTTTCTCCCAGGCCCCTCCAGGCCTCCTGCCAGTACTGGGCGGGATGGCTGATGATGGTCTTCCAGGGGGTCTGTCCCTCCACAAATACTTTGTTCTGAAGGATGGCATAGTAATCCCTGGCGTACTGATAGGACTCATCCATGCGCAGACGGGCCTCCTGGTAATGGGTGCTGTCGGCCATCACCAGCTCCCGCGTGCCGGCATACATTTTCAGCAGTTCCGATGCATACAGCAGGCAGGAGTCGCGGTCGGCCTGGCCGGCATCGCTCAGGATAAACGCCGTATTGGAGGCAAGGACGGCCTCTACCTGTTCATGGAGTTCCTGCTGCAGGAGACTCTCGTTCTGCATCAGATGCACGTCCAGCGAATCATTATGGTAGGCCAGGCTGTCGGGCACCACTTCTACCTCCCGCAGCTCCGGCGGGAGACGGCGCAGGGACTCGATCAGGCGCGCATACCGGTTGATTTCCACATCCAGGGAAAAGACGATGCGGTCATAGGGCGTGCGGTTCTTGTTGAAGTCGTTGTATTCCTGAGTCACCTTCTCCAGCGCATAGCTGATGTCGAAGGTATAGTCCTGTTTCTGGGAATACAGCATCAGGGATAGGTCGTTGCACTTTTTGACAATGTCCACCATTCTCTTGTGCTGCACCTCATACTTGCTTTCCATCTGGGCCTGCGTCTTTCCTATCTGCAAGTAGTCGTGATACAGTTCCCTCCGAAGGTTGGAAAGCGTAGCATCCAGGCCCATTCCCGTAAATACGGCCATGGCCGGCACTGCCATCACCAGCAGCGCAAACAGGATGCTTAGGAGTTTGCGTTTTTTCATATTTGCAGTTTTATTGCACATATTTAGCAAATGATTGCAAAAAGTGCAATAAGAAGAAGGCCCCAGGATGCAAGTTTTGCAAATCCTGAAACATTTTTGCAAATTCTGAAAGTGTGAACTACTTTTCTGCGCTGCGAATCCACGCGGTTACTGTGGTTCCCATGTTCTGTTTGAACGTAGCGCTAAAGGTACTGTAGCTGTGGAAACCGCTCTGGAAAGCCAACTCTTGGGCAGTAAAAATACGTTGGTCGGCCGTGGCCTCATGATACAGGCGGATGAAGTGCTGGACGCGCAGACCGTTGATGTAGGCGTTATACGTGATCCCCTGCTGGGCGAAGTACTGGCTCAGATAATAGCGGTTTGTGCCGACAACGTGGGCCAGTTGGACCAGAGTGAGGTCATGTTGCAAGTAAAGCTGCCCTTCCTCACAGCACTTTTTCAGAAGAGGGCCGATGATGGCGGGAATGGCCTGGGGGGCCGATGCCTTCGGCTCATCCACGGCCGGATCGGCTTCCTCCGACGGGGAGCTTTCTTCCAGCTGTTGCAAGGTTTCCACCCGCCACAGCAGCAGCACCGCAATGAGGATGTTGTTTACTTGTAGAAGGTACACCAGAACCGGACTCGTTTCGGAGGTGCTGCTGTACATGATGAAAAACAGCAGGAACACAGCCAGGATGAGCAAACTTTGCCAGACTTCCTTGTTTTCCAGGTCGGCATAATTGTCCCGCAGCCAGCGTCCGTAACGCCTCACGGCAAAGAACACGTACAACATGAGCAGCGCGTACAGGGCAAAGACATAAATGCTCACCAGGACATATAGAGAGTCATCTCCACGGAAGATGCACAGGCTCATTAAAATAAAAGCAGGGATGAGCAGTACCAACACGGGCCAAACCGTCCGGTGCTGGTCCTGCAACATGGACAGCAGGACACCTGCTATTGTGGGGAACAACATCGCCATATCCAGACCGCAAACAATCACGTAACGGGTTGGCGAAGGATGGAAGGCATAGAACATCCAAAACACGTGGCTCAATGCCGAGATGAACAGGAAGGCTGCCGCCCATCTGCGCAGGCGCACGGGAGACGTCACCTCCGGCGCGATGGCATTCCCGCGTCGCAGCAGCAGATACAGCGCCGCTACAACGCACAGCATGATGACACCCCCGTAAAGGATGACAAAAAAAGTGTCTTGAAGTATGTCGTTCACCTCCATTAGTGGCGCTAAGTTAGGAAAAAATAAATATAAATAAAAGATTATTATCTTTGCACAACATATGAAGAAAACACTGTCCATATTCCTGGGGGTACTCCTTTTGCTTGCCTGCAAAAGCCAGAATGCCCATGTTGAACCCGTTGATTGTGATACGATGATAGCTGTAAATCAAGTTTTAGAAGAGCTCAAAGGCCGCGACGTGGTCCTTTTCGTGGCCGACGGGGATGAGATTTCTCCCGCCGAAGTGCCGTTCCCCGTGGTCATCACCGGAATGGGAAAGATGCGTATGTTCAGTGCCTTGGTTAAATGGCGTGAGACCTTGCCGGAAGGGAGCCAGCCTGTGATTTTGAACATCGGCAGCGCCGGGTCGGCCAAATATCCCATCGGCACCATCGTGCCCTGCACCCGCTTCTTCAACGGCGGCTGCGAACTGGTGCACGATTGCATTGAAGTACAGGGCGATGGCGCCAGCGTCTTCTCCGGGGACTATTTCATGAGTACGCAGACCTTCAGCCCTGAGCAGGTGAAGCTGCTCTCCCAGCAGTACGACCTCTTTGACATGGAAGCCTACGCCGTGGCACAGTTCTGCAAGATGTACGATATCCCGTTCTACTGCCTCAAGGCTGTCTCAGACAACCTGGACGGCAACCTCAAGGACTGGCGCGGCATCCTTGCCGATATCCGCGTCCAGTTTACCGAATTGCTCAACAGCGGAAAGGAATAACCATAAGCGCCCTGGGCGCCCCGACGCTTCTGCGGCGGAGCCCCTCCCCGAGGGAGTTTGGGGTGGGGTAACGTAGGGAGAGGTTCACCTCCACAGGAAAAGGCCGGGAAAACCCGGCCTTTTCCTGTGGAGGTGAGCGGACTCGAATCAAAATTGTAAAGTCCTCCAGGAACCCTTGTTTAAATGATTTCTATTGCGTATTTTTGCAGGCGGAGTTATTTAACCCCGCCTGTTTTTGGGATATTTTTGGGATACGATTTTAGTTCGAGAGGAACCGGAATATGAAAATTAAGCGCAATGCATCGTTCAAGCTTTTTACCTATGGTAAAAACAAAGACAAGTACCAGATTCGTCTGCGGGTAACGTTCAACAGTCAGCGCTTGGATTTGGGCACCAACTGCCAGCTGAACAATCTGGAGGCGTGGGATGCCGGGAATGAATTGGTAAAGGCGGGTTATAAAGGCCCCAAGGGTGAAACGGCCACTACAATCAATGACGAACTTCGCAAATGCAAGGACACCATTGACATGGTATTCCAATACTATGAGGTGAATGACAAGATTCCCACTCCTTCCGAAGTGCAGAAGGCCTTCAAGGAACGAATGTCTGGAATCCTACCCAAG
>CAJOIQ010000048.1 GCA_905234795.1 uncultured Bacteroidales bacterium | reverse complement strand
CACTACTTTATTGAAACCGGTTTCAATAAAGTAGTCATAAATATAAATAAATCAAATACTTACTTGGTGTTTCACCAACCGAAAATGTCAATTATATCACGGCAAGCGTAACAAGCAGGAACGAATGGACACAAAAAAACCGCCGCTGTCATAGCGTCGGGTATATAGCGAGTTTCAGAGGCGGCCGTTGTACCGGGCCAAATCTGTATGTTTGTTTGGTGTGGTAGCGGGAGTGGGTCACGATCCCACGACCTCCGGATTATGAATCCGACGCTCTAACCAGCTGAGCTACCCCGCCGACTCGAACCCTCACTGACAGAGCCAGAATCTGTAGTGCTACCATTACACCATATCTCAATGTCCCCGCGAACGGGACTGCAAATGTACGACTTTTTTCTGAATCCGCAAGAAAAAAGGATGGTTTTTTCTCAAAAAAAACTTTTCGTATATTTGTAGGTTAGGAATTGATAACACGTTATGGCAGGAAACACTTATCAACTGGACGCCCATTGCCAGGCCATCCTGGACGAGTACCGGGAGAATTTACCCCGGTTCGAAGAAGTAAAGGACAAGGTCCAAGAGCAGCTCAAGCAGGTTTTTGAAGAAGCCGGAATCATTGTGGCCGCTGTCGAAGGCCGCGTGAAAACGGAAAAGTCCCTGGTAGGAAAGCTGGAGCTGAAAGGCGCCAAGTATGCTTCTTTAGCCGACATTACAGATATCATCGGCCTGCGTGTCATCACTTTTTACATAGACGACGTGGGCAAGGTAGCATCCATCGTGGACCGTCTGTTCAAGGTAGACTGGGAGAATTCCGTGGACAAGCGCAAGGCGCACGAGATTGACAGCTTCGGCTATATGTCCCTGCACTATATCTGCAGCACGGAGGGCTTCCCTTACCGTTTTGAGGTGCAGATGCGCACCGTGCTGCAGCACGCCTGGGCCAATATGAACCACGACACCGGCTACAAGAGCGGCGTGGAGGTACCCCGGGAGTACCTGCGCAACCTCAACCGCCTGGCGGGCATGCTGGAGCTGGCCGATGAACAGTTCAGCCAGATCAGGAACGACCTTGCCGATTACAGAAGGAAAGTTCAGGCCCTGGTGGCCAACGGCAACCTGGACGAGGCCCCGCTGGATGGAGAAACCTACCGCAGCTACCTGCAGCTGTACCCTTTTGACAACCTGAACAGGCGTATTGCGTCGGTGAACCAGGCCGAGATTCAGGACGTGAACCTGATGCCCTTCCTGGGCGTTTTCAAAGCCATGGGCTGTAAGACTCTGGGAGACTTAGACAAACTCATCAAGCAATACTCCGACGGCGCATACCAGATTGCCTGTTATCAGATTGGCCTTACGGATCTGGACATCATCTCTTCCTCCCTGGGCCCTCAGGACCTGTGCATTGCCGCCGTAGTCAAATCCGGAGGCGGAAAACTGGAACTCAAACACCTGTTCGACGCCCTCAACGGGGAATCCCCAAGTAACGAATCCATGGCCGAATTCCTTTTGGAACAAGTCAAAGACCTTCCTTTCATGAACCAATAGATTATGGAACAAGCCAAACTCATCTCTTTAAAAGATTATGTGCTTACCGGCGGCGGCGCCAACGGAGACAGTTTCGACTGCATCAGCGACCCCGACGTGATGCTCAAGTTATACCTCCCGGGCAAAATCCAGCAGCCGCTGGACGAGATGCATCTGGCCCGGAAGGTGTACGACATGGGCATTCCCACTCCCGAACCCGGAGAATACGTGGTGACCGAGGATGGCCGATATGGCATCCGCTTCCGCCGCATTCCCGGCAAGAAATCTTACTCCCGCGCCACCGGTGACGAACCCGAAAAAGTGGCCCAGTTCGCCGGCGATTTCGCCCGGATGTGCCTCAAACTGCATCAGGTGCACGTGGACACCACCCAGTTCGAGAACGTGAAAGACCGTTACTACCGCCTCCTGGAGCAGAATCCCTTCTTCACTAAAGGGGAGAAAGACGCCCTCGGCAAATTTATCGCCGATACCCCCGACGAAGACACCGCCATTCACGGGGACCTGCAGTATTCCAACGCCATCTTCGTGGGCGACAAACGCTATTTCATAGACCTGGGAGACTTCTGCTACGGCAACCACCTGTTCGATGTGGGCATGGTGTACCTTTGCTGCTGCCTGAGCACGGAGGAATTCATCGAGCCCACCTTCCACATGAAAAAAGCCACGGCCATCCGCTTCTGGGAAGAGTTTGCGCCCGTGTATTTTGGCGCCGACCGTTCCCTCAAGGACATCAATGATGAAATCCTGCCTTATGCGGGACTCAAGACGCTCATCGTGGAGCGCGACACCAATTGTCCCATGCCGGAGTTAAGGGTTGGATTAAAAGGAATCATTTAAATGACGGGCATTAAAACAATCAACTTTGCCTCTGCCTTTCAGGGCATACTGGTGGTTTTCGTAGCCCTGGTTATTCTGGAGGCGGGTTATGTGGTCCAGTATTACCAGACCCGGAATATTGTCGTCGAAAACGCTTATCGGCGTGCCCAGGACAACATCGACCGGGTAGAGCAGGATTTTACCCGGATAGCCGAACTGGTAGAATGCGCCGTGCGCAACAACACCTGGAGTGCCCGTGTATTGGCCACGCAGCCTGACAGTCTTTGGGCGCTCACCCGGGGCATCGTTGAGGACAATCCCCTGGTCTATGGATCGGCCATGGCCCTGATGGAGAACTACAGCAAAAAGGCAGGGCGGTTCTTCGCCCCCTACGCCTTCCGTGACGGAAATGTGATCCGGAACGTCCAGCTGGGCACCGACCAATATGACTACACCCATCAGGAATGGTTCGTGAAAGCGTTGGATACCGGAGAAAAAGGTTATTGGTCCGAACCTTATTATGACGAGGGCGGCGGCAACAAGCTGATGACCACCTATTCCGTTCCCGTATTCGACCACAGGGGGACGCTGGCTGCCGTTCTTACGGCCGACGTGGCCCTGGATTGGGTGAGTGACCGTCTGGCCGCCATCGAAGACTATCCCTACTCACTCAAAATGCTCATCAGTCAGACCGGAAGCATTATGGCCACCAGTCCGTCCTACGACAGTATCAACCGGAGGAATATCATGGATTTGGCCGAAGAAATGGAGGACGGCGCCGATTTCCGGGAAATCAACCGTAATATGCTGGCTGGCGAAGAAGGCAGCCGACGCGCCTCCCTTCAGGGAAAGTCGTACTACGTTTTCTATGACAAGATGCAGAAGACGGGCTGGTTCATGAGCATGAGCATTCCCGAGGAAGAAATCTTCGGAGAGTTACGGATGATGAACCGGAGAGTCCTGGGCATCCAGCTATTGGGCCTCCTGATGCTCCTGGTGATTTTGTGGGTAACCATCCGCAACCAGCACAGGCTGATGGTAGTCAATGAAAACAAGAGCCGTCTGGAGAGCGAACTTCAAGTGGCCAGCGACATCCAGAAGGCCATGGTGCCCAAGGTGTTCCCCCCGTTCCCGGGCCGGAAGGATATTGACATATACGCCTCCCTTACTCCCGCCAAGGAGGTGGGAGGAGACCTCTACGACTATTTCATGCGTGACGAGCGCCTGTACTTCTGTATCGGCGACGTATCCGGCAAAGGCGTTCCCGCATCCCTGGTGATGAGCGAAGCGTGCAGCTTCTTCCGCACCATCGCCGGCCACGAAAAAAGTCCCGCACGCATTGTAACCAGCATCAACCGCAACCTGGTGGAAATGAGCACCAACGACATGTTCGTCACCTTCTTCTGCGGCGTGCTGGATATGGCCACCGGACATTTGCGCTACTGCAACGCCGGTCACAATGCCCCCGTGTTATTGACCCCGGAATCGTCGGTCCAGCTGCCCGTGATCCCCAACATCCCGCTGGGTGTGATGGACGGTTTCCTTTTCCAGGAGCAGGAAATGGACTTTACTGCCGGGGAGGGAATCTTCCTGTATACCGACGGTTTGAACGAAGCCGAAAACGCCGATCTGGACCAGTTTGGTATGGACCGTGTCATAAAGGCCATGAATCAAACCTTTACCGCCACGGAACAGGTGGAGAAAATGCTCCAGAACGTACATTCCTTTGTTGGGGAGGCGCCCCAGAGCGACGACCTCACCCTGCTTTATATCCGCTATATGAACGAATCTCCGGAAGCCGTAACCGAACGGCATCTTGTCCTGCACAACGACATTCAGCAAATTCCCCAGCTGGCCGAATTTGTGGAGCTAGTGGCCCAAACCGCCAAGCTGGACAGCGTTCTTACCAACAGCCTGAACCTGGCGCTGGAAGAAGCCGTGACCAACGTGATGTTGTATGCCTATCCCGCCGGAACCGACGGCCTGGTGGACATCGGTGTCCTCATCCGCCGGGACCAGCTGGAATTCAGCATCATCGACAGCGGCAAACCCTTCGATCCCACAGCTGCGCCCGAGGCCGATATCACCCTGGACGTGGAAGACCGTCCCATCGGCGGCCTGGGCATTTTCCTGGTGCGCAAGATTATGGACAATGTTTTCTACCAGAGGAAAGAGGGCAGGAACGTATTCACCATGCAAAAAAATCTACTGTAATATGGAAGTCAAAATCACCGAGAAGGACAACATTCTCACCGCCGAACTCATCGGCCGTCTGGATACCGCCGTATCCCAGGAAGTATCTACCGCTCTCCAGCCTCTGATGGACGGGGCCGATAAAACCCTGGTCCTGGATTGCAAGGAGCTCAGCTACATCTCCAGCAGCGGCCTGCGTATTTTCCTCACCATCCGCAAGGCCGCCGCAGCCAAGGGCGGAAAAGTCATCGTCAGGGACATCAACACAGAAATCCGCCAGGTCTTTATGATGACCGGCTTTCTGAATCTGTTCGAGATTCAGGAAAGCTAATACGCTGCGCAAATTCCGTGATAATATACGGAAATTGTGTGTTCTGATTATACTTTATGCGTTAGTTTTGCGGGAAACCACAGACTTACGCATATGAAAATCAGACACATATTTTTACTTTTGCTGGTGCAGCTGATGTGCAGCTGCGGTGGAAAAGCCGAAAACGGCTTTACCATTGCTCCTCCGTCCAACAAACCCAATACCGGGCAACAGACCGGAAATGAGAACGGCAGCGGTAACGAAAACGGCGGCGGCACGGAGAATCCGCCGGTAACCCAGCCCAAGGATGGCTTTATCGTAGTAGGATATGCCACCTATTGGGACACTCCCATGCCCAATCCCACCCTCCTCACGCACATCAATTACGCCTTCGCCCACATCAAGAGCGACTTCGAAAGCCTGGATATCCAGTCTCCCAGCCGCCTGACAAAGATTGCCGGCCTCAAAAAGACCAACCCCAACCTCAAGGTCCTGCTTTCCGTAGGCGGATGGGAAGCCGGCAACTTCAGCGAGATGGCCGCCATTGAAACCCACCGCAAGAAATTCTGCAGCAACTGCGCCGCGGCGGTCAAGAATTACAGCCTGGACGGCATAGACCTGGACTGGGAGTATCCCACCAGTTCCGCGGCCGGTATCTCCTCTTCCCCCAACGACAAACAGAACTTTGTCCTGCTGGTCAAGGACCTGCGCTCCGCCCTGGGAGAAGGAAAACTGGTGACCATGGCATCGGCCTCCAATGCCGATTATATCGACTGGCCCGCCACCATCCCTTATCTGGACTGGGTGAACATCATGACCTACGACATGGGAGATCCGCCGTACCACAACGGCGCCCTGTACAAGTCCGGCATGACCAAGTCCGGGGATTCGCACAACTGCGACGGATCTGTCCAGCTCCATTACAAGAAAGGCGTTCCCTATGACAAGATTGTCCTGGGCATCCCCTTCTACGGCCATGGCAACGGAAAAGAAGTGGCCGACTATATCTACTTCAACAAGATTAACTTTGACGGCCTCACCCGCTGCTGGGATTCCCAGGCCATGGTGCCTTATCTCACCAATGCCTCCGGAAACATGGTCCTCACCTACGACGACGAGACTTCCGTAGCCCTCAAGGCCGAGTACGTGAAGGAGAAGAACCTCAGGGGTGCCATGTACTGGAACATCGAGGGGGACAACACCACCACCTGGGTGCTGTCCAAGGCCATTGCCGGCCCGCTGCTGGGCTGGACAGATCCCAATGGGAAATCCTTCCTGGCCACCAACCAGTATATCCAGAAGTTCCTGGAAGAAGTGGATTACGGCAATTCCGAGTACACCTATTCCAAGATAATCGGCTATCCCGGCGGCGGCCCCAGCGACCACAACGAGGAAATTCCGCCCACCTATACCATTACCTGGACGGCATCCGGAACCGGCAGCCAGAAACTCACCGTGCGGGATGGCGACTGGAGCCGGGAATACAGTTTGTCGGCCAGTGCAGACAAGCAGGGTATCACCAACCTGGTTCCCAACACCACGTATCGCTGGCAGGTAACATCCGGCAGCAGCGTAGTAGCCAGCGGCAGTTTTGCCACCACGGGACTGCTGCACCAGGTGTACTTTACCCCCAACGTGCGCAACGGACGCGACCTGGGCGGCTACAAGGGCCTGGGCGGAAAAACCGTGGCCTACCGCAAGTTGTACCGCGGCGGCCGCATAGACGGGAAGTATTGCAACAGCGACGGCAAAAAGGAAATGCTGGCCGAAGGAATCAGGGCCGAAGTGGACCTCCGGGAAGAGGACGATGTTCCGTCCAGTTCCCCACTGGGCAGCAGCGTCGCCTTTTATGCCCCTGGCTTCGACAGCGGTTACAATACCATGGTGCGGGACAACCCGGGCAAGGTGCGGGATACCTTCCGCTGGGTGGTTGCCCGCCTGAAAGAGGGAAAGCCCGTGTACTTCCACTGCGCCGCAGGCCGTGACCGCACCGCCACCCTGGCCATCCTGCTGGAAGGTGCCCTGGGCGTGAGCGAGAGCGACATGGCCAAGGATTACGAACTCACCTACTTCTCTCCCACCGACTGGGGTATGTCCGAGGATGACAACGGTAATCCGGTATACAAGCACACCCGGGACAATTACAGCTACGGATCCGTGCGCAAGACCATCTTCAAGGAGACCGACAGCGGCACCTACCAGGAGCGCATTGTCAAATATCTGCTCAAGATTGGAGTTCCGCAGCAGGATATAGACGACCTCCGTGCCATTATGCTCCAATAGTGAGCGCCAGGCCAAAAAAAATGCTATCTTTGTGAGCATGAAACGCTTGCTCACTCTGGCCCTGGCGGCCGCCTGCCTGTTTTCCGGGATGGAAACGGCAGATGCCTGCACCAATCTCATCGTAGGTAAGAAAGCTTCCGTGGACGGAAGCGTCATCTGCACGTATAACTGCGACGGTTTCGGCTTCGCATCTTCCCTGGGCTATTCGGCTCCCGGGAAGCATGCGCCCGGAGAAATGATCGCCATCCGCGGCTGGGGTCCCAACTCCGGCGTGCACTACATCCCGCAGGTGGAATACACCTACGCCGTGGCGGGCCTCATGAACGAGAAACAGGTCTCCATCGTGGAAACCACCTGGGGCGGCCGCGACGAACTCCGCAACAAAGAAGGCTGGCTGGGGTATTTCACTCTCATGGATCTGGCCCTGCAGCGCTCGGCATCGGCCCGGGAAGCCATAGCCGTGATGCACCGGCTGGTGCAGGAGTTCGGCTACAACGACACCGGTGAATCCTTTGCCGTATGCGACAAAGATGAGGCCTGGATCATGGAACTCATCGGCAAGGGTGAGGGCCGCAAAGGTGCTGTCTGGGTGGCCCGCCGCGTGCCCGACGACTGCATCAGCGCCTACGCCAACTCGAGCCGCATCCAGCAGTTCCCGCAGGTGAAGAAGGCCGACAAGAAGCTGGGCTTCTGCGTCACCGGGGACGGCAGCTGCATGTATTCCGCCGACGTCATCTCCTTCGCCCGGGAGATGGGTTACTTTGACGGGGCCGACGCCGACTTCAGCTTCCGCGAGGCCTATCAGCCCATGTCCTTCAGCAAAATCCGCGCATGCGAGGCCCGCGTTTGGAGCTTCTTCCGCCACCACTATAATAAAGAGGTGATGGACTCCTATCTGCCTTTCATCAACGGCGACATGACGGAGAAAGACTACCTTCCCCTGTGGATCAAGCCCGACGCTCCCGTAAGCTACCGGGACATCCAGAACGACATGCGGGACCATTACGAGGGCACCGCCCTGGACATGACGGCCGACGTGAGCGCCGGTCCCTGGGCCTCCCCCTACCGCAACCAGCCCGTGAACTTCGAGGCCTCCGACAGCACCAGGATGTTCCGCGAGCGGCCCATCGGCTGCCAGCAGAGCGGCATGACCATGGTGTGTCGGATGCGCTCCTGGCTGCCGGACGCCCTGGGCGGCATCACCTATTTCAACCTGGACGATGCCACCATGGTGGCCTACGTGCCCGTATACTGCGGTATCAACCGCATTCCGGACCCCTTCCGCCGGGAGAACAACAGCATCACGGAATTCTCATTCGACAGCGCCTTCTGGATGTGCAACTGGGTGGCCAACATGGTTTACCCGCGCTGGAGTGCCTTATACCCGGATTTAAAGGAAGCCCAGCAGGAGCTGGAGGACTTTTATGAGGCCGACCAGGCCCAGGTGGAGGAACACGCCGCCAAACTCACCGCCGGCGAACTCACGGACTTTCTCACCGCCAAGACCATCGGCTATACCAATCAAATGATGAAGCGCTGGGACAAACTGGCCAAGCTCCTCATTGTCAAGCACAACGACCAGATCATGCGTCCTTCCAAGGACGGAGAGATCGTCCCCGGCCGGCACACTTCGCCCGCGTACTCCCCGGCATTCATCGACGCCGTGAAGGCCGCAACCGGAGAACGTTACGTAAGGAAATAGATTACTCAATAGTTTTTCCTATCTTTCCTCTATAAATCAAAGTAAGACAGCTGTCCTATGTGGGCGGGTGGTCGTCGCTGCGCCGAGGCGGGCACATTTGACTTTCACCAGGGATTGT
>CAJOIQ010000047.1 GCA_905234795.1 uncultured Bacteroidales bacterium | reverse complement strand
GGAACATTTCAAGGAGACGTTTGTGGTGCCGGGGAATCACGAGTTCTACGGCGGGTTTGATATCGGCCGGACGATGGCCGATTTTGAGCTCGTGGCTCGACCCAATGTGCGGTATCTGAACAACCGGAGCGTTGTGCTGGGGAAGACAGAACTGTTTTTCACGACGCTCTGGACGAAGATTGACCCGACACGCCTGTGGACGGTACAGCAGGGGATGAACGATTATCGGTACGGGAAGTTGAACGGGAGGCGTTTTTGCGCAAATGATGTGGACGAACTGCATCGGCAGTGCATGGACTGGCTTTCGGGTGCGCTAGCCGCTTCAACAGCTGAGCATAAAGTAGTGGTGACGCACCATTGCCCTACGCTTCGAAATGAATTCAACAGCTATCCCGGCGGGGCGCTCAATTCGGCTTTTCAGGTGGATTTGGATGCGTTCATTGAGGGCTCTGGCATTGAATACTGGATCTATGGGCACACGCATTTCGCTGGTGGCTCGGGTACAAAGATAGGAGAAACTACGCTGCTATGTAATCAGTTAGGCTACGTGTTTCAGAATGAGCATTATGCATTTGACGCAAAGGCTTGTATCGAGGTGTAAGGTCTCTTTAACAAAAAAGTTGAGAATACCAAATTCTGGCAAGCCTTGCCAAAATTTGGGGTCGCGAAGTGACGCACTTACCTTTGCAAAAAAAGACAAAGATGAATGCGTCTCTCACCCATACCCGAAGGTTGGTTTGCCAGATGCAACTCTTGGCAGAGGAGTTGCAGGGGGCAGGCCCGGGCCGGGTGGCAATGAGCTGGCGGAAAGGGACGGTGGAGTTGCCTGATGAAAGGGCACAGGTGACGCTGAACCCTATGGAGCGTACGCTGTATCGGCTATTCCTGGCGCATCCGGAGGGCATTTCGGCCGATGACCTCGTCCTGCACTGGAAGGAGCTGTGCGACATCTATGCCCGGGAGTCCTGCTTCGATGATCCGGACATTCGTGATGCTAAACTGGAGTCGCTGTGCGGGGAGTCCAAGAAGGTGTTTTACAGCACGGTGTCGCGAATCAAAAAGAAGTTTATAGACAAGCTAGGCCTCTGGTGGGCAGAGGCCTATATCATCAAAAATGAAGGAGGTGTGTATAAAGTTAAAGCGAAACTTATAGAATCTGAGAAGCGGCATTTTTGGTGTCCACCTTTTCGATGATGCGCTCGAGGTGGCCGTTCTCGTCAAAAATGAATGTCCTGCGGAGGGTCCCCAGAACCGTCTTCCCATACATTTTCTTCTCGCCCCAGGCCCCGAAGGCTTGGAGCATCTCGGTGGAGGGATCCGAGAGCAGCCGGAAGGGGAGTTCGTACTTGGCGCGGAAGCCGCTATGAGATTTAGCAGAGTCCTTACTCACCCCCACCACATTATACCCGGCGGCGGTTAACTCGGCATAGTTATCCCTGAACGAGCAAGCTTCGGCCGTGCAGCCGGAGGTGTTGTCCTTTGGATAAAAGTAAATAATAGTTTTCCGGCCGCGGCCGATAAAGTCCTGGGACTTAACCACTTGGCCGTCCTGGTCCACCACTTCGAAGTGGGGCATGGGGTCTCCGATTTTGAGCATATCAGTGTTATTTAAATAGTTTGCGGTAAGCTTCGGCCTTCTTCTCCAGCGGCAGAGGGTACGCCCTGGACGTGGAGGGCATGCGGTAGAAGCGGAGGGGGCCGATGTCAATATATTCTCCCACGGGCGGAATGGGGCAGCCGAAGGTTTCGGCCACGATGGAACTGGCTTTCTCCCCGGTGGTGACCAGGGTGTGGCACTCAGGGATCCGGGCCAGCAGAGCCGGGATGTCCGTGGGCGTAATCACCTCCAGGAAGGCGTCGGAAGCGTTGTCTTTCAACCTCCGTACCTCGCAGGCGGTGTCGTAGAACGCCAGGCCGGCATCGGCGCAGAATTGCCGAATCAAAGCCTCGTCAAAGCGCTTTTCCTCGGGCACGCAAAAGTGCTCCTTGTCCCCAAAGTGAATCAGTCCCATGATGCGCCAGAAGTCATTGATCCAGTTGGGGTAGTAGAACGGCATGCACCAGCGGTGGGGCTGGGGCGGGAAACTGCCCAGAAACAGAATCCTGGCGCCGTCCGGCAGAAAAGGTTGGAACGGGTGCTTCTCTATCACAGATACAAATATAGTCATTTTGGCGCAGGTTCTCCATCTGTCCGGCGCAGGCCCAGGGCATAAGTGGCGCAAGCTTCAAAATAATACCGAAGCCTGCGCCACAGTATTGCGTGTATGGCCGATTTGCGGCGCAGGCACTGGCAATAAAATGGAACCTGCGCCGCTTGTGGTTGGAGCCTGCGCCAGCCAGGGCCGAACCTTGCGCCAGCCCCCGCTCACTTGGCCTGGCCCAGTACGGCAATATGCGCATCCGGGGCCTCCATGATGTTCCAGGAGAGGACGGCACCGTCGAAGTGGTGGGCCATCACGTGCTGAAGGGACTCGGTGACATATTCCGGCGATGTGGGAACCACGTTCTCGCGGTAGTTGATCTCAATCCCGGGGTATTTGCCACAGGGGTAGGGGGCCATCGCATCCAGCTGGGAATCAAGGAATTCGGCGGTCATCTCGAAGGACGGCCAGCCAGTGGCCGATGGAACCGCGGCCTTCAGCAAATCATACTCGAACCCCATTCCGGCCGGGGCGAAGGTCTGTCGATACAGCATCGGCTTGATGAAATCGGCGTGCCGGGAAAGAATAGCATAATCCTGCCCGACGAAGGGCGCCATAAAGGGCGCGTAAAGGTCCATGCCGATTTCCAGCCCGCGACTCCGCAGTGAATCCGCCACAGCGGCAACGCCGGAGGAAACAATGTGCCCCTTGGCCTCAAAATACTTGGCCGTCAGGGGATTCTCGAAGCTGAAGCCGCCGACCGGATCATACCCCGTGACGTTGAAAAAGGCATCTCCCAACGTATCCCAGGAGGCTTTAACTTCCTCCAGATCCACCCCCTCGGCTGCAAACTTCTCCCGGCACAGCGAGGAGCCGCAGTTGAGCACTCCGCCCACTCCGCTCACAAAGGATTGGGTCCTAATCCTGTCCAGGAACACGCCGTCGAAGCCGCAGTCGGCAAAATACTTATCATAAATTCCCACCACGTTGGCGGCATTTTCCGGAGAAGACGGGCAGTTGAAGCGGAAACCTTCTCCCGCGGCCAGGTCATAATTGGCGGGGATGTTGCCCCACAGGTCCACGGCGGGCACGTTGTCGCACACTTCCTCCGTCTCGGCAAACACCGGCAGCCACAGCAGCATCTGGATGCCTTGAGAGTGCAGGAATGTTCCCACCTCCTTATAAATGGACGTATCGATGCTCCAGCCGATGATTACCTTCTGCACCGGAATCATCCGGGACACGGAGTCAATCCGCGCAATAATTTGAGAGGCCGAATAATCCGGCGAATGCCACCCGCCCAGCGATACCTGGACAATGTAGCCCGGTTCATGGGTTTGTTTGCACGCGGCTAAAGCCAGGAGCGAAAAAAAGATGATGATGAAGCGTTTCATTTGGCAAGATAGGTTTGACGTTCGTTTTCGGGGAATTTCTCTATGGCATACCGCAGCATGGTGCGGGGCATGGTGAGGTAGCGGGGCCGAAGAAAGGCCTCCAGCGCGGCCTTATCCCGTTTTCCGGCCTCGCGGAGCAGCCAGCCGACGGCCTTGTGAATCAAATCATGCGGGTGATGCAGGAGGATATCGGCAATGGCAAAAGTGTCGTCCAGCTGCCCGTGGCGGATAAAGGTCATGGTGGAAACCATGCCGATGCGCTGCTCCCAGATGGTGCGCCCGTTCCGGGCCAGGTCATAGAGGAGGGACCGGTCAGAAGCGCCCAGCAGCCATTCCCCCAGCAGGGGATAGCAGGACAGGTCCACCAGGTCCCAGTTGTTGATGTATGGGGTGTGGGAGAGATAAAAGTCGATGCACTGATCCCGGAGCGGTTTCGCATGCTTGAAGATTTCCACCAGAGCCAGCAATGCGGCCAGGCGCACCTCGTGGTACTGGGAACAGATGCACTCTTCCAGGTCCTCAAACCCCACATTCCGCCAGCAGCCACGAACCACTTCCCGCGTCACAGGTACCTTGATCCCCAGGAACTTATCTCCGTAGCCATATTGCCCGGGACCGGTTTTAAAGAACCGGGCCAGGCCTTCCACCTGAGAAGGGTCGGCGTGTGCCAGCATTTGGGACAGGAGCGTGTTCATATCTGTACAATTTCCCGGCCGGCCAGATATTTCTCCAGCAGGTCCCGGGTGCGAAGTTTCACAAAGCAGGTGGGCGTACCGTCGGTGCAGGCGAACCAATCAAAGGCGGCGATGGAAGCGTCCATCACCAGGTGCACGCCAGCACAGGCCGGCCACACTCCACTTAGGATAGTGGTGGCGCCTACGCGAACGCCGGTGAGTTCCCAAAGCTTTTCGGCCGATGCAAACGACACCCGCGGAATCCCCAGCGCCCCGCAAAACTCCCGCGTCACAAACGGCTTGTCGTGCGAGGTTACGTAAAGGTAGAAATCGGTCTGCTGCCGGTTGCAAAGGAAGATGGTCTTCACGATGTCCACCCCAATCCGGGCGCTGATGTGTGCGCAGTCCTCCATGGTAATCCCGGGGTCCGTGTCCACGCGTGTGAAAGGGATATTGGCCGATGTAAATTTCTCATAGACAAGCTGTTGCAGGGGGGTCTCGAAGGCCGATGGCGCCGTGCTCATGGGCTGGCTCACGTAAAAGCCGAGTAGCTCAATCCTTAGCGCCGGGACGCTTGTCACCAGATGGTTACCCGCCAATTCCTCGGCCGTGCGGTATCCCCAGGTGACCGCCAGTGCTTCGATGCCACCGTTGGCTGCCGTGCGCATGTCGGTAGGGGAGTCGCCCACCATCAAGGCATCGGCCGGAGCCACGCCGGAACAGCGCAGCACCTCCTGGACAATCCCCGGGTCCGGTTTCAGCGGCCATCCCGGCCGATTCCCCAGTATGGCCACAAACGATATCTCCGGGAACAGCTTCTGAACCAGATACTCCGTCCCCTCCTGAAACTTGTTAGATGCCACAGCCAGCTGCACCCCGCGCGCCTGCAAATCGGCCAGCAGCTCCGGCATCCCCGGATACGGGTGGGTATGCACGTCAATGTGGGCCTGGTAGTACTCCTTAAAATCGGCGAGGGCGTCGTCAATGAGTGCATCAGATTCCGGGTCAAGCCCGGAATGAGGGGGGAGGGAGGCTTCCAGCGCTTGTTTCACCAGGTTTCTCACACCATGGCCCACCATGGAGCGGTATTCTTCCAGGGAATGCAAAGGCAGGCCCCGCAAGGCAAGGGCATGGTTCACGGCCTCGGCAAGGTCCTCCAAGGTGTCCAGCAGCGTGCCGTCCAGGTCAAACAGAATCAGTTTCTTCATTTCCCTGCAAGTTACAAAAATCCCCCCACAACTGCAAGATTTCGGGAAAAACGCTATCTTTGTATCAAATGCCCATGATATGAAAAAAACACTGATCCTTATGACGTTTTCACTGCTGAGCCTGTTCTCCTGCAAGGGATATAAGGACCTCACGGTCAATGAATTTGAAAGCATGATGGCGCAGGACCAAACTGCCCAGCTGGTGGATGTGCGCACACCCGAGGAGTTTGCCGAGAATCATCTTCCCGGGGCCATCAACATTGACTGGCGCGCAGAAGCCTTCACGGAAAAGTCCCAAAACCAGCTGGACAAAGACCGTCCCGTGATGGTCTATTGCCGAAGCGGACGCCGCAGTGCCGAGGCTGCCGCAACCCTGGACGGAATGGGCTTCAAAACGTATAATATGAAAGGCGGCATCCTGGCCTGGACCTCTGAAGGAAAGCGCGTCACCAAGTACGAAGTAGAGCGCTTCTGGACGGCAAGCGGAGACCCCGTAGAACTCACGCTCATCAAGCACGGAACGCTGGCTGTCGGCTACAAAGACATGACCATCCAGATTGATCCGGTGGCCGGATACGGCAAGCCGACGGACTACGCTACAGAGTTCCCCAAGGCCGATGTGATTCTGGTGACCCACGAACATGGAGACCACCTGGACCCGGAAGCCATCGCCGCCCTCACCGGGCCGCAGACGGAAATCATTCTCAACGAAAAGAGCCGGGGCCAGATAGGCCGGGGAGAAGCCATGCACAACGGTGAAAACCGTGAGCTGCCCGGCGGCATAAAGCTGGAAGCCGTGCCCGCCTACAACACCACGCCCGGCCGGGAAATGTTCCACCCCATGGGAAATGGCAACGGCTATGTGATCACCATCGACGGCCTCAGAATCTACGTGGCCGGTGACACCGAGGACGTTCCGGAGATGGCCAACCTCAAAGACATTGATATTGCCTTACTCCCTGTGAATCAGCCGTATACCATGACACCGGAGCAGTGCATCAACGCTGCCAAAGTCATTGGCCCCAAAACCCTTATCCCGTATCACTTCGGCAAAACGGACCTGGAGCCGGTCCTCAAGGCCCTGCCGGAAATGGACATCCGCATCCGTCAGATGCAGTAGCCTATGAATATCCTTAAAAAATGGGCCGAGACCAGCCTGGTGCTCAGGATTCTCATCGGCCTTGTCATCGGCGCCGTGCTGGGCCTCACCGTTCCGGGATGGACCGGCATCGGCATCCTGGGCACCGTGTTTGTGAGCGCGCTCAAAGCCGTGGCGCCCGTGCTGGTGGCCATGCTGGTGGCCGCGTCCATCGCCAAGGCGCACGGCGGGCTGGGTCCGCGTTTCCGCACGGTCATCGGCCTTTACCTGGTGAGCACCTTGTCGGCCGCTCTGGTGGCGGTGGTGGGCAGCACCCTTTTCCCCGTCACGCTCAAACTGCAGGATGTGGCCGATGGCAGCGCGCCCAGCGCCCTCACCGACGTCTTCACCAACCTGCTCACCAACATGGTCACCAATCCGCTGGCGTCCATTTCCACGGCCAATTACATCGGCATCCTTTTCTGGGCCATCCTGGCCGGCTTGGGGCTCAAACTCATCGCCTCGGAGGCCACCGTCAAGGTGGTGTCGGACTTGGCCGATGTCATCACCCTCATGGTCAAATGGATTATCCAGTTCGCTCCCTTCGGTATCCTGGGCCTGGTGTTCCGGGCGGTGTCCGAGAGCGGGCTGGAAATCTTCACCACCTATGGAAAGCTGGTGCTGCTACTGGTGGGCTGCATGCTGTTCAACGCCCTGCTGGTGAATCCCTTGTGGTCCTTCATCGTCACCCGTAAAAACCCCTATCCGCTGCTCTGGACCTGCCTCAAGGAAAGCGGCCTCAACGCCTTCTTTACGCGGTCATCGGCCGCCAACATTCCCATCAACATGGCCCTGTGCAAAAAGCTGGGCGTGGACCAGAACTTCTACAGCGTAAGCATTCCGCTGGGCGCCACCATCAACATGAACGGCGCGGCGGTTACCATCACCGTGATGACGCTGGCCGTAGCCCATACCCTGGGCGTTGAGGTGGGCTTTGTGACGGCGCTCATCCTCAGCATTATCGCCACTCTGGGCGCCTGCGGAGCCTCCGGAGTGGCCGGAGGATCCCTCCTCCTCATCCCCATGGCCTGCTCTTTCCTGGGTATCGGCAACGACATCGCCATGCAGGCCGTGGCGGTGGGCTTCATCATCGGCGTAGTGCAGGATTCCGTGGAAACGGCCCTCAACTCCAGCGGTGACGCCTTCTTCACCGTTACGGTCGAATTAAAAGACAGAAAATGAATACCATCTGGATTGTACTTCCCATCCTCACGCTCCTGATGTTCGACCTGGGGCTGGCGCTTCGTTTCGAGGATTTCGGCAAAGTGTTCCGGCATCCGTGGCCGATTGCCGTGGCGCTTATCGGCCAGCTCATCCTGCTTCCGGCCATCGCGCTGGGTTTGGCCTATGCCTTCCAGCTGAAACCGGTGTTTTTCATCGGCCTGGTGCTCATCGCCTGCTGCCCGGGCGGAAGTTCCTCCAACGTGTTTTCCAAACTGGCCGGGGGAGACGTGGCGCTTTCCGTGACGCTTACGGCCCTCAGCAGCATCATTACGTTGTTCACCATCCCCGTCATCATGAGCTGGGCAACGCAGCTGGTGGGTACGGGTGTGGGTATCACCCTGCCGGTGGGGAACCTCATCAAGCAGAACCTGGTGCTCATGCTGCTGCCGGTGCTGCTGGGCATCGGCCTGCATTACGCCTGGCCCCAAACGGCCGAAAAGATAGATAAGGTGCTCATGAAGCTGGCCTTCCCGCTGCTGCTGGTGCTCATCACGGTTTTCTACATCCAGCACCACCGCACCATCCTGGAGAACATCGGCATCCTGGGGCTTAGCGTCACCGCCCTCATCCTGGTGGCTATCGGCCTTTCCTCCGGCCTGTCCCGCCTGGTGAAAAACAGCCCCCAGCAGCGCCGGACAGTGATTATCGAGGTGGGCATGCAGAACGCGGCCCAGGCCATCGCCATCGCCTCCAGCCCCCTTATTTTTGCCAGCGAGGAGATGGCCATCCCCGCCATCCTTTATTCCCTCATGATGAACATCGTCCTGCTTCTCTACGTGGGCGTTGTGCGCAGGCGGGCGCGCTGAATTGCACATGTGATAAAGATTGCGTATCTTCCCGTATTTGACACTTAGGATTTACTGATTTGCCGATAATAACAGGCCACAGACCGCTGTAGGGGTTTTGATTTTTTCTGACTTTGTAGTACATAAGCCGAGTTCCGCCTGCGGGCAGGGGCCTTCGGACCGGTACGCACCTTCGGTGCTATCCCTCCCACCGCTGCGCGGCGGGTCCCTCCCGTTCACGAAGCCACGGGCGGCTACGCCGTCCGAAGGCCCCCGCCCATCCGGCTCTACTCGGCATCATCGTTCTTCTCCCTTTTCTTGGTCTGGGCAATGATAGTCCTCATCTTCTGCTTGGTGACGATCTGGGTATCCGTTCTGAACCCGGCACTGCCGTGCAGGTTGTTCGTCAGGTCTGTGCGCGTGTATGTGGGGATATAACCTTCTCCGGCCACGCTCAGGAAGTCCATCTCTCTTAGCGTGTCCACTATCTCCTCGGTTGTGAAGTGCTTCCCGCCACGGTTCACCTTCTTTTCCAGGTACTTGTATATCAACAGAGCCAGGAAGCATGTCAGGAAGTGTGCCTTGATACGGTCATCCCTCCTCACATATACTGGACGCGCCTCAAAGTCGGTCTTGAAGATGCGGAACCCGTTCTCGATGATCCATGATGGCAGGTGCCGGGTCATGCATATCCGTGCACAGGGCGTAGAAGCCGTCGAAGCGCGCCTCCTGGTCTATCATCTCCTGATTGAGCGAGTAGCTCGTCGTCTGGGCCAGTTCCCCGTCCGGGGTGACGTACTCCGCCTTGATGTAGCGCTTGGCGTCGTTGGGGCTCTTCTTCTTGGATGTGGCACCCTGCCCCTTTGCAAGCAGCGCTGCAGCACGTGTCACCTGGCGATCACGCACATAGGACAGATACTCCCTGTACTTGAACGAGAACGTCACGATGATGCGCTGCTCCAGCGTCTCTCCCGTGGACATCGGTGTGGGGTCCCAACGCTCCTTGTAGAAGAGCGTTTCATAGTACTTCTTGCTGTCCAGCGTACTGATATCATACTCCTCGTCAGAGCCGGCAACATGCCACCCCGCGCTGTCCAGGGCCCAGTCCTGCAGGTGCTGCTTGAGCTTCTTCAGGGACTGCACGGTGATAAAAGAGCGGTCTCCGACACTGTCATTCTTGCGGTTCTCATACGAAGACAGGCCGCCGTCCGTGCAGACCACCAGCTTTGACAGGCCGAACTTGTCCTTCAGTATCTGCTCATCTGCTCCATCGGCTTGAGCGTGCTGGTCTCCGCCGTGTTGCCCGGCTCGATGCACATCGCCAGCGGGAAGCCGTCATGGTCCATGAACAGACCCATCTGCACGATGGGAAGCGGACGACCCTCCTTGCTGTGCCCGTACTGCACCAGGCCGCCCTCCTCCTCCCATTCGAAGAAGTAGTTCGTCAGGTCGTAGTACACCACGCCGGTGTTGCGCTTCCCCAGTTTGAGGCTGCGCTTGTACACATCGGCCTGGATCTCGTTGAACTCCGTCGCCAACAGAGAAAGCGCCCTGTACACCTGCTC
>CAJOIQ010000046.1 GCA_905234795.1 uncultured Bacteroidales bacterium | reverse complement strand
CATTGTCCTTTGTTAAACTTTCTTTATCGGCATAAATTTACTATTTTTGCCATACAAACCTGATTGCAGAAAACTACGCTGCAAATCTAAGGTTTGTGTTTATAAATTAATCATTTAACCATGAAAAAACTGTTTTTGATTTCTGTTGCTTTGCTGGTTTCCGCAGGGAGTTTGGCCGCTCAGAATGACACCACCCGCACCGAGGTTCTGGGAGAGGCTGTCATATCGGCCAAGGCAACCCTCAAAACTGCTGTTACCGGTCTGGATGCTCCTCTTAAAGAGATTCCGCAGTCTGTTACCGTCATCAATCCCTCCCGTCTCCAGGAAATGAACATCCATACCCTGGACGAGGTGATGCAGCAGGTTGTGGGTGTGAGCACCATCGCCTACGACAACATGCGCACCAGCTTCAAATCCCGAGGTTACCAGATGGGCGTGCTCTACGACGGCATGCCTGCCTACCAGTCCATGTCCATGTCCCAGCAGCTGGACCTGTCCTTCTATGAGCAGGTGGAAGTGCTGCGCGGTCCTGCCGGCTTGCTGCAGGGCGTTCCCCAGGGCCTGGAAATGGGCGGTCTGGTGAACCTGGTCAAGAAAAGAGCCCTCAAGCAGTTTGGCGTTCAGGCCGGAGTGAGTTACGGCAGCTGGAACAACCTGCGCGCCCAGGCCGATATCAACATCCCCATCACCCGCGACGGCCGCCTGCGCACCCGTTGGGTGGGCTTCGGCCAGACAAGAAAGTTCTACTATGACCGCAGTAAGCAGTGGAAGGCCGGCGTTTACGGCGCCCTGGACTTCGACATTACTCCCACCACTTTCTTCGGCGTGTCCTATGTCCTGCAGTATGCCAAGTCCAATGTCCTGCACAACGGTCTTCCGGCAACGCGTGTTGACGGAAACGATAAAAGCCGCAATATTACGGCTGCTCCCCGCAACACCAACCTTACGCCGGACTGGGATTACACCACCTGGCGCACGCAGGATATCGCCCTCATGGCAACGCAGAAGATAGGGGAGAACTGGCAGGCCGTGGCCAAGGCCAACTTCCGCAGCCAGGCCCAGGTGAACCAGTACGGTTTCCCGGGCACCATCTCAACGGCCACTTCTTCGTCCAATTATCAGCTGGGCTATAACGAGGAATCCATCCCGCGCGTGTCCGTCATGGCCGATATCCACGGCACCTTCAAGCTCTTCGGCCTGGAGCAGTATGCCATTGTGGGCGGCAACTACGAGTCCTTTACGGACGGAAAACGCGGAACTTCTTTCTATAAGAACTTCACTTTCACGGACTTCGGCAACCTGGTAGAGCAGGTGAACGCCTCCGACATCACCGACGCCGTGGCCCAGAACTACGACAATCTTCCCCAGAGCGACATGAAAATATCCCAGGGCGGTGCTTTTGCCCAGTTGCGCGTGTCCTTCTGGAATCCCCTCAAGATTATCCTGGGCGGCCGCCTGGGTAAGGTGAAGGCCGATATGTACGACTTCCAGGAGAGCAAGTGGAACAATGTCATCAGCGACAAAATGCGCTTCGTCCCTTACGCCGGTCTGGTACTCACTCCCGTGAAGAAAGTCACCGCCTATGCCAGTTATTCCAGCGTATATGCTCCCCAGACCTATCAGCGGGCCGACGGCAGCTTCATCGATCCCAATGTGGGCGCCCAGTTCGAGGCCGGTGTGAAGACCAGCTTCCTGGACGACCGCCTGTGCGTGAACGTGGCCGGTTTCCTTATGAGCGACAGCGGCCGCGCCTACAAGTCCGATCCCAATCAGGGCTTCTGGGAGAACGGCGGAAAAGTGGACTGCAAGGGCTTCGAGACCGAGGTAACCGCCAACCTTGTTCCCGGCCTGAACGTCATAGCCGGTTATACTTTCCTGGATACCAAGATCACCAAGTCCTCCAGCGGTGACGAAGGCCTGGCCTGGAGCCCGGTGGAAGCCCGCCATTCCGGCAAACTCTTCGGTACCTACACCATCCAGAACGGTCCTGTGAAGGGTCTCAGCGCCGGTACCGGCCTCATGGCCTATTCGGCCCGCACGGCTTCTGTCCTTACCCCGGAACGTACCCAGAAACCCTATGCCGTTTGGAATCTGTACCTGTCCTACACCTTCCTGGAGCACTTCATGGTGAATGCCAGCCTGAACAATGTGCTGGATACCGCCTATTATTCCCGGGTTGGCGGTAACGGTGATTTCTTCGGAGATCCCCGGAACTTCATGATCAGCCTGAATGTCAAATTCTAAGAAGAATTCACGCTTTAAAGCAGCCTGGCAAGTCATTTCCCCCTGGTGGATATCGGAGGAGAAATGGCTTGCCATCGGGCTGTATTCGCTGGTGCTGCTGCTGGATTTGGCCAGCGTGGGACTGGCGGCGTGGGTTACTTATTGGAAAAAAGACTTTTTTGACGCTTTTACAGAGTATCAGCTGCCCCGGGTGTGGAGCCTGATTGGGGTAGCCCTGATTATTTCTACCCTTACGGTTGCGGCCACGGCGCTCAGGACCTGGTTCTGCCAAACCCTGGAAATCCGCTGGCGCCGCTGGATTACGGAGGTGTACAGCCGCCGATGGCTGACCGATTCCGTGTTTCACCGCATAGAGATGCGCGGCAATATAGACAATGCCGACCAACGTATCTCCCAGGACCTCAAGGATATGGTAAACCAGACCCTGGACCTGAGCCTGGGCTTTATCAAGAACCTGGTTTCGCTGGTATCCTTCTCCATCATTATTTGGAACATGTCCGGTGCGTTCTCCCTGGTGCTAGGGGACTGGACGCTCAAGATTCCCGGCTATATGTTGTGGGCTTCCATCCTCTATGCGCTTGTGGCTTCCATTGTTATCGAGAAGTTCAGCAACCGGATGGTTTCCACGGAGTACGAGCAACAGCTGCGGGATGCCGATTTCCGTTTCCTGATGATGCGTATCCGAGAAAACAGCGCCCAGATTGCCATCTCGCGCGGTGAGAAGGTGGAACGCAAGACGGCGGGGCGCCTGTTCTCCCGCATCGAGAAAAACTGGCGGCTGTTCCGCATGTTCACCGCCCGCATCAATATTATTGAAAATGGATATACGGAGCTGGGTGTAATCCTGTCCTATATCCTCATCATTCCCCGGTATTTTGCGCGGGAAATCACCATGGGCTCCATCATGCAGCTCACCATGAGCTTCACCAACGTGCGGGTGGGTTTTGCCTGGTTCGTGTATAAATATAAGAAGCTGGCTACGCTCCGTTCCATGCTTCGGCGTCTGGCCGAGCTGGACGAGGCCATCAATGCCCATGACGATCCTTCCGGTATCCGGCTTCTCCAGAGCAAGGATACCTCTTTTATCCAGGTAAAGGACTTGAAACTTTCCTATCCCGACGGAACGCCCATGTGTGATGTCCGGGATCTGGAAATCCGTCCCGGCGAGCGCTGGCTCATCAAGGGCCTTTCAGGCGCCGGAAAAACCACTTTCCTCAAGGCTCTGGCGGGTATCTGGCCCTATGGCAGCGGGACGCTTCGGATTCCCGATGTCCCCATGCTCTTCTTCCCTCAGGAGACTTATCTGCCCATCTCTACTTTAAAGGGTGCTTTGACGTATCCGCTGGATCCCGATACGGTGTCGGATCAGCGCTGTGAAGAGTTGCTCGCCATTTGTCGGCTTCAGCCCTACATCCCCGAAATGAATGCCGATGGCTACCTCTGGAGCCGGCGGCTTTCGCCCGGTGAAAAACAGCGCGTAGCCTTCGCCCGCGCCCTCCTGCTGCGTCCGGCCTACCTGTTCCTGGACGAGGCTACATCGGCCATGGATGTGGACCTGGAAAAGCAGATGATGGAAACGCTCCTGGCGGCCCTGCCGGACACCGCCATCGTGAGCATCGCACACCGCCCCTCGCTGGAGCCTTATCACCGGCACATCCTCGTTATCGGCGATAAATAGCATATCACTTACTTGGCGTTACGGAAAAACGCAGCTGCTCATCGGCGCCGTGTATAACCTGGTGTGCATGAACTTCCTCTTGAACGGGATATCCTATACGTTCTTTGTGGATTGCTTCATTGTGAAGGTGGTGGTAACGGCCATCGTAATGTACCTGGCAAGTAAGTTTCAGGACCGTGATGCCATTTTCTTCTATATCCAGTGAATATCGAGGATGTTAAGGCCATGATCCGGGAGCGAGCCAGGGACCACGGTATCATCATCACCGACCACAACTATGACGCCATCTCTACCGTAGCAGACAACCTCTTTGTCATTGCCGATGGCTATACAAACCCCGTCCAGAGCTGGGAGGATTTGGTGCGCAGAGTGAATTGCGGAATGGGGACTCCGCAGATGTTACAAATACGGCTACCGTCTGTAACATCGTGGCCATTAGGGCATTTCATAGTTTAATAGTTTTGGGTAAACCTAATCATTTCTTCTTAAAAACAAAAAATACGTCTTTGCATCTGCATTGATTATCAAAAAGATATTCCTATATTTGTAAGTGCCTGAATCACATAAGCATATGAAAACCGCATGTTTTAGAACAATCAGCATAGTTGCAATTGCTCTGCTTTTTGGTATTTCCTGCAGTAAGGGCGGCAGTGATACGAAAGCTGTTGCCGCTACCGCAATCTCCCTGAACAAAAAAGAAGCGGTGCTAGAAAAAGGAGGCACTATGGTTTTGTCCGTTTCTTTTAATCCGTCAAACGCAACGGACAAAACCCTCACATGGACGAGTTCAAACACGGCGGTTGCTACGGTTGTAAATGGTACGGTAACCGCTGTAGATGCCGGCAAGGCCGATATCACCGTCAAGAACGGTTCTTTGACAGACCGGTGCGCAGTTACCGTGGTTATTTCTGCCGGTGTGGTAACGCTGGATAAAAACTCCCTGAAACTGTTTGTCGGTGAAACGGAGAAACTGGTCGCTACCATCATCCCGGCAAATACTACAGATTCCGTCAAGTGGTCTTCTTCGGATGAAACCGTCGCAACTGTCAAGGACGGCCTTGTAAAAGCTATCGGCGCCGGTACTGCGACAATCACAATAACCGTCGGAGCAAAATCGGCCGAGTGTTCAGTGACCGTCAGAAAGCCGGCCCCGGCAGGATCGGTCGATCTTGGCCTAAGCGTATATTGGGCTGCCTGCAACCTTTGCGAAGGAGGTTTTGTAAGCTCTCCGGAGCAGTTCGGAGATTATTACGCCTGGGGAGAAACAGCACCGAAGGAAACCTATTATTGGACCAATTACAAATGGAGTGAAGGGACTTGGGACACTCTGACAAAATATAATGTCCTAAGTTCTCAAGGTACCGTCGACAACAAAACTGTTTTGGAATCTGAAGACGATGCTGCTCATGTGAAACTTGGCGGCAAGTGGCGCATGCCCACCTTGGCTGAATGGGAGGAATTGGTAGCCAACTGCAATTGGGAATGGACAACAAGGAACGGAGTCGCCGGAGGATTGATAACCAGTAAAATAACCGGAGATAGCATTTTCCTCCCCGCCGGAGGCAAGCGATTCGAGTCCGGTCATTATAACACGTTCGGAGGTTCCTACTGGACATCGTCACTACACACGGGCTATGCGCAACAGCCTAATGAAATCTATCCAAATAACGCCTGGTATGGTTACGTCTATTTTAACAGCTCTGATAACACCAAAGGCTTTGGTGTAAGTATAGACGTTCGAATTAACGGCTTCTTTATCCGCGCTGTCACAAAGGAATAGGGCGTGAAATGTAACGTAAGCCTCCGCAATGTTATACCTGCCATCTAGAACATAGCGTCCTAGGCGAGGGAGAAGAGCATATGTGTATGTCAGGGCTAGCCGGCGTGTACTCCGGAAAGATTACTTGAACAGGTCTACCGGATTGCTGCTCAGGAAGTCTTCCGCCTTCATCCCTCCTTCACCGACAACCAGCGCCAGGTATGGGTTATACTGAGCCTTGAATTCCTCCAGACCTTTATTACCGGGGTCTGAATTACTCTTTACTTCAATGGCGATCACCTTTCCCTTCTTCTCCAGAACATAATCGACTTCAGTTCCGGGATTAGTCCGCCAATAGTATACCTTATAATCACCGGCATAAGCATAGCTCATGATATGCGCACCGATAGCTGACTCGAACAACCGGCCCCAAAGAGAGCGGTCTTGAACAGCATCGGCGAAGGACTTCTCACAATAGATGTTTTTAAGTGCATTGTTGTAAACCTGATGCTTGGGGACGCTGTTTTTCTTGCGGGCCAAGTCTACGGCATACTTGTTCAGGCCACAGACCAGCCCCGCTTGAGACAGAAGATTCAGATAACCTGCTATAGTTGTTGTGTTGCCCGCATCCTGCAGTTGACCAATCATCTTTGTAAAGGATAACTCTTTCCCGGAATAAGCTGCAGAGAGTTCGAAGGTCTGCCGAAGCAGCGCCGGTTTAGCAATCTTTTCGTTGACCAGGATGTCTTTATTGATGGTGGCGTCGACGATAGAGCCGGTGATGTAGTCGCGCCAGCGGTCTTCATCGCCAATTAATTCCGCGATACCTGGATAGGCACCGTAGTAGATGAATTGATCCAGAGTGAACCCGAAAGCTTCACGCATTTCGGCGAAGGACCAGTGGGAGAGAATAATTCGTTCGAAGCGTCCTTGCAAACTGTCAGAAAGGCCTTTGTCCAGCATGACGCGGGATGAGCCAAGGAGGATGACTTTGAGGTTAACATCGTAGAAGGTGTCGGAATCCCACTCTTTTTTGACGACCTCACTCCACCCGGTAATCTTCTGTATCTCATCAATGACCAGAATGAGTTCCTTAAGGCCCTCCACACGCATCTTGGCGCGGGCTGCATTCCAGCAGTCGCTTATCCAACTGAGTTGAGTCGCAGGGACGGCATCGGCAGGATAGAAGACAAACGGAATGTCCAAAGCATTGACAACCTGTTTCATCAAGGTGGTCTTACCGACCTGTCTCGGGCCCATAATTACCTGGATAAAACGGCGTTTTTCCTGCATCCTGGCAAGTAAAGTGTGATATTGTTTTCTATGATACATGGCAAGTTATACCCTGAATCTAAAATTTACTCAATGCGCTGCGCAAATTTACTCAATGGAATTCTGATTTGCAAATCTTTCCTCAAGTATACTTTAGAAAAAGTGAGAATGAAAGTGAGAACAAAAAGAATAACCCGCTCGGTTTGAGCGGGTTACCGTGGTGCTGGGAACCGTATCTTCCGTTTCGTCCAGCCTGGCTATTTCAAGGTCAATGTACGGGCTAACGGCTGCATCATCGTCTGTCTCAAGCGTGAATTCTTTGCTCACCTGAAGATGATGGCGAATTCATTACCTATTAGCCAATAATAATCAAATAAGGCTTTCTGTCCACTCCGTCCACCCCGTATACTTTGACTCTGCCCTGTGGACGTGGACAGGGACACAAATGATATCCCTATGAAAGATTTGGAACAATACCTCAGGGACAATAAGCCCATGGTGAAGGAAGACCCCACGTTTATCCTGAAAACGCGGCAAAAGATGGAAGCCGTAGAAGGCATCAAGACAGAGGTGGACCGTTCGCGCAGGAGCGGCCGACGTGCCCTGATTATCGCCCTGGTGGCCGGACTGGTCCTGGGTGCCCTGGCCACCGCGGTGGGCTTCCTCTATCCGGTCGATTCCGAATCGGTAGGGCAAAGTGTGATGAACAGCATCCGCCTCTTCCTGCAGGATTACAGGGAGTATCTGCTGCTGCCAACGGCCCTTCTGGCCATTGCGCTGGGGGTTGTCCTGATGAAAAAACCTACCTCAGTACTTGGGTAAACACCGGTGCCTGGCCTTCGAGGGCAAGCACGTAAACCTTCATCGTACGGGGTTCGGGAGAGGTCTGGTCATCGGCCTCGAAAAGATACTCCGTTCCGCCTGTGACAGGCCTGGAAGCCACATTCTTAGCCTTGGCGTTCAGCATGGGATAACCGTTCACGGCGGCATCAAAGATGGCCGATTCCTCTGCGCTGGCCGCCTGCATGGCGCCAAACTCCGGATACACTTCATATTCTCCCTCCAGGAAGCCGCCGGCCTTCAGGAAATGGTCTACCTCGGCGGGGATGGCCTCCTGACGGGCAGTCCTTACGCCGTAACCGGGAAGGATTTCGGCCTTAGGCTGTTTGGCCTTGAGGTCCCGGGTGCTGGAATCCAGCCCGCCGCTGCCGAAGGTGCAGAAGGGAACCAGCTTCTTTCCGCTGAAGTCTACTTCGTTCACCAGGGTTACCACCGGCGGGGCATAGGTGCCGAACCAGATGGGATAACCCAGGAAAATGACATCGTAATCCTCAAGATTGGCCTTCAGGGGCTGGATTTCCGGCAGGAAACCCTCGGCCCTTTCTTTCTGGCAGCGCTCGATGGTTTGCCCAAAGTCTCCGTCGTAGGGGTTCGTGGCCTGGATTTCCTCCATATCGGCCCCCAGCTTGGAAGCAATTTCCTGTGCCACCGCCTTGGTGGCTCCATTTTGTGAATAATACAGCGCCAGCACCTTCTGGGCTTTGTTCTGTGCGCATGACAGGGCTATCATAGCAGTTGCGGCAATAATGAATACTTTTTTCATGAGTGTGTTTTTATGACCGTAAATTTACGAATTTTCGTGAATGTTTCGTAAATTACGTTTCGATTAATCGGTATTTCACCATGATATTACAGCCGCAAGACCTTCATCTGCTTTATGCTCTCCATCGGCATCGCGCCCCAGGTTGTGATGAAATTCACCGGTCATGCCGATTACAAATCCATGAAACCCTACATCGACATCGCCGAAAAGGCCAAGACCGACGCCATGGACGCGATGGATAAAGCGCTAAATGGATAAAGCATCATATTGACAATCAGCTAAGTATTAGAAAATAGAACATCGGAATGTTCCGCCAAACTTTGATTTTTTGAGCAATTTTGGCGGAACATTCACATAAAAAAAGTATCTTTGTCAAAACATCATAT
>CAJOIQ010000045.1 GCA_905234795.1 uncultured Bacteroidales bacterium | reverse complement strand
GTTCCGAGATTATATGCCTATCTTTGTTCATGCTAAGGTTAACTGTATTAAGTTGTTTGGCGACACTAATATAGTGATAATCAATGAGATATGCAATAAACCTCAAAGATTTCAACCTTAGCTTTTTTCGTTTTTTAGCTACTTGCGAAACTTAAACTACTAATAAACCAGACGCGAATTTACGGATTTTTTTGTATATTTGTAAGGTTACGACGATACTAACTTAATAATAACACTATGGGAGCATTTCATGCATATGACATCCGAGGCATCTACAACGTAGACTTCGACAAGGAAGTTGCCTACAAAGTGGGTTATTTCCTCCCTGCATTACTCAAGACCAACAAGGTCCTGGTGGGCCGTGACTGCCGCGTTTCCGGCCAGGAAATCCACGACTATCTCATCAAGGGTATCACCGACGCCGGCGCCGACGTAGACGACATTGGCTACAGCAGCACCCCGCTGGTGTACTTCGGCACCGCCAACTTCGGTTACAAGGCTTCCGTGCAGATTACCGCCAGCCACAATCCGCCGGAGTACAACGGCATGAAAGTTTCCCGGGAAAACGCCCTTCCTGTGGGCCTGGACACCGGTTTGGGCCAAATCAAGCAGTGGATCGACGAAGGCAAGCCCACCCCCGTGGCCGCCAAGAAAGGCGTGGTCAAGGAGATTGACATCAAGCCGGACTACCTCAAGTTCCTCATGAAATACAAAGGCGATTATTCCAACCTCAAGATCGCGTTCGACCTGTCCAACGGCATGAGCACCCTCTTCGCCAAGCAGGTATTCGCCGGTGAGGATGCTACATACCTGTTCGACGACATGGACGGCCGCTTCCCCAACCACGAGCCCAACCCGCTGGTGGCCAAGAACGTGGAGCCCCTCAAGAAGCTGGTGGCCCAGATCAAGGCCGATATCGGCGTTATCTACGACGGAGACGCCGACCGCGTGATGTTCGTGGACGACAAAGCCCGTTTTGTGGCTCCTGACCTGGTGATTGCCCTCATGGCCCGCTACTTCTGCGACGAGCGCGGTGAGAAGAATCCCCGCGTGCTGCAGGAAATCCGCTCCAGCCTGGCTGTGGCCGAGGAACTCACCAAGAACTACAACGCCGACGTTCACACCTGGCGTGTGGGCCGCGCCTTTGCTGCACCCAAGCTCCGCGAGATTGACGGTCTGTGGGGTGGAGAACTGGCCGGTCACTACTATTTCAAGGACTTCTTCTACAGCGACAGCGGCATGCTTTCCAGCATCATCGTGCTTCGCATCGTGAGCGCCCTCAAGAAGCAGGGCATCAAGCTCTCCGACGAGATGGACCGCCTCACCGGCTACGAGAATTCCGGAGAAATCAATTATAAGGTAGAGGACAAGAAGGGCGCCATGGACGCCGTGAAGGCCTTCTTCGAAAAGGCCGAAAAGCCCACCAAGGTGATGGACTTTGACGGCTATCGCCTGGAATTCCCGGGCTGGTGGTTCAATATCCGTCCTTCCAATACGGAACCTTACCTCCGCTTCATCTGTGAGGCCACTTCCCAGGAAGTCCTGAAAGAAAAGATTGCGCTGGCCGACAAGATTATCGTGGGCCAGTTTGGCGGCAAGCGATAAAGGATGAAGAAAGCGCTTCTGGTCTTATTGTCCATCTGTACGGGGATCTCCCTGCAGGCGCAGGATGCCGGCCGTGAGGCCGATTCCCTGCGTTATGTCTTCGGACGCCAAAAGGTGGAGAATTCCGCCAGCAAGGCCACTCCCTATGCAGACACCCTTGATACCGGCAACCCCGGTGTCAAGGTTGTTTTGTATAACAACGGTACCTATCGCTTTGTGAAAGATCCGTCCCTGGTGGCGGCGGACAGCGTATTCACCGAGTGCTGGGACACCCGCGCAGTGAATCCTTACCGGGAGGATCCGGATTCCATTCCGGACCGTTTCTCCCTGTGGATTGTGGATACGCTGGATTCCTATGCCTGTCCCTACGTGGTGCATCCCCGTTCGCTCTTCGGCTATCGGCACGGCCGGCGGCATCAGGGAATAGACCTGCCATATCCCCCGGGCACGCCAGTTGCGGCCGCATTCGACGGAAAAGTCCGAATTTCAACCTATGTTGGCGGTTACGGCAACCTGGTGGTCATCCGCCACGCCAATGGCCTGGAAACCTTCTACGGGCATCTTTCCAAAAGGAACGTGGAGTCGGGAGACTGGGTGAGTGCGGGGGATATCATCGGCCTGGGAGGTTCCACCGGCCGGTCAACAGGACCGCACCTGCATTTTGAAACGCGTTACAAGGGTGCCGCCTTCGATCCCGCCTGGATCATCGACTTTGAGACGGGAACCCTTCGGCACCGCCTGCTCAAGATACGCAGCTGGTATTTCAATCCCAACCAGCGGTATGTGCAGAACGTGGACGACGAGGATGAGATTTTCCGCACCGACGAAGAAGACCGTCTGATGGCCGAGGAACAGGCCAAGAAGGAAGCGGCCGCCCGTGCCGCCGCCGAGGCCGCAGCCATGCGTTACCACACGGTGCGCAGCGGTGACACCCTTTCCGGCATCGCCAGGAAGTACGGAACTTCTGTCAAGGAAATCTGCCGCCTCAACGGTATCAAAGAAACCACCATCCTACAGGTAGGTAAACGTCTCCGTGTACGTTAAGGCGCTCTGCAGAGCGCCCGGCCGGAGGCCGCAGGGGTTTTTAAGGGGGCAGCGCCCCCTAAGACAAGTTGTGCGGAGGTTAGCGGAGTTTGCTATTATAGTGCGGATGCACTTTACCTTTAGAGATGTTCTGCAGCTTGCTGGAGAGCATCTTTTTTCTGATGGGGGCAGCGTGGTCCGTGAACAGGTCACCGTCCAGATGGGAGAGCTCGTGCTGGATCATGCGGGCGGCGAAGTTGTCAAATTCCTCCGTTACTTCCTGCAGGTCCTCGTTGTAATACCGCACGGTAATCTTCTTGGGACGCACTACGTCGCAGTAGATGCCGGGGATGGACAGGCAGCCCTCGGAATAGGTGACTTGCTCGGCGCTCTCTTCCAGAATCTCGGGATTGATGAGGGTGCGGCGGAAGCCCTTGAGGTAGTCGTAGGTATCGGACACCACGTCTCCGTCCACAATCACCACGCGCCGGCTCACGCCGATCTGCGGGGCGGCCAGGCCGCAGCCGTCGGCCACCACCAGCGTGTCCTTGAGGTCCTGTACCAGGGCGGCGATGCCCGCTTTGTCGGACAAATCGGCCGGGACGGCCGTCTTGCGCAGCACCTCTGCGCCGTATAGATAGATAGGTTTGATCATCTTCTTCTGTTCTTTTTGGACTGTGTATCCGGTACATTTCCCGGGTCAAAGGTGGCACCGCCGTTCTGCCGGTCCAGGTAGCTTTGCAGGATGATGGCGGCCGATATTTTATCTACCGACGCCTTGTCCCGGCGGTCCTTGGCTTTCATTCCTCCGTCAATCATGGCGCGATGGGCCAGCACGGAGGTGAAGCGCTCGTCTTCCAGCGTTACCGGAACACCCGGGAAGGCTTTTTCCAGCTGTTTCAGGAAAACATCCACATCGGCCTGGGCTTCGGAGGGTTTGCCGTCCATATTGACGGGATAGCCCACCACAAAGTGAACGATTCTCTCTTTTTGGGTGTAATTTTTGAGATATTCTATTAACTTTGTAGAATCGACTGTATCCAGTGCGGTGGCAAAGATTCCCAGCGGGTCACTGGCGGCGAGGCCGGTGCGCTTTCGTCCGTAATCTATGCCGATGATTCTGTCCATACAGTCTGCAAATATACGAAATATTATGGATAAACCCGAGAAGAAGAAAAAGAGCAGGGCATTCCGGCTGGCCCTGGTGGACGCCATTACGCATGAGCGTATCTGGAGTTTCCGCTACACCAGAACCGCCATGATCCTGGCCATCGTGTCGGCCGTGGTGCTGATCGTGGTGGCCATGTACTGCCTCATCGCCCTCACGCCTGTCCGTTCTTTCATTCCCGGTTATCCGGGCGCCATTTCCCGCCGTCAGGCCGTGCAGAACGCCCTGCGCATAGACTCCCTGGAAACCCGTATCATGCAGTGGGAACTGTATGCCGAGAATCTGCGCCGCGTGGTGTCGGGCGCCAATCCCATCCGCATGGACAGCCTCATCCTTATCAGCAGCCAGGCCACCCGGGAAGAGGTGGACGCCCGTTACCTCTCCCTCAGGGATTCCGTTCTCCGGGCCGACGTGGAACAGGAGGAACAGTTCGGCGTGGATGCTACAGTTATCCGGCGCAACCTTCCCATCGAGGCCCTGTCTTTCTTTACACCAGTGAAAGGTGTGGTGTCGGACCGCTTCGACCGCGCCCTTCATCCCTACATCGACATTACGGCTCCTGCAGGCTCCATGGTGATGTCCGTGCTGGACGGAACGGTGGTCTATACGGGATGGGAGGAGGAAGACGGCTATATCCTGGCCATCCAGCACCATGGTGACATCCTCACCATCTATAAGCATAACGAGAAACTTCTCCACAAGGCGGGAGAATCCATCAAGGCCGGTACTCCCATAGGTATCCTGGCGGCCTCAAATTCGCTTACCAAAGGAGACCATCTGCATTTCGAACTCTGGTACGAAGGCGTGGCCACAGACCCTACACAGTTTATTAAGTTCTAATGAAGACCATCGCAATACTGGGCTCCACGGGCTCTATCGGTACGCAGACACTGGATGTGGTACGCCAGCATCCCGGACGTTTTTCGGTGTTCATGCTCAGCGCCAATTCCAGTGCGCAGCTGCTGGTGCAGCAGGCCCTTGCCTTCCATGTCCCCCATGTGGTCATTTGCAATCCGGCCAAATTCCAGGAGGTAAGGGACGCCCTGCCGGCCAGTGTCCAGGTACATCTGGGCATTCAGGCCGCCTGTGACCTGGTGCAGGCCCCGCAGGTAGACGTAGTGGTGGCGGCCATGGTGGGCTTCAGCGGCCTTCGGCCCACATTATCGGCCATCCGTGCCGGCAAGACCATCGCCCTGGCCAATAAAGAAACCCTGGTGGCCGCCGGCTCCATCGTCATGGAAGAGGCGGCCCGCTACAAGGCTCCCATCTATCCTGTGGACTCGGAGCATTCGGCCATTTTCCAGTGCCTGGCCGCTGCCCAGGGTAACCCGGTCCATCTCCTTCATCTCACGGCTTCCGGCGGGCCTTTCCGCACCTGGCCGCGGGAGGAAATCGTGAAGGCCAAAAAGGAACAGGCCCTCAAGCATCCCAACTGGGATATGGGAGCCAAGATTACCATCGACTCCGCCACCATGATGAACAAGGGCTTCGAGGTTATCGAGGCCAAGTGGCTGTTCGGGGTGGATGCCGGGCAAATCCACGTGGTGGTGCATCCGGAATCGGTCATCCACTCCATGGTGGAGTTCAAGGACGGAGCCGTTATCGCACAGTTGGGCTGCCCCGACATGCGGCTTCCCATCGCCCTGGCCATGGCCTATCCCGGGCGTCTGGAACTGGATGGCAAACGCCTGGATTTCAACGCCATCAAGGGTCTCACTTTCTTCGAGCCGGACTTGGAGAAATTCCCTTGCCTGCAACTGGCATTCAATGCCATCGGCCGTGGCGGAAACATCCCCTGCGCCATGAATGCGGCCAATGAGGCTGCCGTAGCGGCCTATCTCAAGGACCGTATCGGCTTTTATGACATTCCCCGCACCATCTCCCGTGTGATGGACAGTATCGGCTATATTGAAAATCCTTCCCTGGAGGATATCTTCGCCACCCATGAGGAAGCCTATCGCATGGCCGAATCCTTCTTTACGCTATGATAGTACTGATGAAGGTGCTCCAGGTAATCCTGGCGCTGTCCATCCTCATCATCATCCATGAGGCCGGACATTTTCTGTGGGCCCGTATCTTCGGTATCCGCGTGGACAAGTTCTACCTGTTCTTTGACGTGGGCGGCGTCAAGCTGTTCTCCAAGAAGATAGGGGACACCGAGTACGGCATCGGCTGGCTGCCCCTGGGCGGTTACTGCAAGATTGCCGGCATGGTGGACGAATCCATGGACACGGAGCAGTTGAGGCAGGATCCCAAGCCCTGGGAGTTCCGCAGCAAGCCTGCGTGGCAACGCCTTCTGGTGATGGCCGGCGGTGTGCTCAACAACTTTATTCTGGCCCTGGTGCTTTTCATTGCCATCCTGGCTGGGTGGGGCCGCAATTACATGCCCAACGAAAGCCCCATTTACGTGAATGAACTGGCCTACGAACTGGGGTTCCGCACCGGAGACCGCATCCTGCTGTACGACGACTATGCGCCCGCCGACTTCATGGACCTGCAGGCCGACCTGGCCCGCCGGCAGGTGCGCAAGGCCACCGTCCTTCGCGGGACCGACACCCTTGAGATTTACATCGACCAGTCCCTGATAGGGGACGTCCTCAACAGCCCGGGCATGTTCGACATAGCCCTGCCGTTCGTGGTGGATTCCGTGATGGCCGGCGGCCCCAATGCCTTGTCGGCCCTTCGGAAGGGGGACCGCATCGTGGGGGTGATGGGGGAGGAGACCCCCTTCCTTCAGGATGCGCAGAAACTCCTTCGCGTCCATCCTGGAGAAAGCCTTCCCGTGGACGTGCTCCGGGATGCCGATACCCTGTCCATGCCCCTGCAGGTGGATTCCCTGGGACGGCTGGGTGTGTTTTTCCTGAATCCGTCCCTCAAGCACCGGAATTATACGGTATGGGAGGCTATTCCCGCGGGTTGTTCCTGGGCCTGGGAGAGTGTGGCAGGATATTTGCGGGATTTGCGTCTGGTGGCCACGCCTTCCACCGGCGCCTATAAATCGGTGGGCAGCTTCGTGGCCATCGGCCAGGTTTTCCCTTCCACGTGGAATTGGCTGCAGTTCCTGTACATTCTGGCGCTGCTTTCCATCATGCTGGGGGTGATGAACCTGCTTCCGATACCTGCCCTGGACGGCGGACACATTGTCTTCTGTCTGTACGAGATTTTTACCGGCCGCAAGCCGTCGGACCGGTTCCTGATGGTGGCACAGCTGATTGGAATGGTTCTGCTGTTTGCCCTTATGTTCCTGGCTTTTGGGAACGACATTGCAAGATTAATCCGTTAAGCGTATGAAACGTGTTCTTTGGGTCCTTCTGGCCTGCCTGCTGGTTTTCACCGGCTGTAAAAACAAGACGAAACGCCCCCTGCTGCCCAACGTGAGCGGTAAGGCCGGGGAAGTACTGGTGGTTATCGAGCGCGCCCAGTGGGAGGCCGAGCTGGGTGTGTCCATCCGGGAGAGCCTGGCCATGGATACTCCCTATCTGGCACAGCGGGAGCCGCTTTTCTCCCTGTCCAATGTGACGCCCGGCAACTTTGGGAATATGTTCAAGATGCACCGCAACCTGCTGCTGGTGAACATCAATCCGCAGAACGCCACCAACGGCGTGGTGTACAAGAACAACGTGTGGGCGCAGCCCCAGGCCGTGGTACAGATCAATGCGGCCGACGACGCCCAGGCCCTGTCCCTGTTCAAGGAAGCGTCTGTCAATGTGGCCGAATTCTTCGAGCAGAGCGAGCGGGACCGCATCATCGCCAACGCCAAGCTCTATGAGGAGCGCGCCCTCCAGGCACCCGTTGAGAAAGTCACCGGTGGCATCCTGCATTTCCCTTCCGGCTACCGTTGCCGCAAGTATACCGACGACTTTGTGTGGATTGCCGATGAAAAGCAGTACACCAACCAGACCGTGCTGGTGTACAAGTACCCGGTGAGCGGCCCCGACGTGTTCACCCTGGCCAAGATCATCGAGGCCCGCAACGCCATCATGAAAGAGAATGTGCCCGGCCCGGTGGAAGGTTCCTACATGACCACCACCACGGCGCAGGAGCCCACCACGCGCAGCCTCCGTTACCACGGCCGTGACTTCATGGAAACCCGCGGCTTCTGGGAGGTCCAGGGAGATTTCATGGGCGGTCCTTTTGTCTCGCATTCCTTCTATAGCCCTGATGGTAAGGATGTTATCGTACTGGAAGCCTTTGTGTTTGCCCCCCGCTACGACAAACGTCAGTATCTCCGTCAGGTGGAGTCTTTGCTCTATTCCTTTGAGTGGAAAAAAGATGAAAAATAATTTTGCAGGGTAAAAAATAATTGCTACCTTTGCATTCCCAAGTTTGGTGGGTTCGTATAACGGTTAGTACTCGGGATTTTCATTCCCGCAATAGGAGTTCGATTCTCCTACCCACTACCAGATATAAAAAAATAAAAATAATGGCAAACACCAAATCCGCCGCGCGTGCCGCTCGTCAGAGTGAGCGTCACCGCCTGCATAACAAGTATTATGCAAAGACAACCAGGAACGCTATCCGCGACCTGCGTAACACCACCGACAAGACCGCTGCTCAGGAGAGCGCACCCAAGGTCTATGCAATGATCGATAAGCTCGCCAAAATCGGCGTGATCCACAAAAACAAAGCGGCCAACCTCAAGAGCGGCCTCCAAGTTTACATTAACAAGCTCGCCTAAGAGCTTGTTTTTTATCAAGAGCGGGATGTAGCGCAGTTGGTAGCGCACTACGTTCGGGACGTAGGGGTCGCTCGTTCGAGTCGAGTCATCCCGACACAAAGAAGCCAGGCAATCCGCCTGGCTTCTTTGCGTCCGGGATGACCTAATCTTCGATAGATTGGGGGGCGTACCCCCAAAACCCCCTGCCGTGCGGCCTTCGGCCTAAGGCGCACGTTTTGTTCGGGATGGGTATAATAGACATAATTGGTTGGTATCCTTGACATTTCCGGTTTGTGACGGCCGCCGCGAAGCGGGCCCTATCACGGAGCCCGGCCGAGCGGCGCGCCGTAGCCGCCAAGCCTGGTTGCGCAAGGCTGCGGCCGGGAAATCGGCCTCCTGTGCATTCTATTCGTCAACGTGGCAAATAAAAGTGAGAAGAAACCGTTTTCTTCTAATTTGCATAAAAGTCAATGAATCAGCTTTTTTTTTGTCGGGATGACTTATGCCTTTGGAAAAAACACAAAAAGAGCGCTGGCATTGCTGCTGGCGCTCTTTTTTTGCTCCCCCTGTTGGACTTGAACCAACGACCCTCTGATTAACAGTCAGGGAAAACGGAGTTGTGCAGATTTGCTATTTTATTAAAAATCATTAACTTTACGGCCATAGAAGGCATATTCGCTTTCTTTGGATTTATATAGGTTTAAACCAAAAACTGCGACTAAACTGCGACTGATATGGCTGTAATTAGAACAATCCTTAAAAGCTCTCCTGATGCGAACGGACGGCATCAAGTGTTGTTGATGTTGTCGGAAAGAGGGACTCGTTCCTATTTCACCACGGGCTTTACGGCCGATCTCAAGGAGTTCGACACATCCAAGGAAGGCGGACGTTTTCATCAAGGCAGGGGAGTGCGCTCTTTCACCCTGGAACGGAAAGAAGAAGACGGCAGTACCAAGAGCTATACCAACAAGGAAGCAAACGAGCTCCTTGTAAGTTTGGAACGTCGCGCCGGACAGATATTGAAATCTTACAGTGATTCCCATCTGAGCTGGAGTTTTGAGCGGTTCCGGGAAGACTTCCTGAATCTTCCCAAACGAGAACTGTTCAAGACCTTTGCCGATTCCGTCATTGAGAAGGACTACACCGGCCAGGGGCGTTTCAAGAAAGCCGCCATCGCCAGAGGTGCACTGGTTTCGCTGGAGCAATACGATGCCAAGTTCCCCAAGCGTCCTTTTGAAGAGATCAGCGTCTCATATCTTCAAGGATATATTAAGAGTTGCCGGGATAAGGGCCATTCTGGGAACACCATCGGCATCCGGCTCCGGGAGATTCGCCGGATATTCAACGTGGCCATTCGCGACAAGGTAATCCCGCAGGAGTTATATCCATTCAGTACCGGTAACGAGGCAGGGAAGGTAAAGATTCCGCAGGCCGAACTGAACAAGACCGACCAGTATCTCACGCTGGACAGTCTCAAGTTAATGGCCGGAACGACATTCAAGAATCACGTCCTTGAACGGACAAAGCACTTGTTCCTCTTTTCTTACTACAGCCCATTAGTGTCCACTAAAAATTAATATATAGGTCTTTGAAAATATTGAAAGTTAGATAGTTAGGGGTCATTTCGAGGGTGCGACGATTTAATTTTAACTT
>CAJOIQ010000044.1 GCA_905234795.1 uncultured Bacteroidales bacterium | reverse complement strand
GGCATAGAGTCCTTGGACAGTGAATTCACGGATGCACTAATGAACACAGTAGATTGCATTCCGCAGGAGTATCCGCTGGTACTGGAAATACACGGCCCCCATTTTACAGAAGAAGAGAAGAGAATGATTACGGAGGCCGTCATATCGGACGCCGATTATATGCTGGGAAAAACAGAGGCGCAAAATAGACATCACAGAAAAGTGTTTTGGAGCATGGTCGCAGGAACCGTGGGGTCGGGAATCTTGCTGGGCGCTATCAAAATTTTTGTTGATGAAATAGCACTTGAGTTTTTCTATGTGCTGTTCTGGCTCTTTGCCGATGCCCTGGTCCGGTATCTTTTCATAGAACACGGGGATTACAAAAACGATAAGATCCGGGCCGGCCGAATTGCCAGTATGAAAGTGGAATTTGTGGAAGATAATGGCTAAGAAAGCGGATATAGTCGTTTACGGTAATATCTATACCGTGGATAAAAAGCAGTCCAGGGCCCAGGCAGTGGCTATCTCGGGCGGAATGTTTGATTACGTGGGTGAAAAAGAAGGTGTGAAGGATTATATCGGCGGGCAAACTCAGGTGCTTCATTTCGGGCAGGGCATCATCCTGCCCGGCCTCGGAGAAGGGCACGGCCATGTGGCTCCCGGCGGCACTGAAACGCTTTTTACGGTGCACTTGAACCCTTATGGAACCCGGGAAGAGCATCTGAAAGCCATCAGTGAGTTTGCCCGGAAGCATCCGGAACTGGATGTCATCCAAGGCGCCATGGACCTGCTGAAACCGCTCACCGTCTTTTCCGTGGAGCAGTACAAGGAGGCTGTCCTATATTTCCAGGAGGAATACTTGGCGCATGGAGAGACCCTGATCCTGGACCCCATCATCAACTGGGACTCCACCGACAACGCGGCAGAGGCCTGTCATCAGCTGGACCTGGAAGGGAAACTGCATATGCATATCTTTGCCGCTTATCAGGTTTTCCAGGCCCAGGGGCATAATACCCTGGCGGAAATAGAACATGCGGCAGAGCTCCGGGAGCGTTCCTGGGGCCCCATGTTCAGGCTTGCCAATATCAAGGTTCAGGTGGACGGAACCATCGGCCCGCCCCCTGCAACCGCTTATGTGAAAGAGCCTTACAGTGACCCATGGTCCCAGGAGCATCAGCACCTCGGACAACTCCGTTTCGACCTGGAGACCCTCACGGCCGTGTACAGAAGATCCCACGAGCTGGGCTTCACGGTGCACGCCCATACCATGGCCGACGGAGCACTGGCATTTGCCCTGGATGCCATGGAGAAAGCGCAGGAGCAAACCGGACCGCAAAATTACAGGGACGCCGTGACGCATCTGCAACTGGTAGACCCGGCCGACATCTCCCGAATGGCGCGGCTGGGCGTTGTGGCCGTGACGGATCCGCACTGGTTCGGCATGGATAAAGGCTACTTGGATATGATGGCGGCGATTCTGGGGAAGGAACGTGCCGAAGCCCAGCTGCCCATGAAATCCTTCTTTGATGCCGGCGTCGTGGTCACATCGGCCAGTGACTATCCCGTCGAGAATCCGGCCTATCCGCTCCTGGGCATCCAGAAAGGGGTTACGCGAACGGTTATCGGGCAGCCTGACACCCTGCATGCCCCCGCAGAACGGGTTACAGTGGAACAGATGATAGAGGCTGCAACCTTGAATGAGGCCTTCCAGCTCAATTGCGAAGACAGGCTTGGCAGCATCACGGTGGGCAAAGAGGCCGATATGGTAGTGCTGTGTGAGGACATCACCACCTGCGATTCGCAGCATATTGCCGAATCGCCCGTTTTGCGGACCATGGTGGGCGGAGAATGGGTCTATATAAACTAATCTGATGTGAATATGATGGCTGAGTCACCATACAAGCTCCCCACTTTCTTCATCGCCCTTTTCTGCTGCTTGGTTGTGTCCCTGGCATGTACCAAAGGTGGCGGGGATAAGCCCTGTGATTCCGGCAAAAAAGCGCTTCTGATCATTTTGGATGGCTGGGGAATCGGTGACAAAAGCCGGGGAGATGTGATTGCGCAAACCTCCACTCCATACTTGGACTACTTGTATGCCAACTACCCTTATACTGAGCTGCAGGCTTCCGGAGAGTATGTGGGCCTGCCCGATGGTCAAATGGGTAATTCGGAAACAGGACACCTCAACATAGGCGCCGGGCGCGTGGTTTACCAGGATCTGGTGAAGATTAACCGCGCCATTGCCGACGGCTCTATCCTGGAAAACCCGGAAGTTAAATTGGCTTTCAGCTATGCCAAGACCACTGGCAAGCGCCTTCACCTGATGGGACTCACTTCCACCGGTGGCGTCCACTCTTCGCTGGATCACCTTCTGACGCTCCTTGATATCGCGGAAAAGTACGGCATCTCGAATTGCTACGTGCACTGTTTCATGGACGGCCGCGATACGGATCCCCGGTCCGGCAAAGGCTTCATCGCAGAGGTGCAGAAGCATATGAATGAAACGGGTATAGGCGCGATTGCGTCCATCATCGGCCGGTACTACGCCATGGACCGTGACAGGCATTGGGATCGCATTAAACTGGCTTATGACCTGCTGGTAAACGGCAAAGGGCGCGAAGTGACTGATATGGTGGAAGGTGTGCAGTCCTGTTACGATTCTCACACGGAGGAGCACAAGAACACGGACGAGTTTATGGAGCCGCTGGTTAACGGCAAAGTAGATGGTCGCATCCAGGAAGGAGACGTAGTTGTCTTCTTCAATTTCCGCAGCGACCGAGCCAAAGAGCTCACCATCGTGCTCACGCAGCAGGATATGGAAGAGCAAGGCATGAAGACCATTCCCAACCTGCAGTACTACTGCATGACTCCCTACGATGGTACCTTTACGGGCGTGCACATTCTCTTTCCCAAGGAGAACGTGCGGAATACCCTCGGCGAATACATCGCCAGCAAGGGTCTGAAGCAGTTGCACGTGGCCGAGACGGAGAAATATGCACACGTGACCTTCTTCATGAATGGCGGCCGTGAAGAACCGTTCGAAGGGGAGGATCGCATCCTGGTGAAATCCCCACAGGTGGCCACCTACGACCTAAAACCCGAAATGTCGGCCTTAGAGGTAAAGAACAAACTGGTTGAGGCCCTCAAAACCAATAAATACGACTGGATTGTAGTGAATTTCGCCAATGCCGATATGGTGGGGCACACAGGTGTTTACACGGCTATCGGGTCGGCTATAACGACGATTGACCAATGCTTGAACGAGGTGGTGGAGACGGCAAAGAAGATGGACTATGAAACCATTATCACGGCTGACCACGGCAATGCGGACCATGCCCTTAATGCCGATGGCACGCCCAACACAGCCCACTCCGTGAATCCCGTCCCTTTCATCTACGTAACAGAGAATAAAAATGCGGTTGTTCGAAGCGGAGTCCTGGCCGAAGTGGCTCCTTCCGTCCTTCATATCATGGGACTTGAACAGCCCGTTGAAATGACTGGCAAATGCCTCATTACTAAATAGATAGAATCATTTAATTACGAACTTATATGAAAAAGGTTATTAAATTTTTGTTTTGCGCCATCCTGATTTGCGCAGCTCTGGCGGAATTTACTTCTTGTGAGAAAGGCATTCCGACATATGATATCAATCCCGATGACATTGATCTGGCGGATCTTGAGTGGGATCTTGATTTCCCGTATGAAGTTTATATGTCTCCCGGAGCAGCGCAGGAGCTAAAGGACTCTTATTCCGATTTTATCGAGGCTCCCGTAAGTGCGATTTCCGATAAAACCTATATGGTAATCCTCGACAACCTGAGCGATCTTCCCGAAAAACAGCTGGTAGATCTTTACGTGGATGGTGTTGTCATCGCGATTATCCACCCTAAAAAGGCAGAACTCGAAGCTCTTTTCTCACGCAATCCTGAGATGGGCTCCTTCCTGGATGACGACGGTATTGACGGGGCAAAACTTGTAGCGATCAGCAGCTGGAACAATGGTCTTTACATTATTCCGGATGAGGCTCAATTCGCGGAAAGGTACTCCTTCGAGACCGACCATCCCGTCGTCCCGGATCCTGCTGATGCCGCGGCGGGTGAAGATGACCCCAACGACCCCGGTTCCTATACCTACGAAGAAGGCCTCGAGTACGATCTCGCCTATTATTTCTTCGGCGCTTTCCTGGAAGAATTGCTTGCGCAGCAGGCTCTTTACGATGCTGAAGATGTCGAAACAAAAGCCGACACCAAGGCAGACATCAAGAAGATAGCCGGCAAGGCGCACCTCTGGTCTGCCGGAACTTTCTCGATAAACGAGGTCTATTTCCGTGACGATTATCGTTTTAATGGCAGTGCCCCAGTCTCTGTTTCCTACGATATCTATCCCATTCACGTGTATGAGGGAGAGAATGGCGCCGGCGACTATTATTTTATGGATATGACGGCCAATGTTGCCAATGATAAGATGTTTCAGGGCAAGAATGCCTACTGGACGGGCGGTTTTCCGGTGTGTTTGCGTTGGTGCGGTGCTTACGCAAAAACCTTTAAGGTGAGCAGTTCCCTGATCAACAGCGACAACGATGCGTTGGTGCCCAATACGATGTTCCCTGCAGAAGGTTTCCCGTTCCCCGAAACCATTATCAAGCAAAATGATTATTCAAAAACCAAGACCGTTAATGTGGGATGTGGCGTCAGCGGAAACCTCGGCAAGAAACAAGGGAAAGGCCTCAGCGGTGGAGGCAGCGTAAGCGTAAATGCCGGATGGAGCTGGAACGACACCAAACGTTGGACAGTAAAGGATGTCGATGTGGAAAACAGGACAGCGAACAGTTCTGCCGCCTGGGCCCTTACATTTAATGAGCTGCCGAAATATGAATACTCCGAAGAGAAAGGCTTCAATCTGGGAAATTCACGGGCCTATCGTTCCTCCATGCAACTTCATGGCTCCTGGGTATGGCACATCCCCGATATGCCGGACGACACAGAAACTGAGCCCCTGCGTGTCAAGGTTGAGGTAGAAGGCAACTATGGCTTTATGAAATGGTGGGGGAGCAAAGCCGATTTGGACACATACAGTTGGACCTGCAGCTATACGGATATCAAGACGATGCCCAAGATGGTGAACTTCAAGGCCGGAAATCTGATCTTGAAGAACAATACCGGGAAGTTCATTTCCAACATTATGGTTTACAACAGTAAGGGGCAGGCCATCGTTTCCGACAAGATGTTCCAGAACAACTATCCTGATGGAACCAATGTTAAACTGGGCGCCTATAAGTGCACGGAAGACATCATTGTGAAGTTCAAGATGGATGGTCAAATCTATGTTTACAATCTGAACAAGTACGTCAAGACCATCTTTAAGGAAGACGTCACACTCTACGCTGCCAACGACTTCAAAGTAGAGAACTAGCGAAAAACAATGAACAGCATTCTCGAGAGTTTTTACAATAACTTCATAGCCGAAGACCGGTACAGGATGATCCTGGACGGCCTACAGGTGACGCTTCTCATTACTGCGGGCGCCGTGATCCTTGGCACCCTTCTTGGCGGCCTCATCTGCTGGATGCGCATGAGCCGCCACAAAGGGCTGCAGAAAGTGGCCAAGGTGTACATCGACATCATGCGGGGTACGCCTGTCCTGGTGGTCCTGATGCTAATGTACTACGTGATTATGGCGCCGCTGGAAGCCACGGGTGTGGTGGTGGCCATCGTCACCTTCGGCATGAACACGGCGGCTTATATCGGCGAGATGCTGCGTTCAGCCATCCAGGGGATAGACCGCGGACAGACCGAGGCCGGCCTGGCCCTGGGTTACACGCCCCGGCAGACTTTCATCCGGATTGTGCTCCCGCAGGTAATCAAGTCCGTGATGCCCGTCTATGAGGGCGAAGTGGTGAGCCTCCTGAAAGGTACCAGTATCGTGGGCTACATCGCCGTGGCCGATATGACCCGCGCCTCCGACCTCATCCGGTCCCGTACCTTCGACGCGTTCCTGCCCATCATCTTCACGGCCATCATCTACTTCTTCATGGCCTGGCTCATCGGCCGGCTGCTCAAGTCGCTGGTAGAAAAGCGGCACCTGAAGGCCCTGGCATCGGCCCTGGGCCTATTGATAGGAGCAACCGTTTGCTATGTACCCGAGTTCTTCTCCTCCCATGAGCAGGCCGATGCAAGCGAGGTCCCGACCGTGTTCCAGGCCCTGGACGGAAAGGAAGTTGGAGTGGTCATTGGCAGCATCCAGGACATCGCCGTCACGGAGAAGGCACCGCACGCCCATATCCAGCGCATGGCCACCAACACAGACCTGATAGCGGCCCTGGAGGCCGGAAAGGTGGACGTGGCCGGCAGCGAAAGCCTGACCCTGGTCTTCAACAAGGACCTGGCCGCCAGGCTGGACTCCCTCAGCGCCGGGCTGCCTGCCATTCCTGTAGGCGCCTGCTTCCGGCTGGACGAGACCGAGCTGCAGCAGGACTTCAATGACTTCCTCTCCGAAATCCGCCGGGACGGTACCTACAAGACGATTCTGGACCGGTGGACCCAGGCCGATGATCCCTCTACCCTGCCCATCCCCCAGCCGCACGGCAATGGACGCACCATCCGCGTGGCGGCTTTCCCGTCCATGCCTCCGCTCAGTTTCATCAGTTACGGAAAACCGTCGGGACTGGAGCCGGACCTGCTCACGGAATGGGCCAACCGGCGGGGCTGGCAGCTGGAGTATCTCATCATGGACTTCGCCGCGCAGATTCCGGCCATACAGACCGGCAAGGCCGATCTGGCCATGGGATATATCAGCATCACCGAGGAGCGCCAGAAGCAGGTACTCTTTTCGGACGGTTATATCGCCTCGGAAATGATCCTGATTACCCGGAAAGGGGAACTTGGCATCCTCACAGATCCCCCCCAGCCGGAATCGACACCCGTTCAGGAAAGAAAATGGTGGCCGTGGGCCCTTGCCGCTCTCCTGGCCCTGCTTGCAGGAAACTGGATCTTCCTTCGCCGGAAGGCCCTCGCCAGGCAGGAGGCCCGCTTCCTGTCGGCGTCACAACCTGAGGATGCTCCCATCATCCGCATCGTCCACATGAAAAAGAGCTATGACGCCCTGGAAGTGCTGAAAGACATCAATGCCGATGTGCACCGCGGCGAAGTCATCTCCATTATCGGCCCTTCGGGAACCGGCAAGAGTACATTATTGCGATGCCTTAACCTGCTGGATCCACCCACCGGCGGCAGCGTCCTCGTCAATGGGCAGAATATCCTCGCCAAGGGATATCCCGTGCATCTGATGCGCCGGAAGATGGGCATGGTGTTCCAGAGTTTCAACCTCTTCGCCCACAAGACTGTACTGGAGAACATCACCATGGCCCCCTGCCAGCTGCTCCATGAAGACCCGGAGAAAGCCCGCGAGGAAGGACTGGTGCTCCTCCGCAAGGTGGGACTGGCAGAGAAGGCCGATGTCTACCCCGACAGCCTCTCCGGAGGGCAGAAGCAGCGCGTAGCCATTGCCCGCGCCCTGGCCATGAAGCCCGAAGTCATCCTCTTTGACGAGCCCACATCGGCCCTGGATCCTACCATGGTGGGAGAGGTGCTCAGCGTCATCCGCCAACTGGCTGACGAAGGGATGACCATGCTCATCGTCACGCACGAGATGAAGTTCGCCTACGACGTGAGCACGCGCATCTTCTTTATGTACGACGGGTATATCCACGAGGACGGTTCGCCCGGGCAAATCTTTGAGAATCCCGTTCACAGCGCTACCAAGGCCTTTATCCAGCGCATCCGCAAAGAGGTATTTGAGATTAACGGACCCGACTTCGACTATCTGGGCATGCGCTCCACCATCAATGCCTTCTGCTACAAATACGGCATCATGGAGAAACGGGAGACGATACGGAAACTGACGGAAAAGATGATAAACGACGTCATGGACGCCTACCGTCCCCTCACCGTCCGGGTCACGCACAGCGAACAGTCCGGCGTCACCGCCCTGGACTTCATGGTGGAGAAGATGGAAACAACGCCCCTGAATGAGGCGCAACGCAGCCAACTGGCGCAGCAATGCCAGCAGGTAGTGGAAGAGCCCACGGAAAGGGGCTTCCGAGTGAAACTAATTGTTTAATCATATGAGAAAGATTCATTGGATACTGGCCGCCATCCTGATTTGCGGCACTACCCTGCTGTCGGGTTGTAAAGAAGAGGTCAAAGAAGTAAAGAGTGAAGAACTCATCCGCACCAGCCAGAGCTGGGACGGCGTAGAACTGCCGGACTACCTGGTGGGCCGCCCCGAACTGGTGGCCGTCAAGTATGAGTTCCCCGCCGGCAAGAAGCTGGGCTGGCATCACCACCCCGTCATGAACTACGGTATCCTGGTGCAGGGGGAACTCACCATCATCGGCCTGGATGGTAAGGAGAAGGTGGTGCATGAAGGCGAACCCGTAGTTGAGATGGTCAACACCATCCACCACGGTGAGAACCGGGGCACCAAGCCCGTCATCCTCTACATGTTCTACCTCTCGCAGGAAGACATGCCCCTGGCTGTCCAGCACCCCGAGATTGCGCTGGAATAGCTTTCCGTTAGCATATCTTTACAGCCACCGCAAGAATCCGACCTTCTTGCGGTGGTTTATTGTAAACCTCCTTTACGGAAAAGTGTAAAGCTTTACAACTTTCTCAACGAGCGGACAAACGGAAATAATTACAAATCAACAGATTAAACAGTTTGGCACGCCGAATGCTAGTGTAAAACGGATATTCAGTAAAGCAAAGAATGAAATCATATCTAAAATTCCTTTCCCGCAACAAGCTCTACACCGCCATCGAGGCAGTGGGTCTGGCTGTGAGTCTGGCGTTCGTCATCCTGATTGGCAGCTACGTGGTACAGCAGTATGAAGTGGCGCATGAGTGCTGAGAACCTTGAGATGATGCGCAAGATGGACGAGGAGCACATAGAACATCCTGAGAAAGGTGTCATACAGATGACTGATTTTGGATGAGGGTTATAAGGTTGGAGAGCGCCGTGTTCGTCGCTTGATGCGGCTGATGGGCATCCAGGCCATCTATCCGAAGAAGCACTTGAGCGTTCCCGGACCAGCCGTGTACATCATGCCGTATCTGCTGCGAGGGCTGAAAATAGACCATAGGAATCAGGTTTGGAGTATTGACATTACGTATATCCCAATGGCGAAAGGATTTATGTACCTGACAGCCATCATAGACGTTTACAGTCGTTTTATCGTGGGCTGGAGCCTGCATAACACACTGGATGCATCAAACTGCATAGAGGTGCTCAAAAACGCCATTGCGAAGTACGGAGCACCGGAAATCATCAACTCGGATCAGGGCGTCCAATTTACCTGTCAAATGTGGAAAGACGCGTGCGCTGAGCATCCTGAAATGAGGATTAGTATGGACGGCCGCGGCCGGGCGAAGGACAACATCTGGATTGAACGATTTTGGAGAACGATAAAATATGGCTATATTTACATCCAGCCGGAGGAAAACGGCGCGGCGCTTTATCAAGGAATCCTTCGATTCATCGATGACTACAACTATCACCGTCATCACCAGGGAATCGACCGACAGATACCAAGCAAGCTCTACCTACGGTCGGCTGCTTGACATTAACTAACAACAGGACGGTACCTGTCTAAAAAACGGAAGTACTATAC
>CAJOIQ010000043.1 GCA_905234795.1 uncultured Bacteroidales bacterium | reverse complement strand
CCCGTCCGTCACCAGCCGGATGGGCTTGGGGGTGAGAATTCCCATCTCATAGACGGTCTTGTTCACCAGGAACTCGCGCTCGGCAGTCTCGGCACCCATGCCCTTCATGAAAAGCTTCGCAAGGGTTTTCCCGTCTTTATGATTGTATGTAAGGGCCATCCCGCCCTCTCCGCTCTGGATATAGTCATCCAGATTGATATATTCGTAATTTTGATTAGCTGTTGTGTCCATAGTGCCCTGTTATTTTAATTTTTTTAAAGTTATTGCCCACAGCCCATATTTCCAAATGGCTCGGAGATGGGACGTTGGCGGCATGTGCTCTCCCGTTAATCGTTAATCAGGCACTTGCCGGTCATTTCCACGGGTTGTTCCAGGCCCATAATGCGGAGGATGGAAGGGGCCACGTCGGCCAGAACGCCGTCCTGCACCGTTGCGTTCCCGTTCTCCGTAACATATATGAAAGGAACCGGGTTCGTGGAATGGGCCGTATTGGGCGTCCCATCGGCATTGAGGGCATGGTCGGCATTCCCGTGGTCGGCTGTGATGATGGTTTCATAGCCCATCTTTTTAGCGGTTTCCACCACTTCATTCAGGCAGTCATCGATTACCTTCACGGCCGATCCGATGGCGGTATAGACGCCTGTGTGGCCCACCATGTCGGCGTTGGCGAAGTTCACCACAACCCAGTCATATTTGTCTGTCTTGAGCGCCTCCACCAACTTGTCTTTCACTTCAACGGCAGACATAGCGGGCTGCAGGTCGTAGGTGGCCACCGCCGGAGAGTTCACCAGGATGCGGTCTTCGCCCGGGAACGGCTCTTCCCGTCCGCCGTTGATGAAGGAGGTGACGTGGGCATATTTCTCGGTCTCGGCAATGTGCAACTGCTTTAAGCCCTTGCTGGAGATATATTCCCCCAGCGTGTTATTCAGGTTCTCCTTGGGGAAAAGGACGTGAACGCCCGTGAAGGAATCGTCATACGGCGTCATGCAGTAGTATTGGAGATTGGGAATGGTCGTCATGCCCTCCTCCGGCATGTCCTGCTGCGTGAGCACCACAGTGAGCTCCTTGGCGCGGTCGCTGCGGAAGTTGAAGAAGATGACCACGTCGCCCTCCTGGATGCGGCCGTCGATGTTGCCGTTGACCAGCGGTTCCATGAACTCGTCGGTGTTCTTGTGCTCCTCGGTGTGGCTGTCGTAGCACGACTGTACGCCCGCCACCATGTCGTCCACGACTCGGCCCTTGCCGCCTACGATGAGGTCATAGGCCAGCTTGATGCGGTCCCAGTGCTTGTCGCGGTCCATGGCATAATACCGGCCGATGACAGACGCGATGCCGCCAGTGCCCGTCTCGTCCATGTGCCGCTGCACATCGGCGATGAACCCCTTGCCTGCCAAAGGGTCCGTATCACGGCCGTCCATGAAGCAATGGACGTAGCAGTTAAAGATGTTGTACTCTTTGGCGATGTCCAGGAGTTTCAGCAGATGGTCCAGCGAAGAGTGAACGCCGCCGGTGGACGTGAGGCCCATCAGGTGAAGGCTCTTGCCGCTGGACTTGGCATAGCTATACGCCGCCTTGATCTCCGGGTTGTCCAGGATGGAGTTGTCGGCACAGGCGCGGTTGATCTTCACCAGGTCCTGATAGACCACGCGTCCGGCTCCGATGTTCAGGTGGCCCGTCTCCGAGTTTCCCATCTGTCTTTCCGGAAGGCCCACGTATTCGCCAGAAGCCTGCAGCTGAGAGTGAGGATAGTTGGCGGTCAGGTAGTCCAAGTAAGGCGTATCCGTCTGCGAGATCACATCATCCTTGCCCTTGTCGCCGATGCCCCAACCGTCCAGAATAATCAGTAGCGCTTTCTTGCCAGTAACGTCGGGCCCATCGCCTTTTGTGCACGCGGGAAACACGCCCACGCTGCAAATGAGGACGAAGCAAAGAAGCGTGCGAAAACTCATTTTCATTCTGGCAGTTTTTCTTTTATATAATAAGCCCTGACTTTACTCTCGGTTATCAGGACGGATTCTTGATGGAAAAAGGCGCAGAGATCTCTTGCGATGCTGTCCACAACACCTATATCGGGGTCAAGCAAACAAAGGACAAGGGTCTTTTCCTGCGTATAATCACCATTTTCGTGGAAATAGCCACCTTCCGAAACAATAAACGAGAAAGGGACATGGTAACTCTGACATACGTTCTTCATGATATCAACGTACACCTTCGTCGGATGCTCCTGCTGCTTGGTAACAGCATCGTTCAAGCCCACGCTTATGGTTATCTCTGTCATGTTTTATTGTCTTAATTCGAGAATGCCAACTAGTAGATAAATCCGAACAGCCAGATTGGGGGGCTCCAGCAGCCGGTGAGGGCCGCGGCGCAGAAGATGATGGTGGCGACAGGTATCTTCAACTTCAATCTTTTCATTGTTCTTTTACATTCCATCCAGCTTAATCCTCTCGTAATTCTATCTTGGTATTAACTTTACAAGATTAGTTTTATTCGAAAACCGCGGCCTGTGGGCTCCTCCACTACTTGCGTGCAGACAGCGGAAAGGGAGCTGCGCTGCGCCTCGGAAAGCGGTGTCTGCTCCAAGTTCTCCACCATAAAGTCCAAGGCGGTGACGGCTGACATCTCACTGTAGGTGATGCGTACGGTGATGGGCCGGTAAGCTGCCAGTTCTTCACACAGCATTCTCTTGCAAAGCTGTTGTGCCTCCTCCTGCTTGTGACTGATATTGTATTTGTGGCAGAATGCGGCCATGGCAGAATACATGCCCAGGAAGTCAAAGTCCTGACCGTCAATGACAAAGACCTCCTTGCGGATGCGGTGGATGAAGGCCTTGGTGGCACTGTGGACAGGTGCCTCAAATATTTGTTGAGGCGTGCCGTCCTCGTGGATAAAGCCGTCGTACATAAAGAAGACGCGGGTGCTCACATCCCGGGCGAACTTCATCTCGTGGGTAACAATGAGCATGGTCATTCCCTCGTCGGCCAGTTGGCGGATGACGCTGAGCACCTCGCCCACCATCGTCGGGTCAAGGGCCGATGTGGGCTCGTCAAAGAGGATGACCTCCGGCTTCATGGCCAGGGTGCGGGCAATGGCCACGCGCTGCTTCTGGCCGCCGGAAAGGCTGGAAGGATAGACGTCGGCTTTCTCGGCCAGCCCCACCTTCCGAAGGAGTGCCATCCCCTCTTCCCGGGCCTTATCAAGTGCCTCTCCGCGCAACTGACAGGGCGCCATCATCACATTCTCCAGCACGGTTTTATGCGGGAAGAGATTAAAACTCTGGAACACCATGCCCATTCTCTGACGCATCAGATGGACGGGATATCCCTTGGAAAGGATATTCTTCCCGTCAAAGAGAATTTCTCCGCCGGTGGGCGGATCCAGCAGGTTGAGCGCCCTGAGGAGTGTGCTCTTGCCCGTCCCGGAAGGGCCGATAATGGAGATGACCTCCCCGCGGTGGACGTCGGTATGGATGTCTTTCAGTACTACCAGCGAGCCGTAACTTTTTTTCAGGTGTGAAATCCGGATGACAGGAGCATCGGCCGGTTGCGTCGCTCGCTGGAAGGCGGCCGCCTGTTTGGCAAGGGATTTCCGGCAAAGGTGCAGACCTGCGCAGAAGAGGCCAAAGCCGCCGCAGAGGATGAGAAGAAGGATGAGGGCCCAAGGGCGAGCATTGTCTTCTTCGGCCGACGGCTGGGACGGCTCCGTGAGGAGGCCGGCTTCCCCTTTGCGCGTGAGGAGCAAGATATGGGAAGAGAGATAGCCTTCAGAGAAGAGAACCCGTTTCTGCCGCTCCTGAGTGATGCTGATGGACCCCATGGCCATATCAACCTTATTGGTCTGTACGGCTGGAATCTGCGAGGCAAAGTCCATGGAGAGATACTCCAGTTGCCGGTTCCGCCGGTTGGCCCACTCTGTAAGGATGTCTATCTCCAGGCCGGAAGGGGCCCCTGAACTGATAAAGCTGAAAGGAGGCAAGCCCGGGTAGATGGCCACACGCAGTGCCTCTCCGGTGCCGCGTTGCAGAGGCCGGGCTACCGCGGAAGGGTCTTCGGCGCTACTCCATCGGGCAAGGATTTTCTGGTAGGTGCCGTCACGGCGTATCTCGGCCAGAAAGCTGTCGAAGTCCTGCTTCAACGGGGCATTATCCAGGCGGAAACAGGCTCCTATGGGCGTTGAGGGCAGGCCCGAACTCACGGAGTCTACCTTGGACAAAATTTCCTTGTTGAACGAAACCGAAAGATTCTCATCCCCAATCACGTCTACCTTGCCGTTATCCAGGGCCGCCAGCATGTCTGCGACGCTGGACAGCCGCAGAATTTCGGCATCGGGTGCCATTTTGGTAACGGCGATGTCCTGTATGCTTCCGATGACAACGCCCACCCGCTTGCCTGAAAGTGCTTTGAATACAGCCGGCACATCCGACTGTTCCTCTGCCATGGCGCCGGGAGAACAGGCATCTACCAGCGTTGGTACATAGCACACCGTTCCTCCTATGAGCAGCATAGCTGCCGCTGCAAAGGCTTTCAGGTGCTCTTTCCCGACCAGGGCGGTAAGCAGCCGCCCCACCAGCCAGGCCATGAAGAAATAGATGATGGCCGTGAGGATGAGGGGGAAGAAGGCGTCGAAGGTGCGGGAGCGGATGAGGTCCGACGCGCGGGTCATATCGGCCACGGCTATGTAGCCCACGATGCTGGTCCCTTTGAGCAGGCTGATGATTTCACCTTGATAGACAGGCATTACCGCCTTTACCACCTGCGGCATCACAATTCGAATAAACGTTTGCCGCGGCGTGTAGCCCAGCGCCAGGCCTGCCTCGGTCTGTCCTTTGTCAATCCCCTCTATGCCCGTGCGCAACATTTCACCGATATACGCTGCCGTGTTCATGCCGAAGGTGACAATAGCCACCACGATACCCGTGGCCTCCAGCGGCGCCATGATTACGTAGTACATGAGCATGAGCACCACCAGCACGGGCGTACCGCGCATGATGTCGATATACACCTTGGCCACTTTCTGCAGCCACGTCCGGCGGCTCATGCGCATCCAGCACACCAGGCCGCCCAGCAGAGTGCCCAGTATGGCGGCGCACAGGGTTATGATTAACGTTACCTGCAGGCCGTCCAGGATCATCCGGTAGCGGTCCTCGGCTATGAGGTTGTTGTAAAAACTATCAAACACAATTCGTAATTCTTAAAGCATGTACACCCAGTCGATCTACAGTATAGATGTTGCCAAAGATGACTTTGTCTGCTTTCATAGATTATCGCTTTATTCTTTAAAGAAAGGCCATTCTACTTGATGTTCAGGCACATCATGGTGAGGTCGTCGTTGGGCTCGGCCCCGTTCCTGTGCTTCTCCACATCTTCCGTGATGGTCTCTATCACCTGGCGGGCACTCTCAAGCTTGCAATTCCTGAGGAAATGGAGCAGGCGGTCATCTCCAAACTGCTCATGGGCGGGATTCTCGGCCTCGTTAAGTCCGTCGGTATAGACAAACAGCGGCCGGCCCTTGATGTTCTCTATCTCTTCTCCCTGGAATTCCAGTCCCGGCATGATGCCGATAGGGAAATTGGGAAGCATGTCGATAAAATCACCGCCATGCTCTCCGCCGCCCAGGACAGGTGGGTTGTGACCGGCGTTGCAGAACCAGAGGTGGCCAGTCTCCAGGTCCACCAGGCCCAGGAACATGGTGACAAACATGTTGCCCTGGTTATCCTCTCCGGAGAGAGCGTCGTTGATGCGCGTGCAAATCTCGGCCGGCATCATGCCCTGCTTGGCCAGTGTCTGGAACAGCCGGGTGGCCTGAGCCATGAACAGGGACGCCGGCACTCCCTTGCCACTTACATCGCCCAGGGCGAAATAGAGTTTGTTTCCCGCCAGCAGATAACCGTACAGGTCTCCTCCCACCTCTCTGGCAGGCCTCATGGAGGCATACATGTCCAGGCCTGGATAAACGGGGAACAGACAGGGTACCATGGACATCTGGATGTCGCGTGCAATACGCAGTTCACTCTCCATGCGTTCCTTGATGGTAGTGGTCTCTTCCAGCTGGTCGTAGGCTTCCTTCAGTGCTTCGTGGGCCTTGCGCAGCTTTTGTTCGGCCCGGCGGCGGTAGATGGAATAGATGGAGAAGGCTACAATCAAAAACAGCACCAGCACGGCGGTATAGATTTGCCGCTGGCGGGCCGACTTGGCTTCGGCCTCCACAATCTCCATATCCCTAACGTGGATGGAATGGAGTTCGCTGGCATCCAGGTGCTTGTTGTTGATAATGGCGGAATCCAGCACGTCGCAGATCTGCCGCGCCGTATGATTGATGGAATCCCGCTGGCCCAGCATCTGGTAGGCGCGGTACTTTTTGAGCAAGTAGCGCTGTATGTTGTCCAGGGAATAGATGTTGAGCTCATTCTGGAGGTACTCCATGATGGTGCGGTAGCTGGCTACAGCCTCGTCCCATCGCTTGGCAACCGTCAAGTAGTCACTGGCATTGGTCAAGCCCTCCGTGGTCTTGGAGAACCTTGTCCTCTGGTATTCCCGGTAGGAATCTTCGGCCTCGGCGTGCCGGCCCAGGCCCTCCAATGAGATGGCCTGGAAAACCTTGTACCGGGCCCACTGCTTGTCAATGTAGTTGGTGTCATCGGGGTATTTCTGCCGATACTCCTTGACCAGGTCTCCCAGGCGTTCCGTCCAGAACAGCCCCTTCTCATATCCTTCTGCATAGACCCATACGTAGGCGATGTTGATGATACCGGCTACGGCGTCCCGATAAGCTGCCTTGGATGCTTTCTTCTGGATATTGTCCATGTGCATCTGATAGGCCCGGTCCAACTTTTCGGCGGCCGCAGGGTCTTCCTTGTCGAAGTAGGTCTGGCAGCAGCCGGCGAATATGAGCAGGTTGGTGTAGTCGCTGGTGGTGTCGCACTGGACTTTCTCCAGGCGGCCGATAATCGGAAGCGACATGTGAAGGGCCGATGCATATTCCCCGTATCGGCACAGCTGGCTGGCCAGGTAGCTGCCGGATTTGGCATAATAGGCCAGGTCATTAGGGTCCGTGGATTTCTCCGTGACCCTGATGGCCTCCTGCCAGTAGTATTCGGCCAGTTCCCGACGGCCCATCTGGTAGTTGGCATATCCCTGCCAGTAACAACTCTCGCCTTTGGAAAGCTTTCCGGCCATTCCCAGACTGTCGGCCAGGGCATCCAGCCTCTCAAAGTCTTTTGCCTGGGAAGCCGTGTTAATCATGCCCTCGGCCTCGGCGCTGGAGGCTTTACTGACTGTGCCCCTGCAGCCGGTGAGCGGCAGCACTGCGAAATACAGCACTGCCGCCCATGCCAGGGCTGAAGTATGGATTCGAGTGCGCATTTTCATTAGCAGACCCTCTTGGACGATCCGTTCCCCAGGCGCTCGGCCCAGGACATCATCAGGTCCTCCCGCTTTCCGAAGATATCCTTCTGCATGCCGATGGTGTCGTCAAAGACCATCGTCTGACGGTCGTCACCGGAGAACTTCTTCCACTGGTATTTGTCGGTGGAGGGGTTGCCCGAGCGGGCGAAATTGGTCCACATTTCCTTTGCGACGTGGCGGAACTCGCAGTCTTCGGTGGAAACGATCTCTCCGCTTCCCATCGGGTCCGCTGAGGGATTGTCGAACAGGTATGGGAGCTCGGCCGCGTGCATCACGCCAATATAAGGGGTTGTCACCGGCTTTCTGACAAAGTACATGTATGTGTTGCCGCCGGCGGCAGCGTGCCGGATGGCCATATCGGTGTTACCTGCGCGGAAGTTGATGTCGTTGCAGTATTGCTCCAGCTTCTTCAGTTCGCTTTCACCAGCCATCGTAGCCATAAACTCATCGTACATGGCCTTCTCCTGCTCGTTAAGTAGCGCACGATCCCTCTTGGCAATCCACCTGAGCGTATCCGCAAAGCCTTCTTCGCCTCCCTCGGACGGAACGAAATACCGGATTTCGTCCTGGTTGGACCCAATCATCAAATCAATCTTTGCCCGCTTCTCATCGCCCCACATCCTGTACAGGTCTGCCCGGTCCTCGGGCAGCGTGACGCCGTCCAGGAGCGGGAAGTTGGCAAATCCAAGAAGGCTGTTCTTGTCAATCATGCCAGCTTTCAAAGTGGCATCTACAAGCTGCTCAGTGGTGAGTGCCATCAGTTCATCCATGGTCTGGCAGCCCGTTGCGGTGAGGAAATTCTGCGTAACGTGGATACCGTGTTCCATGGTGTCGGTGTAGGCGATGTTGGCGCTCTGTGCGATGCACCTGCGGAAGAGCCCTTCGCTTCCTTCGATAAGCGGGAGGAACGTGACGCTGGCCGATCCTGCCGACTCGCCGAAAATGGTCACGTTGTCCGGATCTCCGCCGAAAGCGGCAATGTTTTTCTGTATCCACCTGAGGGCCTCAAGCTGGTCCAGCAGGCCCAGGTTGCCGGCTTCCTTGAAGTTCTCTCCGCCGGGGACCCGCTCGAAGTTCATGAATCCCAGGAAGCCGAGACGGTAGTCGATGGATACGAACAGGGTGTCGGGGCACCGCTTGGCGATGTTGGACAGATCGTACAGGGGCGACGCCTGGGATTCGGAGCAGAACCCGCCGCCGTGAATCCACACCATCACCGGTTTCTTACTGTCCCTGCACTTTGTATTGCAATAGACGTTGAGCACCAGGCAGTCCTCTCCGAACTCCGCCGTTCCATTCGAGTCGTTCAAAGGCCCGATGGGAACATGGCCGGGCTTGGTGGCGTCGTACACGCCGTCATCGTCGGCGGCGGGCAGGGCCTTCTGCCAACGAAACTTCCCCACCGGCTGCGTGGCGTAGGGGATGCCCTTCCAGATAATCAGTTCGTCCGTTTCCTTACCGACGAAGGTGCCGTTGTGGCACTTGACGGCCTTCGCTTCGACCGAATCTACTCTATGTTCGCTCATAGTGTTATCATTTAGAATATACTTTCTTTCCTTCAAAATAGGTGGCGGCGGGCTTGGCTTCGTGAATCTCTGTCTCCGGGCAGGAGAGCACGTCCTTGTCCACCAGGAGGAAATCGGCATACTTGCCTTTGCTGATGCTGCCTCTTTCCTTCTCTATGAGCATCTGTTTGGCAATATTTATTGTAAGGGAAACAATGGCCTGCTCCCGGGTGAGGCGCTCCTCCGGCCACCAGGGCTCACCTTTCACAGTGGGGTGTACGCATGTAACCGCAATCTCCATAATGCCGAACGGATCGTCAGGGCAACCGCTCAAGGCAGGGAAGTCGGAGTGGGAGGTTACGGGGATGCCG
>CAJOIQ010000042.1 GCA_905234795.1 uncultured Bacteroidales bacterium | reverse complement strand
TGGAGAAAAATTTTTTTGGCCGTAAGGCATTGGATATAAATAAATTAAAGTTTAACCAATAAAATCGGAATCCATTTTTATTTGGATTTCAACTGGAAAATACAATATGGCTTACAATCTCAGAAACCGCAGCTTCCTCAAACTGCTGGACTTTACCCCCAAGGAAATCGAATTCCTCCTGGACCTGGCCGCCGACCTTAAAAAGGCCAAATACACCGGTACCGAGCAGCCTACGCTCAAGGGCAAGAACATCGCCCTCATCTTTGAAAAGACCTCTACGCGCACCCGCTGCGCCTTCGAGACGGCCGCCTACGACCAGGGCGCCCATGTGACTTATCTGGGCCCCACGGGCAGCCAGATCGGCATCAAGGAGACCATGAAGGACACCGCCCGCGTGCTGGGACGCATGTACGACGGCATTGAGTACCGCGGCTTTGCCCAGACCACCGTGGAAGAACTGGCCAGATATGCCGGCGTTCCCGTGTGGAACGGCCTCACCAACGAGTTCCATCCCACCCAGATCCTGGCCGATTTCCTCACCATGCGTGAGCATACCGACAAACCGCTGAACCAGGTGTCTTACGCCTACCTGGGCGATGCCCGCTTCAATATGGGTAACTCCCTGCTGGTGGGTGGCGCCAAGATGGGAATGGACGTGCGTATTGTGGCTCCCAAGGCCCTGCAGCCTGCGGCCGAACTCGTGGCCCAGTGCAAGGAGATTGCCAAGGAGACCGGCGCCCGCATCACCATCACCGACAATGTGGATGAAGGCGTGAAGGGCTGCGACTTCCTGTATACCGACGTGTGGGTATCCATGGGAGAACCCGATTCCGTGTGGAAGGAGAGGATCGACCTCCTCAAGCCTTACCAGGTGAACGCTTCCCTGATGGCCCGTACCGGCAACCCTTCCTGCAAGTTCATGCACTGCCTGCCGGCCTACCACAACCGGGACACCAAGGTGGGTGAGGACGTGTACCAGAAGTTCGGCATGGACGGCGTGGAAGTGACCGAAGAAGTGTTCGAAGGTCCCAACAGTATCGTCTTTGACGAGGCCGAAAACCGCCTGCACACCATCAAGGCTGTGATGGTGGCTACCCTGGGCCGTTAGGTTTTTCGGGAAATATTGCGTATATTGCAGTCCCGTATCCAATTGCGGGCTAATCACATGAGCAATAAAAGACTGACTATTGACTATGAGGAATTCACTTCGGCCGAACAGATGCTGCCGGAGGACCAGGAACTTGTGAAGGCTGCTATCGATGCCCAGAAAGGCTCCTATTCCCCTTATTCTAATTTTCAGGTAGGCGCTGCCCTGCGCCTTGCCAACGGTCTTATCGTTAAAGGTGCCAATCAGGAAAATGCCGCCTACCCCTCCGGTCTCTGTGCCGAGAGGACGGCCATGTTCTGGGCCGGTGCCAATTATCCGGATGTTCCCATGGACGCCCTGGCCATCGCCGGGGCGGACCATGGCGTCCTGTGCGAGAGCCCGGCTTCTCCCTGCGGTGCCTGCCGTCAGGTGATGGCCGAGTATCAGAAAAAGCATGGCAAGCCCATGATCATTATCCTGGTGGGTTCCAAGCGCATCCGCAAATTCCATTGCGTGGACGATCTTCTGCCTTTTATCTTCGACAGCCTTACCGTTTAGGCCATGAATAACGCAGCAAAGGGTATCCTGGTCCGATACGGTATCTCCACCCTCGGGCTAGTGGTGGTGGCATTAGGTGTGGGCCTGTCCATCAAATCCAATCTGGGCATCGCCCCGCTTTCCTGTATTCCCACCGTCCTCAACCTTAAGTTCACGGCCGTCTCCGTGGGAACGTTCACCTGGATTTTCAACCTGCTGTTCATTGTGATCCAGGCGTTTGTCCTCAAGAAAGACTTCAAGTGGACCCACGTCCTCCAGGTGCTGCCCATCCTCATCTTCGGCTATATGGTGGACGGCGCCATCTGGCTCTTCGACGCCATACAGTCTCCGGCCACCAATTACTGGGTGCAGCTGGTTCTGTGCCTGGTTTCCGTGGTGCTCACGGCCGTGGGCATCCGGCTGGAAGTGGTGGGGGAGGGTTGGATCCTTCCGGCCGATAACCTGCTGCATATCATCACCCAGCGCACCCACGCCAAGTTTGCCGTGGTCAAAGTGCTCCTGGATGTGACGCTGGTGTCCGTCACGGTCATCCTGGCCCTGGTCTTCTTCGGCCTGCTCACCGGTAACGGCCACACCATGGTGGTCCGCGAGGGCACGCTTATCCAGGCTGTGCTCACCGGCCTTTGCATGCATCTGACCGATCCTCTCATCAACGGCTGGCTGCAGCCGGTGGTGGCTAAAGTGAAGTAGGGGTAGGAATCTCGAAAAAAAGTTGTACCTTTGTGACGGGAAAGTCTTGTACGACCAGCTCCCTCCGAATCCCCCCAGGGCAGGAATGCAGCAAGGGTAGGTGGTTGTAGCGGTGCGATACAAGGTGCTTTCCCTTTTTTTATTGACTATGATTGCAGTATATACCATTACTTCCGGTTTGCACGACGAGCAGTCTGTGGCGAAGCTTAGTGACGAGTTTCTGGCCGGAGTATTCCCGGAGGGGAATTTCCAGTTCAAGGGTGCCGATTTCAGTGATTTCGGTTCACACGATTTGGACTTGATTTATGTGCGTACGGGTGGCGCCGAAGGCATTTTCAAGGGTTTGTTGCCGGAGATGCTGGCCCGGGGGATCGAGCGCTATTACCTGCTCACTTCGGGCAAGAGCAACTCCCTGGCCGCATCTTTGGAAATCCTTTCCTACCTGCGTCAGCAGGGCTTGAAGGGAGAGGTCCTGCACGGAAATCCCGGTTATCTTCAGGAGCGAGTAGTGGCGCTGGAGACCGTTGCCATAGCCCGCAAGAAACTGCAGGGCACGCGCATCGGCGTCATCGGCCAGCCCTCCGACTGGCTCATCGCCAGCCATGCCGATCCTATGGCGCTCATGGACAAACTGGGCGTGAAGCTGGTAGAGGTTCCCATGGAGGAACTGCTGCAGGAAATAGAGAAAGCGCCGGCCGAAAACGCCCCCGCAGAGGTGCCGATGGCCGATAATGTGCGCGCATCCTACCCTGGCGCCACGCAAGTTTACCACGCGCTGGAAGTGCTGGTGAAAAAGTATGAACTGGGCGCCTTCACCCTCCGTTGCTTCGACCTGCTCACCGCCGTGGGCAATACCGGCTGCCTAGCCCTGGCTTCCTTCAATGCCGACGGCATTCCCGCCTCCTGCGAGGGGGATGTTCCGGCCCTGCTGTCCATGATGATTGCGCAGGCGCTCATCGGCTGCACCGGTTTCCAGGCCAATCCTTCCCGGATTGACGTCCAGACCGGTCAGATGCTGTTTGCGCATTGCACCGTTCCCTTCAACATGGTGAAAGAATGGCAGTACGATACGCATTTCGAGAGCGGAATCGGCGTGGGCATTCACGGCAACCTGCCGGAAGGCCCCGTGACGGTATTCAAGGTGTCCGGCAAACTGGACCGCCATTTTGCCGCCCAGGGAGAACTCCTTTACAATCAGTATGAGGACAACCTGTGCCGCACCCAGGTGGTGCTGCAGCTCGCACCGGAGGATGCCCGGTACTTCCTCACGGATTCCATCGGCAACCACCATATCATTCTGCCGGGCCACTGCAAGGCCCTTTTGGAGGAACTGCTGTAATGGAACTGGAAGAATTGTTGGCCCAGCACGGCGTAAGGCCCACCGCCAACCGCCTCCTCATTGCCAAGGCGCTGCAGGAGGCCGGTCGTCCGTTGTCCATGACCGAACTGGAAACCCGCCTGGAAACCATTGACAAGAGCAACGTGTTTCGCACGCTGTCGGCTTTTAAGGACGCCCATCTGGTGCACGTGCTGGAAGACACCGGAGACGGCGTTCGCTACGAACTGTGCCACAGCCAGCACGACGAAGATGACGACGTCCATGTGCATTTCTACTGCACCAGGTGCCGCCGCACCTATTGCCTGGAAGACACGCCGGTGCCTCCGGTGAAAGTGCCGGAGGGGTATGAGACCGAAAGCGTGAGTTATCTGGTGAAGGGCGTTTGCCCCCAGTGTCGCTAGTATTTCAGGAACCGCTCAAAGCATTCGGGCAGGGGAGAGGTGCAGCGCACCATCTTGCCGGTGATGGGATTGCGGAATACCAGCGTGGCGGCATGAAGGGCCAGGCGCTTGACGGGGTTGGTTTCGGCCCCGTATTTTTCGTCTCCGGCGATAGGATGCCCCAGGTCGGCGGCGTGAACACGGATCTGGTTCTTGCGGCCGGTTTCCAGCTGGAATTCCACCTGGGTGTAGTGGCGGCTGCGGCTAAGGACCGTATAATGGGTGATGGCCAGCTGGCCGTCCTTCACCTCGGCCGGAAAGGAATTCATCTTGAGGGACTTGGGATTCTCTACCAGCCAGCTTTGCACCATGCCCCTGTCTTTTTCCAGGGAGCCTTCCAGCCAGGCCACATACTTGCGCTCGGCCACCAGCTCCTTCCACTTGCTCTGGAGGATGTCCTTGGCGCGCTCGTTTTTGGCAAATACCAGCACGCCGGAGGTGCCCCGGTCAATGCGGTGGACAATCCAGATCTTGGCGGTGGAACGGTCCGGCTCACGGCCGGAAATAAGGTCCTCCTTGCGCTGCATGCGGGCGTTTACCTTTACATAGGCGTTTAGGAGGGAGTACAGCGTATTCTTTTCCTTGCCGGTGGCCACGGTGAGCATGCCGGAAGGTTTGTCCACCACCAGATAATTATCGTCCTCAAAAAGGATTTGTACTCCGGCCTTGAGCACATCCTCCCGGGCGTCCTGCCGGGTGGAACGGGCGATGGAAATGCCTTTGGGAAGAACGGTGATGGTGTCACCGGCCTTCAGCGGATGGTCAAAGGCGGTGCGGCCTTCTCCGTTCACCAGCACCTGGCCCTTGGAAAGGAGGTTCTTGACGCCGGTGCGGGACTGCTCCGGGAAAAGCTCGAACAAATATGGCAGCAGGGCGGCATCGTGGGCCACCTTAAACTTCTGTCCGGTCATAATTCTTCCAAAAATTCGTGGAGGTTTTTGGGCAGCAGGCGCATGAAATGTTCCAGCATGCCGTGGGGGATGATGATGGTTTCCAGGGACTCGCAGTCGTCAAAGGCGTCCTCTCCAATGTACTCCAGCGCTTTGTTCAGCTTAACCTGGTACAGGTTTACGCAGCCCTGGAAGGCACGGGGGCCGATGACGCGGGTGGTGGCCGGCAGGGAAATCTTTTCCAGCTGCCAGCAGTCCATAAAGGCCGATGCCCCTATCTTGAGGAGCGAGGTGGGAAGCTTGATGGAGAGGATTTCTCCGCACTCGGCAAAGGCGGCGTCTCCGATGAAGGCCACGGAATTGGGCATATGGATTTTCTCCAGGAAGGAGGATCGTTCCTCCAGGGGGATTTCCTCTCCAATCTTTCGGCCCGCCATGTAATCCTGGAAGGCGAAGACGTCGTCGCAGATGACCTGGCAGCCCTCCCGCACGGTGACTACTTCCGGGAAATTCTCGGCATCGGTCAGGTATCGGCCGTCGGCGGAATAGTTGACACGGTTGTCCTCGTCCCAGACGTCCCTGTCCAGTTCCGCTTGCGGGAGAACCGTGGGGACGGCCATGATTTCCTCGAGGGTCATGGGTTAAAAGGTTTTTACAAAGTCAATGTCTTTTTTGAGCATGACTTTGGGTTCCATGTGGGAGACTTTCTGGAACAGTTTGAACTGATAGGCGGGCGAGAGATACACCCGGTGCTCGTTTTTGCCCTTACGCCACCACTTGTAGAAGGCGATGGGATCTGTGTCGTAGGGGATGCGGGCTTCGATTTCGGAGGTATACCCGGGGAAATCGATGAGCATTTTGAGGCCCGTGATGCGGCGGTAATAGTCGTAGTCGGCCCTGCGCAGCTTGGAAACCAGGGGAGCGAACACTTCCATCTGGTCCACCTGGAGGACTTTCTCCTTGACGATGAGACGGTGGATACGGACGGGATCCCTGTGCAGCCACTCGGTCATGGACAGGGTGACAGGACCGTCTTCACAGTCCAGTGTCAGCATGTCTGACGAGTAGTAAAGCTTTTGGCTGTCCAGGGGATAGTTTTCCATATTTTTTGCCTGCAACTGCAAATATATGCAAATTTTTTCGCTTTTCCATAAAATAATTGTTAACTTTGAGAGTGCGATGTGAATAACCACCAAAATTTTATTTATACACTATGGCTTACAAAATCATTGACATTCAGGGCATCGGCCCCGTCTATGCCGAGAAACTCGTAGCAGTCGGCATTGAAACCGTAGATCAGCTTCTTGAGAAGGGTGCTGCTCCCAAGGGACGTAAAGAACTGGAAGACAAGACCGGTATCCGTGGTGACCTCATCCTCACCTGGGTGAATCATGCCGACCTCTTCCGCGTAAAGGGCGTTGGTCCTCAGTTTTCCGAACTCCTGGAGGCCGCCGGTGTGGATACTGTGAAGGAACTTCGCAACCGCAACGCCGCCAACCTGGCCGCCAAGATGCTGGAAATCAACGAGGCCAAGCACCTGTGCAAGCGCACCCCCGTTGAGAAAGAAATCCAGAAGTACATCGATGCCGCCAAGGAACTCGAACCCAAGGTAACCTACTAAGTCAATGGTCATCAAAAAAACCGGCTCCGTAACAGGAACCGGTTTTTTTGTGCCTTGCCGCTTGCGCTAACTGTTAATGGCCTTGCGGAATTCCTCGAAGGCGCCCAGCAGGATTTTGAGCGAGCGGGGAATGATGTCGTCAAACTGGGGGTCTGAGTCCAGCAGTTGCTCGCAGGCCAGCCATACGTCCTCATTTTCGGAGATATAGCACTTGGCCACCTTCATGTCGTTGCAAACCTTGTTGCAGGCCTCCAGGACATCGGCCCTGTTGTTCTGGTCCACGTCCATGATGCCGGGCATGATGAGACGGAAATACTGCTCGTCGTTGTCGTAGGTGAGGATCCAGAAGTTCATCATCTGGTACTTGAAGAAGATGCCGAATTCCTCGATGGAAGGCTGGAGCCCCTGTGCAGACAGGTAGTTGACAATCTGATCTTTCATGTTTGCCATGGCGGTGTATTGTTATGTGGTTAAAATCCTATCTTGTTCCGTTTGACCTCGGCCTGGAGGGAGGACGGGTTGTTTTTGATGGAATCCTCCAGGTGCTGCTGGCCGATGAGGTCGTCGGCCAGGGCGGCCACCATGGCGGCCTCGTTCACCAGGAAGGCGATGTCGGACGATGCATAGCCGTCGGTGAGGGCGGCCAGTTTGTCCAAATCCAGGTTGTCGGCCTGCGGACGCCCCTTGAGATGAATTTCGAACATCTTCTTGCGCGTCTCTTTATCGGGTGCGGGAATCTCCACATGGAGGTCCAGGCGTCCTTTGCGCAGCACTGCGGGGTCTATCATGTCCATGCGGTTGGTGGTGCCGATGACGAAGATGCCGCGCTGTGAGCAGTTGTTCAGCTGGGAGAGGAACTCGTTCACTTCATCGGCCTTGTGGGAGGCGTCGGAGGTGCCGCGGTTGGGGACGAAGGCGTCGAATTCGTCGAAGCAGATGACGGTGGGGGCGTTTTTCTCGGCCTCCTTAAACAGATCGGCAATCTTGTTCTGCGTGCCGTGGACATAGATGCTGCCCAGGTCCGACCCGTTGACCAGCAGGTAGTTGAAGCAGGATTCCTCGGCAAACTTTTGGGCGAAGAAGGTTTTTCCGCAACCGGGAGGGCCGTACAGCAGCATGCCGTTGGGCGGTGTGAGGCGGTATTTTTCGGCCTTCTCCTTGTCCTTGAGCACCCAGATGACGCGCTTGTACAAGTCCTCCTTAAGGGCGTCCATTCCGGCTACCTCGGCAAAGCCTCCCTTGCCGGGGGTGTTGCGCTGGACGTGGAATCCTTCCGTCTCCTTCTCTTCTTCCATCCCTACGTCGGGGCGGGCCGAAGGGGTACCCGCCGGGGTGTCCTGCATGCCGGGGCACAGCATGTGGATGAGTTCGGCGGCTGTGGGCCGATGGTCTTTGTCCCGCAGGAGGGCCGATGCGATGGCCTGCTCCATGACCGGGGAGATGGCTTTTTCTATGGTGAGCTGTTCCTCGCGGGCCTTGCGCACCTTGGCTTTGCGGTCGGCGAAAGGCTCCCGCTTGTTGGTGTCGCACTTCCAGGGGGCGTTGCCGTCCAGCATGTGGTACAGCACCGCCATGGCCGAGAACACGTCTCCGCTGTCGGTGAAAATGCCCTTGAGGGCTTCAGGAGCCATGTATTGCACATGGAGGTCCTCGATGGGGAAGGGAGGTGCACCCATGACCATATGGTAGGTGTGGCCCAGGTCTATGATCTTGGGCGCAACGGTGCCGTCGGCCCTGGTTTCTAGCAGGATGTTCTGCGGGGTGATGTCGTTGTGGCACAGGTTAAGCTCCCGGTGAAGGTAGGACAAACCGTCCAGCACGGGGACAATGATGGCCTTGGCCTGTTCCTCGGTGAAAACCATGCCGGCCTTCAGGTCCTCGGACAGCAGATGGCCGCGGAAGAAGGGCGTGACAATATAAGGATAAGGTATTCCCTGAAAATCGAAGACGCCGTCATCCACGTACGAGATGATGTTGGGATGGTTGATGATGCGGCAGTTGAGGATTTCCACCACGCTGCCGTCCTCTATGAGTTTGGCGGGGACGGACGGGAGGTCGAAAAACTTCATGAAGAACTGGAAGCCACGTTCGTCGGCCACCAGATAACTGGCGTTATAGGTGCTTTCCTTGATGAATCTCTGGATACGGTATTTGCCGACGGCGGTATTGTCCGGGAGTATTGTCATGGTAGAAGTGTATTCTTACGCAAAGATACACTTTTTTACCGAAAAAAGCATGTCATTCGGGAACGGTTTCCAGCAGTTCCGGAGGGATATAGGCGGTGGCTACGGCTACAATACCTTCGATGCTTACCAGGAGCCTGCGGTCCCGCCTGATGCGCTTGATATAGCCCTCGGCCCCCTTGAAAGGACCTTCCTTGACCCGGACCTTGCGGCCTTCCTTGAAACGCGTGAGACTGTCGGAGGAGAAGAATTCCAAACCCTCGGAGCCTTTTGCGGTGACCAGGCGGAACGTGGCCATCTGCCGGTCCGGTATAATGGCGTACTGTTTCCAGTCGGCCGTTTTGAAGATGAAGCCCTTGGCGTTGTCGTTGGCGTCCTTCATAGCGCTCTCCACAGCGCGCAGGCCGCCTTCATCGGCCCGGAAGAACAGGAGGGAACTCACCAGGGGAGTGCGCTGAAAGATGAGGGCGCCTTCCTCCATATACCGGGTATCCCGCTTGCCCTGGGCCTTGAGTGTGGCGATATGCCGACGCGCAATGAGGTGGGCAGCGCCCTTGAGCAGCATTTTGTCCACGGCCAGATACGTCTCGATTCCCATGGCGTCCAGCAAGTCCTCGATCTCGAAGACTTTGTTGTAGAACACCTTAAGGGCGTACCAGTGCAGGGTGATTTCTTCCATGGCTATGCTTTGGGAAAACAAAGATACTGCTTAAAAAAACAAGAAAAAAGTAAAATTTTTTTCAGAACGTTATTTTTGCCATATTTGCATACGACAAGCAGGACCCCTATTCAGGG
>CAJOIQ010000041.1 GCA_905234795.1 uncultured Bacteroidales bacterium | reverse complement strand
ATTGTCCTTTGTTAAACTTTCTTTATCGGCATAAATTTACTATTTTTGCCATACAAACCTGATTGCAGAAAACTACGCTGCAAATCTAAGGTTTGTACACAAAACTTGTGGCAGATGAAACGTTTTTTGGTTATCCTGGTGGCTGCCGTGGCTCTGACGGCTTGCGGCAAGTATGAGACGGTTAAGGGAGATCCCCTTCAGACTCAGATCTATTCGCTGGAAAACGGTCTTAAGGTGTATATGTCCGTGAACAAGGACGAGCCCCGTCTCCAAACCTACATCGCCGTGCGTGCGGGTGGCAAGGACGACCCCGCCGACAACACCGGCCTGGCCCACTATCTGGAACACATGATGTTCAAGGGGACCCGCATCCTGGGCACCCAGGATTATGCCAGGGAACGGCCCATGCTGGAGCAGATCGAGGATCTCTTCGAGCAGTACCGCACGCTCACGGATCCCGCCGAACGGGCTGCCCTGTACGCCAAGATTGACGCCCTGAGCTATGAGGCTTCCAAGATTGCCATTCCCAACGAGTACGACAAACTGATGTCGGTCATCGGCTCCCAGGGTTCCAACGCCTTTACCAGTGAGGATGTCACCTGCTACATTGAGGAAATCCCCTCCAACCAGATAGACAACTGGGCCCGCATTCAGGCCGACCGCTTTATGAACTGCGTCTTCCGCGGTTTCCATACGGAGCTGGAGGCTGTCTATGAGGAGAAGAACATGACCATGAACGACGACTCGGAAAAGGCCATCGACGCTCTCAACGCCATGCTTTTCCCGCATCATCCTTATGGCACCCAGACAGTTATCGGCACGCAGGACCACCTGAAGAATCCTTCCCTCAAGGCTATCCGCAAGCAGAAAGACACCTACTACGTTCCCAACAACATGGCCATCATCATGTCCGGAGACTTCGATCCTGACCAGATGGTGCAGACCATCGAGAAATACTTTGGCGCATGGAAACCCAATCCGGACCTTCCGGTACGAACCATCCAGCCGGAAACTCCTGCCGCCGAACCCCTCAGCCGGGATGTCTTTGGCATGGAGAACGAATTCGTGCTCATGGGCTGGCGCTGCCCGGGCAATACCGATGAAGGTGCCGAGTATGCCCATATTGCCAGCGACATCCTGAACAACGGTCTGGCCGGTCTCATCGACCTGGACGTGATGCAGAAACAGAAGGTGCTCAGCGCCGATGTCTATGCTTATCCCCGTGCGGACTGGGGTGTGCTGGTGGTCGAGGCCAGCCCCAAGGAGGGACAAACCCTGCAGGAGGTGGAGTCCATTTTGAAGGAACAGGTGGAGCGCTTGGCCAAGGGAGACTTCCCCGAGGAACTGGTAAAGGCCGCCATCGCCAATTACCGTCTGGCCATGATGAACAGCCTGGAGAACAACCGTTCCCGCGTGGGGATTATGCTCAACAGCTTTGTGGACGGCCTTTCCTGGAAGGACCAGATTGAAAAGGTGAAACGTACCGAAGCGCTCACCAAGGAGGATATCGTGGCCTGGGCAAAGGAATACCTTGTCCCCGGAAACTATGCCGTGGTGTACAAGCATAACGGGCCCGATCCCGCCGTCAAGCGCATCGACGCCCCCAAGATCACTCCTATCGTCACCAACCGCGACAAGCAGAGCGCCTTCCTCCAGGAGATCACCAACACGCCCGTCACGCCCATCGACCCCGTGTTCGTAGATTACGGCCGGGACATGGTGGTGGCCAACTACAACGGTCTGGAACTCCTGTACAAGCAAAATACCAAGAACGACATCGCCACCCTTACCTTTTGGTTCGACCGCGGTTCCGACGCCGATCCCGTGCTTCCCATCGCCTCCACCTATGTCCGCTTCCTGGGCACTCCGGAGAAATCGGCCACCGACATTTCCCGTGAGCTGTATTCCCTGGCCTCCAAGTGGAACATGAACGTGAGCGGGGAAATGACAACCGTCACCATGCGCGGCTTGGGGGAGAATACCGAGCAGGTACTCAGCATGGCCGATGACCTGGCCCGCAGGGCCGTGGCCGACGTCACCGTGCTGGACGACATGAAAGCCGACATCATCCGCTCCCGCCAGGACGCCAAGAAGCGTCAGGGACAATGCAACGCCGCCCTGCAGCGGTACATGATGCTGGGTCCCGATGTCATCCGCAAGACCACCCTCACCAACCAGCAGGTGCAGGACCTCACCTCCGAGGAACTGGTGCGTTCCTTCCAGAAACTGTTCACCTACGAGCATAAGATCCTGTATTACGGGCCGGCCAGCCTGGAAGAAGTGAGGGCCATCCTGGGCCATCACAACACCAATAACCTCACTCCTGTGGTGCGGGTGAATCAGCCCAAACTCCTCACCAACGAGCCCAAGGTGTTCGTGGCCCCGTACAAATCCCGCCAGTTCAGCTACATGCAGTACTCCAACCGCGGTGAATCCCTCATCGTGGAGCAGGCACCCTACATCGAGCTGTTCAACGAGTACTACGGCACCGGCATGAACTCCATCGTGTTCCAGGAAATGCGGGAATCCCGCGCCCTGGCCTACAGCGCCGGCGCCTCCCTGGTCCGGCCTTCGTTCACCAACAACGACTATTATTTCCGCGCCACCATCGCCTCCCAGAACGACAAACTCAAAAAGGCCGTGGAAGGTTTTGCCGAGATTATAGAAACCATGCCGGAATCCCCGGAGAACATGGAGATTGCCAAGAGCGCCATCATCAACAAGATCCGCACGCAGCGTGTGCACGGCATTTCGGTGCTGTACTCCTATATCCGCAACAAGGCCCTGGGCTTTAACGTTCCCAGGGAGAAGCTCATCTACGACAAAGTGGGCAAGCTTTCCATGTTCGACCTGCTGGCTACCCACGAGGACTGGATCCGCGGACGCACGTACCATTACGCCATCCTGGGAGATCCCAAGGACCTGGATATGGACTTCCTGCGCACGCTGGGACCGGTGCAGGTGCTCACCCTGGAAGATATCTTCGGATACTAGGAGGAAGCTGTTAAAAAGATTGTTGAAAACTTTCTTGCGCCAGGGTCCCAAAACCTGACAGAACAACGTAATTTTGCAAAAGAACGAGAGACGGATTGCCCGCTGGACAGTCCGTCCCTTTTAGCCCTTGAAAATCAGAAATATACCCAATATGGAAGTACGTAAAACCAATGGAACCTTTGAAGAGTTCGACCGCGAGAAACTCATGAACGGCATCCGCCTGGCCTATGTCCACACCGGGCAGCCCGTTCCCGAGGATGTGGTGGTGTCCGTGGTGGACAACCTCTTCATCTATGACAAGATGTCCAGCCAGGAGATCCGCCGCCAGGTGGTGGATTCCCTCATGTCCATCAACAAGAAGGTGGCGCTGGAGTATATCGAAACCTTCGACCGCGGGACGGACCTCCGCAAGAAGCGGGACTTTATCCGGGACTACATCAAGGCCTCCAATGCGGCCACCGGTTCCAAGTTCGACGCCAACGCCAATATCACCCACAAGAATATCGTGACGCTGGGCAACGAGCTGTACAAGGAGAACAACATCAAGCAGAACCGCTACATCATGCAGGACAAGATCAAGGCCCTGTACAGCCGCCAGCTGGCCGACCAATACATCGCCGACCTGGAATCCCACGTCCTGTACAAGCACGACGAAAGCGGCACTCCCGGCTATCCCTACTGCGTGGCCATTACCATGTATCCTTTCCTGGTGAGCGGCCTGCGGGAACTGGGCGGCGTTTCCATCGCCCCCACGGACCTCAAGAGTTTCTGCGGAGAATTCATCAACCTGGTGTACTCCATCTCCTCCCAGTTCATGGGCGCCGTGGCCACGCCGGAGTTCCTGATGTACCTGGACTACTTCATCCGCAAGGATTACGGCGACGACTACCTGGACCGTCTGGACGAGGTAGTGGAGAAGAACACCAAGGCCCGCACTCTTACCAAGGTCATCGACAACTGCTTCCAGCAGGTGGTCCATTCCATGAACATGCCGGCCGGCAACCGCGGTTACCAGACGGTGTTCTGGAACATCGGCTATTTCGACAAACCCTACTTCGAGGGCGTGTTTGGGGAGTTCCGCTTCCCGGACGGATCGGCCCCCAAGTGGGAAACCCTGTCCTGGCTGCAGAAACACTTCATGAAGTGGTTCAACCAGGAGCGCACCAAGTACATCCTCACCTTCCCGGTTGAGACCATGGCGCTGCTCACCGACGGCGGTGACGACTATGCCGATAAAGAGTACGCCGATTTCACGGCCGAGATGTGGGCCCGTGGACACAGCTTCTTCTGCTACATCTCCAACAGCCCGGATTCCCTGTCCAGCTGCTGCCGCCTGCGCAACTCCCTCAAGGACCTGGGAGACGAGGAACACAACCACACCACCCACCAGTACTCCATGGGTACGGCTTCCGTGGCCACCGGCTCCAAGAGCGTGATGACCATCAACCTCAACCGCCTCATCCAGGACGCCGCCCGCAAGTATTTCAAGGTGGAGAAACATGTGGACATGACCCCCGGCGTGGCCCTCACACCCGCTTCCTACGACAAAACCGTCCTCTATAAATATATTGCCGACGCCGTGACGGAGCAGACCGTGCGCGTCCACAAGTACCAGACGGCTTTCAACGAGATCATCAAGGACTTCCTCAATGCCGACATGCTGGACGTGTATCGCGCCGGCTTCATCGACATGAAGAAGCAGTACCTCACCGTGGGCGTGAACGGCCTCACCGACGCCGCCGAATTCCTGGGCCTGGAGATCTCTCCCAACGACGCCTACAAAGAGTTCGTGAACAACCTCCTGGAAACCATCAATGTGGCCAACCGCAAGGACCGCACCAAGGAGTGCATGTTCAACACGGAGTTCGTTCCCGGTGAGAACCTTTCCGGCAAAAACTACAAGTGGGACAAGAAGGACGGTTACTTCGTGAGCGCCAAACACAACATGTACAGCTCCTACTTCTACAACCCGGAGGACGACAGCCTGTCCATGATTGACAAGTTCAAGCTGCACGGGGAGGAATATGTGAAGTATCTGGACGGCGGCAGCGCCCTTCACATGAACATCGCCGAGCACCTCACCAAGGACCAGTACCGTCAGCTGCTCAATACCGCGGCCCACTACGGCACCAACTACTTTACCTTCAACTGCCGCAACACCGTGTGCAACGACTGCGGCTACATCTCCAAGGATACCCTCACGGTTTGCCCCAAGTGCGGCAGCACCAACCTGGATTACCTTACCCGCGTCATCGGCTACCTCAAGAGAGTGTCTTCCTTCAGCGAACCCCGTCAGGAAGAAGCGGCCAAGCGTTTCTACATTGATTAAGTACGTACCAGACATGACCTCCGTGGTCCTGGAGGAAATCCCGGACCGTGTTTCCCTGGCAGTGGACATCTCCAACTGCCGGGGAAATTGCGAAGGTTGCCATTCGCCTTTCCTCAAGAAAGACATCGGCCGGGAACTTACCCCGGAGGTAATGGATGCGCTGGTGGCCGACAATTTCGGCGTCAACTGCTTCCTGTTCCTGGGGGAGGGGCGGGATCCCGAAACCCTGCTGGAGCTGGCCGACCATGTCCATGAGCTGGGCCTGGAAGCAGCGGTATACAGCGGCAGGGAAGAGGTGGAGGACATTTTCTGGAACCACTTCGACTACATCAAACTGGGGCCCTACAAGCCTGCCTGCGGTCCCCTGAACAGCCCCACCACCAACCAGCGGCTGTTCCACAAGTCTCCGGAAGGCTGGGAGGACATCACCAGCCGCTTCTGGCACAAAGGTGTAGAAAAAAGTTAAATTTTTATTGCAATTCAATAAATAATTATTATCTTTGCATCAGAAACCAATTTCTGAAGCATTATGATTGCATCCTGGTGGGCCCTTCTTAGCCCGGTTATGAAAATCCTGTGGGGCGTAACCCTCACCGCTTCACTTATTTTTGTCATTCAAAGCATCCTCACCTTCATCGGGGCCGATGCCGACTCCAACTTCGACGTGGACGTGGATACCTCCATGGACGGGAGCGACCTTTCCAACATTGACGGCGGGTCCAACCTGTACACGTTCCGCAACTTCGTCAACTTCCTGCTGGGCTTCGGCTGGAGTGCCATCCTCCTGCAGGACAGCATTCCTTCCGTACCCGTGCTCATCCTGGTGTCCGTCGTTATCGGCGTGGCGCTGGTGGCCGCGGTGATGTACCTGTTCAAATGGCTGGCCGGTATGCAGCAGAGCGGCAACATCGACGTGGAGAAAGTGGCCCGCGGCTGCGAGGGAACCGTTTATCTTACCATTCCCGCCGCTCAGGGGGGAGAAGGCAAGGTGCAGATCAGCATCGCCGGCGCCGTGCGGGAATACAATGCCGTTACGGATAACGACGAAGATCTCAAGACCGGCGCCGCCATCCGTGTGGTGGACGTCGTGAACTCCAACACCGTCCTGGTAGAACCTAATAACTCTTATACTGTATAGCTATGCCTCAAATGACACTGATCCTCATTCTGGTGGCCGTCATCTTCGTGACCCTGGCCGCCATCCTGCGGCGCTATCGCCGTTGCCCCTCCGACAAGATTCTAGTCATCTACGGTAAGACCGGCCGGAAATCATCGGCCAAATGTATCCATGGCGGCGCCGCCTTCATCTGGCCCGTCTTCCAGGATTACGCCTATCTTGACCTCAAGCCCATCAGCATTGAGTGCAACCTCCAGAACGCCCTTTCCAAGCAGAATATCCGCGTGGACGTGCCCTGCCGATTCACCGTGGGTATCAGCACGGAAACCGACGTCATGACCAATGCCGCCGAGCGTCTGCTGGGCCTGTCCACGGACAGCATCCAGAGCATCGCCACCGATATCCTCTTCGGCCAGCTGCGTCTGGTGATTGCCACCATGGACATCGAGGAAATCAACGCCGACCGAGACAAATTCCTGGCCAGCGTTTCCGCCAACGTGGAAGCCGAGCTGCGCAAGATCGGCCTCAAACTCATCAACGTGAACGTCACCGATATCCGTGACGAGTCCGGTTACATCGAGGCCCTGGGTAAGGAAGCTGCCGCCAAGGCCATCAACGACGCCAAGAAGAGCGTGGCCGAGCAGAACCGTTACGGTGAAACCGGTAAGGCCAACGCCGATAAGGACACCCGCGTGAACGTGGCCGCCGCCGATGCCGATGCCGTCAAGGGTGAGAACAACGCCAAGATCGAGATTGCCAACTCCGACGCCCTCCGCCGTCAGAAGACCGCCGAGGCCGACCGCCTGGCTGTGGCTGCCGAAAAAGTGCAGGCCGCAAAAGCCCTGGAGGAAGCCTACCAGAGTGAGCGCGACGCCGAACTGGCCCGTGCCGAGCGTGAGCAGGCCACCCAGAAGGCCAACATCGTGGTGGCTGCCGAGATTGACAAGCAGAAGAAGATCATCGAGGCCGAGGCCGAAGCCGAGCAGATCCGCCGCAAGGCAAAGGGTGAAGCCGACGCCATCTTCGCCAAGATGGACGCCCAGGCCCGTGGTATCCTGGAAATCCTCACCAAGCAGGCCGACGGTTTCAAGAGCATGGTAAATGCCGCCGAGGGAGACGCCCAGAAGGCCGTCCTGATGATGATTGCCGACAAACTGCCGGATCTGGTGAAGACCCAGGTAGAGGCCGTCAAGGGCATCAACATCGACAAGGTCACCGTGTGGGACACCGGCAGCGGCGCCAACGGCAAAACCGCCACGTCCAACTTCATTTCCGGAATGATGAAGAGCGTACCTCCGCTCGAGGATCTCTTCAAGATGGCCGGCATGGAGCTTCCTTCCTACCTGAAGGGCGCCTCCAAGGCCGATGAACAGCCTCAGCCCGAGGCCGAAAAGTAAGCGCCTATGCCGATCATCACCAATATCGATGTCATGCTGGCCCGCCGGAAGATGTCTTCCGGGGAGCTGGCGGAGAAAGTCGGCATCACCCCCGCCAATCTTTCCATCCTGAAGTGCGGCAAGGCCAAGGCCATCCGGTTAAGCACCATGGAGGCCATCTGCCAGGCACTTGACTGCCAGCCCGGAGATATACTGGAATATAGACCGGAAGAATAGATTCTGTTGCTCCCGTGCCCCCTCCGTGATGCGTAACTGATTTATTTTGAAGTTATTATGAAAATCCTCCTGGGCCAAATTGCCCAGGAGGATTTTTGTAATATGTTGTGATTCAGTTGGTTGTAAATCACGGTTAGCGCTCTGCCGAGTACTCTTTGATATGCTGTTCGTCAGAGAGTCGGCACACCAGCAGGCGGTCTTTGGATTCGGCCACTATATAGCCGTCCAGTCCCTGTACCACCACGGTTTTTTCTGCAGCGGTGTGCACCAGGCAGTTGCTGCAGTCAAACAGGCGGATGTCCTTGCCCACCACGGTGTTGCCGTATTCGTCGGCTTTCAGATGGGTTTGGATGGAGCCCCAGCTGCCCAGGTCGCTCCAGGCCAGGTCTTCGGCTATTACATAAATGCAGGGGGATTTTTCCATAACGGCATAGTCGATGGAGATTTTTTCGCACTGGGGGAAGAGACGTGCCAGTTCGGCATCTTCCTTTTCTGTGAAGAAGGCGGGGGAGAGCTGGTCCATGATGCCGGCAATCTGGGGCGCATAGGCGCGCAGTTCCCGCACGATGGTGTTCACATTCCATACAAAGATGCCGGCATTCCAGAAGTAATGGCCGTCCTGCATGTAGCCGATGGCGGTATCCAGGTCCGGTTTCTCCTTGAATTCCTCCACTTTGACCAGCTGGCCCTGAAGGGCCTCCATAGCGTGAATGTACCCGTAGCCTGTTTCCGGCCGGGTGGGGGCGATACCCACCGTAACAATGGCGTCCCGGTCTTCTGTGAAGTCCAGGGCCTTTTGGATGACATCGGCAAATTCGGCGGTTTTGAGTACCAGGGCATCGGCCGGGGTGACCACAATATTGGCCTGCGGGTCTTTCTGCTGGATTTTCCAGGAAGCATAGGCAATGCAGGGGGCCGTGTTACGGCCTTCGGGTTCGCACAGAATCTGGTCCTGCGGAATGGCGGGAAGCTGCTCATGAACCAACTGTGCATAACGTTTGCCGGTTACTACCCAGAAATTCTCCGGTTTGCAAACCGGGGCAAAACGGTCTGTGGTGAGCTGGATGAGGCTGCGGCCCACGCCCAGCACGTCGATAAACTGTTTGGGAACATCCGGCGTGGAAAGCGGCCAAAGCCTGCTGCCGATTCCGCCGGCCATTATTACTACATGCGTACTCATAATGCACAAAGGTAGTAAAAACTGTTGAATAAACATTTTTTCAAAAAATTTATTTGCACTTTCCAAAAAAGTTACTACCTTTGCAATCCCATTTGGGACGGAGGACTCGTTAGCTCAGTTGGTAGAGCACAACACTTTTAATGTTGGGGTCTCGGGTTCGAGCCCCGAACGGGTCACAAAGAGATACCAGCACTCTTAGCTCAGCTGGTAGAGCAGCTGACTCTTAATCAGCGGGTCTAGGGTTCGAGTCCCTAAGAGTGCACGAAAAGCCGGTTCGAAAGAGCCGGCTTTTTTCGTACACTCTACGATATAATAGATATAATGATATAATTGACATTTTCGGTTGGTGAAACACCAAGTAAGTATTTGATTTATTTATATTTATGACTACTTTATTGAAACCGGTTTCAATAAAGTAGTG
>CAJOIQ010000040.1 GCA_905234795.1 uncultured Bacteroidales bacterium | reverse complement strand
ACAATCCCTGGTGAAAGTCAAATGTGCCCGCCTCGGCGCAGCGACGACCACCCGCCCACATAGGACAGCTGTCTAACTTTGATTTATAGAGGAAAGATAGTAAAAAAGGTATAACTTTTTTTTGTATTTTTGTTAACTGTTAGTTATGAATTACCAGGAATTGTTCCATACACTTCGATACACTCAGGACCTTCCGGACGAAGGTCTGGCGGCCCTGTTGGCATGCCTGGACACGGGGGTGCAGGAGGAGCTGCACGCCTGTGCGCGTGAGGTGACACAGGAGCGGTTTGGGAAGGAGGTTTACCTGCGCGGCCTGGTGGAATGGAGCAATGTGTGCCGCAACGACTGCCTGTACTGCGGTATCCGTAAAAGCAACCTGTCGCTGGCCCGTTACAGCCTGGGGGCCGATGAAGTGCTCCGTTGTGCCGATGCCGTTTACGGGGCCGGCATCCGGACCGTGGTCATCCAGGGTGGAGAGAACCCCGCCGGGGCGCTGGGGCTGGTGCCCGTTGTGGCCGAAATCCGGCGCCGGTGGCCGGAGATGGCCATCACCTTGTCCCTGGGGGAGTTGCCTTTCGGCACCTACAAAGCATTGCGGGAAGCCGGGGCCGACCGTTACCTGCTTCGGCACGAGACCGCTACATCGGCCCACTATGCCCGCCTGCATCCGGCCGGGATGAGCCTGGAACATCGTCTGGCGTGCCTGGATGAGCTTCGGCGCCTGGGCTTCCAGGTGGGGATGGGCATGATGGCGGGAAGCCCTTATCAGAGCCTGGAGCACTTGTTGGCCGATATCCGCCTCATCCAAAGATTCGGCCCCGAGATGATTGGCATCGGCCCCTTTGTGCCGCAGAAGGATACGCCCCTGGGTACTTTTCCGGCTGGGGATCCCGCACTCACGCTCAAGCTGTACTCCATCCTTCGCCTGATGCTGCCGGATTCCCTCATCCCTTCCACCACCGCCCTGGCCACCGTACTGCCGGACGGCTGCAAAAAGGGCATCCTGGCCGGCGCCAACGTAATCATGCCCAACTTCACCCCGGCCCAGGTGAGCGGCAGCTATAACCTGTACAACCACAAGTCCCGTCAGGAACTGGACACCATAAAGAAAGACCTAGCCTCCATCGGCTACGCCGCCAGCGCATCCCGGGGAGACTACCACAAAAACTGAAACTATGTATAATCCCAAGTCGGTCCATGCCGACGAATTCATCGACCATCAGGAAGTGCTGGAGAGCCTCGAGGAGGCCCGCCGGGAAAGTTCCAACCATCAGCGCGTGCTGCAAATTCTGGAAAAGGCAGCCTTGTGCAAGGGCATTTCGCACCGGGAGGCGGCCATCCTCATGGCCTGCCAGGAGCCGGAGCTGGAAGAGAAAATCTTTGCCCTGGCCGCCCAGATCAAACAGAAGTTCTACGGCAACCGCATTGTGCTGTTTGCGCCCCTGTACCTTTCCAACTACTGCGTAAACGGCTGTGTATATTGCCCTTATCATTATAAGAACAAGAGCATTCCGCGCAAGAAACTGTCCCAGCAGGAGATTGCCCAGGAAGTGCGCGCGCTCATCCGCACGGGCCACAAGCGCCTGGCGGTGGAGGCCGGCGAGGATCCGGTGAACAATCCGCTGGAGTACATCCTGGATTCCATCAAAACCATCTACTCCGTGCAGGAAGGCGGGAACTCCATCCGCCGCGTGAACGTGAACATCGCCGCCACCGACGTGGAGAGTTACCGCAAGCTGAAGGCGGCGGGCATCGGCACCTATATCCTGTTCCAGGAAACCTACAATAAGGAACGGTACCGGATGCTGCATCCAACCGGTCCCAAGAGCAACTATGCCTGGCACACGGAAGCTATGGACCGCGCCCAGGAAGGGGGTTGCGACGACGTGGGCATCGGCGTGCTCTTCGGCCTGGAAAACTATATGTACGAGCTGGTGGGCCTGCTGATGCATGCCGAGCACCTGGAAGCCCGCTGGGGCGTGGGACCGCACACCATCAGCGTGCCGCGCATCTGCCCGGCCGATGACATCTCCGTGGAAGACTTCAAGGACGCCCTGCCGGACGCCATCTTCGGAAAACTGGTGGCCGTGCTGCGCGTAGCCGTTCCCTATACCGGAATGATCATTTCCACGCGGGAAAGCGCTGCGATGCGGGCCCGGCTGCTGGAATGCGGCGTGTCCCAGATCAGCGGCGGTTCCCGCACCAGCGTGGGTGGCTATACAACCGAAGAAAGGCACAATGAGACGGCCCAGTTCGACGTGTCGGACACCCGTCCTCTTGACGAGGTGGTTCGCTGGCTGCTGGAGACCAACCATATCCCCAGTTTCTGCACGGCCTGCTACCGGGAAGGCCGCACCGGAGACCGGTTCATGAGCCTTTGCAAGAGCGGGAAAATCGGCCTTTGCTGCACGCCCAACGCCCTGATGACCCTCAAGGAGTACCTGGTGGACTATGCCTCTCCGGAAACGCGCGCTCTTGGTGAAAAGCTCATCGAAGAGTCGCTGGCCGATATTCCCCTGGAGCGCACGCGGGAGATTACGCGGGCCCACCTGAAAGAGATTGAGGAGGGGAAACGGGACTTCAGATTCTGACGCCTATGGAACGCCTGCACATTGCCTTTTTCGGCCCGGTGAACAGCGGAAAATCCACGCTGGTGAACGCTATCTGCGGGCAGGAAGTTTCCCTGGTGAGTTCCCAGCCGGGCACCACCACGGACCCCGTCCGCAAGACTGTGGAACTGCCCGGCCTGGGCCCCTGCGTGCTCATCGACACCGCCGGCCTGGACGACGAAAGCCTTCTGGGCGCGGAGCGTCGCCGCCGCACCCTGGCTATCCTGGACGAGTCCGATCTGGTTGTCCTGGTTGGGGATATGGCGCTGACCACGGATGTCCCCGTGGTCCACTACCGCCGCGGGGAATCCATTGAATCCTTGCTGGAGCGTCTGGTCAAGGCCGCCCCCAGGCGCGAAGAACAATGGCTTACCGGGGACCTGGTCCAGGCCGGGGATACGGTGCTGCTGGTGATGCCGCAGGACAGCGAGGCTCCCAAAGGCCGATTGATCCTGCCGCAGGTGCAGGTAATCCGGGAACTGCTGGACAGGGGCTGTATTCCCATTTGCTGCACGCCGGATTCGCTCACAAAAGCTGTGGAGACGGTTACGCCCCAGCTGGTCATCACGGACTCCCAGGTCTTCGGCCTGGTGAACCGCACCATCCCTGCCCAATGGCCCCTGACGTCGTTTTCCATCCTTCTGGCCGCTGCCAAAGGAGACCTGAAAGTCTTTCTGAAAGGCGCCAGGGCCATCGACAGCCTCAAGCCCGGAGACCGCGTCCTCATTGCCGAGGCCTGCACGCACGTGCCCGATACCGAGGACATCGGCCGGGTCAAGATACCCGCTCTTTTACGGAAACGCGCTGACGTTGAGGTGGAGGTGGCCGCCGGCAACGACTTCCCGGAGGACCTGAGCCCCTACAGCCTCATCATCCACTGCGGGGCCTGCGTGGCCACCCGTACCCTGGTGCAGCACCGCATCAAAAAGGCACTCCTTGCGGGAGTGCCCATGACAAACTACGGGATTGCGTTGGCTAAGCTGACGGGAATCCTGGACAGGATCAGTCTCCAAACTCGGCCACAATCTTTTTGATGTCCGACGGGTTCAGTCGGCCATAGACCTTTTCTCCGATGGTGGCCACCGGAGCCAGGCCGCAGGCGCCCACGCAGCGGAGGCAGTCCAGGGAGAACTTGCCGTCCGGGGTGGTTTCACCCACATCGATGCCCAGTACGCGCTTGAATTCCTCCAGCACTTTGTCGGAGCCTCGCACGTAGCAGGCGGTTCCCAGGCACACGGATACCGGGTATTTGCCCTTGGGTACCATGGAGAAGAAGGAGTAGAATGTTACCACGCCATAGACCTTCTGGTCCGGGATGCCCAGTTCGCGGGCAATCACATGCTGTACTTGCTCCGGGAGATAGCCCAGAGTGTTCTGCGTCTCGTGCAGGATGCTGATGAGTTCGCCGGGGTCGTTGTGGAACTTGTGGCAAATCTCTTCTGTGGCGCGCAGCGCCTTGCAGGATACTTTTATCTCACTCATGGCTACTTGATGCTTTTGTCAAAATAATGGGTGTGAAGGAGATGGTGTGAACGCTCGCTCAGGGGCTCACCCAGGAATTCCTTGTACAGTTTCTGGATGTCGGGATTCTCGTGGCTCTTGCGGATGGGTTTTCCGGCGTCCTCGGCATAGATGGCCTTGGCGCGGGCCTTGATAATCTCCACGTCTCCGTGATGGTAGGGCTGTCCGGCGCCGTCGATGCAGCCGCCGGGGCAGGCCATCACTTCCACCACGTGGTAGTCCAGTTCTCCTGCGCGGAGCTTGTCCATGAGATAACGGGCGTTCCCCAGCGTGTGGGCCACGCAAACCTTGAGCGGAAATCCCGCCAGGTCGATAGTGGCTTCCTTGATGCCTTCCAGGCCGCGGACCTCGTGGAAGTCGATACGCGGCAGCGTTTTGCCGGTATACACTTCGTATACGGTGCGCAGGGCTGCTTCCATCACGCCGCCGGTGGCGCCGAAGATGGCGGCCGCACCGGAGCTTTCTCCCAGCGGTTTGTCGAAGTCCTCGTCCTTGAGTTTGAGGAAGTCGATGTTGGAACGCTTGATGAGGCGGGCCAGCTCGCGGGTGGAGATGCTGTAGTCCACATCGGGATTGCAGTCCACCTTGAATTCATCGCGCTCGCACTCGTATTTCTTGGCCAGGCAGGGCATCACGGACACAACTACCAGTTTCTCCCGCGGAATGCCCATCTTCTGGGCCCAGTAGGTCTTGGCGATGGCGCCGAACATCTGGGCCGGGGATTTGGCCGATGAAGGATACTCCAACAGGTCCGGATAGTGGTGTTCGTAGAAGTTCACCCAGGCCGGGCAGCAGGAAGTCATGATGGGAAGCTTAACGCTCTTGTCACCGCCCAGGAAGGCCTTGAGGCGCTGCAGGATCTCGGCCCCCTCTTCCATGATGGTGAGGTCGGCGGCGAAGTCCGTGTCAAATACGTAGTCGAAGCCCAGGGCGCGCAGGGAAGCGGCCAGTTTGCCGGTGACGATGGTGCCGGGCTGCAGGCCGAATTCCTCTCCCAGGGCTACGCGCACGGCGGGTGCGGGCTGGGCCACCACCACTTTGTCGGGATTGTTGAGGTCCTCCAGCAGACGGTCGGTGTTGTCCCTTTCGGTGAGGGCGCCGGTGGGGCACACGGCCACGCACTGACCGCAGTAGGTGCAGTTGGTCTCGGAGAACATTTTGTCGAAGGTGGGAGCGATGGTGGCGTCGAAACCGCGCCGGATGGCACCCAGCACGCCCACCGTCTGCACATTGTTGCAGATGCTCTCGCAGCGGCGGCACAGGATGCACTTGTCCATGTTGCGGGTGATGGCCAGGGTTTGCTCGTGCTTGCGCTGGGACTGTTCTCCCTTGTAGGGCATTTCCCGGATATTGAAGCGCGTCACCAGTTTCTGGAGTTCGCAGTGGTTGCACTTGGCGCAGGTGAGGCAGTCGTTGGGGTGGTCACTCAGGATGAGCTCGGCCACGGTCTTGCGGGCGCGCACTACGCGGGCCGAATTGGTATGGACCACCATCCCCTCGGTGACCATGGTGGCGCAGGAAGGCGCCAGGTTGCGGCGTCCGTCAATTTCCACCACGCAGATGCGGCAGGAGGCCGGGGAGTTCTTTACACACGTCCCTTTGAGGTCGATATGGCATAGGGCGGGGATGTCGATGCCCACGGTGGCGGCGGCATCCAGTACGGTAGTTCCCTTGGGAACGGAAACCTGCCTGTTATCAATAGTCAGATTGATCATGTTTTCCATAGCGCTCTTCTTAAATGACGTTGATAGCTCCAAACTTGCATCGGCTCAGGCACATGCCGCAGCGGATACATTTCTCCGGATTGATGACGAAGGGTTTGCGCACTTCGCCCTCGATGGCCTCGGCAGGGCAGCCGCGGGCACAGGCGCTGCAACCCTTGCACAGGACGGGATCGATGGAGTAGGTAAGCAGGGCCTTGCACTTGCGGGCGCGGCACACATGGTCCTTCACATGCTCTTCATATTCCTCCCGGAAATTGGCGATGGTGCTCAGGACCGGGTTGGGGGAAGTCTGGCCCAGGCCGCACAGGGCAGTGTCCTTGATCACTTTGGCCAGATTTTCCAGCTTTTCGATGTCCTCCATCTTGCCGCGGCCTTCGGTGATGCGGGTAAGGATTTCCAGCATACGGCGGTTGCCGATTCGGCAGGGGGTGCACTTGCCGCAGGATTCGTCCACGGTGAATTCCAGGAAGAATTTGGCCACGGACACCATGCAGTCGTCCTCGTCCATCACAATCATACCGCCGGAACCCATCATGGAACCGGCTGCCGCCAGGGATTCGTAGTCGATGGGAATGTCCAGATGTTTCTCGGTGAGGCAGCCGCCGGAAGGACCACCGGTCTGCACGGCCTTGAACTTCTTGCCATTCTTTACGCCACCGCCAATGTCGTAGATGATTTCCCGCAGCGTGGTGCCCATGGGCACTTCGATGAGGCCCACGTTGTTGATTTTGCCGGCCAGCGCGAACACCTTGGTGCCCTTGGATTTCTCCGTACCGATGGAGGAGAACCACTGGGGACCCTTGGTGAGGATGATGGGCACGTTGGCCAGGGTTTCCACGTTGTTCACGTTGGTGGGCTTGCCGAAGTAACCGGCTTCGGCCGGGAACGGCGGCTTGAGGGTGGGTTCACCGCGCTTCCCTTCCATGGAATGGATGAGGGCGGTCTCTTCACCGCAAACGAAGGCGCCGGCGCCGTAACGGATTTCGATGTCGAAGTCGAAGCCCGTTCCCAGGATATTCTTGCCCAGCAGGCCCAGTTCTTCGGCCTGGGAAATGGCCACCTGGAGACGGTGTACGGCCAGCGGATACTCGGCACGGATATAGATGAGGCCGTGATGGGCGTTGATGCAATAGCCGCAGATCATCATGGCTTCGATGACGGAGTTGGGGTCGCCTTCCATGATGGAACGGTCCATGAAGGCGCCCGGGTCTCCCTCGTCGGCGTTACATACCACGTATTTGTCGGGGGCGTCGAACTTGCGGGCAATCTCCCACTTCACGCCGGTGGGGAAACCTGCGCCGCCGCGGCCGCGAAGACCGCTGGCCTTGATGTCGGCCAGCACTTCCAGGCTGTCCCGCCTAAGGCTGTCGGCCAACGCCTTGTAGCCGTCCCGGGCAATGTATTCCAGGATGTTCTCGGGATCGATGAAACCGCAGTTGCGCAGGGCGATACGCATTTGCTTGCGGTAGAAATTCATGTGCTTGGAGTCGCTGATGTGCTCTCCGGTACCGGGATCCTTGTAAAGCAGGCGCTCCACCTTGTTGCCGCCGATGATGTGGGCGGTGACAATCTCTTCCACGTCGTCCGGGCGGACGGAGGTGTAGAAGGTGTTGTCGGGGATAATCTTGACGATGGGGCCTTTCTCGCAGAACCCGAAGCAGCCGGGAACGACGACTTCCACTTTGTCGGCCACGCCGTGGGCCTGGAGCGATGCGCGGAAGTTTTCTACGATCTTTGCACTGTCGGAGGCTTTGCAACCGGTACCGCCGCAACACAGGATTTGCATGTGCGGGGTTCCCTTTTCCAGGCCGCAGGCGGCTTCCTGGACGGTTTTGTTGCTTTCCTCCCGGACGGCCAGCTCTTTAATGGCTTTCCGTCTGATGTCTTCTAATACATCTGCAGAAGTTATTTTCATGTCTTAGTGTTATATGGTTCCGCTAAGATACGAAAAAAACTGCTGATTTGCGAATGGCTAGAGAATACCTTCTTCTTTTGCTTTGATGACCAGCTCGGCCGAATTGGCCACATCGAATTTGACCAGCAGCTTTTTGCGGTACCAGCGGATGGTTTCCGGACTAAGGGAAAGGGCCTCGGCAATCTGGGGGCTGGTATAGCCTTTGGCCAACAGATCCAGGATATCTTTTTCCCTGTCGGTCAATTCCGGGGCATCGTCGGCCTCGGACGGAACTTCGGCGGCTACTTTGGCTTTTTTCCTGCTCAGGAGGAAACCCAGGGCCAGCAGGATAAGACCTGTGAGGATGCCTGTGAGCAGACATAGCTGCCGTTTCTGGCGGGAGAGCACCACTTTCATATAGTCCAAATTCTCCGTACGCGACCCGGATTCGGCTATGGCGTGGGTGTCGTAGTAGGCATCGGCCTTCCTGAGGTATTTGAGCGATTTCCAGGTGCGCCCCTGTTCCAAGTACAGGCGGCCGTATCCTTTCCACACATTCACCATCATCAGGGAATCTCCCGAAGCCAGGGCAAAGTCCATGGCTTTGTCGTACTCCTTGCGGGCCTTGCGCATCTGTCCTTCGTCCACCCAGGTCTCTCCCATGTTGTAGTGGAGGATGGAGTTGCTGTGGTTCCAGCCGTATTTCTCAAAGATTTCCCCGGCCTTCCGGTAATACTCCATGGCTTTTGGGATGTCTCCCATCACATTATGGAGGTTGCCGATGGCACCGTATAAGGCCGACCGCTGGTCGTCGATATCACGCTGGTCATACCCGTTGGGATTGGTGGGGGAAATGGCTCCTGCCGCCATCCGGTCGATGTATTGGAGTGAGTGGTTGAAGTAGACCAGTGCGCTGTCGTACTGTTCGTGGCCATAATAGTATTGGCCGATATAACGCTGGGCATCGGCATTGGCCAGGTTCCACCCTTGCTTCTGGCTTATCTGGAGGGCCTTGCGGGCATAGAACAGGAACTTTTCCTGATTCAGTTGCTGGTAGCCCAGCATCAGGTCCCGATAGGCACGGTTCAGTTGGATCAGTTCCTCTACGGAGGCCTTGTCCACGGCGTCCGGCGTCCAGCGCGCCACGGCCCTTTCCAGGGAGTCCAGATTGTGGCCCCGGTGGTCATTGTAGGCGGTTGTCCAGGATGCTCCCCAGGCCATTAGCAGCAACAGTAGCAGCAAGCGTTTCATAACACAAAAATAAATAAAAACGGCGGAATTTGGGCGTCTGGCCGCCCTTTCGGGGGTTATTTCCCCCCTTTAGGGTGGTGTTTTTTCCTTTAAGAAGTGTGAAATTTGTGCTTATGAATAACACCAAAAGGACTTTAACCGATAGAGAACAGGAAATCCTGCGTCTGGTGGCGCAGGGATGTACATCGCCCCAGATAGCGGAAATGCTCTCCCTGAGTGTGGAAACCATCAAGTGGTACCGCAAGCGGCTGCTGTTCAAATTCGAAGCGGAGAACACCGCCGAAATGATTAAGATTGCCATCGAAAACAAACTCATCTGATATGAAAAGATTATTGCTTTCTGTTGCCGTGCTCGCCATGGTTTGCGGGACGGCCGATGCCCAGAGTTTTCTGGAAAGATTAAAGGACAAGGCAAAGGATGCCGCCGAACAGAATCTCGGACAAAAAGTGGAAAAGGGCGTAAATGACGTCCTGGACGGCAAAGTGGGAAAGAAGAACAAAAAGAATAAGAAGGGCAAGGAAGCCGTGGAGGAGGATGCCAAGGAGGTCGCGGCCGAAAAGACCATTGCCGTCGAGGCCTGGACCTGTGAGGAATGCGGAAAAACCGGAAATACCGGTAAGTTCTGCGACGACTGCGGCGCCAAGAAGCCCTCTGGAGAAGCCGCTCCTGCCCCCAAGCCCAAAAAGCAGGTGGAAACCGCTTATGCAAAGAGTGACTTT
>CAJOIQ010000039.1 GCA_905234795.1 uncultured Bacteroidales bacterium | reverse complement strand
CGACCAAACAGTATAAAACGACGAGTTTGATGCGTCAGCAACAAGGGATGGCTCCCGCACGACTCAAATAAAAAACATTAAACGACAATCCCTAAATAGTTGCTTACATTACCCGCAAAATTGATTCTGCGCAAAGTAGGTCACACAACTATTTGCCATTTATCTGCATCTGGCGGCGTCTCAGAGCCGAAAGAATGCTGCGTTCTGTCATCGGGGTAAGGCCTTTGAAAGTGGTTTTTGATTTCAACTCCGCCAAGGGCATCTCCAGTAGGAGTTTGGCTATACACTCATCGGCAAAAGAGTTTGTAACAGTGTCAATTCCGGAGAAATCAAGCACAACCTTTTCCTCTCCATCTAAAAGCGGACGAAGATCGGCCCTGATCTTGGCACCAAGGAGACGTGTCCCCATACTGTCTCCATATTTGCTGAATTTGAACTCTATCATAGACACTTTACCATAACTTATCCAGATCTGAATCATTGTCCAGGAACAAATCATCAAATTCATCGGCCGGATCTGTCCTGTGATCCACTACTGATGCCGGGTCAATATCCATGTTGGACCGCAACTCGAAGTAAACGATTGTTCCTTCCCATGGATCGGACTCTGACACCGTCATATCCCCATTGGCAGAGAGCGTATGATTACCTGAACGGATGATTAACCTGTGACCGGCAGTATTTATCAGGCGTGATGTGGAATACAAGCCGAATCCCATTCCCTTGCCATCTGATACTTTGTCCTTGATACAATACTCAAGAGCTTGTGTCTCTGAAATATTAGCGTATTCCGCGTTCTGAGCCAGAGAATTCTTGATGCCCATTCCATCATCGGCCACCAGAATCTGAATAAGATGATCTTGCTCGGAATAATTGGTTATTACAATTCCGACTGTCTTGCCGGAATGAATCATTACATTGTCCATCACCTCATAGAAACAATAGCTCATCCCCTGGAGAAGAGAAGTCTCAACTTCAGGCTGACGGATCAATACTTCTACCAATCTGCGGTATACCTGCTGGATATTCTGTTCATCGAACAACTCTATGCAGATGTTATCGGCATGGGGAAAGTACTGATGAAGTAATGTATCTACGTTCATAAAAAACCGCGCAAAATCAGTCTTATCGCAAAGATAGCCAATCAGGATGACCTCTGCAAATCTTTTTACGGGGACTCTCCTCAGATTACTCACATGTCCTCAAACCTAACCGACCTTCCGTGCACCGCGGAAAGTACTGTTAAACATGGTGGTGCAACCTTGCAATGATTTGTTTTCATCGGCGGTTTCCATTATCTTTGTCTTCTAAGTGATTGTGGCCATGGCAAAGAAAAAGGAAATAACGATTCGTTCTAGTGCGGCTGAGTATTTGACGTATGCCGCTTCTGTTGGTGACCAGCCCTTCAGTGTGGAGTTGCGGTATGAGGATGAAAACATTTGGCTTACCCAAAGGTTGATGGCCGAACTATACGGAGTAGAAAAATCCACCATCAGTGAGCATGTTGCGAAGATTTTCAGCGATGGGGAACTTGAGGAGAGCGCAACTGTTCGGAATTTCCGAACAGTTCAGCAGGAAGGAGAACGGATGGTAACTAGAGACCTGGTTCATTTCAACCTGCAAATGATTATCGCTGTAGGCTTTAAAGTCAACAATGAACGGGCTGTTCAGTTCCGGAAATGGGCCAATAGCATTGTCAAGGAGTATACCATCAAAGGCTGGGTAATGGACGATGTCCGGCTCAAGGAGGGTGGTTTCCTTACAGACAAATACTTCGACGCCCAGTTAGAGAGAATCCGGGAAATCCGCATGAGTGAACGCAAATTCTACCAGAAGATTACCGACATTTACGCCACGTCGTTGGATTATGACCCGCAGGCGCCAGCCACCGTTCGCTTTTATGCCACTGTCCAAAACAAACTGCACTATGCCATTCATGGCCATACCGCTGCGGAACTGATAATGGAAAGGGCCGATGCCGAAAAGGATCATATGGGCCTTACAACCTGGGAAGATGCTCCCCGGGGAAAGGTGAGAAAATCTGATGTGACTGTCGCCAAGAATTACTTAAGCGAAGAAGAACTGGCTCAACTGAGCCGGATGGTTTCCGCTTACCTGGATTTGGCCGAAAGCATGGCGCTTCGTCATATTCCCATGACCATGGAAGACTGGGAAACCCGTCTCAATGGATTCCTCACCTTATTGAATCGCGATGTTCTGGCCGATGCCGGCAAGGTAAGCGCAGAAATGGCCAGAATCCACGCTGAAACCGAATGGGAAAAGTACCGTATCATCCAAGACCGTCTTTACCAGAGCGACTTTGATCGCTTCCTTCTTCTTGAAGAGGAGGCCGCTAAAATCGGCCATTCACTGCCAGATAAAGGCGCCCAAAATTGATTCTGCGTAAATTTTTACGCCCGTTTCTTGACTTTGCATAAAAACTTCCTCCTGAGCTATTGTTCGGGGGGGGGGTAATTGTTGTATCTTGTCGGCTAAATTTTTTTGAATTGGCGAGTTAGCAAGATAAATCTTAATCAATAACCCTATGAACACAGAACACAAAGATCTTTATGACGCCCCCTCGACACAGGTTTTCGAGGTGAAGACAGAAGGCGTCATCTGCGAGAGCGGATTGCGCGACTCGTACGGAACTGCCAACGACGGCATTGATTCCAGCTTGCTGGACGGTAATGGTATTTGGATCTGGTAACAAGGAGGGAAGCATCATGAAAAGCATGTTGAAGATTACTTGCCTGAGCGCTGCCTGCATTGCAGCCCTGGCCTCCTGCCAAAAAGAAATGACTCCCGCCGTTGCTCCCGAGCAGCCGTCGGCAAAAACGTACACCCTTACTGTTGACGCCAGCGAAACCGGCAGCACCACCCTGACGGGCGCTGTCACCGGCGCCGCAGAAGGCAATACGCTGAATTTGCTCTTCCCCCGTGCCGAATGGAACTAAACCGGCCAGAAGGGTATTCTTTTGAGTGACGAGAACTCCATCGAGAAGAAATACGACTACGCCGCGGCCCAGGTGACGGTGAGTGAGGTAGATGGCACCACCATTACCACCAATACGGCCAACTTTACCAGCCAGCAGGCTATCGTGAAGTTCCGCCTGACCGATGGAACCGACCCCATCGCCGTCAAGAGTCTGAAAATTGAAGCGTCCAGTAATAAGTTGGTTGCCAACAAAAGCTACCGTGGTGGCGGCTCCAAGACGTATTATTATGGTAGCAGCTACTACTCAGTCGATGGAGGCTCGGGCGGATTCGGAGGAGAAGAACACGGGAATCTGGTTGATAATAATCTAGGCACCAAGTGGTGCGCTAATAAACCTAGCGGTAACTGGTATATTGAGTTTCACACCGCTTCGGCCATTCAGGTAGATGGCTATATGCTCCGAACAGGTGGAGATACCTGGCCGGAAACCGGTCGCAATCCCCAAAGCTGGGTCTTGTACGGAAAGAAGAATAGCGGAGACAGTTGGAGCGTCATTGACACAAAGACCGATAACTACGATATGCCAGATGCAAGCAATGCGGAGAAGGATTTTGATGCCGATGCTCCTGGCCAGTACAAATTCTTCCGGCTTGAGATTAGTGCAGTTAGAGATGGCAACTGCATGCAGCTGTCCGAAATGCGGCTATTCAGCTATGAATATTATGAGATGGGCACCACCTATGGCGCCATTACCGTAACGCCCGATGACGCAGCCAGTGAACTCACCGTAGCCTTGCGCAACGAAAACGTCGGCGCCGACACATATACCCTGACGGCAACCGTCGGAAGTGGCACCTATACTTTCAGCAAGAGCGGCATTGCCTTCGAAAATGGCAAATACTACGACATCCGTGTGCCGATGAATCCGAAGAAAGTGTCTTATATCTCTCTGAACAAGACATCGGCCAGTCTGGCTATCGGAGGCACTGTAGAGCTGTCAGTTTCTAACGTTTCTCCTTCAGATGCCGTAGATAAGACTGTGAGCTGGAGCAGCAGCAATACCTCCGTCGCCACAGTCAATGCCTCTACAGGTGTTGTTACCGCAGTAGCCGCCGGCAGCGCTACCATCACCGCTACCGCCAACGATGGCAGCGGCAAAACGGCCACTTGCTCAGTGACGGTTTATCCTGAAGGCACGGTTATCTGGGATAGCAGCAACATCAGTAACCTTTCTGTCTCGGGCACTAACGACTCCTATACGAAGGAGGGCATCACGCTGAGTACTAATGCCGACATGATTGATGCCTGGTATTATATGGATGGCATCAGTTTCAACGCGCATGCATCCGGCGGCTTTACCTTCACGGCTCCGACCAGCAAGACGTTCACAAAGATTGAGATGACGCTCAATGGCTCTGCTGGATGGGACATGGCAAGTCTCGGCAGTGGATGGGTGTATAGTGAAGATTATATGACAGGAATATATAAAGTCACATGGACGGGCACTGCCGCCTCGGTAGGCCTGCTGACAGGCGCTGATCATTTCAGCGGCGAGTATGTGAAAAGCATCGCGTTCTTCCTGGAGTAGGCATTGGGCCAGGAAGTCTCTGCCAAGCTCATTTCTCGGCCCATTTTTTACTTCCACCAGAAATAGTTGCAATTATCGGCAATTATTACTATATTTGCATATCATGGTATTTAAAATATGCCATGATATGCTTGTTTTATATAATATAGTATGGAATATCGGCTAGATAATTACACCAGAAATCCGCAATTTTTGCTGGACCGGCTGGCCGCTAACTGCAAGGCCCGCAGGCTGGAGAAGGGATACAGCAGAAGGACGCTTTCGGACCTGACGGGCGTTCCCGCGCCCACCATCGAGCGCTTTGAAAGGACCGGGAAGATCTCCCTTGAATCCTTTTGCCAAATAGCCATCCTGTTCGACTATTTCGATGAGATGGCCGCCCTGCTGAACCATACCAAATACTCCACCTCCAAGGAGCTTGAAACCATCAACCGAAACCAGAACAGAAAGAACGGCCGATAATGGTAGACGTAAAAAAGATTCAGGTGCTATACCGCAACTTGCCGGTGGGAATCCTGCAAATGGATGCCTCCCGGGGCGTTTGTGTCTTCGAATATGAAAAGTCTTGGCTGGCCGATGGTTTTTCCCTCTCTCCAACGGAGCTCCCCTTGCAGAGCGGTCTTATGTATGCCGATAAGGATAAGTTGGGCGGGGTATTTGCCACCTTTGAGGATAGCCTGCCCGACGGATATGGTCTGTACCTGCTGGACCGGATTCTTCGAAAACAGGGATTCTCGCTTGAGGAACTCACTCCACTGCAGCGGCTTTCCATCATTGGCAACGGCGGAATGGGCGCCCTTACCTACCAGCCCGTGATGACGGGCTTCCAGGCACAGGCGGAACTGGAAGGAGAGCAGCAACTGGACTTCCTGCAGGAGGAAGCCCTCAAGGTGCTCTCCGAGAAGTCCGGCGGAGATGCCTCTCTCTTGTACTACAACAGTTCCAATTCCGGCGGGGCACGTCCAAAAACGGTCATGAGAGCACAGGACGGATCCCACTGGCTGGTCAAGTTCCGGCACACCTATGACCCTGCCGACATCGGCCATACGGAGTTGCTGTATATGCAAACCGCCCGGGAGTGCGGAATCACCATTCCGCGTATCGGGCTTGTGCGGGACAAATATTTTGCCATTGAGCGCTTCGATTACGCTCCCGACGGGCAAAGGCTCCACGTTCTTACGGCATCGGCCCTGCTCAAAACCGATTTCCGGAACCAGGACGTAGATTACACCAACTTACTGGCCCTCACGGGTTATCTTACACAGGACCCCGTCCAAGTAGAGGAGATGTTCCGGAGAATGGTAATGAACCTGGTGGCCGTGAACAGGGACGACCATGCCAAGAATTTCTCTTTCATTTTTGATGCGGGGAAATGGTCTTTGGCCCCGGCCTATGACATCACCTATTCGCCGGCCGGCACCAACGGAGAGCATGCTACGTCGCTCTTTTACCATGGCAACCCTGGCCTGGATTTAGTCCTGAAGGCAGGAACTGGAATCCGCATTCCGGAATCCCGTTGCCTGGAGATTATCCGGCAGGTCCAGTCCGTCTGCGAGAAGAGACTTCCGGTTGTTGCAAAACTGTAATTTGATTCTGCGTAAATTTTTACGCCCATTTCTTGACTTTGCATAAAAACCTGCTCCCGGACTATTGTTCGGGGACAACAAGCACCACTCGCTAGAACGCGGAGAGATGCGCCGAGACTGCGCCCAGATGCGGGGTGGCGCGGGAGGAGAGGACGCGAAGGCGGAGACGGGAGGCGGTGACAGGCGCAAAGCGCAGGATGCGGCGATGGCCGATGTTGGTGCCGCGGGCCACCTCGCGCCAGCCGGAGCCATCGGCCCAGACTTCCAGGACAAAGGCCTCCACGCGCTCGCCCTGGGAGAGGTCCTCGCCCACGGACAGCCGGTCAAAGGTAATAGAAGAAGGCAATTCGAATTCAATGCCATCGGCCAAAACCGTCCGGGACGCGCCGGAGAGCAAATCCAAGCCATAAGTTTCCCGCAGATAGCGACCCACATCGGCCAGGACGCTGCTGTCCCGCGGGGAGATGCGGCCGTCTCGGCCGGGCGGCACGTTCAACAATAAAATAGAATTCCCACCCACGGAACGCTCCCAGATATCTATCACGTTGGAGGCCGGACGGACCCGCTGCTCATCGTCGTTGCGCCAGAACCAGCCGTCGCGGATGGAAACATCCGTCTCGGCCGGCTGGTAGTGCAGCCAATACGGGGGCGGGAAGACAAGCAGACGGGAGCGGCTGCCCAGATCGGCATCCGTGAGGTCGTCGAACATATTGAGCGTAGCGGGGTTCTGCACATAGGGGATTACGTTCCATTCGGCCTCGCGTGTTTCCCCGGCCTCGTTACCACACCAGCGCAGGTCCTCCTTGCCGAAGACCACTGCCTCCGGTGCCAGGGCGTGGATGAGTTCCTTCCAGGCCAGATAATTATATTTCTGACCGCCCTTGCGCTTGGGATGGGCGCCGTCGAACCATATTTCCGAAACCGGACCGTATTGCGTGAGCAGCTCGTACAGCTGGTTCATGAAGTATTCGTTGTAGTCGTCCACCACAGCCTGGAAGCGGCCGCCGATGGTGCGCAGCGTGGCACGGCTGCCATTGCCGTACAACCCGTCCGGGGACTCCATCTGATACAGGTCGGCCGGAGAAAGATAGAAGCCGAACTCCAGGCCGTACTTCCGGCAGGATTCGGAGAGGGACTTGACAATATCCCCCCGGAACGGGGAAGACGCTACGCCGTGCGTAGTGAACTTACTGGGCCACAGCACAAAACCGTCGTGGTGCTTGGCCGTGAGAATGACCCGTTTCATCCCGGCGGCGGCAAAAACGGAGCACCACTGGTCCGTATCGGCATACTTCAAATCGAACACCGCCGGATCCTCGATGCCGCTCCCCCACTCCACGCCCGTGAAAGTGTTGGGGCCGAAGTGGACAAACGCCGCGAAACCGTTATCCAGCGCATGCAACTGCCCCTTGGTGGGCACCACGCGGGTGGCCTTGGCCATCACCGTTTCCGGAGAATCGCCAGTTTCCACAACGACAGGCCGGAGCTCCTCTTCCAAGAAGCCGATGATCCGTTCCTGTTGGGCCAGGCCGCAGTGGTGGCCGCCGTCGAAAAACTCCGTGCGAAGACCCGTGGAGCCGGCCGAGGCATAGATGGCCTGCATCCGGCGATAAGCCTCCTGGGTTGCCTCGACTGGAAACAGCTTGTCTCTACGGCCGCTCAGGAACAAAAACGGCTTAGGACATAGCCCCAGGGCAATATCCGGGAAATCGTATTTCTCCCGCAGCGCGGGAATCATCATGGAATAGTCCGATGCCGACGGCGGTTGCGCCTGCGTCCGCTTGAGCGTCATCCAGCACAGAGCCACGCCGGTCTTGACCAGCCGACACGAAGCGGCCAGGAGCCACGCACGGTGCGCACCCATGGACCAGCCGAAGCAACCGATGCGTGTGGCGTCCACATAGGGAAGGTCGGCCAGCAGCTGCGCCGCGGCGGCATCCTCGTTGAGCGTCTGTTCGGCCCAGACCACTCCGCGACGGGCCAGGCTGTCATAGACCGCCCGCTGGCCCTCGTAGACAGCCTTTTTCACCTCCTTGATGCCATCGGCCGACTCAAAACCAAATTGCATCCGGCTCCACTTCTGGGCTAAAGACGAACTGCGTCCGCCCCAGTACAGGGCGTCCGGGACAATGACCACGTAGCCCAGCGCCGCCAGTTTATCGGCCAGAAAAACGCCGTCGAATCCGGCGTCAACCCATTGCCGGGCCGACGCCTGAACATGTTCCGGCGCCGATGCCAGCGGCTTCACCAGCTTTTCCTTGCCGATGTCGAAGCGGGCGCCGTGGTCGTGCAGCAGCACCAGCGCGGGGCGGGGGGCATCTGCCGAAGCCCCGTCCGGCACCAGAAGATAGGCCGGCACGCGAGACTCCCCTGCCTCATATTCCACCAGGGAGCAAGTGTACCCCTCCCGGTGTTCGGCCAGCAGAACTGACAGCGCAATGATTAAACATTTTAGCATCTATTACAAAGATGACGATTTTTTTCTTAATTTTGTGGATACTAACCACAAAAATATGAGAAAGATCCTTTGGGCCCTGGCAGCGTTTACCCTGATTGCCTGCGGCAGCAACAACACCAACACAGAAGAAATGGAAGAAAATGAAGTTTTTAGCGAAGTGACAGGAAGAAAGAACTTTGGCACCAAACACGCCCTCATGACTACTCCCCAACCCTGCGTGATGATTGCCACCTGGGACAAGGATAAGAACCCCGACGTCATGATGGCCGCATGGGCCGGGCAGTACGACGCCAAACAGATTGTGGTGAGCATGTCCAAGCACAAGACCACCGAAAATCTGGCCATCACAGGCGCCTTCACGGTTAGTTTCGCCGATGAACGCACGGTGGCGCAATCGGACTACTTCGGCCTGGTGAGCGGCAAGAAAGTGCCCGACAAAGTGGCCCGCGCCGGCTTCACCGTCACCCCCAGCCCCAATGTGAACGCCCCTATCATCGACCAGTATCCGCTTGCGCTGGAGTGCAAGGTGATCAGCTTCAAGAACGGCATCCTCGTGGGCGAGGTAGTGAACATGAGTGCCGATGAAAGCATCCTCACGGGCGGCAAGGTGGACCTGGCCAAACTCCGTCCTATAGTATTTGATGCCGCCTCCAACTCCTACCGTACCGTCGGAGACGTGGTGGGACAAGCCTGGAGTTCCGGTAAAATCTTTGTCAAATAGCATTATGGCCAACAAACCCCTGAATACAGAACTGCTGGACCGCGCCATTCTGTTTGCGGTCAAAGCTCACGCCGGCACCGAGCGCCGCGGAAAAGGATTTCCCTATATTGTGCACCCCATGGAAGCCATGGAGATAGTTGCCACCATCACCCCGGACCAGGAGCTGCTGGCGGCCGCCGCCCTGCACGACACCGTGGAGGACACCGATGTGACCGTGGAGCAGATTCGGGAAGAATTCGGAGAAAGGATTGCCAACCTGGTAGCCTCCGAGAGCGATGTTATGATAGAAGGCCAGACCGAGGAAGAAAGCTGGCACGCCCGCAAGCAAGCCGCCATAGACCGCCTGGCCGCCGCTCCCCATGACGCCAAAATCGTTGCCCTGGGAGACAAACTGTCCAACATGAGGGCCATTGCCCGGGACCATGCCGTAATGGGTGACCAAATATGGAATATCTTCCACGTGAAGGACATCGACGAGCACGAATGGCATTACAGAGGCCTGGCCAACTCCCTGCGGGAGCTCTCCGACACCTTTGCCTTCCAGGAATTCGAGTCATTAATCAATAAAGTATTCAAACATGAAGCTTGACGGACGGCGCGAAAGCACCAACGTAGAAGACCGCCGGGGCGTTTCCGGCGGCAAGGCGGCTGGAATGGGGATTGGTGGCATTGCCATCGTGGCCATCATCACCCTGCTGATGGGCGG
>CAJOIQ010000038.1 GCA_905234795.1 uncultured Bacteroidales bacterium | reverse complement strand
ACAACAATATTTACAAAAAAATTTACTATAAATCAACAAATTAGCAGAAGCAGCCTCGCGGCTTGACCGTTGTAGTGCTACTTTTGCCGTGAACTAAAGGTTAATAGATGCACTGATTAAAAGAATTGAGGGTATGATGTAAAACGTTTTTTGACTATAAAAAGGGAGGGACCGCCACCACGCAAGACCCTCCCGCTTCCTCATCAACAGATGACCATTACAGAACTAGTCAAACTGTAATACAGGATATTTTCTGCAAAGTACGTCATTTTTTTTGAGATTATCAAATGACGCATTGACAGGAAATGCCCAATCAAACATAGTATTTTTACCTTTAAACTATTCAAACAATGGGTATTTTAAAAACCATCAACCGGCGTTTCGACGCCGAACAGCCGAATTCGCTGGTCTCTTATAACAGGGCTATAAACGTTTTGTCACGGGACAATGAATTCACCGAAGAAGTACTCAGTTGCTTCGCCGTCACCCCGGAAATACGCAAACATCCCTTGACCATTGGCAATGTTAGCACCATCCTTGCCGACATTCAGTCACTGGATGAACAGGATTGGAAAATAGACATTCCTGTCCCATTGCGTAACATTGACCTTGTAAAGGTTCTCCCCAGTGATTACGCCCTCTTCCACATTTATGGGATTAAGCACGCAGAACTCATCAAAGCGCTTCGGGCCGACAACCTTGAAGTGGAATCTCGTTACTCCGCACGAACTGACTTGCTGGAATACTACAGTTTCAGTAAATTCGCATCCTTCCTGCACGACCACAAATTGGATGCTTATGCCAGAACCATCTTAGAGCATCTTCATGCCCATCTCGAAGAGCAAATCAATTGTTCTGCAAGGCTTCTGTACCACAAAGCGGATGCAAAATACTACTTAAGGGCTGTGACATCTGAAAAAGGTTATAAAGATTACGGGATTAACTTCTCCGTCTTGGTTGCCCTCCTGGCGGTTGACGCCTATGCGAAGTCCAAGCAAGACTCGGTTTTCATTGACAGTTACAGTATTGATGATTCGCGCGTTAGTCTGTCGTTCCAGTTTGCCAGGGAAATGTCTCTGCGAGACGGAATGTCCCTTTCGTTAAACTTACTGCTGGAAAACGATGAAATCCGCCAGTCATCCGTTTCTTTAAACGCCATCTTCAAAGTGAAATACGGAGAGGAAGCCCGTTCCCTCTTCCTTAAGCCTACGGCATATCAGAAAAAAGACGGAGAATATTCCACAGATATGCTTACCTACACCCATGGAATGAAAGTTTCCACTGTGTATGAGCGAATCTCCACCTTACCCTTGCTGATATCCAAGTATGTGGAACAGATTCAAGCCAATGCCGCCGACATTTTGAAAATAAACAATCCCCAGGAGACAAAAAACTATCTTCTCGCCAAGGTTCAGCGTTCCCGCAAGGAAGAGTTCCTCGGCTACAAAGCTTCCGTCATTCAAAAAATCATCAGCATGGACGTAAATACTGTCTATGACCTTTTCGATCTCCTCCGTAACGTCGAAGAACTCTTTGGCGAAGACATCAAGTCCCGCAACTATTGGCGAGAAAACCTCTACAATGCTCTGATAGAAAAAGGCCGTCGCGATTGAGCATTATAGCCAACAAGTAAGCGGAGGTTCACAAAGGAACTTCCGCTTACTATTTCAAATCGTCACCATCTTCGTGATGGACCCGTTTTTTTTTCTTACTTTTGTAACTAGCCACGGCACTGAAGCCAAGATAGCACCATGCAATACCGTAACTCTTATTCTTCCCCTACCCGGATCATCCTTATTCTGCTGCTGAACCTCTGTCTACAGGCCGTCTCCGCAGCTGCCGTTCCTTCCTCCGTCCGTTCTGAGTGGCAGGAGGCGGTTGCTTTCCTGGAGGGCATGGGTAAGCGTGCCGAGAACCTCCAGGTGGTCTACTCCAGCCCGCAGTGTGTCTACTTTGCGGCACCCAAGGACGAGGTTTTCGTGATGGTGGCCCGCTATAAGTACAAGGAAGCGCTCGGGTCGCCCGTCCTGGCCTACGGGACGGGGAACGAGGTGTGGACCAAGAGCCCTGATGAGGAAGATCCGGTGGAGCAGGACGGGTTCTTCCTGAAGATGATTGCCGGCTATGAGTCCACCCTGAAGGCGCTGGACGAATCTCCCGTGCCAGTTGTCGCCCTCGAGAAGAAGAACGACGTGCAGCCCCTGTGTGCTGACATCAACTACGGCCAGCATCTGCCCTTCAACAAGCTCTTCCCCATGGACGGAGAGGGCGATAACGCCTGGTACAGTGTCGTGGGCTGCGGCCCCGTGGCGCTCGCCCAGGTACTCACCTACTATAAGTCCCCGGTACAGCCGAAAGGGGTTGTCAGCGGCACCACCGCCCACGGCAATCCCTACACATACGACATGGCCGAGTACCCCGTGGACTGGGACAACCTCAAGCCCGAGGCGCTTCTCCTGGACTGCGCCCTGTCACTCGGGACTATCCTCAGTGTCGGAGCCTCCCACACTCTCATCTCCCAGTTCAAGGCGGCCCTGTTCGACACTTGGGGCTACAGCCCGCGGTGCAAGCTCCTCGGCAACGTCCTCGGAGAGAAGGAAATGCTCTCCATGGTGCGCTCCGATATCGCCGCCGGCCACCCGGTCATCCTGGCCGGCAACAACCACCTCTTCGTCTGCGACGGCATCCAGGGGGACTTCCTCCATTTCGACTTCGGCTGGCGTGGCTTCGGGAACGGCTATTTCCGCACCCTGCTTCTCCCTTCCGCTCCCGAATGGCAGCTGCCCTTCCTCCAGGCGCTCGTCGGCGTTGAACCCGATTCCCCTGCCCGTTACAAGGACGTCACCGTCAAGCTGTCCAAAGCCGGAACCCTTGCGAAAAAACTCAAGAAGGACGCCCCCTACATCCGCAAACTCACCATCAAAGGCCCCGTCAACGGTGCCGACTTCGACCTCATCCGCCACATGGCCGGGGCAGTCATCATGCCCAAGGACTACCAGAACGAGTATGGCGCCCTCACCGAACTCGACCTCACCGACGCCCGCATCGTCGCCACCGCCCCATTCCACATCAAAAACAACAAGTTGCCCATTCATGGCACCATCACGCCCCAGAACAGCCCCGCCTACGACTACTACTTCAAACTGGACGAAGTCACCAAGAAAGACTGGGAAGAGATCGTCCGGCTCGGGCTCGACAAAACCTACGGCCTCGACATGGTTGACGGCATAGTCCTCTTCAAGTACGCCACCTGGGACGACACCATCCCCACCTACCTGTTCTCCGACTGCATCGCCCTAAGGAAGGTCGCCCTCCCTAAAAAATTGAAGAAGGTCGATAAACTGGCCTTCTTCGAATGCAAAGGGCTCGTCGAGGTAACGAACCTCCCCAAGGATGTCCACCCCGAGGCTTTCCTATCCTCCTCCTATCGGTAGAGTTATATAGTGACCGTCATGGTGATGGGACCTTCCCACTGCAGCACAGTAATGTGGAAGGTCATCGTCGGCATATCCGCCCGGATGGCAACATCACCCAAGCTCTCCTGAGTCCAGTCAAACCCGGCCTTCTTGATCAAGTAACCCAGCGGGATGGGGTCCAGCTCCCTTCCGTCCAAATCGTATTGGAGCAAAGTCAGGGAATCGTCCTTCTGGCGGGGTACACGCACTTCGTAGCCACCTTCTTCAGGTTCGTCCGGCGTACAGCGGAAAGTACCTTCTATGGGTTGTAAAGTGTGTTTGTCGGCCCCTTTCACATGTCCTTGCACCTGCATGATGTGCCCAGTACGGCCATCCTCAGCGCCAATGAACTCCAGACTGACCCGGGCGAACTGCTTGTGCAGGTAGAGAATCACTTCCGCTTCCTCACACTGAGTATCCACTTGCGTAAGGCTGGCAAAGAGCTCGTTCATCTGATCGCCTTCCTGGGCAATGAACTTGCCCCGGCTGGCCACCACATCCACGGTGCCCCTGGGGACCTGGCGGTCTACCTGCTGGCCATCCAGGTCTTCAAAAACCGGCTGTAAGCCATACCAGGCACTGACCAGTTCGTTCGGGAAGGAAGCCCGAACCGTTAGCCAGCAGGGGCAGTCTCCGCGATTCTCCTTCACAGAGCAGGAGGCCAGGACTCCCAGTCCCAACACTCCCAAAATAAACCACCGCTTCATCATTCATCAATAACAATGCTGTCGATGGTAATGTCCGTCCAGGGTACCACGGCCATGGAATAATCCACCGGGGTCTTTTCCTCTATGAAATTGGAATAGGACGAGCCGGCACCTTTCAGCGTGATGGAGCTGATGGAATACACCGTATTGGGCTGGGGATAATACATCTGGATAGGATAGAACACGGTGTTGCCATTCACGTCCAGTTCAATTACCAGCTTGGGGTAGGCATTCTGGTTATTGTAGGTCTGCGTAATCCCGTAATTGCCACAATCGGCCGTACCCGGAATAGCGTAAAAGCTCTTGTTCACCGTTAACGTGTGACTCTGTGAGGGGTTGGTGGAAGAGCACAGCCTCCCTTCCCCTTCGCTGTTGTCGTAGCTTTGAACGGTGGCATCCAGCAGTTCATCGGTTGCGGTAATCGACAATGTACCTGCCGAGTATCTGTAGTTGTTGTTCATGGTGATTGTGTATGACTCGGTTCCTCCGCTACCATTATACATGTACACGGAGGTGTCTCCGCCGATGCTGGATCCCATCCCCCTCCATGCGGATGTGGTAATGCCGCCAAAGAAGGGCTTGCTGCTGTTGTAAGAGCTCTTGACACCAAACAGGCAGTTCATGGGATTGAAACTGCTGTAGGAACCCATCCAGTAGTAATACGGAAAGGCCCTGTATACGTTGATCAGTGCAATCCGCTTCACGAAAACATCCTTTCCCATCCAGACCGGGTTGTCAAAGTTGGCGGTGATACTGCCCACATCCACACGGTACATATAGCGGTACAGGTTAATGTCCTCACTGTGGTCCGAATTGTAGGACACCTGCAGGATGGCTCCCATGGGGATGCTGTCGGCGCCCCCGTATGCCTCCGGCAGCCGGTGGTAACTGGGAGTGGAATACTCGGCGCTCGCAGGGGTCTGCTGCTCCAGCCTGGCCATGGCCAAAGGGCCACCGTTGGCCACAACCAGGTAACGGAAGGTCTGGTCGGTCGGTTTCTGCAGAATGAACTCCCCGGCTTCAATCTCTTCCGCTGTCAGCGTATAGTGCTCCACGGGCTTGGAATTCCAGGTCTTGAACTCGAAGATATCCAGCCGGTTGATGGTGGCATCATCATAGACGCCGCTGGTGACGGCTTTGGTGGCGGCAATGTTCCTTCCGTCCAGATTGATGCGAAAGGTTACCTTGTGTTCCAGCGCACTCATCCCGTCATCTCCGGCAGTGCCGGGAATCTCCTTACTGCAGGAGATTCCGGATGCCAGCATTGCGAGACAAGCCATTGCGTACAATACTTTACTTGTTCTCATGTCGGTAGGTTTTATATAGTGATATCGTCTTCACCTTCATCGGTCACGTCCACGGTAGTCCAGCCCACCACATTGATCTGAAAGGTGCAGTCCTGGAAGCTTACGGGTTTGTCCGGATTGTCGGAACCGGGACGGGTAAGAATCAGTTCCTCGATCTCGTAGCTCTTGTTGGACTCCAGGACAGGCAGGGTGATAGGATAGTAGTACACATCCGTACCCAGGGTGGCCTTCACTACCAGACGGGTGTGACGGGCGCTCCAAGTTTCCGTCTCAGAATCACTGGAAGGGTTGGGATAAGCATAAAAGTTATGCACCGTAGAGTAACTGGCGTTGTTGGCCAGGCTGGCGGCAGGAGCATCGTAAGTGAAGGCGGCCTGTTCGCTGTTGTAAGCCCGCTTGTTGAGCCACACACTGGGGGTAGCAGTTTCGCCGATGTTGATGTCTCCGGCCACATTGATCAGGAAAATCTGGTCAATGGTAAAGGTCTTGGCGGCCAAAGCAGCTACCGTAAAGGCGCGGGAGATCTTTTTGATGACCACACGGGCGGCCAGGCGGTGCACGTCAATGGTCACAGGAGAATCTTCCGGGAGGTCGACTTCGTCCTGATGGCCAATCATCTGGAAGCTGGTTCCGCTGTTGCCAGACAGCAGGGAGGAAGTGGCCAGAAGGGCAGTCTTGGTGCTCACGGCAGACAGGTTCGGGCAGTTCACCAGGGCATATACCTGACGTTCGCCGGCGGTGCAGCTCACGGTCAGTTCGTCATCATCGTTGACGCTGGCGTAAGCGTCCAGGGCATCGCCTCGGAAGACGAACACCTGCAGGTTATTCACCTGGATTTCGTTAGCCGCCGTGATGGTCGTCGACTTGGTCTGTACCAGGTCCCCGCTACGTACGTTGACCGTGAGCTCGCAGCGCTCCAGCTGCAGTTCCGGATCGGGTACCTCATTGATCTGAGCGTCCATGTTCTTGTTGCACGCCACGATGCAGAGTGTTGCGGCCACGGCCGCGAGAAAAGCAAACTTTTTCATTGTTTGATTGGGTTTAAAAGTTAATGGATTGATTGTTAGAAAGGTTAAACCTTTGTACTAAGTCTGAGATTTCCGGGTCCAGATTGCCCCGGTGCCAGAAGGCAGGTTTCAGCTCACAGGCCTTCAGGAAGGCCGTCTTGGCCTGTTCTTCACGGTCTGTTCTGGCGTACACGACGGCCTTGAGGTAAAGGACGTTTTCAGAGTCCGGGAGAGACTCCAGTATTACCCGGGCAGTACCATTGTATTCCAGTTCCATATAGGCCAAAGCCGTGTTGATGTCCTTGTAGTCTTTCAGCAGGGTAATGGCACGCTTGTAGTCCCGGTCCAGCAAGGCTTTCACGCCGTCCTGATACTTCGCATCGTGCGGATTCAAGCTCTTGTCCACAAAGGCTGTCAGACTGCTGATGTAGTAAGTGAGCGGCTCGGTAGCCGGGATGCGATAGATGACCTTGTCCAGCTGGTAGATTTCGCCGCTGAGCGTTACTTGGGCTTTCTTCACGCCGGATTTGGCGGGAATTGTTTCTACGTATGTGTAGAGCAGGTCCTTGTCACCCAGCACCACGGTATCCAGCCGGATGCCCTCTTTCACGATTGGCACGGGCACGTACCGTTTGTACATCGCCTCGCTTCGTGCCGCCCGACGGGCATTCCGACGCTTGGATATCTTCCGTGTGTAGTGGTCTATAGCATCCTGCTCGGTAACACCGAAAGTGCTGGCAAACCTGGCCTCGCTCACGATGGTGCTGTCCTTCTTGAAGGCATACAGGTCCGGGATATTCCGCTGGATAAACAGCTCCAGTTTCTTCAGGTCAATGAAGCGCGTGCTATCCTTAATAATGCTGTCCAGGAAGCGGTTGTAGCGCTCGTATCCCTTCAACTGGGATTCCCGGTACTTGGCTCCGGTAACATACACCGGCTCCAGTTTTGTGCTGTCCAGTAGGGGATAAAACCTTAGTTGCCACAGTTCATCCTGCATCTCCTTGGGGACTCTTATCTCAAATAGGATGTTCACCTTGCCGCCGCGCTCGGCCACATTCCGGAACCTGGCCGTGACTACAGAGGCCACAATCCGGTCCCGGGCTACCATTTCGCCGTTCTCGTCAGCCTCGGCCTTCATCAGCGTCACGCTCTTGCCTTGGTCATCCTTAAAGGTCAGTTCCTTGTTCTGTTCGTCATTGCCGACCTGCTCGGCAGTCTCCTTGACCGGCACTTCCACCAGCCCGATGCTGGCGCGCATTTCCTGCTCTTGCACCGTCTGGATCTTAGTCGGTCCGGCGCAGCTGTGGAAGGCCATGATGGCCAGAAAGATGATGACAGGGATAGCCAGAATATTGAACATAAAGGAGCAGGCGGCAACCACGGAGCGCGTATAGTTCTTACGCTCGTAGTAGTCCATCGTATCCCAGTCGTCGGGACGTTTCTGGGCTTCCTTGTATTCGGCTATTATCTTCTTGAAAAACTCTTTCATCGTTTCATTCCTTGTACATGCCGTTCACCTACATCCTGCAAGAAATCCCATCCCTGCTCCTTCAGGCGGTCAAAGGCCCGCTGCACCTCAAACACAGATTCCTGGCCATACAGACGCGGGTCACGGAACAGCTTCTCCGTGCCGTACGCGTCGAATATGCAGGTCTCGCTGTGCAGGCGGGTTGCCAAGTTGGTGCCCTTGAAGGCGAAGTGGGGGACATTGTGGTAATCACCCAGATAACGGAAGTTCCGGATGACATCGTAGTTTCGCATGGGAGTCTTGATGGACTTGCCGTCCTCATCCAGGAAGCTGGCCGATCCGTCCTTGTACTGCACGTAGTACCGGGGCCCGCCGGCATGAACTTCCACCTTTTCCACATCCGGCAGCTGCTGCAGCCGGTCTAACTGCTCCTGTACACTCATAGCGGTAAATCGTATTGGTTTCCTTCATTCCAGCCATCCACATTCGCATCAAAGCTGATGGGAATGTGGCTCAGCATGATCACCGGCTCCACACCTTCCTGCTGCAGCGCCCCTTCAATCCAGAAGTTCCACCACAAGGACTCTTCCCGGTAGCTGTCATCAATCAAGTCATCAATGATGATGAAGGGGTTACTCAGACTGATGATATAGTTCAGCTTGGCCTCGTGCGGCGTGAACCAGGCCTTGTCCAAGCCTTCGCCCGCCGTCATGGCATAAATCTCCTTCTGGATAGCTTCCGTATCGGCCAGAACCACCGGCTCCTGGCCCTCTTTATAAGCGAAATCAACACTTCCGTTAAAGACCGGTATCTCCTTAGTAACAATGTTATTGACGTCATTCCACGGCCATCCTCTGATCACTCCGGCCATATACACCTGGCCCGTCAGTTTGGGATAGCTGTGCTCGGCAATCGAGATGCCGGCCTCGGCCATCAGCGGGTCATATTCCGCCGTCATCGTGACGTGCCCGAAGGAATAAATCAGGTAGTAATACTCGAACTCATTCTCATAGGCATCCTTCACAATGAGCTTCAAGAAATCCCGGCCCGGTTTCTTCGTCCTGTACATCCAGCTCTGGGCGCCCGTGCGCTCCACCGTAAAGGTCTCCGTATCCAGACTCTTCAAACTGTAAGTGGCCCTTTCGCTGTCACTGGATACCGTCAGCACCAGTTCTTGGCTGTCCGCTATAGTTGTGGGCTCATCCTCGGCCAGCTCCTTCTTCCTGTTGATATCGGTATTGCTGGCCATCTGCAGCGTCACCAGCGGCCGTTTGGGTTTCACACGGGTATCCTGCAGCATGAACTCCATGGTCTCGGTCCGCTCCACAACCCAGTCACTCCCGGGCTGGCCCGGCATCTCCCCGTGACCGCTGGCACTCGCCGTCACAATCAGCTTGCCCTCACCGGTCGCCGTCACCTTGAACTGATTCGGCAGCTCACCCTGCCTGCATTCCACAATCTCCGGATTGGAAAACTTCAGCCAAAAGTCCGTACACGTTGCCGTATTCGGGTAGGGGACTATCGTGAAAATCCTTTCCTCACCATACTCCCATTTCTGGTTCACATTGTTCACCTGGATTGTGATCTTTTCCAGCGCACTGTTATCCTTCACAATCAGCTCCGTCGGGTCGCATGAAGCTAGAGCTCCCGCTACTGCAGCTAAAACCGCAGCTCTCAATAAATGTCTCATATAATTGTTACTTAATTACTTATGCGAAGTTGCAGGGGTGTGCCCTTTCAAGGCCCGTGGCCACCCTCGGCCACGTAAGAGGGAGGGGCCCATCGAAGATGGGAGGGGTCGCGAAGCGACGGCCTGAAAGGGCATACCCCTGCAACGTAGCTTAGAAGATATAAACCAATGACAGTATCGCCTCATTCGGCAGAATAAACCATTTCTGGCCCTCGTCCACCACCTTTCCACAACTCGGACACGCGTACGTTGTGTACTTCATCCACCCGGTCCAGAACCCCAGACCAAAATCCAGGTTCCAGTGCTCTTTTAGCATGAGCGAATACCCACCGGCAAACCCGGCCCCAAAAGCATCGCCCTCCTGACTGGTCTCCGTGAGCACGCCGCCCCGGTTAAACTCCTGATACTGCCCCTTGGCCCCTGCCCACCAGCCGGAATACACATTCCACGGCCACCATCTTACGCCGACAGCATACACCTGTTTACGGTTCTGTTTCTGGTCCGGGTTCGGTTCACTGAACATCCCATTGCTGGTATCCCGGCGCCCGAAGGTCCAGGGATTCACCTTGGCACCGGCGTGAATGCTCCAGTGCTGTCCCACCGCTGCGGACCCCTCGACACCGAGGGTCCCCAGCTCTACGGCATCGGCGGTGTTCACCGCCACCGCCCAGGTCTGGGCCGTGGCGGCTACCGCTCCAAAAGAAATGAGAATGAGTGAAATAAGTAACTTTTTCATATACAGTGCTTTATTGGTTTTCATGAAAAAGGAGGGCCCTCTCCGCGAGGCTGCATCCTTCAGCCTCGTTCTCTCTGCACAGCAGCCGCGCCGGAGAGAGCATTCTCCTATGTGTTAATAATTCTTGAGCATCAGCAGTTTGCTTTCAGGTGACAGTCCCATAGTACTTACGCCCTGCATCCGAATCATCTGCTCCATCTTGGACACTTCCGGAATCAGCAGCATCCACCGGGTATTGCAGCGGGCGGACTTGATATAATCCATTGCCACTTTCCTGTCAGAATCGGTTTGCGGCGCCATAAACAGGAAATCGTCGTAACTAATAATGTTCTTCTGCAGGAAATGGCTTGGTATCACATTCCAGAAATGCGAGTGCGACATCTTTTGCCCAAAGGCTTCATCCTCCCGCATCGCAAGAATGTCGTCCAGATACATCCTGATAACATCTGCCCCTATGAATTCGGGCCTGTACTG
>CAJOIQ010000037.1 GCA_905234795.1 uncultured Bacteroidales bacterium | reverse complement strand
ATTGGGGGAATTCTTTTTACCATATCAAAGATACAAAATTTCTAACACATTAGCAATCAATTTGTTATAAATCTTTGGCTATTTTGCGATAGTCCCTAACTTAAGTGCATTCCGCAGGACTGCTACAGTATTTTATTACAAGAGACCGAAGCCTAATGACTTCGGTCTCCTTCTATTGGGAGGGTAATAACGTTTACTTTACCTTGGTAAGGACAACATCAGGAATAACAATCGACGTGCTTGTAGCCTTGTCCTCTGCGGTTAACTTAAACTCGAAAGAGGCAAGGGACACCTTGTATTCCAGATATATTTCATTGAAAGGATTGGTTGCATCCGTTGCGTCATACCAGCTATATCCTTCTGTCAACTGAAGCGTATCGGGGTCCAGATTGCCGGCCATCCAGGAGTAACCGGTCATTTTGCCTTCGCCGTCGTAGGAGACATCGGTAAGAGCCTTGTATCCCTTGGTGATGGTGTAGGTAACGGCATTATTCGCATAGGAGTAAGTTCCTTCGAAACGCATTCCCCAGGCAATAATATACAGGGTAAGATTATTGCCGGAGAAATTAAGGACCAGTGCGATATCGTTAGGCTGTTCAGCTGAACGGGGTGCCTTCCAGGTGCCATCCAGAGGAATGGTGAGGCCACATCCGTCCTGCTGGGGCAGGATGTACTTGATAGCATTCCAAGTGGGCCATTTGGCATGAGCCCGAACCGCAGCCGGAACCTCGCCGGTCATCTTGTTGCCGTTGATACGGAACTGATTCAGATAGGTGGAAGCAGAGCCGTAAGACTCGGGAATGTTGCCAGTGAAATTGCAGTCATACAGCCACAGGCTCAAATTCTTGGAAATATTAACTTTGGCGAACACATCGGGGAAGTCACCCTCCATGTTGGGATTGCCGAATAACTGAATGACCGCAATCTTGGAGAATTTATCCCAGATATCGGGAATGGGCGTAGCGAGCTGAGTCTTGAAAGCCATGAAATTGGCCAGATCCTTACAATTGCTCAATTCTGCAGGAATGGTTCCGCCAATCTTGGTCTGGGAAATGTTGATATTCTGGAGCTTGGTGAGTTGGCCAATTTCCTTGGGCAATTCACCTGCCAGGTCGGCATTCTGGTCCACATACAGGTGTGTGAGATTGACCAGCTGTCCCAGTTTGGAAGAGAGCGAACCGGTAAGGTTGTTGCCGGTAAGCCACAGCTGGGTAAGTTGTGTCATATCATACAGGAACTCCGGGAAATCTCCTTTCAGTTTGGCTGTATTGATACGGAGATCGACCAGTTCGGTCAGCCACGTAACTTCCTCGGGAAGGATCCATTCCTCGGGAACGCTTGCATTCTTCACCACTTGCAGTTTGGAAACGCGGCCATTGGTCAGCGTGACATTTCTCCATTCGCTGACAGGCTTGGCAAGATCCCACTTGAAAGCATCGGCCCATTCGGCACCCTTGGCGGCATTATAAATGGCCACCAGAGCCAGGGAGTCGGTCTGCATGGATGCAGGAGCCATTTCCTGAGAAACGGGAACGGTTACGGTGAGTTCATCTGCGCCGGGAACGGCAAAGACGACATCGGCCGTACGTACCTTGCGGTAGATGTTGTTCTCCACGGTAAGGGTCACGGTGCCGTTCTTCTCTCCGGACGCAACGTCGGCTTTGAGCCACAAAGCGTCCTCGGGGATGGACACGGTCCAGGACTGGTTGGAAGTGACCTCCATCTGGAAAGAGCCGCCTTCATAAGTAGCATCCACTTTTACGGGTCCCACTTCCAGCTGCTTGGGCTCTCCAGCCTGGGTGATTTCCACTTCGGACGAAAGAACAGGGTCTCCAGTCACTACCAGTTTAGCACTGCGGGGATCGGTGCTTTCGTTGACGGCCACGGTAATCTTGGCCACACCGGAACCTTCGAAAGAAGTTTTGTCGGCGGTAATCCACTTAGCATCGGCAGGAATAGAGAGGCTCCAGGGAATATTGGCGGTGACCGTGAGGTCAAATGTTCCGCCGTTGTGGTCCAGCTCCTTGACGATAGGAGACACATTCAATGCGGCTGTCTTACCCAGCTGAGCCACCTGAACCGAGCGCTTCACGTCACCTGCGCTCACCGTCACAGTTGCCTGACGGCTTTCCAGGGATTTGTTCTCGGGAGCAGTAATCTTGATGCTGCCGTTTCCCTCTCCCTTATCGGGAGAAAACGTAATCCAGTCGGCATCGGATGTTACGGTCCAACTGTCGTTGCAGGTAACACTGACAGTGTTTGATCCGCCAGCGGTCTCAAAACTGACAGCCATGGGCGAAACTGTAAGTTCCACCACCTTGGTCTTGGTGCAGGAGAAAGCCGTTGCCAGGATGGCTAAGGCCGCAACTACTTTTAGGAATTTTTTCATAAGCATATGGAATTAATAGTATTAATAACCGTATTTTTTGCGCAGGCGTTTGAGCCGGCATTGATATCTCTTAAGTCCTTTCTCGCCATACGTTTCCTTTACCCGCCGCGGCAGGAAATTGCCGTCCAACTCCTCCAGAACACGTTTTTCCTGGGCCTCATCACGTAGTAGCACGGGCGCTGAAGAGAGGTTCTCCAACACAAACTTCAGGGTGCGCGTCTGCTCCTTCTCCTTCACCGGGACGCCCTGTACGGCGCCGCCGATGTTGGACAGCGAAAGCCAAAGGTAACGATAATATTGCTTACTTACAAGTTTAAGCCGATGTTCGTCCATCCCGTCCAGCTTCAGAAGCGCCCTGCAATTGCTCACTCCGGCAGCCGACGAAGCCAGGACATTGTTCCCCAGAGTCTCGGACTGGGCCGAAGGATCGTGGGGAATGGCCGCGCTGATCATGGGCGCATAATAGCAGTACTCCCCTGCCGCAGGTTCCCGGGCGGCATACCCCAGACCGATGGCATAGTAGTCGAACGGGCCCAGCCGGGGAGGCAGAAGAGTGACCCCGCAGGCAATATCGGCCGATGTGGCCAGGTGGTTGTAACGGGCATAGTCCATCACCGACGCCGTGGTGCCGTACTTCCGGGTAAAGGAAGGGCTGCGCAGGGAATCGGTGGGATAGCTCCAGGACGCGCCCATATTGTGGTTCAGACCCAGGACATGGCCCATTTCATGGCAGATGGAATAGCGGATCATGGGGCCCAGCATCTCTATGGGATAATATTTGAGCCGGGCTGCGGGATCGGCCACGCCCGTCTGCACATAGCGCCAGTCCATGATGAGGTCCTTCACATTCTTCCACCACAGGACGTCTCCCTGCAGCACTTCCCCGCTGCGGGGATCCACCAGGACGTCGCCCTTGGCGTTGGCTTCCTCTACGTCCATATAGCGGATCATATTCACCAGGGGCGAATAACGTTCCAGGCCTTCGGGTTCCGGCAAAGCGCACAGCGGACTCCCCAGGCCGATGGCTTCAAAAGCCTTGTTCCAGTCCTCCACGCCCTCCCGGATATACGGAAGCCATTCCTGCGGGAAGGCCTTGTCTATATAAAAGGTAATGACCGGATTCCGGGAAAGGTCCCAGCGGTGGGAAGCGTCCTCTCCGTTATAGGGGGCCAGCTTCTTCACGGGCATGGGCTCTTCCGGAAGGAACAGCAGGTAACAGGCGACCGTCACCTCCAGGCCGGAAGCATAGCAGTATTCTCCCGTAACCTGCAGATAGTCGGCCGATTGGGAGACGGCGAGGTCATACGACAACTCAACCTCCTTTTCCAGCGTCCTGGGAGGAATGGCCGATACCTGGCGGGGATATTCGGAGAAATAGCGCGTGACATCGATGACAACCGATCCGTCGGCAGCCACCTCCACCAGCGGGAACCGGACAGGATGCACCTGTTTCTGCAGTCCCTTGGCTTTTTTGCCGGGACGGGGACCCGCCGGAATCAGCATTATCAGGCTGTCCGGGGCCATCTCAAAATGCATGAGCACCGGGTTGGGATTGCGCTGGCCCGGGGCGAAAACCTTTCCCCCGGCCCGGTTCACATCTATGATGCGGGAGCCGAAGAGCACCGGTTTGCCCAGTTTGTCGGCAGGAATCCTCAGCAGGGTCTGTGCTTCCGCAATGAACGGAAGCAACAGCAGTGCTATGAGGACAAGGCGTTTCAAACTAACGGGGCCAAATCTTGTATTCCAGTTTCCACAGGCCGTCTTCCTTGGTAAAGGCGTACTTTTCCTCCAGCCCGTTCAGGAATTCGTCGGAGGTGCAGGAGAACCAGGCGGTGACCAGCATGGGTTCCGAGGCATTCTCCAAGTCGAAGCGGCCTTCCACTTTTTCCAGCGTCACCGTTATAAAGTAGCTGATGATGGGGTTGGTGGACTTGAGAATATCACAGCCTGTATTCTGGGAATCGGCCGACCAGACAGCTTCTGTCCAGGATTTATAATCTCCTACGGCCGCTTTGAATGTACGGGGCTTGTCAAGCACCAGCTCCCCTTGTGTGGTGGATCCGGGATCCAGCACAAAGCGGAACAGGGAATCCACCGGGGAGAAGCCACGGGTATTGCTGTTTCGGCCATAATCCAGAATAGCGTCACCACTGGTTTTCCTCAGGTTGGGGAACAGATCGGCCAGACGAAACATGTGCAAGCCGACTTCGTTGGACGGGTAGCCGTAGGTGGTACCCACGTTCTTAAGGCTCTTGACATAGGCCGATCCCTCGGCCGACACCGTCATGTTCACGGCCAGGTTTCCTTCCCATTCCCCGGCGGGCGTCTTGATGGCCTGACGCCACTGATATCCCTCTCCCGCCTGTGCAGACGTCTTCCACAGCGGTTTGAGGTTCGGGACGGGATCATAGAGCCGGATACTCACGGATGCGCCCTCGCTGCCCACGCCATACTTGCCCTTCTGGGCACTCATGGAAAGCGTGAACGCCTCATCCATGCCACACTGGTCTATCTTGAGGATCTGAAGCTGGGCCTGGGCCGATGTTGCACCGGCGAGAAGCTTTAAGCTGGGATTGGCAGCGCCGTCAATCAGGAAATCCTGACCGGCCGTGAGGCCTTCGGCGGCAAGTGTCACCGTCACATCCTCTTGGGGAGCTTTGTCGGCGGTGAGGGTGAGCGTAACCACGGGAGCCAGGTAGGGATTGACCTCTTTATCGGCATCGGCCACACTCAGGCTGAGCACGGGAAGGACAACGGCTTTCATTACGTTTACGCGCGTGGAACACGTCTTGGCGGGGTTCACCGTATAACGGGGACCGGCGGCCAGTAAAATATCGATGTACGTAGCCTCGTCCCAGATTTCGTCATCCACCAGGGTGATGTGCAGACGGGCCTGGGTGTCTCCCTTGGCCACATTGAGCGTGTGGGAGGGTACGGTATACTGCAAGCCTTCCTGCAAGCTGCCGGAAAGGATGAGGGAAATCTGGAAGTCCACGGGCGCCGGACGGGAGAAGGCTATCACCACGTCGGCTCCGCCATCGACGGCGGACACGGAATAGGACTCCGCCTCAAAACTGATCTCGGGCGCGAAATAACGGAGGTCTTCGGCCTGCTTGCAGCCCCAAAGGGCCAGGGCTGTCAGCAGCAATATGGAGATTCTTTTCATAAGCATCAGAAGGTAAAGAGTCCTACACTGACCTCCACGCGGGACAGGTTCCCCTGCGGCATGGCCCTGCACAGGCCGCCGTCCAGGCACACATAACCGCTGGCCAGCCCGGCCTTGCCCAGGTTGAGCGGGAATTCCCACAGCAGGCTGCCGTTCAAACGGACGGCATCTTTGGCATAGTAGTCCCGGTCCACTTTGAGAACCTCGTCCACGTACAGATTGTCTTCCTGCACGGACAGGGCCGTTCCCAGGGCTTTCCGGAAGGCTGCCCCGGCACTCAGGTCCACTTTGTGACCCTTCCTCTCCAGGAGGCGGAATGAACCTTCCACAGACAGGGTGAGGGCGTCGGACTGGAAGCCGGAATAAGGCAGATAATACAGTTTCACAAAACCGTCCAGAGCGGCTCCGGCGCCCGCACTCCAGCGGTAATCCTTGCCGGTATAACCGCCGTACAGCTTATAGGCAGCCTCAACGCTGGTAGTCTTGAGCATGTAACGGTCCTTGTAGGTATACAGAGTCTCCCAGGTTTCCGTGGCTACGCCGGTCACGGGATCCTTTACCGACACCAGTTCCTGCAGGTATTCGTCGGCTCCCGCATCCTTCAGGCGGCCTTCCACACGCAGGCTGTGCAGCAATTTGCCCGCCGTATAGGTGGCGGTAGCCAAACCGTTGTACTCCCAGTAATTGTAGGAGCCGGGGCTCTGCTTTTTATCGGCAAAGGCCTGCAGTTTCTGGAACTTGAGGCCGGCCGATGCCAGCACGCTCCAGGGCCCGGACGCATACTGATAGGACAGGTCTCCCAGGAAGCGGCCGCCATAAAACTGGCGTTTAAAGCCGTTATAGGCCGCAACGGCACCGTCCACGTGATCCAGACCGGTCATCTTGTAGTAGAATAGATTAGGGTAGGACTGGATGGTGGTGAGACCGGAGAGTTTCTCCTTCTGGTACCCATAACCCAGATCCAGGCCGATATGGTGCGCACCCAGCGTCACCAGCACCGAGGGGACCAGCTGGAGGTCCAGGAAGCCGGTTCTGGGGCGGGGGTCCCGCAGACCGGAAATATCGGCCACGCGATAATCGGTGCGGATACCCACGGAAATCCAGCCGCCCAGGGGTGCGGTATACAGGTCGAAGCTGAGCCCGCAGTCGTGGGTGGTGTAATCCTTGGCCACGGAACTGCCGTAGATATACGGGATGGAGAACCAGGGATCCATGACGTCGGACCACTTGCGGCTCTTTTCCCGGTCCAGATTATAGTAGAAGGAACCCCGCATGAACAGTTTGTCTTTGAAGGTATCATAGCGGAGGGTGCTGAAGTTAAACCCAAGGTTACCTTCTCCCTGCTGGGCCAGGTGATAGTCCCCCATCTGGTCATAGACGCTGATCCGGGTATTGCTGCCCGCCGACGGCTGGGCAAGTCCCATGCCGGCAGCATTGTTGGTAAGGGAGAAACTCTGGAACAGGATTTCCAGCTCCTGCTGATGGGTGTCAGCGGGACGCTGGGCCGCAAGGGTAAGGCAAAGGGCAAGGCCGATGGCCGATGCAATCATCTTTCTCATAGCAGGCCCTCCTTGTCGTATTTGCGCGGCGTAGGATCCGTGAGGACCACGAAATCCGTGCTGCTGTTGTTGGTATCCACCAGATAGTAGCGGTCTCCTTCCTTGCGGGAAACCTTCCTCTCCACGGATTCGTGGGTATAGCCGTTCACAGAGTTGATCACCGCATATCCGGCGTCAATCTCCGTTTGCAGGCGTTTGGTGTTCACATCGGGTGCAGTCTGAGAGGGGTTGGACAGGCATTCCACGCCGTCGGTCACCCACTTTTTATGCATACGGCGGAACATTTCTCCGGAGGTCTTTCCCTTGCGGTAAACCTCGGGCCACTCTTCCGGATTCTCGTCGGTCTCGATAATCATCAGGGTGTTGGGACCGCCGTTGATGAGGTTCATGTACTTCATGGAAGTGTAGGCATTGGAGATGATGGGCATCATGGGCACGGCGGGATTGCCGGAACCTTCCATGGCCTTCACTTCAAAATCGGCCCCCGAGAGATCTACGGAAACGGTGGCATTCTCCAGGTGATTCTGGGCGCTCTTGGCCGCGATGACCACGCTGCCGCCGGGCTGGAGGGGATGGTCCGTACCCGTTCCCGGGAACCTGAACATCTGCTTGAGGAAGATGGAATCCGGATTCTCCGAGGCCGGATAGTAGGCCGGGTTGGAGGTAGATTCGGCCAGGCCGATGTACTTCCCGTCCAGGTACACCACGTCGTCGGAGTTGTTGAAAATCTCTACGTAGGAGTCCACGTTGTAGGTTTTCTCCATCTTGTCCCGGGTGCCGGAGTAATAGATCTTGGAAATGAGCAGGTCCTTCAGGACGGCCGACGTGAGCTGGATGCAGAGGTCTTCGGCCTGGAAGATGCGCTGGTTCATGAGCGACACGCCTATGTTCACGCGGGCGTTGTCCTCGATAGAAGCACCGGGCACCAGCGCCTTGTACTGCGCTCCGGTGAGTTCCATGCCGGTAATGATGTCGTAGATGCCGGGGACCACGGACTCTACGCTCACCCGGCCCATGATGTCGGTGGTAAAGTCGTAGTTCACACTGCCGTTCAGGTACACTTTCTGGCTGGCGTAATAGGAGCCGCTCTTGAATTCCTCCGGCATCTGGAATTCCAGCAGGAAGGAATCGGTGCCCTTGGGCGCCGTGCGCTGACATGCGCTCATCAGCAGCAGCCCTATACTTAATATATATATGATGCGTTTTTTCATACTCCTAAATCTTTACATACATTTCTACGCCGAAGGAGAAGGTGCCGGTGTTACGCTCCGTGAGCGTGCCGGAATAGGAACTGGCCTGATAAGGCATGTAGTAAAGGGCGTTGTTCACAAAGAAGGAGAAACCGAAGTTCTTGGAAACGTCCTTGGTCAGGCGCATGTTCATGAGCCAGATGGGCGGCTGGGTGACAGGGTTGCTGTCGGCGGGATTCTTGCGCTGGGCGGCCAGGGATACGCCTTTGATCATGTAATTGGCGTCGTCCAGCATGGCCTGGGTAATCTCATGGTAGGAAAGGTCCGTATCGATCCAGGCGATGGGGTCGCTCTTCTGGTTGGTGGTGTGCCTGTACTGGTAGAAGATAATCTGGTTGGCCAGGGAGATGACCATCTTCATGCGGGGGATGTTGCACACCAGGCGCATGTTCACGCTGAAGCGGCGGTTGATGTCCCGGGAAAGACCGCTGGGATACAGCAGTTTGAAGGGAGAGACGTTGGTGCCGCCCTGGGCATAGACAGACGTGGCGGGAACGCCGCTGGGGCTCTGGTAATTGGGCCCCGTGGTCCAGGTCTGGGTTTCCATGAAGGCACCGCTCACGATGACAGAGGTACGGATGGGCTTGATCTGGCCCAGGTTCACGTCAAACTCGATACCGCGGTCCAGACTGGCCTGGGTATTGCCGATGCGGCCGCTGGTGGTCCATACGGTATCCACGCGGGCCGGATGCTGCCAGTCCACATAGGGATTGCCCTGATTGTCCAGCAGGATACCCTGAGCGGCGGTGTAGTAATTGGCCGTGTACAGGCTGTATTCCGTGAAGTTGCCAAAACCGTTCTTCATGTAATCGCGGTAAGCCACCACGGAGGCGGTCATGCCGTTGGAGAAGTTCAGGTCTATGCCGATTTCCGTCTTGCTGTTGGTGGCGTTCTTGAGGGAGTTGTTGCGCTCTACCTCTGTAACGCGGGTGTTGTACACAACCAGTTGCTTGCTGGCGTCGGCCGGCAGATACATGGCGGCTTCGCGGTCGGAATACTTGGGCTCCGGATACAGGTGAACCAGGCCCGGAGTCTTGTTGCTTTGTCCCCAGCCGCCGCGGATGGTCATCCAGGGAGCCACCTTGAGGGAGGCGTTGAAGCGGGGAGAGATGCTGTAGACCTGCTCCGGAAGGCCGGGCTGCAGCATGTCAAAGCGCACGCCCGCCTGCAGCTTGAACTCCATCTTGTCAAAGATGTTCCAGGAGAGGTTATCCTCCAGGTAGGCCGATACCTGATTGAGTGCAGGGATATCGTAGTAAGGACGGGGGCGGCTGTTGGTGGAAGTCTTCAGGGGCATGAAGTCGTCGTCGTTGTAGAAGCCGCGGGCCTTGTTGCTTTCCAGGCGGTATTCGGCGCCCATGTTGAAGCGCTGGTTCACGGGACCCGTGCTCCAGTTGAACACGTTGCCCATCTTGGCGTAGAAGCTGAACGGCCGGGATACGGTTCCGCCCGAAGCCCTGTAGGAACTGGTGACGTAAGGCACCTGGTAATAGCCGTCGGTAAGGGAATTGACCACGGCGTAACCGCCGCTGGCCTGGACGATGCTGGAAGTGCGGGTCTCGTTGGCGGAATAGCTGACGCCTATGGCATAGTTGAGGGAGCGGGAGAACTTCTTGTTGAAGGAAAGTCGGCCCTTGTGGGTGAACCGCAGGGACGCCTGTTTCTGGGAGGTCTCGGTACCCTCGATGAGAAGGTCGGGATCCACGGTGCGCAGGTCCAGGATGCCGCTGAAGTTGATTTTGGTGGTGGTGCTCCAGATGCGGCCGATGGTCTTGGAATAGGTGACGCCGCCGCTGTAACGGTCATAGGAACGGTTCTTCACGCGGGGGTCTCCGGAGGCGCGGGCATAGTCGGCGTTGACATTGATGCTGCCGGCCTTGTCACTGATTTTCCAACCCTTGCCGATGGAAGCGTTGAGCGTGGTGGGGTTCACCTTGGCGCGCACCTCCCAGGGGGTGTAGCCGGCCTTGGTATTCACAATCACTGCGCCGGAGGTGAGGTCTCCGTATTCGGCCGACGGAATACCGCGGATCACCTCTACGGATTCGATATTGTCGGCACTGATCTGACGCATGTCCACACCGGAACCGCCGGCGGTGGTGCCACCGGCTTTCTCGGACATGGTGGCGTTGTCCGATATGGGCACGCCGTCCATCATGATGGAAGTACCGAAAGCGTTGTTGGCAGTGCTCTGGTTAAGGGTTCGTATGGTCATCTTTTCCTCCGAGGTCATGTCCGACGAGGTCATCAGCTGGCCGGGAAGCAGCTGCATGATATCCTTGAGGCTGGTGGCCTGGAGGTGGTCGATGGCCATTCGGCCGATGTTGGAAGCCGTGGACGCGCCCGTGGAACTGGGCTTGGCCGTAACCACCACTTCTTCCAACGCCAGGGTGGATTCGCTGATACGGATGGTGAAAGTGCTGTCCTTACGGAATGTGAACTGCTTTTCGAAATCCTCGAAGCCCAGCATCTGCACCTGCATGGTGGCCTTTCCAACGGGGACCTTCTCCAGGGTGAGATGGCCGTCGGCGTCGGAAATGTCATAGATGCCGTAATCTGTGAGGAGACACGACGCACCCGCCACCGGCTGGCCATCCGTGTCCGAAAGAACGGTTAGTTTCAGTGATACAGCCTTTCCTTTGGACTGCGCCTGGGCCATTGTGCATAGCGGCAACAGAACAGCCAGGGAAAAGAGAAATCTTTTCATCATGGTTATTAGATTACTTGACAAATTTAAGGAAAAGACACGGGCTTTACAAATAATCTTTAGATGATACCAAAAGTAGCACTACATTCACGAGGCCAGGACCTTCTTCCGGAAGTCGCTGATTTTCAGGCTTGCGGGGATGGTCTCGCCCAGG
>CAJOIQ010000036.1 GCA_905234795.1 uncultured Bacteroidales bacterium | reverse complement strand
CGGGATATTCTTCCCGTCGGCACCGAAGACGGAAATCATTCCGACTTTCTTTCCAATTAAACCAGGCATTGGTGTTTGTTAATTAATTGTTACTTAATGTTTTACAACGCATTGGAGGCCACGTGGGCACAATTGCGGACCGCAAAGATACGATTAAATTCCCGTTTTTCAAAAATTTTTCAACAGATTTATGAACAATATCATAGATATTTTTTACCTTTGTGTTAGACACGAAAAACGACAACCTATGAAAATATCTCCCACCAGAAAAAACTGGGTAAGATACCTCCTGCAATGGGGTGCCCTTGCCGCCATCATTTTCTTCGTTTCCGGGCTTGCCCAGCTGCTGTTCCCCAAGATGGAACCGGCCGATCCCGAGACCCTGTGCCCCATGGGCGGCCTGGAGGCCCTGGCCACCTATGGCGTGCGCGGTTCCCTCCCCTGCAGCATGAGTTCCCTGCAAATTATCCTGGGCATCGCGCTGGCTGCGGCCGTGGTGCTGTTCAGCAAGCTGTTCTGCGGTTATCTGTGCCCTGTGGGCACGGTGCAGGACCTGCTGCTCAAACTGCGTGGCGGCCTGCACATCAAACAGGTTCCCATCCGTAACGGCAGTGTCCTGGACAAGGTCCTGCGCATCCTCAAATACGTGCTGCTGTTCTGGCTGTTCTATGCCACCGCCACCGCCAGCGAGTTATGGTGCAAAAACCTGGACCCGTACTATGCGGTTGCCACCGGCTTCAAGGGGGAAATCACCCTGTGGATGGCCATTGCCACGGTAACCCTGGTGGTGCTGGGCGGGTTCCTGGTGGACATGTTCTGGTGCAAGTATCTGTGCCCGCTGGGGGCCATCTCCAACTCCCTCAAGTTCTGGCTGTGGCTGGGCGCCATCACCGCCGTATGGTATGTGCTGGGCCTGGTGGGACTCAACGTTCCCTGGTGGGTCCTGCTGGGCGTGCTTTGCCTGGCCGGTTACCTGCTGGAAATCCTGAACGGCAATCCTAAGCTGCAAATCCTCCATATCGTCAAGAATGACGCCACGTGCAACGGCTGCGGTCTTTGCAACCGGGAGTGCCCCCAGGGCATCAACATTGCCGATTCCCATGGCCGCGTCACCTGCGTGGACTGCACCCTTTGCGGCCAGTGCGTGGGTGCCTGCGCCAAACATGCACTCGCCGTAGGCGTGAGTCCCCGCGTCAAGGGCGGCGCCTGGAAGTACGTTCCCGCCCTTCTCACCCTGTTGCTGCTGGGCGTGGGCGTGTGGTACGGCTCCAAGGTGGAGCTTCCCACCATCAGTGAAGAATGGAACATGGAGCAGGTGGACGCCTCCACCCTCAAGAGCTTCGACATCGAGCCCCTGCGCAGCGTCAAGTGCTTCGGCTCCTCCATGGCCTTCAAGGGCAAGCTGGAGCAGATTCCCGGCACCCACGCCGTGAAGACCTATGTGGGCAAGCACCGCGTACATATTACTTATGACCCGGCCGTCACCAGCCCCGAGGCCATCCAGGAGGCCATCTTTGTGCCCACCAAGTTCAAAGTATCGGCCCCCAATCCCGCCACCGTGAGAGAGTTGAAGAAAGTGACCATCCACACGGAGGCCATGCCGGACAAGATGGACCTGAACAACTTCGGCCTGCAGCTGCGCTTCTCCGATAAAAAGATTTACGGCGTGGAGAGCGAATTCGGCTGCCCGCTCATCGTACACGTGTACATGGATCCGGCCGAAGAAGCCGACGCCAAATGGTTCAAGCAGATGGTGGAGAAGAAGGAGCTGGAAATGCCCATGGCCAACGGAGAGGTAAAGAGAACCCCGCTGGGCTTCAAGTTCGTGGACCTGGTGCCCGGAGAGGAGTACATTCCCATAGCCGATTACCTGCACCACATGTTTTCCCCCTTCAAGGCCGAATACAAAAAGCGCGTGGAGCAGTACCATGGCAAAAAACAGTTCCTCTATGAGGTGGCCGATGCCAACTTCGAGAAACCCGTGGTCACCCGCAACCTTCCTTTCCTGAGCAACCATCTCTCCAAGGAAGAGGGCGTCATCGGCGTATACCTGAACCTGAACCAGGATCTGGTTCCCGCCATCCAGGTGCGCTTCGCCGCCCCCTGCACCGCCGACAGAATCTGGCAGCTGATGACCATGGAGAAATGGACCATCACCTATAAGGAAGACGATGTGCGGGAAGAGAACGCCAAGATTTCCTTCAAGACTCCCGGCGTAGTAAAACCCATTCAATGAGAAAATTCTGTCTGACAATACTCCTGGCCCTGGCCGTACTGCCTCTGTGCGCCGCGCCCACGGTGCGCATCAGCGGCAAAGTGCTGGAGGCCGGAAATGACCAGCCCGTCCTGGGCGCCGTGGTGCGGCTGGACGAAAATTACCTCTGGGCCGTGACCGACGTGGACGGCGGTTTTGTGATGGAAAACGTGCAGCAGGGCAGTTACACCCTGGAAGTGTCCTGCCTGGGTTATGTGACCGAAACCCGGGAAATCAGCGTGCGCAAGAACCTCACCGACATTGTCATCCGCCTGGCCCTGAACACCCTGGCCCTGCAGGAGGTGGTGGTGACCGCCGAGAAATCCAAGGACAACATCAACACCACCCAGACCATCGGCCGAACCGCCCTGGACCACCTGCAGATGAGCGGCGTGGACGGAATCGGCGCCCTGCTCCCCGGCGGCAAAACGCTGAATCCGGACCTTACGCAGGACAATTCCCTTTCCCTTCGCTCGGCCGGTTCCACCGTGGGTAACGCCGCCTTCTCCACCGCCGTGGAGATCAACGGCGTGCGCATGGGAGACAACGCATCCTTCGGCGAGATGAGCGGCGTGGGCACCCGCAGCCTGAGCGTGGAGAACATCGAGAGCGTAGAGGTGATCACCGGCGTTCCGTCGGCCGAATACGGAGACCTGGGCAGCGGTATGGTGAAAGTAAACACCAAGAAAGGCCGCACCCCCCTGAGCATTGTGATGAGCGTGAACCCCCGCACCTATGAAGTGTCCGTATCCAAGGGCTTCGAGGTGGGAGAAGGCGTCATCAACCTGGGCGCCGAATGGGCCAACGCCACCAAGAAGCTCACCTCCCCCTACACCTCTTATACCCGCCGCGGCATCACGCTGGACTATACCCGCACCTTCAACAAGGTGCTGCGCCTGGAAGCCGGCCTCAACGGCAACCTGGGCGGCATGAACAGCAAGAGCGACCCCGACTCTTTCTCCGACGAATACAAGCGGGAACGGGACAACCTCCTCACCCCGCACGTCAAGCTAACCTGGCTGCTGAACAAGAGCTGGGTCACCAACCTCACCCTGGAGGGATCCATCTACTTCCACGACCGTCGAAGCCTGTTCCACGGCTATCATTCCACGGCCGCCGTGATGCCCGCCGTCCATGCCACCGAGCAGGGTTACTGGATGGCCGACGCCCTTCCCACCACCTACTACAGCGACCAGGTCACAGACTCCAAGGAGCTGGATTACTCGGCCTCCCTCAAGTATCACTGGATGCGCCACTGGGGCAGCTGGAAGAACCTTTTAAAGGCCGGCGTCCAGTGGAAGGCCGACGGCAACGTGGGCGAAGGTGAATACTACCAGGATCCTTCCCTGGCCGACAACGGCTACCGGCCCCGCCCGTACAGGGATTACCCCTACATGCACACGCTGGCGGGATATATAGAGGACAACCTCACCATCCCTGTGGGCAACGGCAGTGTGAACCTGATGGCCGGCCTGCGCCTGGAAAACGCTTTCCTGAGCGGCACCAGCTACCGGAACCTGCGCATCCTGTCCCCGCGCCTGAACGCCAAGTGGAACATCAACAAGAACTTCTCTGTGCGCGGCGGCTGGGGAATTGCGGGCAAGCTGCCCTCCTTCTACATCCTGTTCCCCAAGGCCGAATACCGGGACATCCTGTCCCTGGGTTATTCCTGGGCCGACGGCGCCTCCTACATCTTCTACACCCGTCCCTACAGCATGGTGTACAACCCCCGGCTGAGCTGGCAGAAGAACTACAATTCCGAGCTTGGCCTCGACGCCTCCTTCCTGGGTGCCAAGGTGTCCCTGGTGGGCTTCTACAACAAGACCAAAGACCCCTATGAGTTCGGCACCGTCTACGAGCCTTTCTCCTACAATATCATGGAGAAACCGGCCGGCTACGCCCTCATCGGCCAGCCCTCGGTGGTGGTGGACAACCAGACCGGCGAAGTCTATTTCCAGGATGCCGACGGCCTCTACGTCCCCGGCAACCTCAAGGTGACCGACCGCAGCTTTGCGGCTTCCCGCCGGCAGGAGAACGGGGCCGACATCCACCGCTACGGCCTGGAGCTTACGGTGGACTTCCCGGAAATCAAGGCTATCGGCACCACTTTCCGTCTGGACGCCGCCTGGAACCACACGCAGTACACCTCCGACGTCACGTCCTACCTGTACCGCGACGGATGGTCCCACACCTCCCTGGCCAACCGTTCCTACCAGTATGTGGGCATCTACCGCGGCGGCACCAATGTGTATAACGGCCGAAAGACCGACAACGTGGACGCCAACCTCACCGCCATCACCCACATTCCGCGGGCCCGGCTCATTGTGACGCTGCGCCTGGAAGCCGCCCTGCTGCGCAATTCCCAGTACACCAGCGACCGCGCCTTCACGGTGAGCGGAGATTCCAACAACCCCACCGGCGGCAACATCTACGACGGCAATTCCTACACCGCGGTGTACCCCCAGGCCTATATGGACCTGGACGGCACGGTTCACCCGTGGACGGCCGAAAGCGCCGCCGACCCCGAACTCCAGCGCCTGATCCTGCGCTCCGGCAACATCTACACCTTTGCGCCGGACGGCTACAACCCCTACTTCAGCGCCAACCTCAGCGTCACCAAGGAAATCGGCAAACACGTGTCCCTTTCCTTCTTTGCCAACAACTTCACCAACTCCCGCCGCTTTGTAACCAGCCGCGCCACCGGAGTTAGCGCCATCTTCACCCCCAACTTCTATTACGGACTCACATGCAGAATAAAGCTATAATCCTGATAATGGCCGCCCTGCTGCTTGCAGGGTGCATGGATCCGGGCGTTGCGTATGCGCCGGAAACCCTGAGCCGTGTTACGGTGAAAGCCGTGTATCCGGAGGGGTTCGCCGCACAAGCGGGCGCAGTGGTTTCCATAGAGAATGTGTTGGGTGGGGTATCCTACCAGCTGGTCACCGGGGCCGATGCCAGCGCCTCCATCGACCTGCCCGACGGCCTGTACCGCGTGTCCGTGAGCGACCGCAGCGGCAACGACGTGTTCAACGGCAACCAGGACCGCGTGCTGGTAGCCGGTAAAGACATAACCCTGGACCTGGTGCTGCTGCATTCCAAGGCCGGGGCCGTGGTCATCAAGGAAATCTACTGCGGGGGCTGTCCCAAGACCCCCGAGGAAGGAACCTACCAGAGCGACCAATATATTATTGTGCACAACAACAGCCCCGTGGTCACTTACCTGGACGGGCTGTGCATGGGCAGCATCGCCCCTTATAACAGCAACGCCAACAATCCCTGGCTCAACTCCGACGGCTCTCTCCCGGACTTCCTGCCCATCAACGACGCCATTGTAATGATTCCCGGCGGCGGAGAGGACTTCCCGCTGGAGCCCGGAGCCGATGCCGTGATTGCACTGCGCGGCGCCATTGACCATGCCGCACAGTATCCCCTGTCCGTGAACCTGAACAAGGCCGACTACTTTGTGTGCTACAACACCACTTACTTCCCCAACCAGGCCTATCACCCGGCCCCGGGTAACCTGATCCGGGAGGACCATTACCTGGAAGTGGTGGTGAAAACCGGCCAGAGCAACGCCTATACCCTGTCCCTGAACTCTCCCGCCTTCGTGCTCTTCCGGGCCGACGGCGTGGACATCCACAGCTACGTGCAGCAGGAGGGCGCCGTGCGCCAGACGCCCGGCTCCTCCATCTATGTGAGCGTCATTCCCTTCGACTGGGTGGTGGACGGCGTGGAGGTGTTCAACGGTGGTTCTTCCAGCAACCGCAAGCGCCTGCCCGCCTCCGTGGACGCCGGTTATATTACTTTAAGCGAAACCTTCAAGGGCCATACCCTCATGCGCCAGGTGGACCATCAGGCCACCGACGAAAACGGTTATGAAGTCCTTCTGGATACCAATAATTCCAACACCGACCTGTATGAACGCGAAACACAGTCTCTCCATGAGTAGGATGCTCCTGCTCCTTGCGGGCGCTGTGCTTTGCGCCCAACCCCTTTCGGGCCAGGATTTCTGGCAGGAAAGCCGCAATGTGGCCGGTCTGGTATCGGCCTATGCTTCCGGCAAGAGTGCCGAAGCCACCCTCTTCGGCCAGTTCACCTCCGGCGGATTCCGAACCCTCTCCGAGGCCAAAAACCTGTGGAGCATGGGGGCCGCGGCCCAGGCCGAAACCCATTTCCAGGACCTGGTGCTGGTGGGCAACTTCGGCTTCACGCAGGAGTTCGGCTCCCAGATGATGGGCTCCATGTTTACCAAACCCGGCTACTATCCCGTGGACGTGCTGGAGTTTACCCCCGGCAACAAGAGCAAGCAGACCTACGACATCGCCGGCGGCCTGGCCTGGAAGAACGGCACCCGCTGGATTCCCGGCATCACCGCCCGGTTCCAGGGCATCAACTACGCCAAACGCAAGGACTTGCGCCACACCACGTATCGGCAGGAACTGGAACTTACACCCTCTATCCTGTACAATGGCGGCCGTTGGCGCGTGGGTGCCTCCTACATCTTTGAAAAGACGTCGGAGTTCATCCAGGCCGAGCAAATCGGTCCCGCCAAGGCCGAATCCTACTATGCCTTCCTAGACAAGGGCATGCGCTACGGCGCCTACCAGGCCTGGGACGGCAGCGGCATCCACCTTTCCGAGCCCGGCGTGGACCGCTTCCCCGTGAGTGAAATCACCCATGGCGCATCCCTGCAGTTCTCCCTGGGAGAGCGGCTGTATGCCGATACCGAAGTCCTTTGGTCCCGAGGAGAAGTGGGAGAAAAGGGATACACCTGGTTCCGCTTCCCTTCCCTGGAATGGAACTGGAAAGTCATCTACAGCTTTACCCATGGCAGCAACCGGCACAGTTTCCGTTTGACCTCCCACTGGAAATCCCTGCAGCTGCAGGAGAATGTGATAGAGAAAGTGAGCGCCGGCGGCGTAACCACGCCCTCCATCCTGGGCAGCAACCGCGTGTACTCCTCCAAGGAATCCTCGGGAGAGATCGGCTACACCTGGGAACGGGAAAACGGCTTTGCGCTGGAAGCCACCCTGTACATAGACCGTAACAAGGATTTGTCCACCGTGATGTATCCGTTCATGAACCTGGACGGCGGCACGCACCTGTTCTGCTCTGTCAATGCCGATATCCCCCTGGGGCAGCGCTGGCTGCTGAAGGCCGGCGTCCTTTCCGGCGGCGGCGCCTATTCAGAGAATATCACCAAGGCCACCGACGACAGCGTGGTGGTGAACGCCCTCCCCTCCCGCCTGGAAGACTGGTGGGAACTGGAACAGGAGGTGAGCGACGCCGTGCGGCTGGATGTGAGCCTGGCCCTGCGCTACACGCTGCCGCGGTTCCCCCTGTACTTCGAGGCCGGCTGCGACTTCACCCACGCCTTTGGCATTACCCTGGCCCCCGGCGCCAACCGGCAGACCAGCTACATACTCATCGGATATAAATATTAAAAGGATATGAAAAAGATTCTGTTTATGGGCGCAATAGCCTTGCTGGCTGTAACCGCCTGCCAAAAGAACAACACCACACCCGTACTCCAGGAAGAACCGGAAAAAGAGGCCTTAGACGTGCGCATCTCCCCGGTGATGACCAAGGTTACCCAGACCGCCTTTGAGACGGGGGATGCCATCGGCCTCACCATCACCCGCAGCGCCGGAGCCTATGCCACCAATGAGAAAATGACCTTTGACGGCAGCGTATTCTCCGGCAGCCTCAAGTGGTATGCCGAGGGTACCGACGGCGCCACGCTCACCGCCTACTATCCGTATTCGGCCACCGCGCCCGAGAGCTTCAGCGTGCAGGCCGACCAGAGCGCGGGGACATCGGAGAGCGACTTTGTGGCCGGCATTAAGGAGAACGTACTCCCCAGCGCCCACGCGGTGACTATCCCCTTCAAGCACAAGCTGGCCCTTATCTCTATCAGCGTCACCAACAACGCCGAGGGTGAAATCACGTCCATGACCCTGACGGGCGCCCGCCTCACGGCCAAAATCGGCGCCGATTATGCCGCTACCGCCGATGAGACGGCCGCTGCCGGCAGCATCGTGGCCCACAAAACCGCCGACGGCACCTTCGTGGCCATCCTCCCGCCCCAGACGGTTACCCTTGCCGTAACCGTAACCACGGCCGGCAACAAACAGCTCTCACAGGCCCTCAAGGAAGCGGTCCTGAAAGGCGGTAAGAAGTATTCTGTGAGCATTGTGGTGAACCCCGAGGACCTTACCGTAGTCACCGACGGAGACATCACCGACTGGGAAGACGGCGGGAACCTGGACCCCGACGACACCCCTGCCGGAGATCTGGTGGAAAAGCTCTCCGAAGGCTACATCATCTATCATGAAGACAACTACACCGTGGCCAAGATGAAGGACGGCAAGTGGTGGATGACGCAGAATCTGCGCTATGTGCCGGAAGGCCTTACCCCCAGCTCCGACCTCACGGCCGTGACGGCAGGCATCTTCTGCCCGCTCAAGGTGAACGAGGGCCATACGGCCGCCGAATTCGACACCTCCGAGGCCGGAATTTCCGCCAAGGGCTATCTGTATCAGGCCGAGGCCGCCCTGGGCCTGAAGGTGGGAGACCTCACCACCGTGGCCGCCGCACAGGCGCTGGAAGGCGCGCAGGGCATCTGCCCGGAGGGCTGGCATGTACCCACCGGCGCCGATATTATCTCGCTTGTCGGTAAGAGTGTCGGCCTGGAAACCAATAAGAACGCCCCTTATTTCGATGGCGAAAACGGTTCCATAAAACTGTTGAACGAAGACGGCTTCAACATGGACGCCTTTGGTGCCGTTTCCATCCAGGACAACACCAAGACGGCGGGTACTTTTATGGGCTGGGCCAGCGGATATCCCGACAAACTGTCCTCCGGCATGTTCTGTGGCTCCACCTATGCCGGGGTTACTTACAACGAAAAAGATGTGGAATCCTCCGGTATCAAGAACCTGCAGTTCTACGGCTTCATGCCCATGACCAACAAGGCTTCCGAATCGGCCTATACCTGCAACGGATCCAAAGTGAGTTACCGCATCGCCGCCCCGCTGCGCTGCGTCAGAAATCCTGAAGAAGAATAGTATGAGAAAAACACTGCTCACCCTGTGCCTGGGTCTGTGTCTGCTGCCGGGGGCGCGGGCCGATGAAGGGATGTGGCTCATCCAAAGCATCAACCAGGCCCTGGAAAAGAACATGAAGGCACGCGGCCTCAAGCTGGACGCCCGGGAAATCTACAACGAGGAAGCGGGCGGCCTGTCCGACGCCGTGGTGTCGCTGGGCTTCTACTGCTCCGGCAGCATGATTTCCGACGAAGGACTACTCATCACCAACCACCACTGTGCCTATTCCGACATCTCTAATCTGTCCACCCCGGAGCACAATTACCTGGAGGAGGGCTTCTGGGCCAAAACACGTGCCGAGGAGATTCGCATCCCCGGCAAGGAGTTCTATTTCCTGAAGAAGGTGCTGGACGTGACCGACGAGGTTGAGGCCCTCACCAAGGACCTCATCGCCAAGGAGTTGCCGCACGGTTCCCGGCGCATCGCTTCCATCATTGAAAAGAAGTATGCCCAGGAGAATCCCGGCATGGAAGCCAGCCTGGCCACGATGTGGAGCGGCATCCAGTATTACCTGTGCCTGTACGTCAAATACACCGACATCCGCCTGGTGGGTGCCCCGCCCGTGACGGTGGCGGCCTTCGGCGGAGACGAGGACAACTGGGAGTGGCCGCAGCACAAGGCCGATTTCACCCTGTACCGCATTTATGACAAGGGCGAACCCCTGCATCCTTCCCGTCACCTCACCATCAGCCGCAAGGGATACAAGGAGGGGGACTTCGCCATGGTCATCGGCTATCCCGGCAGCACGGCCCGCTATGCCAGCGCCGCCGAGATGAACCAGGAGATCAACGTGGAGCGCCCTGTAGGGAACCGGCTCCGGGAACACCAGATGGCCGTCCTGCGCAAGTGGATGGACGCCGACCCGGACATCCGCATGAAATACTCCAACGCCTTCTTCAACCTGTCCAACGTGGCCGAAATGCAAATGGGAGAGGCCGCCTGCATGAAGCGTTTCGACGTCATCGAGCGCCGGCGCGCCCAGGAAGAAGGCATGAGGGCTGTGAGCGAAAAGAACGCCCACCTGCTGGACCAGCTGAACACCACGTATCAGGACTACGCCTTTATTGAGCAGCAGAAAGTCTACTACCGGGAAACCCTGGTGCGCAGCATGATCCTGGGCCAGACGCTCATGCGCATGGGCGGCACCGGCCGGGACGGCGTGGCCCACCAGCGCAAACTGCTGGCACAGGGCCTGGCCAGTACCGACCCCCGTGTGGAAAAGGAGATGCTGGCCTTCTCCATTGAAGAGTTCATCACCCATATGGCACCGGTGTACCATCGGCCCATCCATCGGGAGATGCGTCAGCGCTTCGGCACGGATTACAAGGCCATGGCGCAATGGGTCTGGGACAATTCCTGCGTGGCCGGCTTCGGGGAAATCCCGGACAGCGCCGTGGTGGCCCGCTTCAACGGACCCGTCACCGACGATCCACTGTACCGCTACATCCGGGAACTGAACATCCAGGACCTGAACCAGCAGGAGGATATCTCCGGCCTGCACGAGATGCGACGCCAGTATACCCGCATACGTTACTGCTATATGGATTCACAGGGCATTGCACAATACCCCGATGCCAATTCCACCATGCGCATCACCTACGGCCGCGTGCAGCCCATACGCCCCTGGGACGGTGTTTATGTGCACTGGCAGAGCACGGCCCGGGGCCTGCGGGAAAAGTACGACCCCGCCAAGTACGACTTCTGCTATCCCACTGCCTGGAGCCACCTGCTGCCTCCCCCGGACTTCCCCGTGAACTTCCTCACGGACCTGGACATCACGGGCGGCAATTCCGGTTCCCCGGTCATGAACGCGCGCGGAGAACTGATTGGCCTGGCCTTTGACGGCAACAAGGAATCCCTGGCCAGCAACTACGAGGCCGTCCCCGGCTACAACATGTGCGTGTGCGTGGACATCCGCTACGTGATGTGGGTGGTCCAATACCTGGGCCGCCAGGACTATGTACTGAAAGAGATTGGCTGGATGTAGTTATCCGATATAGGAAAGGATAATGTCGGCCAGCTGTTCTTCGGTGTGGCCGTCGGCGTTGAGCACCAGGTCATAGTTGCGGGCGTCGTAGCGGCTTACTCCGGCATAGCGTTGGATATAGTTTTCACGCGCCTGGTCAATGCCCTTGATAAGAGCGTCGGCCGATTCCTCCGAAAGGCCCTGTTTCTTCATGATGCGGCTGATGCGGTAAGGCATGGAGGCCGTGATGAACACGTTCAGCTTGTTGGGATGGTTCTTGAACACAAAAAAGCCCGAACGTCCGGCCACAACGCAGGAACCTATCTCGGCAAAGCCATTGAGAATCTCTACCTCGGCCTTGTAGATATCGTCGGTAGTTACGTCGATGTGGAATTCCTGGGAATACTTGCGGTCCAGGCCCAGAGCGTCGGCCGAAGGAACCGGGGAAATCTTGCTCACGATTTCGGCCAGCCAGTTTTTCTTTTCTCCTTTGAGCTTCTCAATACCGCTCTTGCTCAGGTTAAACTGCTTTTCCAGGGTTTCCACAAGCAGTTTGTCGCAATAACGCACTCCCAGCTTTTGGGCCAGAATGCTACCCACGGTATGGCCGCCGGACCCGACTTCGCGGCTGATGGTAAGGACAAAAGGTTCTTTGGTGTTCATAGTGTTATCTATTTCAGTATTCACAAAATTAGTGGTTTCTTGGGAAAAATCAAAATGCCTCCTGCGTACTAGCAGAAGGCATTTTTAACTTTGTTGAGATTTTGTCGGCTAGGCCTCCAATATAACTCGTGGTACAGAATAACCCGTACGGCAGTTTAGCAAACTGCTGGTTTCAGCCACTCACCCACCCCTCCGGGCTTAAAGCGTTTGAAACTCCGTCGTTAGCGGACGGGACTGCAAAGATACGAATTTTTTCACAGTTAGCAAGAGGACAGTCAAAAAAATGCAGCCGAGGTTCCCACCCGGACTGCATTTGTTGGATTAAACCGTAATAATAACGATAACCTAATAACCAACTCTTCCTTAGTCTTTTGCAAATTAACAAGGAAACGCGCAGTTGTAAGGGACAATATGCGTGTATTACTTCTTGATTTGCGCAAATGCAGGTTGCAGTACGCATCCGGGTATAAAAAAGTAGAGCATCTTCCGGTTAGGGAAAATGCTCTATGTAAACTTTGCCCTTTCTCAAGGGGCTCACATCTATCACGTTACAAATATAGAGCATTTATTTTACGAATCCAAACAAAATGCAATTCTAGGTCATAATCTATATGTTTGGGAACAAAGATAATCATTCTACAAATTGGCTTTTTGGACGAACATGTCATATTAAACTGGTTATCAGGCACTTAACTTTTTCTCTTGACGCCAAATGGGATCAAGAGAAAAAGTTATCTGGTTGATAATCAGCGCTATAGGCCACAAGCAGGAGAAGGGCGGCACCTGCGCCGATAAAAAACCAGGGCCCCCGGATATGGGAGCCCTGGAATCTTTATGTGAAGGATGGATTATTCGACGACGCAACGGACGGAACCGGCTTTAGCTTTCATGAAATTACTGTTTGTGAAGTCTTTGTTTTTATTGTAAAGGCAATACGCCGTCGTCTCACCACGATTTGTCGCAGACCAAACATGGCTCCGAACACCCACATTCGAATAGGTGGCGCCCCAACAATCGATATATCCAGCTGTCGGGAAAACGTGTTCCCCATAAATATACCTATTGGCTTCAGAGGTATCCCAACCTGTTCCAGATGCAGCCCACATGGGCTTGGCTTCATTTCTTACAGGAACACGATAACCGGCGGGGCAAGGGTCATAAATCGTCTTTCCCGAGTCATCCCAAAGATTTGCTGGATGGTTGGCGTTCCAGTCCGAATTATCTACGCCGTAAACATAAGCATATTCTGTAGGGTGTTGTACAGAATAGGCCGTAGTAATCAATCCACTATGAGTAGACATCTCCGTCCCTTTCAAGGTAATAGGCGTGCTTCCTGAGAACGCAGAATTGCTGGGGAACGGATCTTTTCTGCCCCACTGATAATAAAGACCCATAGCTGTCGGGACAGCATCTCCAGTAGCGGGCATTACATTCAGAGCTCCAAGGTTTCTGTCCTGAATCTTATCATAGCCGCAGAAATCGGTGGCGCCAGAAATGTCACTTACAGTAGTGGCCGGTACCCATATATGCCAGCTCCAGATGATGGATCCTCCACCATTCTTTGCTGCGATGAGGGCGTTACCGGCATGAAGCGTAGACGGCATCTGGAATACGATATACGGATCTTCACCCAACTGCAAATCATAATCCACATCCGCAATCACGCTATTTGCCGTAACTTCGCCAGCAGTATTATAGGTCTCCCAAACTATTTCGGCCGATTCAACCTGGCTCAAAGCCGTGGCACTATTACCCTTAACGGCCTTGAATTTGAAGATTTTATCCTTATTAGCGGCATTACTTCCGTCAACAATATAGCAGTTCGCAGTAGCCGTGGCACCAAGATCGGTAGCAGAAGCTATTGCGATACTGGAATTATGCGTAGGGACATCATAGTTCTTCAGTTTTCCGGTAACATCTCCAAGAGGAAGCAGTTTACCTCTTGCTATATTCACAGAATAGGTTTCTTTGGTGGAAACCTGTTTAACAATATCACCATCCTTCAAAAGCAGAATAGTAAACCCTTTTGTAAGGTTAACGCCATTCGGGAAGCAGACCTTATTAATAAAAGTTCCATCACTCGTAACTGGGGCTCTGAGTGATTTTACAGGATTATTCGTTGTCCTTGCATAGTTTCTGTCTTCGCTATTGATCTTAACCTGATACTGACCGTAACCTAAATCTTCATTATTGTTGCCAGTAAAAATGTACTCGTCAAAGTCTCCAGAAACTTTAAACGTTAATACACCGCAAAGATTATAAAATTTGAAAGTGCTCCCGTCAAGGTACGCAGCCATGAGCGGCTTATTCGTATCATTAAACTCCCCATAATAATATGTCTTGGAGCTTGACGAGAAATAACTCACAGCAGACGCGGGATAACAAGCGTAATAACTATCTGGATCATATGCTTCTACGCCAGTAAGATCAACACTGAATGTGGCCTTCTTGCCATCTGCGCTAATTTCTCCAGCGGTCAAAGTATGTGTTACGCTTTCGGAAATAACCTTTCCGTGAATAAAAATCTCATCGCCCACTTCCCATACTGCTTTTCCATCATCCGGAATAGCCACCTTAGTGTCGGCATCCGATTCAATAGAGCAAGTGAAGGTTTTAATGACCCTCTGACCAGCTTCGTTGTTTTCTTTTACTTCCTTATTGCAGGAAACAACCATAACTGCTGCCACGGCAGCAATGATCAAATAAACTTTTCTCATAGTCGGCCCCTCCAATTATAAAGTATCATAAGATGGTAAGTTGAACATTTCATCTCCCGGAGGAACCAGCGGCTCATAACCAGGAATATTTCCTGACATTGCCTGACAGACGGGGTCACGATACCCCATCTCAATCACCTCGACTGAGGGTTCTAAATAGTCTTTTTTAACCATAGTTATAGTGTTATTAGTTTGTGCTTTATGCGGTTCCGGTAAAGCTACTGCATTTTGAATATTTGCCCCACCCATAATACGCAGAAAAAGGGGCAATATACGCAAAATGCCCGGTCAAAGGCCGGGCATCAGGGAATAGGGATGAGGGCCGAACTACTAAAGACCCGTAAAGATAACCTTGTGCAGGAGGGACGGATAGGAGGAGTCGCAGTCCTCGCCCACCCAGATACAGCCGTTCTTCTTGTCCACGCAGATGGCCTCGGGGTTCCAATCGGCAAAGTCGCCAATGTAATACTTGGCCAGGAGTTCCTCGCCAAGACCCTTGAACAGGTAAATGGTGTAAGGATCGTATTTCGGGTTGTCCTTATTGGAATTGGAGTCAATCACCCACAGCCAGTCATTTTCCTCGTCGTAATCCATGCCACCGACCTCGGAAATGGTGGGAGCCGCTTCTCGCAGGCTCTTCTTGAACTTCTGCGTGCCGTCCATGGAGTACTGGAACAGGGTAGCTCCTGTCTGGGTACCGAACAGCAGGTCTCCTTTGTACCAGGCAATACCTTCCACACCGGAGTTACCCATGGTGGAAACGCCTTCCACCAAAATGGGCAGGTCTACCTTGCTCTCATAGGTATAGTTCGGATAAGGAATCTTGTAGACCGACTTGGAAGAGCTCTCCAGGCCGATGTACAGGTCTCCGGTGGCGGGATCGATGGCAAGAGCCTCGAAATCGGCCGAATGGTAAAATTGCTTCTGATAAGTGCCGTCGAAATTGATCCTGTACAGCGTTCCTTTGTCGTGAACACCCCACAGGAAGTCGCCGTCCTTGCTCAGGCACAGGCCGGAGAGCTCGGGCACGAAGTCGGTGCTGGTCTCCAGCTTCTTGGTCCACTCCACCTTGACCATCACCGGCGGCTCCTTCGGCTTTTCGTCGGGACGCTCCAATTTGCCGGGAGCCATGGGCGTGCCGTCCATAGCGGCCTTCACGGCGTGGCGGAGGGTTCCCTCATCATTGTCGTGCCGGTACTCCCAAATCATGGCGCCCAGCATGTTGCGGCTCTTGAGATATTCCACCTTGGCGTTGATGGACTCGATGTCCTCGTAGCTGGCATACATCACGCCCAGGGCGTCGGCCAGGTAAGGAACCTTGGCCACGTCGTCCCACATGCGGTAGTTCTTGCCGGCGCAGGACTTGGTGGTCTTGGAGTCTTTGTCGTACCAGGTGCCCTTGAAGAAGATGTCCTCCAGCATGCTGTAGTCCACGGAACCGGGATAGGCGGCATTGCCGCTCTTGTCCTTGTAGCCGTCGCCATGGCCATAGAAGGCCAGGCCGAAGTTCATCATCTGGTACGGGATGTTCTGCTGGGTATGGAAGATGTCGTCGATAGCCTCGGAGCAGCAGCGGCCCTTGGCAATCTTGCTCTTGTACAGCGGAGCGTTGTGGTAGGGCGGATCGCCTTCGTCGTAGGTCATCACGTTGATGTAGTCCACATACGGAAGCACACCGTAGTTGTCGGTATACTTACCGCTGTCGGAGGCCGCGTAGGACAGGATTTTGTCCGGCATAGCCTCACGCATCTCCTTGAAGAGGGTGACGAAGTTGACATAGTCGGCCCCGGAGGCTCCGTTCACGTAATCGCCGTCCTTGGCCGCATAGGTGGGATACTCCCAGTCAATGTCGAAGCCGTCAATGTCGTACAGCTCACAAATGGCCACGCAGTCATCGATGAAGGCCTTACGCTTCTCGGGGTCTCCTGCCATCTGGGACCAGCCGTCGGCATTCTTGCCCCAGCCGCCCATCTGAAGTTTCACCTTCAGCTCGGGATAGCCGTTATGCTTGTAGGCATTGAATTTCTGCACCAGGGAAAGGGAGGCGGCGGGAATGTCGATACCCGTACCGTTTACCTTGTCCTTGAAACGGACATGACCCACGTTGATGTGCGTGAAGTTCTTTACCTCTTCCAAGGAAGGGAACAGGTCTTCCCGGGTGTACTCCGTGTAGTAAATCTCGATAATGGGAGTTTTGCCAATGCGGGCCAGGCGGGCAGGATTGTTCACAATCTCGCTCATGGGGTCGTCGGGGGCATCCGGCGTGTCGGGCGTGTCGGGGGCATCGGGGTTGAAGGGATCTCCCGAAGGAATGGTGCCCACGCTGGGCTTGGTACCCGGGGCGGGCACGATCATGCCGCCCAGCGTCTTGTCCGGAGTGCATGCATACAGGAGGCCGATAACGGCACCCAGCAGCGCTACAGTAAGAATTCTCGATGTTTTCATCTCGATCAATTTTAGTGTTATCTTGGCACCCAGGGTCCGGATCGGCGGGCCCTGGATGAAAATCATTGCTTATTCGGCAGCAACAGGGATCACCACGCAGCGCACGGAGCCGCCACGGGACTTGCCGGCCTCGGCCAGCTTGTGTGCGGAACCCTTACGCACATTCACGTAATAGGCAGTCTCACCACTCTCGGCCGATGCATATGCCGTCCAATAAACGGCACGGTCATAAGCGTGGCAAAGCGAACCCGGGCTATAATCGTCACGATATCCGGCGAACGGGAATACGACCGCAGGCTCACCTACCTTAAACCAGTTGGTGGCTTCGGCCCATCCGGCAACGGCGGAAAGGTCATCGCCATGCCAAGGCTGAGCTTTGTCGCGG
>CAJOIQ010000035.1 GCA_905234795.1 uncultured Bacteroidales bacterium | reverse complement strand
CCCTGAATAGGGGTCCTGCTTGTCGTATGCAAATATGGCAAAAATAACGTTCTGAAAAAAATTTTACTTTTTTCTTGTTTTTTTAAGCAGTATCTTTGTAAAAAATTGGCAGGATGTATTACGTTTGCAAAAGACTGGAAATTTCAAGCGCCCATGCCCTCAATCTTTCCTATGAGAGCAAGTGCGAGGCCATGCACGGACATAACTGGATTGTGAAGATCTACTGCAAGAGCGAAAAACTCAACGCCGACGGCATGGTGACGGATTTCACCCATATCAAGAAGGATATCACGTCGGCCCTGGACCACAAGAACCTGAACGAGGTCTTCGACTTCAATCCCACGGCCGAGAACATTGCCCGCTGGATCTGCGACCACGTGGATAACGCCTATAAGGTGGAGGTGTGGGAAAGCGAGATGAATATGGCGGCCTATGAGCGCTAAGTCCTACCGCGTCAACGAAATCTTTTATTCCCTCCAGGGAGAAGGCTTCTGGACGGGCACGCCCATGGTGTTCGTGCGCCTTTCCGGCTGCAACCTCCGCTGCCCCTTCTGCGACACAGACCATTCGGCCTTTACCCAGATGTCGGCCGATGCCATTGTGGCGGCCGCCAGGGCTTGCGGCGCTGCCTGCCGGCGCATCTGCCTCACCGGCGGAGAACCGTCCCTGCAGGCCGATGAAGCCCTGATTTCGGCCTTTCATGCCGCGGGTTACTCCGTGCACATGGAGACCAACGGTACGCGGGTATTGCCCGCCGGGGTGGACTGGATTACCGTGAGCCCCAAACTGGGAGGCCCCGTGGTCCTGGAAAAGGCCGATGAACTCAAACTGGTCCTTACCTCCGGCGTGGACCCTTCGGAATGGGCCTCTTTCCCCGCGCAGTGGCATTTCCTTCAGCCCTGCGACGTCCACGGCCGCACCAATGTGGCCGAAGTCACGGCCTACATAGAGGCACACCCTTCCTGGCGCCTCTCTTTACAAACGCATAAGCTTTTGGGGATAAGGTAGCTTTTACAGCGCCTTGGCTGCACTTTGTCCTGCCAGATAACCTGTACTGAAGGCCATCTGCAGGTTATATCCGCCGGTGTCACAGTCCATGTCCAGGACCTCGCCGGCGAAATAGAGGCCGGGCTGTTTCTTGGACTCCAGGGTTTTGGCGGTAATCTCGGCAGTGGAAATGCCGCCGGCGGTGATGACACAGCGCTCAAAGCCCACGAAGCCGGCAATGTCCAGTCGCCAGTCCTTCATGGTGGCCGCAAGGGTGTCTACGCTCACCTTGGGGTTGGTCTTGAGGAAGGCCAGGGTGATGTTCCAGGGGATGAACTTGCCCAGCATGATGCGGAACAGGCGCTGGAAACTCTGGCCCTTGGAACGGTCGTCGTTAATGACTTCCTCCCATTTCTGGTGCACATCGGCATCCAGTTTTTCCAGCTCCACGGCGGGTTTCAGGTCTATGGAAACGGCCACCTTCTGCCCTTCGTTCAGGGCTTTTACGGCCTTGCGGCTCACCATGAAACCCAGAGGGCCTTCCAGGCCGCCGTCGGTGAATTCGATGTCACCGAACTCCTGCTGGACGTCCTGACCGTTCACCATGAGCGTAAGCTGCACGTTGTCCAGGTTGTTGCCGTTGAAGAGTTCTCCCAGGTCGCTCATGGGTGTCACACGCTCGATGTGTTTCTCGAAGGTGGGATACCACTTGGGCAGCGGAGCAATCTTGCGCTCCTTGACCTTGCCGTATACGGTCTTTCCGCGGAAAGCCTGCTTGATTTCACCGGCCAGCGGGGTGGATTCCTTATAGCCGACAGGTACCAGGGCAGTAAGGGAAGGATAGCAGGAAGCCACGCTGTGGCCCAGTTCCTCGGCCCACATATAGCCGTCTCCGGTGCTGCCGGTGCCGGGATAAGAAAGGCCGCCCGTGGCAATGATGAGTTTGCTGCAATTGTATTCTACGGGCTCTATGGTGAGTTCCTCTCTCTCCCGCACCTGTTTACGGGTGGTTTGCACGCAGTCCAGGCTGAAGCCGCGGGGCGTGACGTCGATGGTCTTCACCTCACAGTCCGTCACCACCTTGACGCCCGCCAGCGTGCAGGCGCGGAGCAGGGTGTCCACCACGTCTCCGGCCATGTGGCTGGTGGGGTATGCGCGGTCTCCGCGTTCCACCACGGAGGGCATGCCGTTGCTCTTGAACAGCTGGATGACGTTCTGGGGGGTGAGGTTGTGCCAGGCCGGGCTCACGAAATTGACATCGGTGCGGATGTGGGCGCTGAAATCCTGCCACACCTTGACATTGGTGAAATTGCAGCGTCCCTTGCCGGTAATCATCACTTTACGCCCTGCCTTGGGCATTTTCTCCAGCACGGTAACGGTGCCGCCATTCTGGCTTTGGGAAAGCACCTGCGCAGCTCCGACGGCTGCTACGAGCCCTGCGGCTCCACCACCAATAATAATAATGTCAGATCTCATAGAACCAAATTTGTTGCAAAAATACAAAAAATATATGTATCTTTGCAGTCCCGATCCACCACAATCGGTCAGGCCACTTTAGCTCAGTCGGTAGAGCAGCGCATTCGTAACGCGCAGGTCGTCAGTTCGAGCCTGATGAGTGGCTCAAAAAAGGTTCGCGAAATGCGAACCTTTTTTGTACCTTTGCAAGTATTACAAATTGAATTATGGATAAAAAATCTTACGCATTCGGAATGAGCGTGGCGTCCAGCTTCTATCAGCAGGGCATCCACGTGAATAATGTCGACGACTTCCTGGCCGGCCTCAAGGCCATGCTCACGGGCGCCCAGCCCGCCATCAGCCTGGAAGAAGCCGGGGAGGCCCTGGAAGCCTTCTACAAGGAACTGGAAGACGAGACCACCCAGCGGGCCGAAGCCGCCGGTGCGGCTGCCAAGGCCGAGGGTGAGAAGTTCCTGGCCCAGATGGCCAAGGATCCGGCCGTGAAAGCCACCGGCAGCGGTCTCATGTACAAAGTAATCAAGGAAGGCACGGGCAAAAAGCCCAAGGCTACGGACAAGGTGTACTGCCACTATGAGGGTACTTTCCCCAACGGTCAGGTCTTCGACAGCTCCTACAAGCGCGGAGAACCCATTGAGTTTGGCCTGAACCAGGTCATCAAGGGCTGGACCGAAGGTCTGCAGCTCATGAGCGAAGGCGCCAAGTACGAGCTCTATCTGCCTTATCATCTGGCCTATGGCGAGTCCGGCACCCGCGGCATTCCGCCGTGCAGCGCCCTCAAATTCGTGGTTGAACTGATCGAGGTCCGGTAAGTGGACGTTTTTCAGGCCATCGAGATTTTTGCCATGGTGACCGGCATCCTGTATGTGGTGCTGGAAATCCTGCAGAAGAAAAGCATGTGGGTGGTGGGTATCCTCACCGCTTCGGCATGCGCATTCAGCTTCGGCGCCCAGCATGTGTGGGCCTCGATGGGTTTGAACATCTACTATCTGGTGATGTCCGTGGTGGGCTTTATCCAGTGGAAAAAGGCCGATGCCCAGGTGGCCGAAGGGGAAATCCATCTCCGGAAACTGTCGAAGAAGGTTGTCTTATGGAGTGCGGTATGCTTCCTGGCGGGCTCCCTGGTGTTCATCCAGGTGTTGCGCTTTGCAGGAGACGCCGAACCCCGGCTGGATGCCGTGGCCACCGTCCTCAGCGTCATCGGCACCTGGTGGCTGGCCCAGAGCTATCTGCAGCAGTGGCTGCTGTGGATTGTGGCCGATATCTTCACTACCACGCTGTGCATCATCACGGGGCAGTATTGGCTCTCTCTGCTGTACCTGGCCTACATAGCATCGGCGGTTTATGGCTATTTTCATTGGAAAAAGAGAGGAAAATTGCTAACTTAGTCGGTTGCATCCCAAACGTGTTGTAAATGAAAAAATTAATTGTAGATTGCGGGGCCACCAATACCGACTGGTTTGTGTCGGACGGTACCCAGTTGCGTACGGTTGGCTTCAACCTTGCCCAAACCCCCAAGGAACATCTCCAGGCCATCCTGGACGACGTCTCTGCCAAACTGGGAGAGGGTATTGAAGAGGTGCATTTTTATGCCGCCGGCCTGGTGGGGGAATCCCCCGTGGATCTGGGCCGATGGTTCCCCGGTGCCACCATCGAGTATGCGTCGGACATGGTGGCTGCCGCCCGGGCCGTGTGCCGCCATCGCGCCGGCATCGCCGCCATCCTGGGCACGGGTGCCAACACCTGCCAGTGGGATGGCAAGCAGATTACCCGCAAGGTGAACTGCGGCGGTTTCATCCTGGGAGATGAAGGATCGGCCGCTGTCCTGGGCAAGTTTTTCCTCCGGGATTTCCTCAAGAACAGGGTTCCCGGGAAAATGGCCAAGGACTTTGCGCAGCAGTTCCCCTCGGACTATCCTACCATTGTCAAGAATGTGTACGCATCGGACGCCCCGGCCCGTTATCTGGGCAGTTTCGCGCCTTTCATCATTTCTTATTATCACAATGATGAATACGCCACCTCGCTGGTGGATGCCAACTTCAGCGCCTTCTTCGAGCGCGCCGTCCGACAGTACGATTCCCTCCCGCTGGGCGTAGTGGGCAGCTTCGGCTTCGCCTGCAAGGACATCCTGCTGGCCATCGGCGCCCGTTACGGCGTGAGCTTCTCCATGTTCCTGCCCACGCCGCTGGAGGGCCTCAAGAAGTATCATGGCCTATAAAGAGCAATATCCGTCGGCCCTGCTCACAGAGGCGGTGGAGGCTATCAGCTCCCTTCCGGGGGTTGGTCGCCGGAGCGCCCTGCGCCTTGCCCTGCACCTGCTCAAGCAGCCTGCCGAGAATGTGCATCACTTTACATCGGCCATCAACGATCTTCGGGATGGCGTGCGCTACTGCAGCCGCTGCCGCATGATTTCCGACGACGACGTGTGCTCCATCTGCTCCGACAAATCCCGGGACCAGCGCACCATCTGCGTGGTGGAAAGCGTGCGGGATGTCATGAGCATCGAGGCCACGGGTCAGTACCACGGGGTGTACCACGTGCTGGGCGGCATCATTTCACCCATCGCCGGCGTGGGACCCTCGGACCTCACCATCAAAGAACTTACGGAGCGTGTGAACGCTCTTGAGCAGCCGCAGACGGCCGAGGTAATCCTGGCCCTCAGCGGCGACGTGGAAGGGGAGACCACCGCCTTCTACATTTATCGGCAAATCGAAGCCTCTGGCGTCAGGGTATCGGCCCTGGCCCGCGGATTAGGCTTCGGAGACGACCTTGAATACGCGGATTCCCTTACCCTGGGCCGCTCCATAACCAATAGACAAGTATTTAAACCATGAACCCGGAAGCTTCCCGCTGTCTGTTATGTAAGAAACCCAAATGCGCTTTGGACGGATGCCCCGTGCACACGCCCATCCCGGAATGTATGCTGCTGTACCGTCAGGGCCGTCTGGAAGAGGCGGGCCGCCTGCTGTTCCGCAACAATCCCCTTAGCGCCGTCACCTCCCTGGTGTGCGACTGGAAACAGTTCTGCTTCGGCCACTGCGTGCTCAATGTGAAGAAGATGCCCGTGGCCTGGTACCAGATAGAGCAGGAGATTTCCGGAGAGTATCTGTTCAAACACTCCCTGGAGCGCCAGAGTCTGGAGCTCACCGGCCATCGCGTGGCCATTGTGGGTGCCGGTCCCGTTGGGCTGGCTGCCGCCGTGTGGCTGTGGGAAGCGGGAGCCGAGGTCCATCTGTTCGACGCCAACCCGCGCATGGGCGGCGTGCTGCGCTATGGCATCCCGGCCTTCCGCCTGGACAAGAAGTACTGCGACGCCTTCGAGAGAATGTTCGCCGAAGCCGGCATCTCCTGCCACGGTGGCGTCGAGGTGGGCAAGGAGCTCAGCCTGAGTGCGTTATCGGCCGAATACGACGCTGTCCTTCTGGGCGCCGGAGCCGAGAAACCCGCCACCCTGCGCATCCCCGGAGAGGAGCGCGCCGTACAGGCCCTCCCGTTCCTGAAGGATCCTTCGGCCTTCAAGCTGGGGAAGAAAGTGATTGTGATTGGCGGCGGCAATGTGGCCATGGACGCCTGCCGTACTGCCGTGCGCCAGGGCTGCGAAACCTGGGTGTACTACCGCAAGACCTTCGAGAACATGCCGGCCAATCCGCTGGAGGTAGAGGAGGCCAAGGCCGACGGCGTCCAGTTCAAGGTGTTCCAGGCACCCGTCGAGGTCCGTGAGGGCGGTGTGGTGTTCCGGGACTGCGAGAATGTTCAGCCGGAGGACGGCGGACGCGTGGTGACGCGCATCATCGAAGGGACGGACCATTTTGTGGCGTGCGACACCCTGCTCACCGCCATCAGCGAAACCCCCGACTTCCAGCTGTTCCACGACACCGGTGCCGTGATGAACGAGTGGGGCTGGCCCGTTTTGGAGGAAGGCCAGAAAGTTCAGGGCCTGCCCAACGTGTGGGTGGCCGGAGACTTCTGCCTTGGCCCCAAGACCGTGGTGGAAGCCGTAGCATCGGCCCGCGTAGCCGTTTCGGCGATTATATCGCAACTCGCTAACAATCAATAACTTAAGTTTAGCTCTTGATACCAAACGGGATCAAGAGAAAAAGTTAACTATTTGACAGACAAATGATTAACACCATGGCAAGTCTCCTTATATATTCCGGTGGATTGGACAGCACCACGCTGCTGTACGAATACAGGGACAGCATTGCGCTGGCCGTTACCTTCGACTATGGCTCCAAGCACAATGCCAGGGAGATTGCGTGCGCGGTGGAGAACTGCCGTCAGCTGGGAATAGAACATCTGATCATTCCGCTGGGTTTCATCGGCCAATACTTTAAAAGCGACCTCCTGCTTTCCGGCGGGGAAATCCCCGAGGGTTCCTATGCCGATGATAACATGAAAAGCACCGTGGTGCCGTTCCGCAACGGCATCATGCTGGCGGTGGCGGCGGGGCTGGCCGAAAGCCGGGACCTGGACGCCATCCTGCTGGCCAACCACAGCGGGGACCATGACATTTATCCGGACTGCCGCCCGGAATTCATAGACGCCTTTGCCGATGCCGTCAAAGCGGGTACCTACAACGGCGTAAAGGTGCTTTCTCCGTACTGCAACATCACCAAGCGGGATATTGCACTAAGGGGCAAAGCCCTGGGAATAGATTATTCCAAGACCTATTCCTGCTACAAGGGAGGGGAGAAGCACTGCGGCAAGTGCGGCACCTGCACAGAAAGAAAAGAAGCCCTGGAAGGCTTCGATCCAACAGACTACGGGCAATAAGTTCAGAACTTCCAGCCCAGGCCGCCGTAGGCCAGGGTGGCCACACTGCCCGCAGTGAGTTCTACAAAGAAATAGAGATGTTTCCCTCCGGAACGAAGTCCCAGCAGGGTAATGTCCGGCAAAACGGCAGCTGTCCGGTCCATGACATCAAAGACAACTCCCAAACCCGCACCGGAATACAGCTTAATCATCTTGTCGGGCGTATACAGGAAGCGATAACGGAGCGTGTAAAAAATACCTGTCGTGAACCCTTTTTTATTCCGTCTTTTCCGGGACAACGAAATCAAGGTGCATGAACTCAACTATCTGTTTTGGGAGTGCACCACCCGCTGCAACCTCCGCTGCCGCCACTGCGGGAGCGACTGCTCTGTCCTGAGCCGGGAGAAGGACATGCCGTTGGAGGACTTCCTGGGCGCGCTGGATACCATCCCCCGGGAGCATCGGCCCCGACCTTTTACCGTAGTGCTCACCGGAGGAGAACCCCTGATGAGGCCGGATATCGAGACGGTGGGGAGGGAAATCTTCCGCCGGGGTTTCGGCTGGAGCATGGTCTCCAACGGCTGGTTCTATGATGCCGATATGCATCGGCGCCTCCGGGATGCCGGACTGGGCGCCCTCACCATCAGCCTGGATGGGCTTGAGGCGTCGCACGACTGGATGCGCGGAATCCCCGGCAGCTATTCCAGGGCACTGAGAGCCATCGGGCTGGCTGCTGGAGAATCACTCTTCAATGCCGATGTGGTGACCTGCGTCAACAAGCGTAACTTGACGGAATTGCCTCAGATCCACCGCATCCTCACGGACACCGGCATCGGCCAGTGGCGCCTGTTCACCGTCATTCCCATCGGTCGTGCAGCAAAGGATCCGGACATGCATCTGACCCATGACGAATTCGTGAGCCTGATGGATTTTATCCAGGCCAGACGGGAGGAAGGCGGTCCCATGAAAACCACCTTCAGCTGTGAAGGTTATCTGGGCCGATATGAAGAAAAGGTGCGCGATGTCCGCTATTTCTGCCACGCCGGCGTGAACATAGCCTCCGTCCTCATCGACGGCCGCATCTGCGCCTGTCCCAACATAGACAGGGACTTGTTCTCGCAGGGAAACATCTATGAGGATAACTTCTACGAGGTCTGGGAACAGCGCTTCCAACCTTTCCGCAAACGGGACTGGGCTCGGAAAGGCCCTTGCGCAGACTGTAAACAGTGGAACAACTGTCTGGGCGGCGGCATGCACAACTGGCACACCCCGGCCCGCCAGGTGCTGCAGTGTCACTATGCCAAAACTGTATAATCGCTTTTTTTTCGTATCTTTGCAGTTCTAAAATGAACAGTCGTATGAAGAATTTTGTGGAAGAACTCCGCTGGCGCGGAATGATTCAAGACATAATGCCCGGGACCGAGGAAAAGCTGATGGAAGGCCCCAAGGCGGCTTACGTGGGTATTGATCCCACCGCCGATTCCCTGCACATCGGCCACCTGGTGAGCGTGATGATCCTCAAACACTTCCAGAGCTGCGGCCACAAGCCCTATGCCCTGGTGGGCGGTGCCACCGGCATGATCGGCGACCCCTCCATGAAAAGTGCCGAGAGAAACCTGCTGGACGAGGCCACCCTCAACCACAACGTGGCCTGCATCAAGGCCCAGCTGGCCCGTTTCCTGGATTTTGACTCCGACGCCCCCAACAAGGCCGAGCTGGTGAACAACTACGACTGGATGAAGGACTACACCTTCATCAACTTCATCCGGGATATCGGCAAGCACATCACCGTGAACTACATGATGGCCAAGGACAGCGTGAAAAAGCGCCTGTCCCGCGATTCCTCCGAGGGTATGTCCTTCACCGAATTCAGCTACCAGCTGATGCAGGGCTATGACTTCTACTGGCTGTGGAAGAACAAGGGCTGCATCCTGCAACTGGGCGGCAGCGACCAGTGGGGCAACATCACCACCGGCAGCGAGCTCATCCGCCGCATGGACGGCGGCGAGGCCTTTGCCCTTACCTGCCCGCTCATCCGCAAGGCCGACGGCACCAAGTTCGGCAAAACCGAGAAAGGCAACATCTGGCTGGACGCCGATCGCACCAGCCCCTACGAGTTCTACCAGTTCTGGCTGAACGTGGCCGATGACGACGCCGAGCGTTACATCAAGATCTTCACCCTGCTGGACCGTCCCTCCATCGAGGAACTCATCGCCCGCCACCGGGAGAACCCCGGCGCCCGCGAACTGCAGAAAGTGCTGGCCCGCGAGGTCACCGTCATGTGCCACGGACAGGAGGCCTACGACAACGCCGTAGCCGCATCCCAGATGCTCTTCGGCGGCAACTCCGAGGCCCTCAAAAAGCTGGACGAGCGCACCTTCCTGGCCGTTTTTGGAGACGTTCCTTCCTATGACCTTCCCAAGGCCGAACTCCCCGTGAACATCCTGGACCTGCTGGCCGTGAAGACCGACATCCTCCCCTCCAAGGGTGAGGCCCGTAAAATGGTGCAGGGCAACGGCATTGCCATCAACAAGGACAAAGTGACGGATATTGCGGCCGATGTCACCGAGGCCGACATTGTGAACGGTCACTACATCCTGGCCCAGAAAGGCAAGAAGAACTACTACATTATCAATATTAAGTAATGGAGAAACCCGCAAGCACACGGCAGCTCAAGGTTGCCCGTGAAATCCAGAAAGACCTGGCCGAGATTATCCGTGCCAAGGGGATGGGCGCCTTCGGCGGGGCCCTGGTTACCGTGAGTGAGGTGCGCGTGAGCCCCGACCTCTCCGTAGCCAAGGTGTTCGTGAGCATCTTCCCCAGCGAGAAACAGGGGCCGGTGATGCAGCTTCTGGAAGAGAACAACAAAGCCCTGCGGGGAGAACTGGGGCACGTGGTGGCCAAGCAGTTCCGCATTGTGCCGGAACTCAACTTCCTGCTGGATACCTCCCTGGACTACGCAGAGCATATTGAGGAACTGCTTAAAAAATAGATTCCTCGACTTCGCTCGGAATGACAGGCCTGCCACTGAAAATAGCCTTCCGCTACCTGTTTGCCAGGAAGTCTTACAACGTCATCAATCTCATTTCCGGAATTGGCGTTGCCGGCATGGCGGTGGGCACGGCGGCCCTTGTCATCGTCCTTTCCGTTTTCAACGGTTTTGATTCCCTGGTGGCCGATTCCCTGTCGGACGCCGGCGCTACCCTGGTGGTGCGGCCCGCCCAGGGGAAAGTCTTCGTGCCGTCCGGCCCCGCGTTCGAGGGCATGATGGAAAACCAGGATATCCTTCGGCTTTCCAGTGTCCTGGAAGAACAGGCATTCCTTTCCTATGAAGGCCGGCAGAGCCTGGCCCGGGTGAAGGGGATAGACCCGGTGGCCCAGGAAGAGTCTCCCATGCAGTTCCACATGGTGGCCGGAGACTGGCAATTCCATAAGGGAGAACTTCCCCTGGCGGTAGCAGGCGTGTCCCTGTCCCACAACCTGGGCGCCCATCCGCGCTTTGTCACCCCGCTGGAAATCCACTATCCCTCCCGCACGGAACAGATATCCCTGGCCAATCCGGCCGCATCCCTCCGAACCCGGCGCGTGCAGCTTTCCGGAACCTTCTCCGTGAATGCCGACCTGGACAGCAGGCTGCTGCTGGTCCCCATCGGCCTGATGCGGGAACTCCTGGACTATGAGACGGAGGTCTCCAGCCTGGAAATTTGGACCGACCAAGCCGACAAAGTGCAAAAAGAGCTGCAGAACAGCCTGGGGCCGGATTTCAGGGTGCTGAACCGGGAACAGCAGAATCAGAGCATCTACCGCATGATGCGCTATGAGAAGCTGGCCATCTACCTCATCCTGGTGTTCATTGTGGTGATCATCGCCTTCAACATTTACAGCTCCCTCAAGATGCTCATCATCGAGAAACAAGCCGACATGGGCACCCTGCGTTCCCTGGGCGCTCCGGAGGCCCTGCTGCGTTGCATCTTCCTGGCCGAAGGATTCCTGGTTTCCCTCCTGGGAATGGTCATTGGATTGGTTCTGGGTGTAGCCCTGGTGATGCTCCAGCAGCGATTCGGCCTGGTGCCGATGCCCGGCAATTTTGCCGTCACTTCCTATCCCGTGGTATTGAAAGCCGCCGACCTCCTGTGGACAGTGGCCGGCGTCGCTTGCGTGGGCCTTGTGATGGCCCTGATTCCGTCAAGGAAATTGTAATTTCCAAAGGAAACTCCTTGCACTTTCAGTTTTTTTCTGTACTTTTGCAGGCTGACTTTTCCGTAATGTCAGCTGGTTAATACGTTAAATCCATCCGGTGCGACTGGCCCGGAGCTAAAACATCGAAAGAGATATGCTGAGTATCTTCTACAGAGAAAACGGAAAAATTCTCCTCTCCCAGTCGGAGAAAGACTTCCCGAAGTTCAAGTTGGAGGACGTAGTATGGATTGACCTGGTGCAGCCCACCGGGGACGAAAAACGTTCCGTAGAGGCTTTCCTGGGCACGGAGATCCAGAGCCGCGCACAGGCCGAAGAGATTGAATCTTCGTCCCGTTACTTCGAGACCGACGACGCTATCTTCGCCAACACCAACTTCCTCACGCCGGGACAGGACGAATATATGATGCAGCCTGTGTCGTTCACCATTGTGGACGATACCCTCACTACGCTCCGTGAGGTGCCCCTGCGTTCATTCACGGAACTGCAGCGCCGCCTTCAGGTGAATCCCAAACAGTATCCTTCCGGCTTCGGCGTCTTCGCCAGCATCCTGGACCAACGTGTGGACCTGGACGCCGATATGATCGAGCTCCTTTCCAAGGAAATCTCCCAGTATGCCAAGCAGATCAACGACCAGGAGGACATTGACCAGGAACTCCTGATTGACATCTCCCAGATGCAGGAAAACACCATGGTGGTTCGTGAGAACGTGGTGGATAAGCAGCGTCTCATCTCCAACCTGATGCGCTCCACTAAAGTGCCGCGCAACCTGGAAAACCGCCTGAACGTACTCCTGGGGGATATCAGTTCCCTCCTTCGAGCGTCTGGAATACCTCCAGGACACCGTGGTGGGTCTCATCAACCTGGAGCAGAACAAGATCATGAAGATCCTGGCCGTGGTGAGCGTGTTCCTGATGCCGCCCACCCTCATCGCCGGTTTCTACGGCATGAACGTGCGCCTGCCCATCATTTCGGCCGACGACCCCAACGCCAACTTCTGGAACTGGGTCATCATCCTGGGTCTGATGGTGCTCAGCTGCCTGCTGGTTTTTGTGCTGTTCAGAAGGAAGAAACTGCTGTAGTCTTTTCCCCAATTTGTGCAAAAAACGCCCTAAGCGCCCCTGTTCAGGTACGACCATTCCCGAACAGGGGCAAAAAACGTAAAAAATGCCCCTGTTAAAGTCTGAGACAGAGGAAAAATCAGTATATATTCTTATGGATTTTCCAAATGGTTTGGAAAGAAGTTGGCTTATAGGGCATCACTTCGATTCAACGGTGTAGACTGTGGATATATATTGCGC
>CAJOIQ010000034.1 GCA_905234795.1 uncultured Bacteroidales bacterium | reverse complement strand
ATTGACAAAACTGTACCAAAACGAGCCACAAACGAGCCACATTTTAAAAGTAATCGGCCTCCTACGTGTGTAGAAGGCCGATTTAAGTGGTGCTGGGAAGAATCGAACTGCCGACACATGGATTTTCAGTCCATTGCTCTACCATCTGAGCTACAGCACCATCGTTTTGGGATTGCAAAGATAGGTGTTTTTTTAGACTTTACAAAAATTTTTTAAAGGATATTTGCGCTCATGGTGTAAGTGGTTTATAATCAAGTGGATAATTTTTTCTCTTGACACCAAACGGAATCAAGAGAAAAACTCAACTATTTGATAACCAGTAAATTAAGCAGCGAGCGCGCAAGAAACTACCGTGACCCCAAATACAGAAAAACCATGCTAAGCACCATCAGGGCAAGGTCCAGGGACTTGGCGCGGAGGTTTTTCTCGTGCAGCAGCCAGGCGCCGATGGCGAAGGAGACCAGTACGCTGCCGCGGCGGATCATGGACACAACGCTGATGAGGGCGTCGGGCTGGGAGAGGGCCTGCATGTAAGCGTAATCGGCTCCGCAGAGGAAGATGCTGATGAGGGGGATGCTCCAGCGCCAGACAAAGGGAGTGGTGGCCGAGCGGTGAGGTGCCCACAAAACAAGCAGCAAAACACACATTATAACCGCCTGATACAAGGTGTACCATCCCAGCACCTGCTCCCGGTCAAGACCCAGCCAGGAAGGTGACATCAGATACTTATCATACAGGCCGCTGGCGGCACCAAGCAAAACGGCCAGAATCAAGCACCAGATCCATTTGTTGTAGCGGAAGTCGATGCCCTCCGACTTGCCCGTGTGCCGCATGAGGAAATAGGCCAGGATGGCCAGGGCTACACCCATGCTCTGCAGCAGGTTCAGCCGTTCACCGAAGAGCAGCATGGCACCCAGCAGTACCAGGACGGGGCGGGTGGCGTTGATGGGCCCCACCAGCGTGAGGGGCAGGTGCTTCATGGCAAAGTAGCCGGCAATCCAGGAGGAGAGCACCAGCACACTCTTGGCCAGGATGAACAGCTGCGTGTGCCAGTCCCCGAAGCCCGTGGTGAACAGGAACGGGGAGAAAATAAGGGCCGACAGAAGCGTATTGAAAAACAACACCGGGAATACGGCGTTGTCTCTCAGGGAAACCTTCTTTGAAGCGTCGTAGCAGCCCAGCAGGGCGGCCGACACAAAGGCCAGAATCCACCACATGGGCCTTTACAGCAGGGGTTTTTTGATTTTGCGGATGGGGTCGCAGGTGAGGCCGATGCCCAATTTCTTGAAGGTCTTCTGGTCCACCTCGCTGAGCATCACCGTGGAATGCACCTGGGACCCGGCCAGGTTAGGAAGCTGGTCCAGGGCCAGTTTGCAGTTCTCGTCGATAAGGCTCATCATGGAGATGGCCACCAGGACTTCGTCGGTATGCAGGCGGGGATTGTGCCCGTGCAGGTAATTCACCTTCATCTTCTGGATGGGGCCGATCATGGTCTGCGGGATGAGCTTGATGTTGTGGGCGATGCCGGCCAGGTGCTTAAGGGCGTTGAGCAGAAGGGCGCTGCTGGGGCCCAGCAGGGGAGAGGTCTCACCGGTGAGGATGGTTCCGTCTTCCAGCTCGATGGCAGCGGCGGCCAGTCCGGATTTGTCGGTGCGTTCCTTGGCGGCCACGGTGCATTTGCGGTCCGTGGTGGTGATGTGTGCCTTCTTCATGAGGAGGGCGATCTTGTTCACCTCGCTTTCTGTGCATTTGCCGTCGGCAAACTGGCACAGGGCGGTGTAATAACGCCGGATAATTTCCTGCAGGGAGGCCTGGCTGCAAACCTGATCGTCGGAGATACAGTAGCCGATCATGTTTACACCCATGTCGGTGGGCGATTTATAGGGTGTATCCCCATAGATGTCACCGAAGAGGGCGTTCATCACGGGGAAGATCTCGATGTCCCGGTTGTAGTTCACCGCCATGGTGCCATAGGCTTCCAGGTGGAAAGGGTCAATCATGTTCACATCGTCCAAATCGGCCGTAGCGGCTTCGTAGGCGATGTTTACGGGATGATTCAGCGGCAGGTTCCAAACGGGGAAGGTCTCGAACTTGGCATAGCCGGCCTTGATACCCCTTTTATTCTCCTGGTATAACTGGCTCAGGCACACGGCCATTTTGCCGCTGCCGGGGCCGGGGGCCGTCACAACAATCAGTTTCTTGCTGGTGATGACGTAGTCGTTCTTGCCGAATCCTTCGTCGGAATCGATGAGCCGCACGTTCTGGGGATATCCTTCGATGGTGTGGTGATAGTACACCGTAATTCCCATCTTTTCCAGGCGCTTACGATAGGCTTCGGCACTGGCCTGCCCGTTGAAGTGGGTGATGACCACGCTGTTGACGGACAGCTCTCGGGCCAGGAATTCGTCCCGCAGGCGCAGCACGTCCATGTCGTAGGTGATGCCAAGGTCGGCCCGCACCTTGTTTTTCTCAATATCCACGGCGCTGATGACGATGATGATTTCCAGATCGTCCTTCATCTGCATGAGCATCTGGAGCTTGCTGTCGGGCTGGAAGCCGGGGAGGACGCGGCTGGCATGGAAGTCGTCAAAGAGCTTGCCTCCGAATTCCATGTACAGTTTGTCTCCAAAGGCGGCAATGCGCTCCTTGATGCGCTCGCTCTGGATTTTGAGGTATTTCTGGTGATCGAACCCGTATTTCATAGGAAATGTGCTGTTTTAAATACGGGATGCAAATTTAGCATTTTTTTTCGTATCTTCGCAAATACATTTGCATTTGGGAAAGATGGACGTGCAAACTAAAATCCGTAATGAAATCGCTTCGCTGGGGGACCATATCCTGCTTTCCAGCGGGGATTATCAGGTGTATCTGCTCCGTTCCCAGGAGGCTCCCGCACTGATGCAGGAACTGTATCGGCTTAGGGAGGAAACCTTCCGGGCCATCGGTGAGGGTACCGGCAATGAACTGGATACGGACCAGTACGATGCTTATTTCCGTCAAATGATCTTGTGGAATGTTCCCAACGGGGAGATTGCCGGAGCATACCGCCTGGGCTTCGGGCCGGAGATTATGCGGGAAAGGGGGATAGAGGGTTTTTATACCGCCAGTCTTTTCAAGTATTCCCCGGAGATTGCCCCCCTGCTGGCACAGAGCCTGGAGTTGGGCCGGTCTTTCATCGTGTCCAAGTACCAGCGGGAAATCTTTACCCTCAAGCTGCTCCTGGCCGGTCTGGCCGTCTCTACACAGCATTGCCCTGAGGCCCTGTACTTCATGGGCCCCGTGAGCATGAGCGCCGCCATCCCGTCCTATTACCAGACCCTGGCCGTTCACTTCCTCAAGAGGGATTTCGCTTTCCCTAATGCCGATCAACTGGTGGCTTGCACCTATCCCTTTGTGCCGGATCCCGCCTGCAACAATGCCGATGAAATCATCAAGGACGTCCCGGCTGGGGACATAGACGCCTTCGACCACTGTCTGGCGGCTTTGTCGGAGGGAAAGTATCGGCTCCCCGTCCTGTTCCGCAAATACTTCTCCTGCCACGCCAAAGTGGCCTGTTTCAATGTGGATCCGCTGTTCTCCAACTGCGTGGACGGTCTCATCTTCCTCAAACATGCCGATTATCCGGTGAATACCATGCGTTCCCTGCTCAGGAGTGTGGAGCCGGAACTGAGGAACGCTGTGTGGATGCATTTCTACTCGGTACCTTATTCCGACTAAGAGATGGACAGTCCGGTCTGGGTGTATCTGCTGGGACTTGCCGGTATGGGTATCTACGGAACCCGTATCGTGGTGCAGTGGTACATGTCGGAGCGCTCCCACCGGGTGGAAACGCCGGAGATTTATTGGGTGATGAGCAGTATAGGCGCCGTAGTCCTGTATATTTACGGCTGGCTGCGCAAGGACTTCTCCATCATCTTTGGGGAAAGCCTCAGCTACTATATCTATATGTGGAATATGAGCATCATGGGCCTGTACAAAAAAGTTCCCAAGGTGGTCATAGTGGTACAGGCTGTTTTCCCCCTGGTAATCCTTGCGCTCATTTCCCACGATTTCCCCTCCTTTGTAGACAGTTTCCTGCATAACGAGGACGTGCCGCCCAAGCTTCTGTGGTTTGGTATCGCGGGGCAGTTTACCTACGAGATCCGCTCTGTATACCAGTTGGTGTACAGCATGCGCCGTAGGGAGTCCGTGCTGCCGCTGGGACACTGGCTGCTGGCCGTAGCCGGTTCCGTGATGATCATTGCCTATGGCCTCATCCGCCACGACTGGGTGCTGGTCATCGGCCAGTTTGCCGTAGTATTTTCCATCCGCAATATCATGATCTACTTCTCCTACAAGCGTAAGCAGCGCAAAAGGGAGTAATACTTTTGACAATGAGAAAGATTCTTGTTTCCTGCGCCGTACTGGCGTTATTGGTTTCCTGCGGAAATCAGCAGCCGGTCACCATCGGCAATCCTTACCTGCCGCTTTGGGAGCACATTCCCGACGGCGAGCCCTATGTGTTCGAGGATCCCGATAACCCCGGGCATCAGCGCGTATATATCTATGGCTCACATGATATTGAACGCACCATGTACTGCGGTCGTGACCAGGTGGTGTGGTCGGCTCCCGTGGAAAGGCCCTGGGAATGGCGCTACGACGGCGTCATCTTCCGCATAAATACCGGCCGGGACGGCCAGTTGCTGGATAAGGACGGCCTGTACGACGTGCTCTATGCTCCGGACGTGTGCCTGGTGAAAAACGCCGATGGCAGCAAGACATATTACCTGTATCCCAACGATATGGGCGGCGGACGTAACACGCTGGTGGCCAGGAGCTCCCGGCCCGACGGCCCCTTCGAGGTGTGCAACTGGAGTCCGGACAATCCTTATGTGACGGTGGGTATAATGGGATTCGATCCCGGTGTGCTGGTGGATGACGACGGCCGTGTATACGGCTACTGGGGCTTCTGCCAGTCCAATGGCGGAGAACTGGACCCGGCAACCATGGCAACATTGAAACCGGGTACGCAGCCAGTCACAGATATGATTCCCGGCAAGGACCAGGAAGGCGTCTTCCGCTTCTTTGAAGCCTCATCCATCCGCAAGGTCAAGGATAAATACGTGCTTGTTTACAGCCGGTGGAGTGCTCCCGGTGAATTCGGCCTGTGGGATACCAACTATACGCTGGCCTATGCCTATGGAGACCATCCGCTGGGTCCCTGGACCTACGGTGGCACCATCATTGATGCCCGTGCCCGGGAAACGGGGGAGAACGGAGAGGTTATAGCCAGTGCATCTCCCCACGGCAATACTCACGGAAGTATCTGTGAGATCAACGGCCAGTGGTATGTGTTCTATCACCGCCAGACGGGCCTGAACGAGTATTCCCGCCAGGCTATGGTCTCTCCCATTACCGTGGACGTGGAGGAAGGCCCGGGCGGCAAAGTGGTGATTAGCGAGGGAGAGTATACTTCCCAGGGCTTTGCGCTGGACGGCCTGAATCCGTTGGAGGTTCACAGCGCGGGTATTGCCTGCTGGTATACCGGCGGCCCTTATATTGAGCCTGGTTATGGTGCTGATAATAAGTATGATGCGCCTTGGGATTTAAAGAATAACATGAATCGTGTGGTGAACATCTTTGATGGCGCTGTTGTGGGCTACAAGTATTTCAATTTCACCGGAACCCATGGTAATAAGAAACTCAAATTGTTGCTGCAGCTGGTTCCGGAAGGAATTGACGGAACCGTTACCGTGTGGGCCGACCGTCCCTGGGCTTCCCAGGGAGGGGTAGCCGTTGGCTCCTTCCCGTTGACCAAGGACATGCCCAGGGAATCCATGCAGCTTAGTATAGACGTACCTGCGCTGGCCGGAATGAGCGGCAAGCATGCTCTTTTCTTCACTTTCTCGTCGGATACCAAGGAACAGTCTCTCTGCTCCCTGGAATCCCTGGTGTTTGTCAGGAAATAATCTCTAATCCATATTATTATGCATAAAACCATCAGAACTCTTGCGATGCTGGTCCTGGCCGGACTCGCTGTCATCTCCTGCTGCTCCAAGCCCAAAGCCGTCACGCTGCAGGTAAAAACCCAGAATGGCGTGGTGGAAGGCTTTGAACAGGACGGTGTGAAGAAGTTCCTGGGCATTCCCTTTGCGCAGGCTCCCGTGGGCGAACTCCGCTGGAAAGCTCCTCAGCCCGTCCAAAACTGGAAAGGTGTACGTGACGCCAAGGAATTCGGAGACGACCCCATGCAGCCCAACGTATTCGGAGACATGAACTTCCGCGGCCCTGCCCGCAGCGAAGACTGCCTGTATCTGAATGTGTGGACTACGGCCGAAACCACGGCTGACGCCCTGCCTGTGCTCATTTACTTCAACGGCGGCGGCCTCATGGCCGGTTCCGGCTCCGAACCCCGTTACGACGGTTCCTCCATTGCCAAGGAAGGCGTGATTGGCGTTACTGCCAACTACCGCGAGGGTGTCTTCGGCTTCTTTGCCCACCCCGACCTCACGGCCGCATCGGCCTATAAGGGCAGCGGCAACTACGGTTTCCTGGATCAGGTGGCCGCCATCCAGTGGGTGAAGGACAATATCGCTGCATTCGGCGGAGACCCTGCCCGGATCAACATTGTGGGTGAAAGCGCCGGTTCCTTCTCCGTGTCCCTGCTCATGTGCTCCCCGCTGTCCAAGGGCAATATTGCCGGCGCCCTCCTTTCCTCCGGTGCCGAAGTAATGCCCTATGAGGCGGTCTCCCAGGCCGATGCCGAAGCCGCAGGTGTCAAACTCCTCGAGAGCGTGGGTCTTGCATCTCTGGCCGATGCCATGGCATTAAGCGGTGACGACCTCCAGAAACTCCTGCCTCCCCGAGGCATGTCCAACGTGGTGATTGACGGCTATTTCATGACCGAGAGCGCCGATGACGTGTTTGAGAAAGGCCAGCAGGCCCAGGTTCCGCTCCTGGCAGGCTGGAATTCCCTGGAAGGCACCCCGATGCAGGCTCTGCGCGGTCAGGCTCCCACCCTCAAGAACTATAAGGAAGCCATGAAGGCCCAGTTCGGCGACATGACCGACGAAATCTTCGAAGCCTATGGCATCGTTTCCGACGAAGACGTGATGAGCCAGAAGGGTCTGGACCTGGCCTCCGACCTTTTCACCGGTTTTCCCACCTGGAAGGTGTGCGACTACCATGTGAAGACATCGGCCCAGCCCGTGTACCGCTATCATTATATGCACCCGCGCCCGCAGGTATCGGCCAAGATGGGTGACAAGGTGGCAGCCCTGGCCGGTGGCGTGCGCGAAAAGACCGCTGCCGAGAAAGCCGCCGAGAAAAAAGCCGCTGCCAAGCGTCCTGTAATGCCCACCGGCGCCGTCCATTCGGCCGATATCGAATATGCCATGGGAACGCTGGATACCAACGAGTTCTATGACTGGCAGCCGGAGGATTACGCCATCTCCAAGCTGTTCCTGTCCTACTATGCCAACTTCTGCAAGACCGGAAATCCCAACGGGGAAGGCCTTCCTGAATGGAATTCCATCACCAAGGAGAACATGGATGCCGCTCCTGTCATGATTATTGACGTGGAATCCAAGGAAGTGGCATGCGCCAAGAAGGAGAATGCCTACCGCACGCTGGAGAAATTCTACAGAAGCAAATAGCGATTAGGGCAAGCGGGTCCCGTGAAACTCCCGCGCGCCGCTGATGGCGGCGATTTCCGCCACATTAGCTGGAGTAATACCGCAGCCGGGCATAATCACAATGCGCCCGGCTGCTTGTTTTACCAGGGCCTGGAGGGCAAAGCGTCCCTCATAGGCATCGGCGCAGTGGCCGGAAGTGAGAAGTCTTTCAATCCCCAGGCCGATAATGTCTTCCAGGGCAGCCGATGGTTGGGTGCACTCGTCGAAGGCCCTGTGGAAGGTGACATGCAGGGGACGGGCGGCGTCCAGCATGCGGCGCATGCCGTTGAGGTCTACGGAACCGTCGGCGGTCAGGGCTCCTATTACCACTCCGTTCACACCCAGTTCTTTGCACATCCCGATGGAAGCAAGCATCTGGCCGATTTCTTCCCGGGAATAGACGAAATCTCCTCCCCGCGGCCGTACAAGCACGTTTACCGGGATGCTTCCGGCGGCTTCCTGGGCGGCCGAAATCATTTCCTTGGAAGGCGTGAGACCTCCCACAGAGAGGTCCCGGCACAGTTCAATGCGGTTAGTCCCCGCCTTGACGGCGCGCAGCACACTTTCCAGGGAAGCGCAGCAGCTTTCTGTGAACAGGTGGCTCATAGTTTGGGAATGATGCGTTCCAGGTCGGCGGCCAGGGAGGTGTTATAGCCGCTGGAAAGGTAAACAACGCGTCCAAAGCTGTCGCAAAGGGCAATGACGGGAAGCTGGTGCGGTTCCGGCAAAGTGCCCATCACCCCGGCATCTGTTCCCATAATGGCATTTTGAAGTCCTTCGGGGCGAGTTTTACCCAGGATAACCACGGGGCGTCCCCAGGCATTGAGAAGGCTGGCGGCGGCTTCCAGCTCCGATTTTGCATGGCTGGTGGGCTCGTCGCGGTGGCCCATGATGGCCAGCAGGAAATAGCCCCGGCCCGTGGCGGACAGCAGGCTTTGCGGGGCGGCGGCACCATCGGCCAGGAACGGCGCCTCGGGATCCATGCTTCCTATCACGGAAGGCCTGTCTCCGGAATCCCGGACAATGGGAACAAGCTCCCGGTTCTCTCCACCTTTTACATTGAAGAATTCCAAGCGGGCCAGCACGGAACCGTCGGCCAGACGCCTGCCGGTAGTGAGCAGATAATAGCCTTCATCGATGGACAGCACTTCCGGAAGACCACTTTCATAATCCAGGAGCGAGGTTCCGGCAGGGGAGAAACGCGTGAGCGTGTAATCCCTGAAGTATTTGTCCGAGACCGGCTTCAGGAGTGCCTGGGGAGCGTTATTTTCAATGCTTCCGGTCACCAGGTCATAGCCAGCCTCTATGCCCAGGGTGCGGCAGAGCGCCACGTAAAAGATCTTGAAGCCCAGGGAATCGGCTGTGCGGTGGCGCCAAACGGCAACGGGGGATGTGCGAAGCTCCTGCGGATTCCGTCCGTTTTGGATGCGGATGTTCTCCCGGCACCAGTTCATGACCTCTGCGGGGCTGGAAAGGCCGCTTTCGGGGGCCGATGACAGGATTTCCTGCCGATACGGACGCAGGTGCTCCAATTCCACCCGCTGGCTTCCTGTTCCCAGGAGGGCGTCTTCCAGGACATCGTTTTTTACATCGGAGAGGTCTTTTTGAGACAGCAGGCCGATGATATGCTCCGCTTGCGCGGGATGCTCCTCCCGAAAGCGCTCCAGCGCATGGTTTACGTGATCATGAGAAGCACGGATTTCGTCTTCCAGTGCTAGCCGACGGGCGTTATCGGCCAGTTGCCCGGGGGTAACGGAGGAGGCTAGGGGGTGCTCCCGCGGGGGGACAATTACCAGGGAATCCACAAAGGCTTCTCCAAAGGAATGGTCCAGTTCCAGCGTGAGTTTTTCTCCGGAGGCTACGCCATAGCCGAAGCGGCTGCCCTTCCAGGCCAGTACAAACATGTCTCCCAGGCCCGTATCCAACGCTGCCTGGCCTTTGTTATCGGTTTTGTAGGTGACTACATTATAGAATTCGGCGTAATTGTAGATACGGAAGCTCACGGATGCCCCGGCCGCCGGTTTGCCGTTTTCCAGCACGGTGACTTCCGTGCGTCTGGCGGGCACATACCCGCGTACCACATTGATCTCGGTATAACAGGGTGTTCGTTGGATAACGTCTTCGGGGCCCTTGTAATCTCCGTACACCTTGGTGTGCAGGATCATGGCGCGGGAAACCGCACCGTTGAACCAGGCGCGATCCAGCGTGGCTTCGGGCTCGCAGGCCCCCATGAAATGCCAGCCATCTCCGGTCCATACTTCCACCCAGGCGTGATTGTCGTCGGTATGGGCCCAGCGGGGCGTATATACCTGACGGGCGGGGATTCCTGCAGCCCTGAGCGCCGCCACAGCCAGCACCGATTCTTCACCGCATCGGCCCACTCCTCTTAATATAATGTCGGTAGGGGAGCCGGTGCGTCCGTCGGAGGGCTGATAAGTGGCTTGTTCGTGGCACCAGTGGTTGATTTCCAGGGCCGCATCGGTCAGATTCATGCCCTGCACTCTGGCGCACAGGGTGTCGGAATACTTCAGGCGGAAGTCGTCCAGTGTTTCGTTATTCACCCGCAGCGGCAGCACAAAGTGGCGGAATTCCCTTTCCGGAACATTCCAGCCCATCTTGCCGCGCGTCTCCAGCGTCTTGGCCACATTCTCTTCCCAGTAACTCCGGTCATACTGCAGGGAATCGGGAAGGGGCATGTAACGGTACAGCCAGTCCACATATTGCTGTTGCCCGTTTTTGCAGGAAACCAGGGCAAGGGCAGCGGTAATGATGAGAAGGGAAATGCGTTTCATTTTGCACAGTTTTACTTCCCGATGCAGAAAATAGGATAAGTCTATAACTTATTGTAAATAAACACTTTAACTTTTTTACCTTTTCACGTTTGTCCCCCTGCTGTCCCCGCATGGCAGCAGGGGCGCACCGGGTGTTAACAATAGAAGTCTGGCATCAGACCTCCGGATGCAAAGGTACGAATAATCTACGAGAAGTTCAGTTCGGGTGGCGTGGATAAAGAAGACCCCCGTCTGGCTCGAACCGGGCGGGAGTCCGAGAGAGGAGGAAGCTGATGCCTACTCGTTGGTGAGCTTGGCCTGGGCGATTACGTCTCCGGACTTCTCACCGGTCACGGTGTTCACGAAGAAGTACTTGAAGAAGACCTTTGGGCTGCCGGCGGATGTCACTTGGACCGCCGGTGAGTAGACCACCCACGGATTGGTTCCGTTCTTAAGTTGGACCCTTCCAGCAGTGATGCCGTGAGGGTTTTTCGTGTGTATGTCAGAACTATGTGGTATCTTTGCGTCTATAAATCAATTTTGCGGTATAATACAATCCCCGACAGTCTGTCGTAGATTGTCGGGGCCGAATTATGTCCGTGTGATCACCGGACTCTCTGATATTGCTCCTCGCTCACAGGTTCCAGCCATTCGTTGGAGGCGCCATCCTGAACGTCTTTATGGAAGGTCAGGTGCTGCATCCAACTGTCGGCTGCCGCACCGTGCCAGTGTTTGGCTCCTTCGGGAATCTCAATGATAGTGCCGGGAATGAGTTGCACGGCCGGTTTACCCCATTCCTGATACCAGCCGCGGCCGGCTACGCAAATCAGGACCTGGACCTGTCTGTGGTGGATATGCCAGTTGTTTCGGCAAGCGGGTTCAAAAGTTACGTTTGCTACGCCGCCATCCATTGGCGCCAGATAGCTGTTGCCAGTAAAGTACTGAGCATAAGCCGCATTGGGTTCCCCCTGGGGCCAGACGGAGAAATCGACAGTCTGGACCAGGGTATGGGCATCTCCGAGTACGGCGTCCAGAGCGCCCCGGAGCCTCTCAGCCTCTGCCAGTCCCACTTTTGCTTCCAACAGGGCGGGCAGAGCACGCAGTTCTTCGTCGCTTACACCCATGTTCCGTGCACCGGAGACATGGGCGACCAGCTGCGGCTCACATCCGGGAAGGGCGGAGATGGCACTCACCGTGACAATCTCCCGGTCGGCATAACTGAGGTTGTTGCGGGCGAAGATATCTCCAAATAGATGAGCCTTCAGATAATAGTCGGTGGCAGGGACAAAACTGTAGTTGAAAGGTTGCCCCGAAAGTTTCGTTTGTACGGCTGTACCTTGTTTCAATGCATCGTAATCGGCAGGAAGCGGATCTGCTTCCTTGCCGGGATTATCTGAAATTCCTGCCGCCTGGCGCTGTTGCAGCAATTTTTGCAGCGTCCCCAGTGCATTGAGCGAACGCGGGAATCCGGTATAGGCATAAAGCTGTGAAAGTGCTTCTTTGGCTTCGCTCACAGTAAGACCGTTATTCAGTGCATCTGTCGCGGCCTTTTCAAGACCGGCCTGGTCCCCTTTTGCTTCCAGCGCCGCCATGACGGCAAGTCCCTGCCGACGGGGTGAAAGTGCTTGATTCATATTGTTTTCATTCTTTGTTGTTCTAGGTTGTACAGCCTGCGGAGCCGACTCGGTTATAGCCTGATATCGACGTACCGTACGGCCGCCGAGCTTATACTTTTCACGAAGGGCCGCCGCTTCCTGCATCATAGGAGAGGCGTGGTAACGGTTGAGAGCCGCCTGGTCCGCCCATTCATCGATAAGGAGAAGACCTTCCGGATCATCGGCCGGAAAATAGTAGTCATAACGGAGGCAACCTTCGACAGCCCTGATGCGGTCGGCAATTCCGCTCTCTTCCATTTCTTTAACATATTGTTTTGCGGCGCCCTTCGGAGCGGTATAGCGGATGTTGATGGTGAGTTGTGCGTTGCAGGGAATGGCC
>CAJOIQ010000033.1 GCA_905234795.1 uncultured Bacteroidales bacterium | reverse complement strand
TTGTTCTCGGGTTATCATAAAACTGTTGGTTTGATATTAGTGGGGCAAAGTTACAGCCTACTTAGTCAAACCAACAGTCGTACTTTATCGTATGCTTACTCCAAAACAGGGCCGGAGCCTGCCACGGGAATCTGCATTCTGTGGCCTCCAGTGGCGCTAGCTCCCAGGCTAAAATGGAGCCTGCGCCATTTACAGGGTAAACCAGCGCCAGGGATAAGGGCCCCAGCACCCCACAAGGGATTTGTGGTAGATTAAAGCACACTTTCGGCCACCAAACCCAGGTCACCGTGCTTTAGCGACGTCCCAAAACACGTCTAAAGCACAATTTCGCCCTCTAAACCCAGGTCACCGTGCTTTAATGCCTGGGCTAGGTCTTCTGGCGGCACAGAACGTTGGGTAGAGGGATGCGCCGGAGGGAATTGTCAAAGGCGCGCCCTCTACATCCACTTCCTTAGCAGAGCCTGGGCGTCCTCCACCGTGGTGGGGAGGGGATAGCCGGCCTTGAACCAGGCGTCAATCTCGGCTTTCCGCGCAGGGAAGAGCTTGCGGAGGGTTTTCTTGTTTAAGGGGACGACAATGTTACCCTTATAGACACACACTTCTTCAAAGACCTCGTACGGGTACGTTTTGTCCTTGTCGAACTGATAAATGGCGCCATCGGTATAAAGGGCGCCATATTCTTTAACGGCTGCGGTCTGGGAGGATCCGCCGTAGCCCGTCTCTTTCTCGTCCCGGACAATGCGTACACGCCTCTCCAGGGCCACTCCCATATCGGCCGATACCGGAAACATGCGGTAAAAGACGCGGTTGTCACGGATAAAGGAAACGGTGTCTATCACCACCTTCAGGATGGATTCGGGGTCCGATGCCTCCAGCTCCGTGCCGTCGCTGCCCAGGAAGCGGAGGGAGTTGTTCACGGCACAGATATTCAGCTTTCCCTTCGCCGGAGCCTGGCCACGGATGAAGACATACCCGTTGGCAAATTGGGGCATGAGGTAATAGACGTCATAGGGAATGCCCGTACCGGCGGTGTTCTGGGCCGATAATGCCAGGGGAGCGGCCGCCAGGGCCAGTAAAAGGAAGAATTTTTTCATCATCAGAACCATTTTTCAAATTCAAGGTCTCCGCCGGCATTGAAGGTTTTCACGTGCATGCCATGGTCCGGGCCGCATTCCACATCCATCCTGCGCACGTCGTCGTTCACCAGGATGGGGAAGTCGTTGCCCATGGTGCCTTTCTCGCAGTACATGAACTCATGGAGGTCGGCGCCGATCATCAGGTCGATGCCCGCCTCATTGAGCATGGGAACCATGTGTACGTTGAGCCAGCGCTGCAGCAGGAAGTCCGTCTTGTCGGGATGGTCGATCATGGGCACGTGAATCAGGCAAATCTTCACCGGAGCGCTCCGGAAGGCCGGTTCATGCAGGGCTTTGGAAGCCCAGGAAATCTGTTCGGCCAGATAATCCTCGTACACCGCCGCACCCGCATAGCGCATGCTGCGGTCGTCGTGGGTTTCCCCGGCGTCGAAGACCACAAAGGCCACGGGCCCCTGCCGGAAGGTATAATAGAAGGGAGCGGGATCCTCGTGCGGGAAGACATCGGCCACCAGCCAGGTATTGTTGCCGCGACCCTCGTGGTTGCCGCGGGCGAAGAAGAGCGGAATGCCGGCAGAAAGACTTCCCAGCGGCTCAACAGCATAGCGCACCAGCGTGTCCAGCACATAGTTTCCGGCCGATACGATGTCTCCGTTCAGGAAGAGGAAGTCCGTGGCCGATGAATCCACCTGGGCGGCCAGCTTGCGGTATTTCTTAGCCTTCAGATGGATGTCGTTCATCACCGTGAAGCGACAGGTTTCGGCCTTGCTGTCCAGCATTTTCACGCTGTGCCACGGGCCCGTGTAACTGTCCCCGAACTTGGGATCCCGGGCGTTGGAATCGTCCTTGATATTGGTGCCGCATAACCTGTAGCGCACCACGGAACCGCGTTCCAGCCCCTTGAGCGTCACGCTGTGCAGGCGGCGGAAGATGCGCCGGCCGGCAAAGACGTCGTACACCGTGCGGCCGTCCTGCAGCTCAACAAAGGCCGTACCCGGCAATTCACTGGTCCACAGGACCGTGAGGGTGGAATCCGATGCGTCGGTAATCCAAGGACCGGCCTGGATGCCCTGGGCAAAAGACAGGGCCGAGAACAGAACAGCGGCGGTAACAAGGGCGAAGCGTTTCATGTAAATATGTGTTAGCTATGCAAATGTAGGGATTTTTCCAGAAAAATGAGTAAATTTGTAGGTTATTATAGAAGACAAGAACCTCATGAACGAATTAGCCGCAAAGTACAGTGCTAAAGAAGTGGAAGACAAGTGGTATGCCTGGTGGCTGGCCCACAAGTGTTTCCACAGTGAACCAAACGATAAGGAACCTTATACCATTGTGATTCCGCCGCCCAATGTGACGGGCATCCTGCACATGGGACATGTGCTCAACAACACGCTTAACGACGTCCTCATCCGCAAGGCCCGCATGGACGGCAAGAACGCCTGCTGGGTACCGGGTACGGACCACGCCTCCATCGCCACGGAAAGCAAGGTGGTGGCCAAGCTCAAGGCCATGGGCATCTCCAAGGAGGACATCGGCCGTGAGGAATTCCTGAGGCACGCATGGGAATGGAAAGAGGAGCACGGCGGCATTATCCTGCAGCAGCTCAAGAAGCTGGGCTGTTCCTGCGACTGGGACCGCACCCGCTTCACCATGGAGCCGGAGCTGAGCGAGGCCGTGATCAACACCTTCGTGTACTTCTACAAGAAAGGTTGGATCTACAAGGGCGTCCGCATGGTGAACTGGGACCCCGAGGCCCTCACCGCCGTGAGCGACGACGAAGTCATCCACAAGGACACCCAGAGCCACTTCTACCACCTCAAATACTTCATCTCCGACGGCAACGGCAAACCCACGGACAAATACCTGGTCATTGCCACCACGCGTCCCGAGACCATCATGGCCGATGCCGCCATCTGCGTGAATCCCAAGGACGAGCGCCACTTCTGGCTCAAGGGCAAGAAAGTGCTCATCCCGCTCATCAACCGGGAAATCCCCGTCATCGAGGACGACTACGTGGAGATGGACTTCGGTACCGGCTGCCTCAAGGTGACCCCCGCCCACGACGTTCACGACTATGAGATCGGCCTCCGTCACAACCTGCCCGTGCTGGAAATCATCGACGACCACGGCAAACTGAACGAGAAAGCCCAGATCCTGGTGGGAGAGGACCGTTTCGTGGCCCGCAAGAAGATTGTGAAGATGCTGGAAGAAGCCGGCAACCTGCTCAAGATTGAGGATTACACCAGCCCCGTGGGCTATTCCGAGCGCACCGACGCCGTCATCGAGCCCAAACTGAGCGCCCAGTGGTTCCTCAAGATGGAAACCCTGGCCAAGATGGCCCTGGAAACCGTGGAGAGCGGCCGTACCCAGTTTATCCCCGAGAAATATGTGAACACCTACCGCCACTGGATGGAGAACGCCCGTGACTGGTGCATCTCCCGTCAGCTGTGGTGGGGCCAGCGCATTCCCGCATACTATCTGCCGGACGGCTCCTATGTGGTGGAAGCCACTCCGGAAGCCGCTCTGAAAGCCGCCCAGGCCATCAATCCGGCCATCAAGGCCGAAGACCTGCGCCAGGACGAAGACGTGCTGGACACCTGGTTCAGCAGCTGGCTGTGGCCCATCAGCGTGTTCGATCCCCAAAAGCCCGGTCATCCGGACCACAAACCCAACAAGGACCTGGCCTACTATTATCCCACCAACGACCTGGTGACCGGCCCCGACATCATCTTCTTCTGGGTGGCCCGCATGATCATGGCCGGTGAGGAGTTCATGGGCAAGGAGCCCTTCTCCAACGTGTATTTCACCGGTATCGTCAGGGACAAGATTGGCCGCAAGATGTCCAAAACCCTGGGCAACAGCCCCAACCCGCTGGACCTGATTGACACATACGGCGCCGATGCCGTGCGCATCGGCATGCTACTGTGCTCATCGGCCGGCAACGACATCTTCTACGACGAAGCCCAGATCAAGCAGGGCGCCGCTTTCTGCAACAAGATCTGGAACAGCTACCGTCTGGTGAAAGGCTGGGAGGTGGCCGATATTCCCCAGACGCCCGCCCAGAAGGCCGCCATCGAGTGGTTCCGCGCCAAGCTGAGCGAGACCATCGGCCTGGTGGAGGACCATTATAGCAAATTCCGCATCTCCGATGCCCTCATGACCATTTACAAGCTTTTCTGGGACGACTACTGCAGCTGGTACCTGGAGGCCATCAAACCCGCCTTCGGCCAGCCCGTGGACGCCCTCACGCAGAAAGCCACCCTGGAATTCTTCGAGGCCCTGCTCAAGCTCATCCACCCCGTGATGCCGTTCATCACGGAGGAACTGTGGCAGGACATCGCCCCCCGCAAGGAAGGGGAGACCATCATGTATGCCGCCACTCCCAAGCCGGAAGCCATCCGTCCCGGCGTGCTGGAGAACTTTGCCCTGGCCGCCGAGGCCGTGAACGGCGTACGCGGCGTGCGTGCCCAGCGCAATATCGGCCCCAAGGAAAGCCTGTCCCTCAAGATTAAGGGCAACGAATTCCCGGCCGACGTGGTGCCCGTAGTGGAAAAGCTGGCCAACGTGAGCGTAGAGCGTGTGGCCGATTTCGGCAGCGCTCAGGGCGTGGGCTTCCTGGTTCGCACCATCGAGATGTTCATCGCCCTGGACGGCCTGGTGAACGTAGAGGAAGAACTGGAGAAAGCCACCAAGGAACTGGAACGCTTCAAGGGCTTCCTGCAGGGCGTGCGCGCCAAGCTCTCCAATGAGAAATTCACCGCCCATGCACCCGCACAAGTGATTGAAAACGAGCGCAAGAAAGAGGCCGACGCCCTCTCCAAGATCGAGAGCCTGGAGGCCAAGATTGCCCAACTCAAGAAGTAATGGCCACATTCAAGACATCATTTCCCGTAAGGTATTACGAGACGGACCAGATGGCAGTGGTGCACCACTCCAACTACATCCGTTACTTCGAGATAGCCCGCAACCAGATGATGGTGCAGATTGGATTCCCTCTGGAGAAATGCGAACGGGAATTGGGCATCCAGGTGCCCATTGTGAGCGTGGAATGCCATTTTCACCATCCCGCCCACATGGGGGACGTACTCACCGCCGTGGCCGAATACGACAAAGTGCCTCTGGCCAAGATGACAATAAAGCAAGCCGTGTACAACCAGGACGGCGTGCTGTGCGCCGACGGCGTGGTGGTGCTGGGCTTTATCAACGCCCAAACCTTCCGGCCCGTAGGCTGCCCGGAGGTGATTGCAAAACTGTTTGAAAAATACTTAAACCACTGATATGACTATGCATACCGTTTTTCCGCTCCTCGCTATCGGCCCCTGGGAAATTGTTGCCTTGGTGGCTGTGGTGCTGCTCCTTTTTGGCGGCAAGAAGATCCCCGAACTCATGAAGGGCCTGGGCAAAGGCGTCAAGAGTTTCAAACAGGGAATGAACGAGGTGGAGAAGGAAATCCTGGAGGAGGAGCCTAAGCCCGAATCCAAGCCCGAATCCAAGCCCGACGAAAAGCCCGAAGAGAAGTAAATGGCCGGGAAGGACAGTGAAATGTCCTTCTGGGACCATCTGGAAGCACTGAGGGGGACCCTGTTCCGCTCTGTGCTTTCCATTGCGCTGTTGTCCATCGTATTCCTGTGCATCCCCAAACCGCTGTTCAAAGCCGTTCTTTGGCCCACAGAGGCCGGTTTCCCGCTGTATCGGCTGCCGGGTGTGGATTTCTCCATGACGCTGGTCAACATTGAACTGAGCGCCCAGTTTTTCGTTTACCTGAAGGTGGCCGTCCTGTGCGGAGCCGTCCTGGCCTTCCCGCTGGTGGTGTGGGAAATCTGGAAATTCGTTTCCCCGGCCCTGTACCCCCATGAGCGTAAGGCGGTGAAAAAGGCCTTCGGCCTCTCTTCCGGCCTGTTTTACCTGGGCGTTGCCGTGGGATACTTCGTGGTGCTGCCGGTGTGCCTGATGTTCTTTGTGAACTTCAGCGTGAGCGACAACATCGTGAACCACATTTCCCTGAGTTCCTATATGGGGCTTTTCACCTCCATGGTGTTCCTCATCGGCATCCTCTTCGAGTTTCCCACCGTGGTGCTGGCCCTGTCGGCCCTGGGCATCGTGGACCGGGGAATGATGAGGAAAGGCCGCAAATACGCCATAGTAGCCGTCCTGCTGATGGCCGCCCTTATTACCCCCAGCGACCCTTTCTCCATGTTTGTGCTGGCCATCCCGCTGTACGGCCTGTATGAACTGTCCATCCTGCTGTGCAGGAAGGAGGTGGCCGAATGATTTCCGTGAACAACGTCACCGTGTCCTTTGGCAGCTGGAACCTGCTGGACTGCGTGAACTTCCATATCTCCGACGGAGACAAAATCGGCCTGGTAGGGAAGAACGGGGCAGGCAAGAGCACCCTGATGAAACTCATCACGGGGGAGCAGACGCCCACTTCCGGCAGCATCGAGAAACCCGGCGGGGTGCGCATCGGCTACCTTCCGCAAATCATGGAGCACCACAAGGGCCGCACCGTGATGGAAGAGGCCCTCTCTGTCTTCGACTATATCCATAAGTTGGAGGAGGAACTCTCCAGGGTAACCGGTTTTCTGGCCGACAGAACAGACTACGAGTCAAGCGATTACGCCTCCCTCATCAACAAGCTCAATGAGCTCAACGACCGCCTGTCACTGGAAGTGGGACTTTCCCCGGAGGCCCAGGCACAGAAAGTCCTTTTCGGCCTGGGATTCAAGGCCGATGAACTGGATCGCCGCACAGAGACCTTCAGCCAGGGCTGGAACATGCGCATAGAGCTGGCCAAGATCCTGCTCTCCAAGCCCGACGTCCTGCTGCTGGACGAGCCCACCAACCACCTTGACATCGAGTCCATCGAATGGTTCGAGGATTACCTCAAGGCCTATCGCGGCAGCGTGCTGCTGGTTTCCCACGACCGCAAGTTCCTGGACAACGTGACCAGCCGCACCGTAGAGATTCTGCTGGGGCACATCCACAACTATAAAGTACCTTACAGCCAGTACGTTACGCTGCGTGCCGAGCGTCTGGCCCAACAGACCGCCGCCTACGAGAACCAGCAGCGGATGATAGAGAAGACCGAGGATTTCATCAACCGGTTCCGGTACAAGCCCACCAAGAGCAACCAGGTGCAGTCCCGCATCAAGGCCCTGGAGAAGCTGGAAAGGATAGAGATTGACGAAACCGACGTGAGCACCATGAGCCTGCGTTTTCCGCCGGCCGAACGCTCAGGGGACGTAGTGTTCAAAGGCACCGACCTTACGGTTGGATACCCCCAGAAGGTGGTGTTCCGGGATGCCCAGATTGAAATCAAGCGCGGTGAGAAAGTGGCCCTCATCGGCCGCAACGGTGAAGGAAAGACCACGCTGATGCGCGTGATTATGAAGGAGTTGGAGCCCATTTCCGGAGAAGCCCGGGTAGGGCATAACGTACGCATCGGCTATTATGCCCAGAACCAGGAAGACATCCTGGACCCCTCCCAGACCGTGCTGGGAACCCTGGACCGGATTGCGGTGGGGGACATCCGCACCCGGCTGCGGGACCTGCTGGGCGCCTTCCTGTTCAAAGGGGAGGATATCGACAAGCGGGTGAGCGTGCTCTCCGGCGGAGAGCGGGCCCGCCTGGGCATGGCCAAACTGATGCTTTCGCCCTACAACGTGCTGGCGCTGGACGAGCCCACCAACCACATGGACATCCGTTCCAAAGACGTGCTCAAAGAGGCCCTGAAGCGCTTTGACGGCACATTGATAGTGGTATCGCACGACCGTGATTTCCTGGATGGCCTGGTGGACAAGCTGTATGAGTTCCGGGACGGAAAGGTGAAAGAGCACCTGGGCGGGGTAGAGGACTTCCTGCGCCGCCGCAAGCTGGAAAGCCTGCAGGAACTGGAGCGCAATGCGCCCGTGGCCAAGGAGGCCGAAAAACCGGCCCAGACCGCCTCCCAGCAGCATTTCCAGGCGCACAAAGCCCTGAGCAAGGAACAGCGCAAAATCAAGAACCGGGTAGACTACCTGGAGAAAGAGATCGAGAAGCGGGAGAAACGGATGCAGGAGATAGAAAAGGTACTGGGCAGCCCCGGTCCCTCCGACGATATCATGGAGCTCACGCGGGAATACCTGGAGCTCAAACGGGCCCTTGATACCGACACCGACGAGTGGACCTCACTGATGGAACAATTAGATAATTAGAATATCATGAATAATATAATTTACAAAGTATTAGCTATTGTTATTTGCAGCGTTGCTTTCGTTAATTTCTCCTGGGCTCAGGAGCTGTATCCCACCCAGCCGCAGCAGGAAAAGGACTGCGAAGTGGAGGAATTCACCGCCCTCTCTGTGGGAGATAATTTCCAGGTTACCCTCCGGGAAGGAGCCTGCGCCGTGAATCTCACCGCCGACGAAGCCCTGCTTCCGTACATTCTGGTATCTGTGAGGGACAGCGTCCTTTGTATTGAATACGACGAAAAATCGGTTCCACGTGACGTAAAGAAGGTTTATCGCGGCAAGAACGCCCCTGTTCCCGTGTTGTCGGTGAGTGTATCGTCTCCCTTCCTCAATAGCATTACGGCCATGGATAATGCCGTTATCAGCGGCAGCGGCAGCGGCAGCAGCACCGTCTTCTCCGACGACCTGGAGATGAATCTGTCCGAGAAAGCCACCCTGAAAGACCTTAAACTGGATACGGACCGCGCCATCCTGCGCATGGACAAGCACAGCGTGGCCGACATCACGCTGAAGTCCGAATCCCAGATGGAGGTTTCCCTGAAGGGCAACAGCCAGCTCAAACTGCAGTACAAGTCCCGCAACCTGCTGCTGCACCAGGAGGGGAACAGCACCGCCATCCTGGATGGGGAAAGCTCTACGGCCACTTTTGCCGTCTCCGGCTTTGCCAAGAACCGCTGCACCGACAAAGGCAACGTGCTGGTGCTGGAGGCCGGTGGCAGTGCCGATATTTCCCTGGCGGGAGAAATAGGGGACCTCACCCTCACATGCGAGCGTAACGCCAAGGTGGACGCCCTGGAGATGAAGACGGGCCGTGTGAAAGCCACCCTGAACGGCTGGACCAGCGCCAGCGTAAACGCCCAGGAGTTCCTGAGCGTGCACATGACCGGCGGAAGCACCCTCTCCTTTGCCGGCGTTCCGGCCATCCAGGTGGATAAAATCATGAAATCCAGCCTGATACACATTGAAGAAAACGAGCAGGAAAAATGATTCTAGATTCCCATATCGACACCCCGTCCAAGCTGGTAGAAGAGCGCCGGGACATCGGCATCGACAACCCCGGCGTCCATGTGGACTTTCCCAAGATGAAAGCCGGGGGAGTAGACGGTGCCTTCTTCGCCCTGTACACGCCCCCGGAAATGGAACCCGACCGCGCCACGCGCCATGCGCTGGAGATGCTCAGCGCCACATACGACGCCTGCGACGCCAATCCGGACTACGCCGTCCTCACCTTCGGCCCCGACGAAGTGGAGAAAAACCGCAAAAACGGCCTTATTTCCGTTTTTATGGGCATGGAGAACGCCAGCCCCATCCAGGAGTCGTTGTCGCTCCTAAGGACCTTTTACAGGCTGGGAGTAAGCTATATGACCCTCACGCACAACGGAGACAACGCGGTGGCCGACAGTGCCGCCGAGGGAACCCGCTGGGGCGGCCTGAGTCCCTTTGGCAGGGAAGTGGTGGCCGAGATGAATTCCCTGGGCATGATGGTGGACCTGTCACACGCCTCGGACAAGACGTTCTGGGACTGCCTCTCCTATTCCAAGGCACCCGTCATCTGCAGCCACTCCAGCTGCCGCACCCTCTGCGGTCACCGGAGGAACCTCACGGATGAGATGCTCAAAGCGCTGGGGGAGACCGGCGGATATGTAGGCATCAACTTCTATCCATACTTCCTATCCGACCAATATGACGAGAAAAAATCCTGGCGTCCGGGGGTGAAGGAAATCGTGGATCATATAGACCATGCCGTGTCCCTTGCCGGCATCGACCACGTGGGAATCGGCTCCGATTTCGACGGCATCGAGGTCACTCCCCAGGGGGTGGAAAACATCTCCCAAATTGGGGAGGTGATGGCCGAAATGAGACGCCGCGGATACTCCGAAAAGGACATTTTGAAGGTGTCCGGAGAGAATTTGCTCTCTGTGATGTTTAGAATTGTAAACTGCTCTGAATTAAGCAGATAGCGCAATTTAGCACAAATGTAACAACAATGTTATCAGCGGTAACATTGTTGTTATTTTATTTATGTGTCAAATAGATAAGTCTTCCAATATCATTAAGCGCAAAAAGTTGAGAGCAGAGGCCGCAAAACGCTCGATATTCCGCTTTCGGTCATTCTTGTAAACATACTTTACCGTCTTTGTTCCCCGCGGTCCAGTGGCCCCGATCCACACGGTTCCCACAGGATTGAACTCGTCTCCGGAAGGGCCGGCCAGACCGGTGGTGGCTACGGCGTAGTCGCTGCCGGTAAGGGCGCGCACACCCTGTGCCATGGCGGCCGCCACCTCGCTGCTCACCACGCCGCAGCGCTCAATGACATCGGCCGGGACACCCAGCACGTTCTCCTTTACGGAGACGGCATAGGAGGTAACGGAACCCAGGAAGTAGGCCGAGGATCCCGGGACGGAGGTAATGAGATGGGCGATCTCTCCTCCCGTGCAGGATTCTGCACAGGAAAGGGTGAGCCCGTGTTCCTTTAATATAAGGCCTATGGCCGTTTCCAGGTTGGAATCCTCCCCGGCATACATCAACGGACCCAGAAGGGCTGTAAGACGTTCTAATTGGGCTTCAAGACGCTCTTCCTCGTCACCGGCGTCATTCCCATAACAGGAAAGCCGCAGACGGATACCGGTGAGGGTATTGGGAAGGTAGGCCAGGTGCATGTCGGCAGGGAGGGCGTCCTCCCATTCGGACAATTTCTCCGACAATGCGCTCTCGGCCATGCCGTATACCATCACATTGCGGTGCAGTATGCGGGACAGGGGCTGGTGAGCACGGATGTCCTCCAGGATGGAAGGGATGGCTCCTACGGCCTCATGAGGCACTCCGGGCAGGGAATAGAGCGTGTGTCCGGAACCGGGCATATCCCGAAAAACCATGATGGGAGCCGTTCCCAGCCGGTTGACAATGACATCGGCCTTATCCGGCACCATGGCCTGGTTGATATTGGATTCCAGCACGTCCAGACCGCGTGCATGCAGGATTTCCACCACTTTCTCCATCTGCCCCGGGTGCTTTACATATCCCGTGCTCCCGGAAATACGGGCCAGAACAGCCTTGGTAATGTCGTCCTTGGTGGGTCCCAAACCGCCGGTAGCAATCACGATATGGGCCACAGACAGCTCGGCAAGTAAGGTTTTGGCAATCTCCTCTTTGTCATCTCCCACGGAAACCATGTGTACCGGATGGATGCCCATCTCTTCCAGGGCCCGGGCCAACTGCTGGGAATTGGTATCCAGGACCTGGCCGATGAGGATCTCGTCACCGATAGTGACGATAGAAGCGTAAATCATTGTCTTTCAAGCGTTTTCAGCAGTTTATTTAAACCTCTAAATCCAGGCATGGCCTCCACCAGGGAAACCCCTTCATGAAGGGCAAGAATGCCTTCTTCGGCGTCCTGGACCATGCAGATGACCGGAACCCGGCCCAAGGTAATCTCGTTTACCTTATAAAACATGGAAAGAGTGGGTACGGCAACGCCGTCCACTCCAGAAAGCTGACAGGTATCCAACAGGGTCTGAAGTTCCTCAGGGGTGGTTCCGTGCGACAGGCGCAGGAAAACCGGCGTATAATGCTCATAACACAGGCGCAAGCTCATCAGTTCCTCCAAAAGGGCCACGGTGTCGGGAAGATCCGTGGCGTCAATTCCATTGTCGCTGTCGGGATCGATAATGAGGAGATGGGCGAAGTCGTAGACCAGGGAGAAAGTACGGACAATATCGGTTTTCACATCAACCGCCCTGATGGCGTCTTCGGTGTTGGATTTTAGGCTTTTAACCCATTCCAGGACATGGTCCTTGGGAGGATTGAGCAGCAGGAAACCCGCCTTGGAAGCACGGTGAAAGCATGTAAAACGCCGTTTTTTCAATTCGTAGGGTACACCTAACGGATTGGGAAAAACCACACCGGCTACCTCTCTTTCCAGATTCTTGCTGCTTTTACCGAACATGATGCACGTACTAATTATGCAGCAAAGTTAACATTTTATTCCTTAGCAACGAAATCCTGGAAGGTATTATCGGAGTAGAAAACGGTGATACGCGGTAGTTTGACACAATAAATTTTTGTTTTTTTTGATAGAAGGCCCTCTGAGGCCTTTTTTTTGTCAATTATATTTCTTATCTTTGTATTTAGATTGTG
>CAJOIQ010000032.1 GCA_905234795.1 uncultured Bacteroidales bacterium | reverse complement strand
GATAATGATGACATATTTGAATACCTTTTGTAACGTTCGTACAAAGGTACTCACTTATTCTCAATTACATTCCTTAACACATGGTTTTGGACTTGGTCCAATTATATCCGGAGGCGCCTGCCCCCTCGGGGGGCTGGGGTCGCCCGTACGAGTCTCTCCTTTAAACGCCAAACGACAGCCACAAGGGCTGTCGTTGTCGTTTAGAGCGGAAAACGAGACTCGAACTCGCGACCCCGACCTTGGCAAGGTCGTGCTCTACCAACTGAGCTATTTCCGCGAACGGGATTGCAAAGGTAACTCTTTTTTTTGAACCTGCAAATATTTTCTGGACTTTTTTGAGAAAAACCCTCTTATCGGGTGTAATAGTCTATCATCCGGTTGATGGCACGGGTGCATACGGGGCAGAATTCCTCGCACTCGTTGATCTTCATCCGGCATTCCTGGACAGGCCGATACACCCCGTGTGCCTGGTAGCCGGCACCCTCGAAAACGCCCACCTGGCCATTCAGGAGAGCCTTTTGTTCCGGGGAGAGCGTGTGCCAGATTTTGCGGACATCCTGGTTCTCCAGGGAATCCACGGGTGTGGGCACAGGCGTGCCTTCCGGCAACATGTCCTGCCATTTGGAGGCAAAGTCCTTGAGCGTGGTGATGTTGGGCTCCCAGGGCTCCGTATCGGCCGGATAAGGGGTTTCCTCCTGGTCTCCGTAGAAATATTCATCCCCCAGGCCGCCAAAGGCGTGGCCGAACTCATGCACCAGCACCTGGTTGAAGGTAGGGTGGTCGCTGCCCATGATGGTGAGGTTGTTGAAGATGCCGCCTCCGCCGTACACCGGGGTGTTCACCAGCACGATGATGTGCTCGAAGGGAACATCACCCAGGGCGTCGTACACCTTTTGCTGGGCCGATGTGGTGAGATAGCGCTCGCTGTAGAAGGTGTCGAAATGGCTGTCCACCAGCGTCTGGTGCCACTCTCCCTGATGCGGGATGCTGGGGCCGCTGTCCTTTGACGGGGCAAAGACGGCACGGATGGCAAAGTGGTTCCGGCGGGCGGCAAAAGGCTCATGGCCGAAGAGGGCGTCGCGGGCGCGGGCGGCATCGGCAAAGAACTTACCCTCCTCGGCGGCCGTGTACCCCTCGGCCAGAAGCACAATGTCGATGGCGCTTTCAAGGGAACTCTTCCCCCAGAGGCTTTCTACAAGCGTTTCCGGGCCCTGCAACCGGCGGATGAGGATGTCCTGCGGCACCACCCGGTGTTCCATGCGGGCCGATACTTTTCCGTGCTTGTCGGTGAGGACCACCTCGATGTCCACCGTGTCCTTAGGAAAGGGCACCTGCAGGCAGTTCTCATAGGCCTTCTGAACGTTCCGGGCTTCCTCATAGTCCTGCCACTCCTGGAAGAGGGTGGAGAAGGAGTTGACGTATAACGGCGCCCCCGAGGCGGGATCTTTCACCCGCACCTGGCCGTTTCCCCTCAACAGGACCTGGTCCAGCCGATTCCGGCGCCCCGCCCAGGGACCGGTCTTGGCCATGCCCTGCAGATAGATGGCCTGATGGCGGGAATCACCGCAGAAGACATAGTCCAGCCGCAGCGTGGAGTCTGTGAAATGCTGCTCAAAAACGGGTTCGGGAAAAGTCTGAGCCGGCTTTTGCGCACAGGCGCAAGCCAAAGCCAGGAATAAGGGAAGGAAATATCGTTTCATTGAGCAAAGATAAGCCTTTTTTACTATCTTTGTACTTCGAAAACAAAACCCCAATACTGATATGAGCCAATTGCATGTGATTAACCATCCCATGATTCAGCATAAGCTGACCATCATGCGCAAAAAGGAAACCGGTTCCAAGGACTTCCGTGAACTGCTGAAGGAAATCGCCCTGCTGATGGGCTACGAACTCACCCGTGACCTTCCGTTGGAAGATCTGGAGATCGAGACCCCTATCTGCAAAACCGTAGCCAAGCGCATCAGCGGCCGCAAACTGGCCATCGTTCCCATCCTGCGCGCCGGCATGGGCATGGTGGAAGGCCTGCAAACCCTGGTTCCCGTGGCCAAGGTGGGTCACATCGGCCTGTATCGTGACGAGGAAACCCACAATCCCGTGGTGTACTTCTGCAAGCTTCCCGAGGATATCCAGGACCGTCTGGTCATTGTGACCGACCCTATGCTGGCCACCGGCGGAAGCGCCTGCGACGCCCTTTCCATGCTCAAGGAGCGCGGCTGCAACAACATCCGGCTCATGTGCCTGGTGGGCGCACCGGAAGGCATCGAGCGCGTACAGCGGGAACATCCCGACGTAGACATCTACCTGGCCGCCGTGGATGAGAAACTGAACCAGAACGCCTACATCGTTCCCGGCCTGGGAGACGCCGGAGACCGCATCTTCGGAACCAAGTAGTTTTCAAAATGTGTTGGCCAGTGACAGGGCCACACTGAAGACCAGGTCCACATTGGCCACCGTGCCGCTGAGGTCCCAGTCCTTCCGGTATTCGTCGGAGGGTTTGTGGTACCAGCTCTCCATCGGATACTTGTCCGGCTTGCCGGGATCGGCGGGATGAAGCCCATTCTCCATGACCACGGCGGGAACGCCTTTCTTTACAAAATTATAATGGTCCGACCTGTAGAACCAGCCGTCGGAATTGTCGTCGTCAAAGAAGATGTATCGCCCCTGCGCAGCCGCGGCGGCCACGTAATAGGAGTCCAGTACGCTGTTTCCTCCGCCCAGGATAACCACATCCCGCGTAAGGGGAGCCGGGCCGATACTTTCATAATTGAGGCAGGCAATGGTCTTTTCCATGGGCACGGCCGGGTTCTCGCAATAGTAGGCCGATCCGAAGAGTCCGCTTTCCTCCGATGAGGGGAAAAGGAAGAGTACGTTGCAGCGGGGCCTGTCCTTAAGGGCCAGGAACTTTTTGGCGGTGAGCAGGGCGCCGGCCATCCCGGAGGCGTTGTCGGCCGCACCATTGTAGATGCTGTCCTTTTTTTCGTCGGGTGTGCCAATCCCCAGATGGTCCCAGTGGGCACTGACGACAACAGTGCCGCTTTCTTCGCCGGTGCCGCGAAGGATGGCTCCCACGTTGCGGGTTTCCCGGATATCATAGCTAACAGCCATCTTTACATCTCCTTTTACCTTGAGCGGGAAGCTCTTGAAACCCGGCTTTTTGGCGGCGGCCAGGGCGGCATCCATATCCATTCCTGCAGCGGTGAACAGTTTTCGGGCACCGTTCTCGTGCAGCCAGCCTTTCATTCCCAGTTCGTCGGCGTTGCGGGTTTCGGGGTTGTACAGGGCCAGGTTATCTTCCAGGTGACCATTCACGCATACATGCCAGCCATAACTGGCCGCCTCGGTATTGTGCAGTACCAGGCAGCCGGCGGCACCCTGGCGAGTGGCTTCTTCAAATTTATACAGCCATCGGCCATAATAGGTCATGTTGCGGCCCTGGAAAAGGGAATGGTCGTAGTATCCGGGATCGTTCACCATGGCAATGACAATCTTTCCCTTCACATCTACGCCTGCATAGTCGTCCCAGCCATACTCCGGGGCGTGGATGCCAAAACCGCAGAAGACGTATTCGGCCTGGGGAATCTCTACTTTGTCGGTGGCACGCGAGGTCCAAACAATGAGGTCGTCGGGGTAAAGGAGCTGCGCTTTCTTCTTCCCCTTGACGCTTATCCTGTTACCCTCCGGACGGGACGTGACGGAAACCATTTGGAAAGGTTGGAACCAGCTGCCGTCAAAGGCGGGTTCCAGACCCAGTTCTTCCAGTTGCCCCGCCAGATAGTTGATGGTAATGTCTTCATAAGGGGTCATGGGCTTGCGGCCGCCAAACCGGTCCGAGGCTATGGTATGGATCCACTTGCGGAGCATCCACTCGTCGTCTTCGGCAGGGGAAGGTGCCGTGGTGGACAACTCCTCCATGGCGGCGGCCAAATCCTTGCGGTATTCTTCACAGGCCTGCAGGCGCGCAAAACTGGCCGATGTCATCATCCTGGCGGCGTCCACGTCGCTCTGCCAGTGGTAATTTGTGATGACCCGGCTCTGTCCCCACTGATAACCGGCCGACATGATGGTGTCCTGCCGTTCGGGGTTCAACTGGGAAAGCACCAGGGCCATGCCCCAGCCACGTGTAGAATGGCCGGAGGGATAGGATCCTGTGTTCCGCTCATATTCTTCGTCCTGAGGAATGCGGGTGGGCTCGTTGTAATAGACGAACGGACGCTTGCGCATATAGGCTTTCTTGGGTTTGGAAGCAGCCAGGCGGAAGGTGCGGATGCAACGGTCCAGCAGATACATCGTCCGGGGTGTGGCCTCCCGGGAAAGCTGGCGGCCGAAGGCGCCGCTGAAGTACAGGGCCATCGTATCCACGTTGGTGGTTCCTTCCAGGACGGCCCTACGGATGCGTTCCGGGTCCCGCAGGCCCATCGCCCAGTCGTGGATGGCTTTATCGGCCTCAAAAGTGGGAGAACCTTCTGCCGGTGGGGCAGGGAGGAAACTGAGAATGTTTGGAAGATCCTTGGCTTCCAGATAACTCTGCGGCTTCTGGGCAAAGGTAATGAGCGCCCATGAGAGCGTCAGGAGAATACAAAGAATCCTTTTCATAGGGTGAAGATACGCATTTTTGAATAATTTTCTAACTTTGCAGGTGTATAATGATGATATATGAGAAGTATTAAGCATTTCCTGACAGCCTTTGTGGCCCTGATGATGTCTGCCGTGTGCTTCGCAGATGACCGCCCTATCCCTGTGGAACAACTTCCCGCGGCGGCTAAAACCTTCGTCAAGCAGTATTTCCCGGAGGCTGCCATTGCCTATGCCCAGATAGATGTGGAGATGGCAAAGACCGAATATGAGGCCCGTCTGAACGATGGCACCAAGGTGGAATTCGACGCTCAGGGCAACTGGACCAAAGTGGACTGCGAGTACAAGAGCGTTCCCGCCGCCCTGGTTCCCGCCGCCATTGCCAGTTATGTAAAGGGTACCTACCCCAACATCGCCATTATCAAGATTTCCAAGAAATGGTATGGCTATGAGGTGGAACTGATGAACGACCTGGACCTCCGCTTCGACAAAGAAGGCAAATTTGTAGGTATTGACGACTAAAATCCGCGTACGATGAAACTGGTAAAGATTCTTTCCGTCCTCGCCGCATCGGCCCTGTTCATCACCTCCTGTGACGACAAACCCATCGCTCCGGAGCAGCTTCCGGAAGCTGTCCGCACTTATGTGCAGACCAACTATCCCGGCAGCAGAATCCTGATTGCCAAAAAGGATTATGAGTGGTTCAAAACCACTTATGACGTCCAACTGGACAATGGCCTGGAACTGAGTTTCAACAGCAACGGCGTTCTGACCGACATAGACGACTAAAAAACAAAACGCCAGCCCTTGGGGTTGGCGTTTATTTTTTGATTTGTGTGAAATAACTTTACCCTATGAGAAAACACTGGCTGGACAATCTGCGCTGGGTGACGGTACTTCTGGTACTGTTCTACCATGTCATCTACTTCTTTAACAATAAAGGTGTATTCGGGGGCATCGGTGGATTTGGAGATTACCCGCAGTGCCCGCAGTACCAGGATGTGGTGATGTACATCCTGTATCCGTACTTTATGCCTCTGCTGTTCCTGCTGGCCGGAATCAGCGCCCGCTATGCCCTGCAAAAGAACAGCGCCAGGGAGTGGTTCAAGGCCCGTACGCGCAAGCTGCTGGTGCCGGGCACCATCGGCCTGTTCGTGTTCCACTGGATGGTGGGGTATTTCAACACCGTAGTAGCCCAGCGGCAAGGCGTGTTTGACGGAATTCCCGCAGTGGCCAAGTATGTGGTCATGGCCATCAGTGGCATCGGTCCCCTATGGTTCGTTCAGCTGCTGTGGCTGCTGTGTCTGGTGCTGCTGCTGGTGCGCGCCATCGATAAAAAGGATAAGCTCTGGAACGCCTGCGGCAAGCTGAACATCGTGTGGATCATCCTGCTGGGCGTGCTGTTCTGGGTGGGAGAGCAAACCCTCATCCAGAATCCCCGTCCGGAGAGTGCCGACGGCCTGCTGAACCTGTACAAACCCCTGTTTTATCTGATCCCCTTCCTGCTGGGATACTTTGTGTTCTCGCACGACGAAGTCCAGGAAAAAGTGGGGCAGGCCTGGATTCCGCTGATGGCCTGCGCCATCATCAGCGGCGGCATCCTCATCGGCACCACATTCGGTCAGGACAACACTTCTCCGCAGTATCTGGGCAGCCCCCTCAACTGCATCTACGGCTGGCTCATGTGCCTGGCCCTGATGGGTTGGTTCAAGGCCAAGTTCGACCATACCGGTAAGTTCGCCGGCTACATGACCCGCTCCAGCTTCGGCCTTTATATCGTCCACTATCTGGTGGTGGCCAGCCTGGGATACATGATGACAATGTACACCCAGCTGCCTCCCGTGGCCATGTACCTGATTCTGACGGTGGCGGTCTTCGCCCTCTCTCCCCTGCTTTATGAAATTCTGCACCGAATCCCCGTGGTGAAGTGGTGTGTTTTTGGAGAGAAATAATTATATTTGCAGAAGACCGCATAGCCTATGACCCGCCGAATCCTCCTGTGCCTTTGGGCGCTCCTCATAACACCACTGGCCCTGGCGGCCCAAGACAAGGGAGCCGATGTCTTCGTGCTTTCTTCCCACGCCACAACCAGTGAATGGGGAATACGAATAATGGAGCCCATAGAAGACCTCATCCAGGAACGGCCCAATCTGGACTTCAGAATCTCCAACCTGCCGTTCATGGCCTTCAACACCGTGGAGTCCCTGGAACACGCGCGGGACAGCGTGATTGCCCGCCACACGCATCGGCCCAGGCTGGTCATCCTTGTAGGAGGCAGCAGCTTTCACTTCGCTCCCCATGTACAACGACACTGGCCCGGTATCCCCATGCTGCTGCTGGGAGAACAGGATTATTACTGCGACATTGACTACACCCTGTTCGGCCCCGGAAATCCCAAAGCGCATCGGCACTCGCTCATTATCCTCAAGAACCATGGGGCCAATCTCACGCTGGTGAGCGCACCGTCCATGCTGCGACGCACGGTAGAAACCATCCTGCAAATACAGCCCGGGCTGGAACAACTTTTCTTCGTAGCCGGAGAGAATTACCTGAGCAAGGAGCGCCAATGGCGGCTGGAAAAGTATATGCTGGAGAACCATCCGGAAATCACCTATCACCGCATTTCCTCCCTCTACACCACCACGGACCAGCTCATCGCCACGCTCAAACAGGAGTCCGGTCCCAAGACGGCCGTGATTTACGGTTCCTGGCTCATCCGCAAGGATTTCCCCAATAACGGATCCACCCGCCACAACACGTTGTCGCTCATCGAGTCCATCGCTCCCACCTACACCATGTTCGGTTCGGACCTGGTCAAGCACAACAAGGTCATCGGATATTTCAGTTATTCCCAGGAAGAATACATCCGCACCGTCCGGCAGCGCATCCTGGACGTATTGGACCATGGTCTGCAGCCCTCCGAGATGCCCTTTGTGTATCTGGAGGCGGGCGTACCCACGCTCAACTACCGCGCCATGGAGGATTTCGGCCTGGATACCGCACTCATTCCCCCCGACGCCGTAGTGCTCGAAAAGCCGAAGTCTTTCTGGCTCACCTACAAAAAACAGATTATTATAGGTGCTTTCATCCTGCTCATCGTCCTGGGTCTGTTTGTCTTCATCAGCATGTACCAAGGCATGCGTGCGCTTAGAAAAGCGCGCAACCTGGCCGAGAATGCCAACAGAATGAAGACGGCGTTCATCCAAAACATGAGCCACGAGGTCCGCACCCCGCTCAACGCCATTACCGGCTTCTCCCAGCTGCTGTGCCTGCCCGACGGGTATGTTTCGGATGAAGAAAAAGCCGAATACCTGAGCTACATCATGAACAATACCCAGCTGCTCACCGTGATGGTGAACGACATGCTGGATATGGCCGACATGCAGAACGGCCGGTACGCCATCAACAAAGTGCCCACCAACCTGAACGAGGTGGCACGGCAGGCCATCAAGGCCATCGAGTACCGTATTCCTCCGGGCGTCAAGCTTATCCGCCAACCCGGCCTGGATGAAAAAGCCCGCTACATGACCGACAACATGCGCGTGCAGCAAATCCTTATCAACTTCCTCACCAACGCCTGCAAGTACTGCAATGGAGGAGACATTGTCTTCGGCAGTTCCCTCATAGAGAATCCGGGCTATATTACCTTCTTTGTAGAGGACCACGGCCCCGGCGTCCCCGAAGACAAGGCCGAGAGCATCTTCGACCGCTTTATCAAGCTGGATCCCAACAAGCAGGGTGCCGGCCTGGGTCTGAGCATCTGCAGGATGATGGCCGAGAACCTGGGTGGAAAAGTATGGCTGGACACCCACTATACAGAGGGTGCCCGCTTTATTCTCGCTATTCCAAAAGAGGAAGTTTAGTTTTTCCTTAACGCAAGGATGCGACGGACGCTTTCGTCGATGCGGGATTCAGGAATTTCCCCGCGGCGGACGGCGGCCAAAACGGTCTCGAAGGCCTGAGGGTATTCCCTCACGCACAGCAGGATATCCACCCCGGCCTTGATGGCCATCACGCAGGCATCCTCAATGGGATACTGGCGGATGATGGCGCCCATTTCCATGGCATCGGTAATGATAACGCCCTTGAATCCCAGTTCCCCGCGCAGTTTGTCCTGCAGGATCATGGAAGACAAGGTGGAAGGCGTATTGGAACCCGTCACGTTGGGCAGGGAGATATGGGCCGTCATCACAATTTTGGCACCGGCATCCAGTCCTGCCTTAAAGGGAATCATCTCACAGTCTTCCATCTCTTCCCAGGTTTTGCGGGACATGGCATAGCCGAAGTGGGAATCGGCGGTGGTGTCTCCGTGGCCGGGGAAATGCTTGAGACAGCCCAGCACGCCGGTTTTCTGCAAACCTTTCAGGAAGGCCTTCACCATGGAAGCCGCCACTTTGGGGTCATTGGAAAACGCCCGCGGGCCGATGACCACATTGCGCGGATTGGTGTTCACGTCGGCCACGGGAGCAAAGTCCACGTCAAAGCCGTAGCCGGCCAGATAGGTGCCAATCTCATAGGCGGCGTCATGGACGTCCTTGGTGCGGCCGGATGCGGCCAGCTGCGCCATGTGGGGATACTTGGGCAGACGGAAAGCCTGGTTGTTGGACAGGCGGGACACCGAACCGCCTTCCTCGTCTATGCAAAGGAGCGGATGGGAAGGAAGTGCCTTGAGCTCGGCGACAAACGACGTGAGCTGTGCGGGATTCTTGATATTGTTGGCATACAGGACAACGCCGCCCATGGGATACTTGGCGGCCGTTTCCCGCATGCGTTCGTTCACCGCCTGGAGGCTGATATTGTTCAGGTCCGTGGGTGAATTGTAATAGGCCTCAGGATCCAAAGCCTCGGGCCGGACAACAAACATTTGTCCCACCTTCTCCCGCAGCGTCATCTCCTGCAGCTGTTTTTCAATAGCTGCAGACCCGCCGGAATTACATCCGGCGAGTATGCAGACTGCTAAAGCTAAAAGGACGTACCTTTGGATTTTCATTCTGGTTTTAAAGTTCCCAGGCCAGGGCCGATGCACCCAGGATGGCGGCGTCGGATTCCTTGAGCTGAGAGTAAACGAGCTTCACTTTGTCTCTCCACAGAGGCAGCACATTCTCATTCATAGCCTTGAGGATGGGCTCTGTGAGGAATTCCTTGGAACGGGCCAGGCCGCCGAAGAGCACAATGGCCTCGGGAGCCGAGAATTCGATGAAATCGGCCAGTTTTTCACCCAGGATGCGCCCGGTGAAATCGAAGATCTTGAGGGCCAGCTGATCACCGTCCTTGGCGGCGTCGTAGACGTCCTTGGAGGTGATCTTGTCCAGGGAACGGAGTTCTGAAGGTTCGTCGCTCATCTCCAGCCATTCGCGGGCGGTGCGGGCTACTCCGATGGCGCTGCAGTAAGTCTCCAGGCAACCATGCTTGCCGCAGCCGCACTGACGGCCGTTATGACGGACGGCGCAGGTGTGGCCCAGTTCTCCGGCAAAGCCGTCGTGGCCATACACCACCTCACCGTTGATAACGATACCGGAACCCACGCCGGTGCCCAGGGTAATCATGATGAAGTTCTTCATACCACGGGCGGCGCCATAGGTCATTTCACCCACTGCGGCGGCGTTGGCGTCGTTGGTGAGGGACACCGGAATGCCGTTCATCTGCTCGCTCAGCAGCTTGGCGAATTCCACACGGTTATGGCCCCACTTCAGGTTGGGAGCGCTCTCGATGGTGCCGGTGTAGTAGTTGCCGTTGGGAGCGCCTACGCCGATACCGCGGATGCGGCCTTCGGCCTTGGCCTCGGCGATGATGCGGTTGAGGGCTTCGGCGAGCTCGGCGATGAAGGGGGTAACCTCCTCATGATTGTCGCTGCGGATAACAGTTTGGGCCAGAACGGTGCCACGGGCATCCACGATGCCGCATTTGGTGGTCTGACCACCTACGTCGATACCAATTACTAAATCTTGTGCCATAAGGGGAAATTATGCTTTTTTAACTTTGGAACCTACTGCAGCGAAGTACAGGATGAAGGCCAGACAGGCGGCCAGCAGCCAGTAGCTGGGCATGTAGCCGATAGCGTCGGCCAGGGCGCTCTGGATAAGCGGAACGATACCGCCACCCACTACCATGGTCATGAAGATACCGGATGCCAGGTTGGTGGAAGCACCCAGACCCTCGCAGGCGAGGTCGAAGATGGTGCCCCACATGACGGAGGTGCACAGACCGCAGATCACCAGCAGCAGGGCGGCGATAGGAACCTGCACCATGCCGAAACCGTCGGTCACGCCCTTGAACACGGGCATGGAAACGGTGGAGGAGTTACCCAGGAAGATGGCCAGGACAACCAGCAGCAGGGCCACACCGGAAACGGCGGTAAGCTGCGTACGGGCGCTCACCTTACCGGAAATGACGGAAGAGACCAGACGGCCGATGAGCATGAGGAACCAGTAGGTACCGGCCACGAAACCGGCGATAGCGACGGCGGTGGAAGGATCCATGCCGGCGCCCTTCACGGGATCCGACAGATAGAAGTTGAGGGTTCCGGGGATACCTACCTCAACACCCACATACACGAAGATGGCGATAACGCCCAGCACAAAGTGCTTGAACTTGAGGGGGCTCACAGCATGGGAAGAATCCTTGACGGCCTCGGGATCCTGGATGTTCACGAACAGCAGGACGATGAAGGCAAAGGCAAACACGCCCATGGCCAGGAACAGAACAGGGTTCACGTCGGTGATGAGGGAATCCTTGGTGAGCGTGCCGATGAGGGAACCCACCAGCATGGGAGTAAGCGTACCCATGAGGGAGTTGAAGGAACCGCCGATCTGGATGTACTGGTTGGAACGCTCACCGCCCATAAGTTTGAGCATGGGGTTCACAACGGTGTTGAGCATGCACATGGCAAAGCCGGCCACGAAGGCGCCCAGCAGGTACACAAAGAAGTTGGCGGGCAGGCCCAGGGCTACGCCGCCCACGCCCACGATACCGGAGAGGAACTGGATGAACACACCCAGGAAACCCACTGCGATGGCGATGAGGGCGGTTTTCTTGTAACCGTACTTGGTGAGCATCTTACCAGCCGGGATACCCATGATGGCATAGGCCAGGAAGTTCATCATGTTACCCATCATACCCCAGAAGTTGGAGCCCTCGATACCGGGCTGCATCTTCCAGATATTACCGATGGGAGCGGCCAGATTGGTCACAAAGGAAATCATGCCGAACAGGAAAATCATGGCCACGATGGCGATGATGCTGCTGTTACCTTTCTTTGACATAGTTTTGTGTTTTTATTAATTTAGATAATTATTGGCTATATCCGTGTCTTCAAAGATAGTAATTTTTTTCCACATACGCACGTCAGGGAATAAAAAAACACCCGGCCACGCAAATGGCTGGGTGTTTCCTTGCTGAAAGGTATCAACCTACTCGGCGGCAGGAGCTTCGGCTGCGGGAGCCTCAGCAGCAGGAGCCTCGGCGGCGGGAGCCTCGACGGCTTCGGCCTTCTTGGCGCGGCTGCGACGGGTGGTCTTCTTGGCCTCTTTCTTGCCGGCGGCAAGGGCGGCCTCGTTGAAGTCCACCAGCTCTACCAGCACCATTTCGGCGGCGTCACCGCTGCGGAAACCGGTGTGCAGGATACGGAGGTATCCGCCGGGACGGTCGGCCACTTTGGGAGCCACGGTGCGGAAGAGTTCTGCCGTTGCCTCTTTGTCCTTCAGGTAGCTGAAGACAATGCGGCGGGAGTGGGTAGTATCTTCTTTGGACTTGGTGATGAGGGGCTCAACATAAGGCTTCAGGGCCTTAGCCTTGGCCTCAGGGAGGATGCCATGTTGGCCAGCATAGCCTTGCGGTGACCGCTCTGGCGACCAAGATGATTGACTGCTCTATTGTGTCTCATTGTTAAACGATCTTTTTCTTAGGTTCAATATTGTACTTGGTGACATCCATGCCGAAGGAAAGCTTCATCTTCTCTACCAGGAGGTCGATTTCGTTCAGGGACTTGCGGCCGAAGTTGCGGAACTTCATGAGTTCGGAGCGGCTGTAGGACACAAGGTCGGCGAAAGTGTCGATATCGGCGGCTTTCAGGCAGTTGAAGGCGCGAACGCTCAGGCCCATATCGGACAGCTTGGTAAGAAGGAGATGACGCATCCTCAGGGACTCCTCGTCAAGTTCCTTGCTGTCGGTTTCCACAGAAGATTCGATGGCGATCTTCTTGTCGTCGGTAAAGAGCTTGAAATGGTAGATGAGGATGTTGGCTGCATCCTGCAGGGCGGCTTCCGGGGAGATGGAACCGTCGGTGACAATCTCCAGGTTCAGCTTCTCATAGTCGGTCTTCTGCTCCACGCGGTAGTTTTCCACGGTCCAGTTGACTTTTCTGATGGGCGTATAGATGGCATCCACGGGAATGGTGCCGATGGGGGTGGCTTCGTCACGCTCTTCTTCGGCGGGAACGAAACCGCGGCCCTTGGTGATGGTCAGGGAGATGGTGATCTTGACGGAGGGCTCCAGCGAGCAGATGTGCAGCTCGGGATTCAACACCTTGAAAGAAGACAATCCTTTGGAGATGTCCTCAGCGGTAAATTCCTGTTTGCCACTGATGGTGATGTTCGCCACCTCGGAGTCCACGGTATCCACCATGCGGCGGAAGCGGACCTGCTTGAGGTTGAGGATGATATCCTGCATTCCCTCGATGACGCCGGGGATGGTCTGGAACTCGTCCTGGACCCCGGCAATCTGGATCTGGGAAATGGCGAAACCTTCCAGGGAGGCGAGGAGGATGCGGCGGAGGGCGTTGCCGATGGTCTGTCCGTAGCCAGGCTCAAGCGGCCGGAACTCGAAACGACCCACGGTATCGGTGCCTTCGAGCATGATCACCTTGTCCGGTTTCTGAAATGCTAAGATTGCCATAAGTATTCGGTGTTAAATGCTATTACTTGGAATAGAGGTCAACGATGAGCTGCTCGTTGATGTTCTCGGGGATTTCCTCGCGGGCGGGAACATTCAGGAACTTACCGGTGAGGGTGGCAGCGTCGAATTCCAGCCAGGAATATTTGGTGGCGGCGGCGATGCTGTTCTGAATGACTTCCAGGCTCTTGGAACGTTCGCGCACTGCAATCACCTGACCGGGCTTTACCTGGCAGGAGGGGATGTTGCAGACTACGCCATCCAGGGTGATGTGGCGGTGGAGGACCAGCTGACGGGCGGCGGCGCGGCTGGGAGCGATACCCAGACGGTACACTAGGTTGTCCAGACGGGCTTCCAGCAGGAGGATGAGGTTCTCACCGGTCTGACCCTTCATGCGGGCGGCACGGGCATAGGTGTTACGGAACTGACGCTCCAGCACACCGTACATGTACTTCACTTTCTGCTTTTCCTTGAGCTGAGTACCATACTCCTTCTGCTTCTTGCGCTTGGCGGCCAGACCGTGCTGTCCGGGAGGGGTGTTTCTCTTCTCGAAGGTTTTGTCGGGGCCATAGATGGGCTCGCCGAATTTACGGGCGATGCGGGTGGTAGGACCAGTATATCTTGCCATAGTTCTTCTTTAGTTAAAAATTAAACCTTACGGCGGCCCTTAGGACGGCAACCATTGTGCGGCATGGGGGTGACGTCGATGATCTCGGTAACCACGATACCGGCATTATTGATGGTACGGATGGCGCTCTCACGACCGGCACCCGGGCCCTTTACATAGCACTTGACCTTGCGGAGGCCAGCGTCGAAAGCGGTCTTGGACGCATCTTCTGCGGCCATCTGGGCGGCGTAGGGAGTGTTCTTCTTGGAGCCGCGGAAACCGCACTTACCGGCGGAAGACCAGCTGATCACCTGACCCTGGGCGTTGCACAGGGAAACGATGACGTTGTTGAAGGTGGAGGAAATGTGGGCCTACAACTCTTTTCTTGGTAGTTGTAGTTTTCTTTGCCATAACTGATCAGACTTTACTTGGTTGCTTTCTTCTTGTTGGCAACGGTCTTCTTCTTACCCTTACGGGTACGTGCGTTGTTCTTGGTGCTCTGACCACGCACAGGCAGGCCTGCGCGGTGGCGGATACCACGGTAGCAACCGATATCCATGAGGCGTTTGATGTCCATCTGGACGGAAGAGCGGAGTTCACCCTCGATCTTGAACTCTTCGTTGATGAGGGCACGGATAGCGGCGATCTGCTCGTCGTTCCAGTCTCCGACTTTAATAGTAGGGTCGATGCCGCACTTGTCCAGGATAGTCTGGGCACTGCTGCGGCCGATTCCGTAGATATAGGTAAGACCTATAACTCCGTGTTTGTTGTTGGGTAAATCAACACCGGCGATTCTAGCCATATTCTATCTGTACTTTTAGTTCTTCTTGCAGATAACGTACAGGCGGCCTTTACGCCGGACAATCTTGCAGTCTTCACTGCGTTTCTTGATGGAGGTCTTGACTTTCATCGTTATCTAATTTTTATTTGTATCTGAAAGAAATTCTTCCTTTGGTTAAATCGTAAGGCGAGATTTCAACTTTGACCCGGTCACCGAGAAGGATATGGATAAAGTTCATCCTCATCTTACCTGAAATGTTGCAGAGGAGGACATGACCGTTTTCCAGCTCTACGCGGAACATCGCGTTGGGGAGGGTCTCAATCACTGTACCGTCCTGCTCGATAGCTACTTGTTTGGACATTGTTAAAAAGTCACTTTAAAATTTAATGGAACCATCTTTCTCAATGTAGTCGAAGGTCGACAGTTGCTCGGCCCGGCCTTTACGGACAACAACCGTAAGCTCATAATGCGCCGCGTTCTTGTGATCGGCGGTGTGTACTGCCCAACCATTTCTTGCAAGATACACACCTCTGCCGCCTGCACAAATCATCGGCTCAATGCAGATGGTCATTCCGTCAAGGAGGCGTGCTCCGTGACCCCTTCTCCCATAGTTGGGAACACCGGGTTCCTCGTGCATCTCCTTCCCGACTCCGTGTCCTTCCAATTCCCGGACAACGGAAAAACCGAATGACTCAGCGTACGACTGCACCGCGTATCCGATATCGCCTGTGCGATTGCCAGCCACAGCAGCCTCGATACCCTTGTACAGGGACGCCTTGGTGACGTCCAGGAGCTTCCGGGTTTCGGCGTCCACCTCCCCCACAGGGAAGGTGTAGGCCGAATCTCCGTTGTACCCCTTGTACAGGGTTCCGCAATCCACGGAAACGATGTCTCCCTCTTCCAGAGGTTTGTCGGACGGAAAACCGTGCACGACCACATCGTTCACGCTCATGCAGAGCGCTGCGGGAAAGCCATCGAAACCTTTGAAGGAAGGAATTGCGCCATGGTCACGGATAAAGGTCTCGGCCACCTCATTCAACTTCGCAGTTGTCACACCTGGGGCGACCAGCTTACCGACCTCGGCCAGGGTACGGGACACCAGGTCACCGTTGATCCGGAGCAATTCGATTTCTTCCTCGGTTTTAGGCCTGATCATATCGATCTTCAACAATACATTCAAAAATTACATGCCAGAGCGGCCGGTAAGACGGCCGGTCTTCATGAGTCCGTCGTAGTGGCGCATGAGCAGATAGCTTTCAATCTGCTGGAGGGTGTCCAGGATTACGCCCACCATGATCAGCAGCGAGGTGCCGCCGAAGAAGCTGGCGAACTGGTTGTTCACACCCATCACATTGGCAAGCGCCGGCATACAGGCGATCATGGCCAGGAAAATGGAACCCGGGAGGGTCACCTTGGTCATGATGCTGTCCAGGTATTCGGCCGTCTTCTTACCGGGCTTGACACCGGGGATGAAGCCGCCGTTCTTCTTCATGTCTTCGGCCATCATGGTGGGGTTCACCGTAACGGCGGTATAGAAGTACGTGAAGATGATGACCAGGAGGCCGAACACGATGTTATACCAAACAGTGGTGTAGCTGGAGAAGGCAGCGGCAATGCCACGGGTGGCATCGTAGCGGCCCAGCAGCATCGGGAACATCATCAGAGCCTGGGCGAAGATGATGGGCATCACGCCGGCGGCATTGATCTTGAGCGGGATGTACTGGCGCACACCACCATACTGCTTGTTGCCGATAACACGCTTGGCATACTGCACGGGAACTTTGCGGACAGCCTGTACAAGGGCGATGGCAGCCAGGATGACGAGCACCCAAACAACCATTTCCACAATGAACAGGAGGGGACCACCCACACCGTTACCGGTGAATTTCTGCACACCTTCGGCGAAGAGGGCGTAAGGCAGACGGGCTACGATACCGATCATGATGATGAGGGAGATACCGTTGCCGATACCGCGGTCGGTGATGCGCTCGCCCAGCCACATCACGAACATGGAGCCGGCCATCAGGATGACGGTAGACACCAGGTTGAACATGAAGGGGCTCCAGGCAACGGTACGGGCACCGGCGGGAATCATGCCGGCGACGTAGGCGGGACCCTGGATGGCGAGGATGGCCACAGTGAGATAGCGGGTGATCTGGTTCATCTTCCGGCGGCCGCTCTCACCTTCCATCTGCATTTTGCGGAAGGCGGGAACGAACATGCCCAGAAGCTGGACGACGATAGATGCCGAGATATACGGCATTACACCGAGGGCGAAGATGGATGCATTACCGAAGGCACCGCCGGAGAACATATTGAGAAGACCGACGAGGCCCTCCTGGGTACCTGCGATACCTCCCTTCAGAACCTCGGGATCGAGGCCCGGAAGGAGGATGAAGCTACCCAGTCGGTAGACCAGCACAAGCAGGATGGTGTAACCGATTCGCTTGCGCAGTTCCTCGATGTTGTAGATGTTTTTGATTGTCTCAATAAACTTCTTCATCGCTGTGCTTATTCAGTAACGATTGCTTTACCTCCGGCAGCCTCAATCTTCTTGGTGGCGGATGCGGAGAAGGCGTTGGCCTTCACCTCGATGGCGGCGGTGATCTCACCGTTGCCCAGTACCTTCACAAGTTCTCCCTTGGAAGCGATACCGGCGGTGATCAGGGTGTCCACATCGATGGCCTTCAGGTTCAGCTTTTCGCTGAGGGCCTGCAGGGTGGCCACGTTCACGGCCTTGAATTCTACACGGGTGGGGTTCTTGAAGCCGAACTTCGGGAGACGGCGCTGAATGGGCATCTGACCGCCTTCGAAACCAACCTTGTGTTCATAACCGGCACGGGCCTGTGCGCCCTTGGTACCGCGGGTGGCAGTGCCGCCCTTACCGGAACCCTGGCCGCGACCGACGCGCTTGGTGTTATGGGTAGCGCCCTTTGCGGGCTTCAGATTTTCAAGTTTCATCTCTAGTCCTCCTCTTAGTCAATTACTTCATAAGTAACCAGATGCTGTACTTTTTCAAGCATGCCGCGGGTGATGGGGGTATCCTCATGGTGCATCCGGCGGATACCGAGAGTCTTGAGGTTAGCGATCTGACGCTTGGTTTCTCCGTTCTTGGAGCGAACCTGGGTAATCTTAAGCTTTGCCATAATCTCTCAAGTATTAACCGTTAAAAACTTTGTTCATGGGAACGCCACGAAGGCCGGCCACGGTGTAAGCGTCGCGCATCTCGGTAAGAGCGGCGATAGTGGCTTTCACCAGGTTGTGGGGGTTGGAAGAACCCTTGGACTTGGCCAGAACGTTCTGGACACCGGCGCTCTCGAACACGGCGCGCATGGCACCGCCGGCCTTTACACCGGTACCGGGAGCAGCGGGTTTCATGAATACCTCGGCGCCGCCGAAACGGGCCACTTGCTCGTGGGGGATGGTGGTGTTGATGACGGGAACCTTCACCAGGTTCTTCTTGGCATCTTCCACACCCTTGGCGATAGCAGCGGTGACTTCGTTGGCTTTGCCCAGGCCGTAGCCTACGACACCATTCTCGTCGCCTACTACGACGATGGCGGCAAAGCGGAAGTGACGGCCGCCCTTGGTGACCTTGGTAACACGGTTGATGGCTACCAGTCTGTCCTTGAGCTCAAGGTCAGAGGTCTTAACTCTTTTTACGTTTTGATTTGCCATAGTAGTGCTGAGTATTAGAATGCGAGGCCGCCTTCACGGGCAGCGTCGGCCAAAGATTTAACTCTGCCGTGGAAGAGATAACCTCCGCGGTCGAAAGCAACCTGGTTGATACCGGCTGCGAGGGCGCGCTCGGCGATAGCCTTGCCGACGATGGCGGCGGCTTCCTTGCCGTTCTTGCCCTTGGTCTGGGCGGCCAGAACTTTGTCGTTGGAGGCGGCAGCCACCAGGGTCTTGCCCTCGAGGTCGTTCACCACCTGGACGTAGATCTGCTTGTTGGAACGGAACACAACCATGCGGGGACGCTCGGCGGTACCGTTGACGTGCTTGCGGATACGATAGTGAATCCTTCTTCTTCTTTCAATTCTATTGAGTGCCATAATTCTTTCCTCCTTCTAATTATTTGGCCGAAGCAGTTTTACCAGCCTTGCGACGGAGCTGCTCACCCACAAACTTGATACCCTTGCCCTTATAAGGTTCAGGACGGCGGAACGAACGGATCTTGGCGGCCACCTGGCCAACCAGCTGTTTGTCGGCGCTCTTCAGGATAAGGATAGGATTCTCACCCTTACGCACCTGGGGAGTCTCGGCGGTGATCTCCTTGGGCAGCATCATCTGGATGTCATGGGAGTAACCCAGAGACATGGTGAGGAGCTGACCCTGAGCGGCCACGCGGTAACCCACACCCACGAATTCCTGCTTGATGGTGAAGCCTTCGCTCACGCCAACCACCATGTTGTGGACAAGGGCGCGATACAGGCCGTGCATGCTGCGGAAGCGGGGGAGGTCGCTGGGACGGGTGAACTTGATTTCATTTCCCTCGATGGTCACGGTGATATCCGGATCCACCTTCTGGCACATCTCGCCATTAGGGCCTTTCACCTTCACGATGTTGCCATCCAGGAGCTCAGCCTTGGTATTGGCCGGAAGGACTACAGGTAATTTACCGATTCTTGACATAATGTTTAGATTCGTTGATTAGTATACATAGCAAATAACTTCACCGCCCACATTCAGCTCTTTGGCCTCTTTGTCGGTGATGACGCCCTTGGAGGTGGACAGGATGGCGATACCCAGGCCATTGAGGACGCGGGGCATACCAGCCACATCGGCATATTTACGCAGACCGGGAGTACTTACGCGCTGGATGCTCTTGATGGCAGCAGCCTTGGTCTCGGGGTGATACTTGAGGGCGATCTTGATGGTGTTGTAAGGGTTGCCTTCCACAATCTTGTAGGAGAGGATGTAACCCTTCTCGAACAGAATCTTGGTGATGGCCACCTTCATGTTGGACGAAGGGATTTCCACCACTTTCTTGCCAGCGCTGTAAGCGTTGCGGATTCTGGTCAGATAATCTGCAATAGGATCAGTCATTTTTTTGTCTTTTTGTGGACCGGCGTCATTGCGGCGCCCGATATCCGATTGTTAATAATAATAAGGTGTCTTTCTGTTACCAGCTGGCCTTCTTGACGCCCGGGATGAGGCCCTGGGAGGCCATTTCGCGGAACTGGATACGGCTGAGGCCGAATTCACGCATGTAACCCTTGGGACGACCGGTGAGGGAGCAGCGGTTGTGGAGACGTACGGGGCTGGCGTTCTTGGGGAGCTTGTCCAGAGCGGCGTAGTCGCCGGCTTCCTTCAGAGCAGCGCGCTTGGCGGCGTACTTAGCAACTAATTTCGCGCGTTTGACTTCGCGAGCTTTCATTGATTCCTTTGCCATGCTACTATCTTAGTTATTGTGTTTCTTGAACGGGAGGCCGAAGGCTTTAAGAAGGGCGTGAGCCTCTTCGTCGGTCTTGGCGGTGGTCACGAAGGTGATCTCCACACCGTGGATACGGGGGTTCTTGTCGATCTCGATTTCGGGGAAGATGATCTGCTCCTTGATACCGAGGGTGTAGTTACCCTGACCGTCCATTTTCTCGGAGATACCGTTGAAGTCGCGGATACGGGGCAGAGCCACGCGGATGAGACGCTCCAGGAACTCGTACATGCGGACGTCGCGGAGGGTAACCTTGGCGCCGATGGGCATGCCCTTACGGAGTTTGAAGTTGGAGATATCCTTACGGGAGTTGGTGATGACAGCCTTCTGACCGGCGATGATGGAGAGTTCCTCGGCGGCCTCTTCTACCATCTTCTTGTCCTGGGTGGCGTCGCCGACACCTTCGTTAAGGGTGATTTTGACCAGGCGGGGAACCTGCATCACGGTAGTATAGGAGAACTGCTTCACCAGAGCGGGAACGATCTCCTCCTTGTAAACTTTCTTAAGATCCGGGCAATATCCGGTAGGGAGAGCCTGGACTTCTGCGGGTTTGTTTGCTTTCTTTGCCATAATTACTTGATCTCCTCTCCGGTTGTTTTAGCAATACGGACCTTCTTTCCATCAACCTCCTTGTGGGCCACCTTGGTGGGCTTGCCGGCGTTGTCTACCAGCTGCACGTTGGAGATGTGGATACCGGCTTCCTGTTTGATGATACCACCCTGGGGAGCCTTGGGGTTGGGTTTGGTGTGCTTGGACACCATGTTGACGCCCTCTACGATGACGCGGTCTTTGTCGCGGAGCACTTCCAGAACTTTTCCGGTCTTGCCCTTGTCGTTACCGGCATTCACATACACGGTATCGCCTTTCTTGATGTTGTACTTTTTCATAACGCGTATCTATATATTAGAGGACCTCCGGTGCCAGTGAAACAATTTTCATGTAGTTCTCGCGGAGTTCGCGGGCGACGGGACCGAAAATACGGGTACCGCGGAGTTCGCCTGCGCCGTTGAGCAGAACGCATGCATTCTCGTCGAAACGGATATAAGAACCGTCGGGACGACGGATTTCCTTCTTGGTGCGCACAACGACGGCCTTGGTCACGGTGCCCTTCTTGATGTCGCCACCGGGGATGGCGCTCTTGACGGTCACGACGATGGTCTCGCCGATGGTGGCGTAACGGTGACGGGTCCCGCCCAGCACGCGGATGCAGAGGACTTCCTTAGCACCGCTGTTGTCGGCAACCGTTAAACGTGATTCCTGCTGTATCATAATTACTTGACTTTTTCTACGATTTCAACTAATCTCCAGTTCTTGGTCTTGCTCAGGGGGCGGGTCTCCATGATGCGAACGGTATCTCCTTCGGAGCACTCGTTCTTGGCGTCCTCGGCAACGAACTTGGTGGTCTTCTTTACGAATTTACCGTAAATAGGGTGCTTTTCGTGAGTTTCAACGGCCACGACGATGGTCTTGTCCATCTTGTTGCTGACCACGATACCTACTCTTTCCTTACGAAGATTTCTTTCCATAGGTCGATGCTACTTTAGTTCTGCTGTTTCTCTTTCTCGGCCAGGATGGTGATCATGCGGGCAATATCCTGACGGGTCTTGCGGATCTTGGAGGTGTCCTCCAGGGGAGAGATCGCATGATTGAGCTTCATGGTGTCGAGGTTGTTCTTTTCCACTTCGATGCGGTCGCGCAGGTCGGCGACGGACATCTCACGTACTTCGGATACTTTCATTTTCTTCTCCTCCGTTAATTATTCTTCTACATAATCCCTGCGGACCACGAACTTGGTGGCAACGGGAAGTTTGTTTGCGGCGAGACGCATTGCCTCCTTGGCGGTGGCGAGGGACACGCCCTCGGCCTCGAAGAGGATACGGCCGGGAGTGATAGGAGCGACGACGAAGCCCTGAGGATCACCCTTACCTTTACCCATACGGGTATCGAGCGGCTTGGCGGTGAACGGCTTCACAGGGAAGACACGGATCCAGATCTGACCTTCACGGTTCATCCTACGGGAAATGGCCTGACGGGCAGCCTCGATCTGGTGGGCAGTGAGCCAGCAGTTCTCGAGGTTCTTGAGGCCGAAGGAACCACGACCGGAATTGCCCTTCATGCGGTTTTTCTGTTCCCTTCTGAATTTTGTTCTTTTAGGCTGTAACATTGCTGTAATGTTTTTAAAATTTCCTTATTAGTCCCTAACTCATTGAAACTCAGCTGGTTGGGTGCTTTTTGCTCCAATTTGGGGATTGCAAAGTTACAAAAAAATTCCGAATCACCAAATATTTTTACAAAGTTTTTCAACATTTTCGACCGCGGAATTCGAAACCTAACTACCGCATTTTATCGGCAGTTACAAATAATGTTGAAAAAAAGTTCCGCGCATTTTCGACACGCGGAAACGGGATTACTTGAAATAGCTTTCGGGGACGTTGATTTTGGGAGGATATTCCCAGAAAACAGACCAGTAGAGAGCCGGAAAATCCCCGGCATGCCAGATTTGCGCCAGCTCCTCCAGCTCTTTGTCGGCCCCGTCGGGGTCGTACTTGGATTTGAGGTCGTTGTCGAAGAGTTTGGCGATGGCCTGCCAGAAGCCGGCCGCGGCGCTGCTTTTGTAGTCGTGGATAATCTCGTAAGGGGTGAGGCCTGTTTCCCGTCCTATCAGTTTAAGCAGTACAGCCCCCTGGGAAATGGTCATGCTCCGGAGGGCTCCCTCGAAGTCCTTGAACAGCTGGTTCTGGATGGCATCCATGTACATCTGCTTACGGAGGCCTTTGTAGTGATTGGCATTGAGGGTACTGTCCACCTGCTTTTTGAGGCCGCCGGAGGCTAATGCATAAGGGTACACGCGCGCAAAGCGCCATACCAGCTGATAATAGTCCCTCCAGTTTTTCTGGGCGTTCTTGCTGCCGTGACCGAAGATGTAGATGGGCGGCAGGACGTCGAAGTACGTGGTATCACCATTCTCTACCTTCATCCGCAGCCAGCCGGCATCGGCCGATACTCCTTCCTCGCTGCTCACCTGGGCACGGGCCATGGCTTCCTGCCGCTCCCGGGCTTTCTCCATGGCGCGGCGCACATGCCCCTGCGCACCGGCTATCGGCGCGGCTAAAAGAAGCCCGAACAGAACAGCGATATAAAAGCGGTTTTTCATCTTTGCAAAGCTATACATTATCAAACATAATACCAATTATTCCGCGCAAATCCCGAAACAATAGTAACTATTTAATTATCAATATGTTGTCTTTTTCTCTTGATACCAAACAGGATCAAGAGAAAAACCTAGTTTATTGATAATGAGGTAATTAACCTCTATGCGAGGTTTAACCCTGAACGGTCAGCTGCTGGGTGTCGGTGTCAAAGACCATCCAGTTGGGGGCGGTCATCCAGTCTCCCAGCATCAGCAGACGGGCGGTGCCCACGGGCATGTCCACGCGGGAATGGTAGTGACCGAAGATGAAGTAGTTCACGGGCTGATGCGCCTGGAAGTCCTTGCAGAAGATGTAGAGCGGTTCATCCTCCCCTTTGAAATGATAGGCAATGGGTTTCTCGTTGCGGGAACGGCTGCTCCAGCCGGTGGCCCACTTGAAGGCAATCCAGGGATGCAGGGTGGAGAACAGCACCTGTGCCCAATGCTGGCTGAAAACGCCTTTCACAAACTTATACCAGTGATTTCCGGGGCCCAGGCCGTCTCCGTGCCCCAGGCAGAAGCGCTTGCCCCCGATGTCGGTCACATAGGGCTGACGCAGTTTCTCAATGCCCAGTTCCTGGAGGTAGCTGAAAGTCCAGATGTCGTGGTTGCCCTCGAAGAAATACACCTTGATACCGGCGTCCACCAGGTCTGTGAGGGCTCCCAGCACGCGGGTGTAGCCCTTGGGCACCACAAAGCGGTATTCGTACCAGAAGTCAAAGATGTCTCCCAGCAGATACACCGCAGCCGTCTCGGGGGTGTTGATGTCCTTGAGAAACTTCACAAAAGCCCTTTCCCGACGGAAGGGATCGGCCGTCTGGGCGCCCAGGTGGGTGTCGGAGACAAAATATGTCAAATGTTTAGGCATTTAACCCAAGAGGAAGATGAGGATGGCAACCAGGAAGCAGTACAGGGCAAACCAACTGAGCTTGGCTTTCTTGACGATGGCAATCATCACTTTGCACGCGAAGAGGCCGCTGATGAAGGCCGACACGAAGCCCAGGATTAAAGGCAGCGTACCCACACCGGCCCCGAAGGCGGCGTCTCCGGTGGCCACTTTGAGCAAATCCAGGCTCTGCTCCCCAATGATGGGGATGAGTACCATGAGGAAGGAGAACTGGGCCATGCTTTCCCGCTTGACACCGGTGAGAAGGCCCGTGGCGATGGTGCTGCCGCTGCGGGACACGCCCGGTACGGTGGCAAACGCCTGGGCGATACCCACCACAAAGGCCTGCCAGTAGGAAATGCCGTTTCGGGTGTCCTTGGCCACAGGCACTTTGAAATGCTTGCCGGCGTTGTCGGAGAAAATGAGCAGGGCGGCGGTAATGCAAAGGCCCACGCCCACCTGCCACAGTTCCCCGCTGAACAGGGCCTCTACCTGATCCTTGAACAGGAAGCCCACCAGGGCAACCGGAATGCAGGAAACCAGGATTTTGCAGATATAATCGGTCTCGTCGTTATACTTGAACCGGAAAAAGCCTTTGAGCAGGTTCCAGATGGCTTTCCAGAACACCACCAGCGTAGCCAGCACCGTGGCAAAATGCACGGTGACGGTGAAATCCAGGAAGCCCTCGGTATCGGCCCCCACCAACTCCTTGAAGATGAGCAGATGTCCGGAACTGGACACCGGAAGAAACTCCGTGAGGCCCTGCACAAGGCCCAGCACAAATGCCTGCCACCAATCCATAACTATTCTTCTGTTTTAAAACGGCCCATGATGGCAATGATCTCCACCACGATTCCCGCCACAATCACAATGGGCGCGGCCACCAGACGGCGCCAGTCGAACATGGCGTAATTGAACACCTGAGGGTCCTGGGACCCGCCGCCGGAAAGCAGCAGGAAACCGGCCGCCATCACCAGCAGGCCCGCTATCATGAATTTGATATTCTTGGCCCCAAGGGCCATCTTATCTGTGTTTTTAGCCATAAATCAATATGCGTATAACTGGTCCCGGTTGTAACCCACCAGACGGCCCACCATCACAAAGGTGCTCACCATGCAGATAATGACACCCGACGCCACCATCACCACCATCACCTGCAGCAGGGAGCGCACGTCGAAGATCTGGAAAAGCTGCGGGAATTCGTCCCTCAGGATATACAGGGCACCCACCAGCAGCAGGATGGCCAGCAGGGCGGCAAACAGGCCCTGGATGGCCGCCCGTCCCATGAACGGGGCCCGGATATAGCCTTTGGTGGCGCCCACCAGGTGCATGGTATGGATGCTGAAGCGGCGGGAGAAAAGATCCAGCCGAACGGTGTTGGCAATGAGCACGAAGGAGATGAACAGCAGCGCCGCCACCATCACCACAATTCCCAGGGAGATGCGCCTCAGGTTCTGGTTGAGGGCGTCCACCAGGGATGTCTGATACACCACTTCCTCCACCAGCGGAGATTCGGCCAGATGGGCCTTTACCACCGCCAGGCTGTCGGACGACACATAGGCCGCCTCCAGGTTCACGTCGATGGAGATGGGCACGGGAGCGGTCTCAAACACGTCCAGGAAATCCTGCCCCAGCATGCGGGACATTTCCTCCACGCCCTGTTCCCGGGAGATGTAATGCGTGGCACGCACCCCGGGCATGGCCGCTATCTGCTGCTCATACTTGAGAGCCTGTTCCTCCGTGACCTGCTGCTTGAGCATCACGGATACCTGCAGGTTCTCCTTGAAGAAGTTTCCCACGGCCCGGGCATTCACCAGCAGCAGGGTTCCCACGCCCACCAGCAACAGTACAAGCGACAGGCTGATGACGGTGGAAATCCATGCGCTCACAAGGCGCCGGCGGATGGTGGAAGTACTCATAATCGCCCCAAAGTTACGGAAACCACCGAAAAACTCAAAAAAAATTAGTAACTTTGTAAGCTAAAAGAAAGTATTATGGGAGATTCCGCCAAGAAGATTCTGTTCGTTAGTTCGGAGATGGAGCCCTACCTTCCGGAAACCCGGATTGCCAAAATCTGCCGGGAGCTGCCGCAGGACATCCAGGAGCGCCGCAAGGAAATCCGCGCATTCATGCCGCGCTATGGCTGCATCAACGAGCGAAAGAACCAGTTGCATGAGGTCATCCGCCTGTCCGGGATGAACATCATCATCGGAGATGTGGACCGCCCGCTGGTCATCAAAGTGGCCTCCATATCGGCCGCCCGCATCCAGGTATACTTCATTGACAACGAGGACTACTTCCGCCGCAAGCAGCTTATGCAGGACGAGCATGGTAAATTCTTTGCCGATAACGGCGAGCGCGCCATCTTCTTCGCCCGCGGCGTCCTGGAAACCGTGAAGAAGCTCCGCTGGGCTCCGGATATCATCCACTGCTCCGGCTGGATTTCCCACGTCCTCCCCCTCTACCTGAAAAAAGCCTACAAGGACGACCCCATCTTCTCCAACTCCAAGGTGGTGCTGTCCCTGTATGACGACAACCTGGCCGAGCCCCTTTCCCCGGGCTTCGCCAATACCATCCTGTACGGTGCCATCAAACCCAAGGACGTCACCCTGTCGGAGCAGGCAAACGGCATGGAACTTGCAAAACTTGCCGCTCAGTATGCCGACGGAATCATCCTGGGCTGTGCCGATGTAGACGCTTCCCTCAAGAAACACTGCGAGGATCTGGGTCTTCCGGTCCTCCCCTATGAGGAAGAGACCTTCTCCGACGGCAGCTACATGGACCGTTACAACGCATTTTACGACGATTTACTTCAATGAGAAAATTCATCCCTGCCCTGTGCATGGCCCTGGCCCTGATTGCCCCGGGCTGCGTAGAAGTGGATAACAGCCTGGGAGAAGGCCTGATTGATAAAAGCCTCCTCTATGACATCTATACGGTAGAGTTCGACCTCACGGAAATCCAGATGAAGAAGTCCGACGCTTTGTCCGGCTATTCCAGTTCCAAACTCACCATCGGCGCCATCCGGGACGATGTCTTCGGCCTCACCACCCGCGAAGCGGCTTTCCCGCTGGTTCCCGCCGTGGACACCCTGGACCTGGGTACCAACCCCACTCCCGTGAAATTCACGCTGCACTTCGCCCCGGACTCCATCTCCTGTAACGACGACACCCAGGCCCGCATCCTGCAGAATATCCGCGTGACGGAACTCACCTCCCGTCTGCCCGTGGGCAGCAACACCGGCTGCACCCAGGAGATTGAACACTCGGACCAGCTCATTACCGACGGCATGCCCGTGTACGACGGTAGCGGCAGCCTGAGCATCTCCTTCTCCAAGGCTTTTGCCCAGAAGTACATTGACGCCCTGCGCAAGGTGGGACCCGTCCTGCGGCAGCGTCCTGCCGACGACGAGGATGACGACGACATGATTGACATGTACGACGCCTGGCTGGACGAAGCACCCGGTATCCACATGGCCGTAGACGCCCCCGAGGGCAACGGCGGCCGTATCAACCTGTTCAACTTCTCCTCCCTCACCGTAGAGAACAACTACTACACCCGCAACAACAACCTGGGTCTTCTCACCGTGCACAGCACCTGGAAGGGAGAAGCCAAGGACTCCACCTTCATCTTCTTCCCCGGAGAAACGGAATTCTACGACGAAGTCACCTATGTGAACAACAATACGGCTTTCAGCCAATACTGCTTCAACCGCACCACCCATTCCACCACCGAGGGCAAAGTGACCGGAGACCTCCTCATTGAGGGCGGCGGCGGCCTAAAGCCCGTCATCCTGGCCAGCGAGCTGCAGGAAAAGACCCGTGCGGCCATCGCCAAGGCCGGAGGAGATCCCGACAAAGTGATTATTGTGAAGGCCTCTATCATCCTGCCCTTTGAGATGCCGGACAATTATGAGGACATGAAATACTTCCCGTCTGTGCTCAGCCCCACCATCCAGCAGGAGTCCGAGGACGAAGACGGCAACAAGACCGTTTCCTTTGCCGGTCTCACCGACGCCAGCGTGAGCTCCGAAAATCAGGGAGACATAGACCGCTCCAACCTCCAGTATGCTCCGGACATCACGTATCACCTGCAGGCCCTGATGGACCGCAAGGACCTGAGCACCACCACGGATTCCGATATCTGGCTGCTCACCGTGTACACGGAGAAAGTGGCCAACGCCAGCGGTTCCCTGTACGACAGCGACTACTACCAGCAGCTCATGTACGCCTCCTACTACAACAGCCTGTACGGCGGTTACGGCGGCTACAGCAGCTATGGCTACGGCAGCAGCTACGGCTACAGCAACTACTATAATTATATGATGCTGGCCCAGATGATGTCGGCCTCTACGCAGCAGTCCTACAGCTACACCACCGAACTGGACAAGGACCGCTATTACTGCGGTGTCCTCTGCGGCCCCGCCAGCGAGCGCAAGCCCGTCTTCCGCGTCACCTACGCCGTGCCCAAGAACTAAACTTGAATCACAGATATAAAAAAGAGGTCAGCTCAAACGGGCTGACCTCTTTTTATGTTTGATTGGGAATTAAGCACCAATCTTTTCTGCAACTTTGGCGATGGCGTCACCCACGGTGGCGATACCGCTGGTTTCTTCATCGGGAATCTTGATACCGAAAACGCGTTCGAATTCCATGAGAAGTTCTACGGTGTCCAGGGAGTCGGCACCCAGGTCGTTGGTGAAGCTAGCAGACTCGGTAACGGCGCTTTCCTCCACACCAAGCTTGTCAACGATAATATCCTTGACCTGCTTTACGATTTCTTCCTTTGTCATGTTGTTAGGTTTTAAGTTTATTGTTTACGTTCTTCTTTTTCAGTGCGAATAACATGGCAAAGGTAAGAAAAAAAACTTAATTATGAAAGGAATTGCGTACCTTTGTACTGTAAGAGCATGACTGTCAAGGAAAAAATAGCCCTTTTCCCGCACTCTCCCGGCGTGTACCGCTATTATGACGCCGAGGGAAAAGTCATCTACGTGGGCAAGGCCAAAGACCTGCACAAACGCGTGGCTCAGTACTTTGTGCCCCCGGAGCGGCTCAACACCAAAACGCGCATCCTGGTGAGCAAGATTGCCGATGCCCAGTTCTCTGTGGTGGATTCCGAGGCCGACGCCCTGCTGCTGGAAAACAACCTCATCAAGCAGTACAAACCCAAGTACAACATCCTGCTCAAGGATTCCAAGACGTATCCCTGGATTTGCGTCACCGGGGACGATTTCCCCCGGGTATTCATCACCCGCCGCATTGAAAAGGGGAAGGGGAACCGTTACTTCGGCCCGTACAGCAGCGCCCTGCATGCGCGGAATCTGGTGGACTTCTTCGGGGAAATGTACCCCTTACGCACCTGTAACCTCAAAATCACCTCCGAAGCCATCCTTCGGCACAAATACCGTCCCTGCCTCAACTTCCACATCGGCAAGTGCAAGGCCCCCTGCGTGGGCAATATCTCCAAACAGGAGTACGGGGCCAACATCGAGGAAATCGTGCGCATCCTCTCCGGCCGCGGCGGCGATGTAATCAAGCATTACAAAGCCCTGATGGCCGAAGCCGCCGAAAAGCTGAACTTCGAGGAAGCGCAAGTCTATAAGGAGAAATTGCACACGCTGGAGCGGCACTACGCCAAGAGCATCATCACTCAGGCGGCCGACATGGACGCCGATGTCTTCTCCCTGGTCTTCGACGGGGCCGAAGCCTTCGGCAACTTCCTGCGCATCCGCGGCGGCGCCATCGTCCAGAGCCTGAACCTGGGTTTCCGCAGCCAGATTGAGGAGTCCGAGGCCGCCATGCTGTCGGCTTTCATTGGAGAGATCGAGGATAAGTTCGGGGAACTGTCCCGGGAAGTGATTGTGCCCTTCCTGCCCGACGTGGAGATCGAGGGTGTGGATTTCCGCATTCCCCAGCGTGGGGACAAGCTGGCCCTGCTGGAGTTGAGCGCCAAAAACGCCAAGGAATTCCACTTCAACAGCATCAAGCAGCGGGAACACACGGATCCCGACGCCTTCCGCATGAGCGTGATGCAGGAATTGCAGAAAGCGCTGGATATGCCTGTACTGCCCCGGCACATGGAGTGTTTTGACAATTCCAACATCCAGGGCACCAATCCGGTGGCTTCCTGCGTGGTATTCCGAGACGCCGAGCCCTCCAAGAAGGATTACCGCCGCTTCAAAATCAAGACGGTGGTGGGCGCCAACGACTACGCCTCCATGAAGGAGGTGGTGAACCGCCGGTATTCCCGCATGCTGGCCGAAGACCCCGACGACCTACCGCAGCTCATCGTGATTGACGGCGGAAAAGGCCAGCTGGAATTTGCCTGGCAGGCCCTGGCCGAACTGGGAATTCTGGAAAAGGTGACCGTGGTGGGTCTGGCCAAGCGCCTGGAGGAAGTGATCCGGGTGGGAGACCCGTACCCTTTATTTATAGACCGCAACTCGCAGGCCCTCAAGGTGCTCCAGCGCATCCGTGACGAAGCCCACCGCTTCGGCATCACTTTCCACCGCAACCTGCGGTCCAAAGCCGCTATCCAGAGTGCCTTGCGGGAAATCAAGGGCGTGGGAGAAAAGACGGAGCAGCGCCTGCTCATGCACTACGGTTCCGTGGCCCGCATCGCCGATGCCCCCCTGGAAGAACTCTCCGCCCTGGTGGGTGCCTCCCTGGCAGTACAAATACACGATTATCTGAACAATGACTGAGAAGACTTTCAACAAATGGTTTAGCGCCTTCATCCTGATTGGGATGGCGGTGGTGACTTGCATTGTAACCGCCATCAAGCTTCGCGGGGCCGACGACAACGGAGCGGTCACGTGGCTGCTCATATCGGCCCTGGGCTCGCTGATGGGGGTGTTGGCCACGGTGTGCTCGGCCAACGGCTGGATCATCACCTTCCTCTTCGGCTTCCTGGACGTGAGTATCTATGGCGTGGCATGCTGGGTGAACTGGCGGGACGGCGGTTCCGGCCTGGGAAATGCCCTGCTCCATTTCTTCTACTTCGTTCCCATGCAGCTGGTGGGCTTCCTGCAGTGGAAGCGCCGGGGCGCCAAGGGAGAGTCTCAGGTGAAGGCCCGGCGGCTTTCTCCCGCCATGCGCTGGGCCTGGACGGGGATTACCCTGGTGGCCACCGTGGTCCTATACTTCATCCTTGCCCGCTTCGACCGTAGCGCCGCAGAAGGCTTCCTCAAGGTGGCTGTAATCCTGGATGTAATTCCGCTGGTGTGCAACATCATCGGCCAGCTGCTCATGTCCACGGCCTATATGGAACAGTGGATTTTCTGGATGGCGGTGAATGTGTTCTCCATTGCCCTGTGGATAAACTCGGACCAGTCCTTCGCCCCCGTCTACATTGTCAAATACACGTTCTACCTCATCAATTCCATCAACGGACTGAGGATTTGGATCAATTTGAGTAAGGGGGAATAACTATTTCCCCAGAGCCTGGGCCACGGTGGCGCGGATGGCGGAACCGCGGAGGTTGCGCTTGACGATGGTGCCGTCGGGGCCGAAGAGCATGATGTACGGAATACCCTCGATGCCGTAGATATCGGTAGGGATCTTCTGGGCGTTGATGATCTGGTTCCAGGTGATGTTCTCTTCCCGGGCGGCCTTTACGGTATCCTCGGGCTTGTCCCACACGGCTACGGACAGCATGTCGAACTTGTCGCCGTGGAATTCATCGTATACAGCGCGCAGGTTGGGCATTTCCCGGCGGCAGGGACCGCACCAGGAGGCCCAGAAGTCCACCAGCACATATTTACCCTTGCCGATGAAGTCGGAGAACTTGACGCCGTCCACCTCGAAGTCGGTGAACATCATGCCCTCGGCGGTACCTCTGCGGGAAGTGACGCCTTCCTTGAGGCTGGCCACAAACACGGAGTCGCGGCCTTCCACGGGAGCCTTGAACTTGGCCAGGATTTCCACCAGGTCGTCGTCCTCCAGGTCCGAATAGATGTTCTTGAGGGCTTCAAAACCCACCACGTTGTCCAGGTTCTTCTCCAGAGCCTCTTTGTTATAATTGAAGAAAACCTCGTAGCAGGAATCGGCATAGGCCTCGGCGGCATCGGCATCATCGGCCAGGGCTACGATACCCTCCCGATAGCTCTCCATGAAGGACTGATTCCACTCCGTAAACTCGGCCAGCTTCTCCTCTACGGATTTCTTGGGGGCGCAACTGACATTAAAAGCGGCCACCACAGCGGCCATCATCACAATGATTCTTGTTTTCATCTTCTAATAAGTTTTACTAACTGGGTGCAAATATAAGAAAAAGCGGCCGCATAACGACCGCTTTCTCAAATATTTGTGCTAAATAATTAGCGACGTTCTCCGCCACGGCCACCTTCACGGCGGGCACCACGTGCACCGCCACGGCCGCCACGCTCACCGCGCTCACCACCGCGGCCGCCTTCACGACGACCGGTGCCGGGAGCGGCAGCGCTGGAGGCGAAGCCAGCGTTAGGAGAGAGGTCCTGCTTGCCGTACTTCTCACCGTTGCAGATCCACACTTTGATACCCATGGTACCCATCTGGGTGTGAGCCACTGCAAGGGCGTAGTCGATGTCGGCACGGAAGGTGTGCAGCGGAGTGCGGCCTTCCTTGAACATCTCGGAACGGGCGATTTCGGCGCCGCCAACACGGCCACTGATCTGGACCTTGATGCCCTCGGCACCCACGCGCATGGCGGTGGCGATGGCCATCTTGATGGCGCGGCGATAGCTCACGCGGCCCTCGATCTGGTGGGCGATGGAGTCGGCCACAATGGTGGCATCGACCTCGGGGCGCTTCACCTCGAAGATGTTGATCTGGACTTCCTTCTTGGTCACCTTCTTGAGCTCTTCTTTCAGCTTGTCAACTTCCTGGCCACCTTTGCCGATGATCACACCCGGGCGGGCGGCATGGATGGTGACGGTGATGAGCTTCAGGGTGCGCTCGATGATGATGCGGGAGAGGCTGGCCTTAGCAAGGCGGCTGCCCAGATATTTACGGATCTCGTAGTCCTCGGCGATTTTCTCGGCGTAGTTACCGCCTACCCAGTTGGAGTCCCAACCACGGGTGATACCGATACGGTTGCTGATAGGATTAGTTTTCTGTCCCATAGTTTATTCCTCCACTGCTTTTTTGACGTCCAGGACGATGGTAACGTGATTGGAACGCTTGCGGATGCGGCCGGCGCGGCCCTGAGGGCACGGGCGGATGCGCTTGAGCGTACGTCCTTCGTCTACCATGATGGTCTTGACAATAACGTTGCCATTCTCCAGCTCCTTGGTCTGCTCCGGGTTCTTGGCTTCCCAGTTGGCGATGGCGCTCTTGAGGAGTTTCTCCAGACGGGCCGAAGCGTCGCGCTTCGAGTAGTGGAGAAGATCCAGGGCGTGGTTCACCTCAACGCCACGGACGGTGTCTGCAACCAGACGCATCTTCCGGGGAGAAGTGGGCACGTCGTTAAGTTTAGCGATAGCGGTATTTTTCTTGGTCTCTTTCAGGCGCTCGGCCATCAGTCTTTTTCTCTTTCCCATAATGTCAATCTTTAAACATTATTTCTTATTGTTGCCTGCGTGGCCGCGGAAAGTGCGGGTAGGAGCAAATTCTCCCAGCTTGTGACCAACCATATTCTCAGTAACATATACCGGAATGAACTTGTTGCCGTTGTGAACGGCGATGGTGTGGCCCACGAAGTCAGGGGAAATCATGCTGGCGCGGGACCAAGTCTTGACAACCTCTTTCTTTTTGCTGCCGTCATTC
>CAJOIQ010000031.1 GCA_905234795.1 uncultured Bacteroidales bacterium | reverse complement strand
TGAGGTTGTGTACCAGGAGGATTGGGGCCTGCGTCAGCTCGCTTATCCCATCCAGCACAAGACCACAGGTTTTTATTACCTGATCGAGTTCAAGGCCGATGCTCAGTTCGTTGCCACCCTCGAAACCCAGTATCACCGTGACGAGCGTATCATCCGCTTCCTCACCGTCGCTCTCGACAAGGATGCCGTCGCTTACGCCGAAAAACGTCGCGCCAACAAGGCCGCCAAGGCTGCTCCCGCCGCCGAAGCCCCTGTAGCTGAATAATTAGGAGGACAAAATTATGGCAAACGAAAATAAAGAAATCCGCTATCTGAACCCACCGACCGTAGAGGTTCGCAAGAAGAAATACTGCCGTTTCAAAAAGGCCGGTATCAAGTATGTAGATTACAAGGATCCTGAGTTCCTCAAGAAGTTCCTCAATGAGCAGGGTAAGATTCTCCCTCGCCGCATCACCGGTACTTCCCTCAAGTTCCAGCGCAAGGTTGCCCAGGCCATCAAGCGTGCCCGCTCCCTCGCTCTGCTTCCGTATGTTACTGACCTTCTTAAATAATCTGCCTTATGGAAATTTTGCTCAAGAAAGATGTAGCCAACCTGGGCTACGCCGGTGAAATTGTAAAGGTTAAGGCCGGTTATGCCATGAACTATCTGGTGCCCCAGGGCTTTGCCACCGTGGCCACCGAGTCCGTGAAGAAACAGCATGCAGAAACCCTTCGTCAGCGCGCCCACAAAGAGGCCAAGCTGGTTGCCGATGCCGAGGCTCAGGCCGCTACCATCAGCGCCCAGACCGTGGAAGTGAAGGTGAAAGTGTCCGAGAGCGGCAAGCTCTACGGTTCCGTCACCACCATGGACCTGGCCGAGGCCCTCAGCGCCAAGGGTGTGAACATTGACAAGAAGGACATCACCATCCTCGCCGGTGAGGTGAAGGAAGTGGGTGAGTACGAGGCTTCCGTGAAGCTGTACAAAGCCATCAAGGCCACCTTCAAGTTTAATGTTGTTGCCGAGTAAATCTGCACAACCCAACTAAAAAAGTCTGACACATTGTGCCAGACTTTTTTTTATTCGGTCTTTTCGGTGTCGGAGGGTTTCTCGGGCTCGTCTCCGTGGGAATCTTTGTACTTGAAGCGGCGGATTTTCTGGGTGGCCGTTTTCTCGAAGGGCTCCTTCATGGCGTCTACCTCGCCAATCTTGGAATTCTTGCCCACGGTCTTGTTCACCCAGTCCATGACGGCCTTCTTGCGGGCTTCCAGTTCCTCGAACCATTTGTCCTCGGTGGCCAGATTCCAGTCAATGGCGTTGTCCTGGAATTTTACCAGAGCCACCAGTTTGCCGTCACGCTCCATCACCAGGCTTTCTTCCACGCCTTCGATGTTGTTGATGACCTGCTCGATTTCCTCGGGATAGATGTTTTCTCCGGAAGGTCCCAGGATGGTGTTGTTCAGGCGTCCTTTAATATAATAGTATCCGTCGTCATCCATGGTGGCCACGTCGTTGGTGTGGAACCAGCCTTCGTCGTCCATTACCTGGAGCGTACGTTCCGGGTCCTTGTAGTAGCCCAGCATCACGTTGTCTCCGCGCACTACCATTTCACCCTCTCCATTCACCGGATTCACATTGTCCAGACGGATTTCCACCCGGTAGGAAGCTGGGCCGATGGAACCCACGTTCTTGCTGGTGCCCACCATCAGGTTGCACACCAGGGGAGCGGTTTCCGTGAGGCCGTAGCCCACGGCGTAAGGGAACTTGCAGTCCCGCAGGAACTGTTCCACGGCCGGATCCAGTTTGGCGCCGCCAATGCCGAAGAACTTGAGCTTGCCGCCGAAAGTCTTCACCATGCGCTTGCCTATAAAACGGCGCAGGATGTGCGGGATGTGTTGATCGGCCCAGGAGAGCACGCGGCTCTTCTGGATGGTGGGGAGGACGCTGTTCTTGACCACCTTCTCGATGATGAGAGGTACGGAGCACACGATGGTGGGCTTAACCTCCTTCATGGCCTTGAGGAGAATAGTGGGAGTGGGCGGTTTCTGAAGGGTGTAGCACGTAGCGCCCACATAGAACGAGTAAATGGTGGAAACGTTCATTTCATAGGCGTGGGCGGCCGGAAGAATGCTCAGGAAACGGTCTTTGGTAAAGGCCGGCTGGGCTTTGAAGGCCGATGCCAGGTTGCTGCAGATATTGCGGTGGCTCAGCATTACGCCCTTGGCCTTTCCGGTGGTACCGGAGGTGTAGATGATGCATGCCAGGTCGTCGGGCTGCGGGTCTTTTACCCAGCCGTTGCATTTGAAATCCTCCTTGTCCTTCTTGAGGAACTCGAAGGTCTCGATGTCCACGATGAGGGTGAGCTTCTGCCTGCATTCCTCGCTCAGCTTGGGCAGCATGCGCTGGGAGATGAACAGCACCTTGGATTCCGAGTGGTTCAGGATGTTGGTGAGTTCCATCTCACTGCTGTCCGGGAGCACAGGAACGGCAACGCGGCCGAATACGGTGGCGCTGAAGAAAGCCACTACCCAGTTGGGCATGTTCTGGGAGAAGATGGCTACGCGGTCTCCATGCTTGATGCCGAAGCGGGTCATGCGCATGGACAGCTGGTTCACCTTGCGGCGGAATTCTTCGTAGGTATATCGCTGACCACCGTCTACATATTGGTAGGCTATGCGCTTTGCATAGTTGTTGGTGGCGAAATCGAATACTTTATGAAGAGTGGTGCAAGTCTGCTCGCGCTTGCGGTACTTGCGCCAGGCTTTGTAGGGATTCTTTATTTTTTTAGCCATTGAGATTCGGTTAAGATTCGGGAACGGCGAACTGATCCTTATGGAAACCCTGGATGCCCATGGGCCGATAATGGTCGTAGATCCGTTTCATGTCCTCGGTGGGATTGTCGGTCATCTCGAAGGGTTCTCCCACGGAAATCTTCTTGCGTCCCCAGTCGTAGTAACCCAGGTAAACGGTGGCGCCGGTTTCCCGGGCAATGAGGTGGTAGCCGCTCTTCCAGCGTTTGACCAGGGAGCGGGAGCCTTCCGGTGCCAGGGCCAGGTGGAATTCATCCACGCCTTCCATGGCGTTGATGACGCTCTTGACCGTGGTGGCGGGGCTGGAGAGGTCCGTAGGTACGGCGCCGCAGGCGCGGAGGATGGGGCCCAGGGGCCATACAAAAAAGCTCTTCTTCACCATGATGTGCGCCACTTTGCCAAACTGGGTGTAGAAGAGGTAACTTACAAGGAAATCCCAAACCGTAGTGTGGGGAACACCCAGTACAATGGCTTTGGATTCTTTCATGGGGCCGCCGACGCTTTCCCAACCCATCTTCTTAAGCAGCCAGCCGCAGAACTTGGCCCAGCGGGGGCCTACCGTGGTTTTTACTTGCTTTTTTGCCATATCCTTAGATATTAATGTCTTCCAGTTCTTTTTCGCTCCGGAGATTATCCATGATGAAGTGCTGGCGCTCATAGGTATTCACGCCCATGTAGAACTCCATGATGGTCTGGATGGATTCTTCGTCGGACAATTTGACGGTATCCAGGCGCATGTTTTCTCCGATAAAGTCCACGAATTCGTCGGAGGAAATCTCTCCCAGACCCTTGAACCGGGTAATCTCCACGCCGCTCTTGAGCTGTTTCATAGCCTTGTCCCGTTCCTCGATGGAGTAGCAGTACCGGCGCTCTTTTTTGTTGTGGACGCGGAACAGGGGAGTTTGCAGGATGTATACGTGGCCGCGGCGGATGAGCTCCGGATAATATTTCATGATGAAGGTGAGCACCAGCATGCGGATGTGCATGCCGTCGTCATCGGCATCGGTGGCCACGATGATGTTGTTGTAACGCAGGTTGTCCAGGTCCTCCTCTACGCCCAGGGCTGCAATGAGCAGGTTCAGTTCCTCGTTCTCGGCCACTTTCTTGCGGCTTTCCTTGAAGCAGTTCATGGGTTTGCCGCGCAGGGAGAACACCGCCTGGTTGTTGGCGTTGCGCACCTTGGTGATGGTACCGGAAGCAGAGTCGCCCTCCGTGATGAAGATGGAAGTCTTTTCCCGCTGGTCTTCCATTCCCTTGGGGAACTTGGTGTCGCTGAAATGGTATCGGCAATCCCTCAGTTTCCTGTTGTATACGGCCGTTTTCTTGGCCCTTTCCCGGGATTTCTTCTGGACACCGGCAATCTCCTCGCGCTCGGCCTGGGACGCCTTGATTTTCTCCTCAATCACCGGGACAATGTCCAGGTGCATGTGCAGATAGTCGTTCAGGTATTTGGTGACGAAATCGTTCACAAACGTGCGGATGGTGGGTCCGCGGTCTACGGCCGATGATCCGTCGGCCGCCTTTACCTGCTTTTCCCACATGTAGGTGGAGCCCAGCTTGGTCTTGGTCTGGCCTTCGAAGATGGGCTCCTGGATCTGGATGGAGATGGCGCCCACGATACCCTGGCGGATATCCTCGGGTTTGTAGTCCTTTTTATAGAAGTCCTTGAAAGTCTTGGCAATGGCCTCGCGGTAGGCTGCCAGGTGAGTACCGCCGTCGCGGGTGTTCTGTCCGTTCACGAATGTGGCGATGTTTTCACCGTAGCTGTTGCCGTGGGTGAGCACAATCTCAATGTCCTCGGCCTCCAGGTGGATGAGGGGGTAGAGGGGAGTCTCGCTCATGTTCTCCGTCACCAGGTCCAGCAGGCCGTTCTCGCTCTTGTAGGCCACGCCGTTGAGCATGAGGGTGAGGCCTTTCTTGAGGTAAGAGTAGTTCTTGACCATGCTCTCCACAAACTCCATGTGGAAAGAGAAGTCGTTGAACATTTCTTCGTCGGGCGTGAACTTGATGTAGGTGCCGTTTTTCTCATTGGAGGGGACGATGGCGCTTTCCAGCAGGTTGCCGCGCGTGAAGCGGGCATAGGAGCACTGGCCGTCACGGTAGGAGGCCACGTAGAAATCCACACTCATGGCGTTCACGGCCTTGGTGCCCACGCCGTTCATACCCACGCTCTTCTTGAAGTTGGTGTCGTCGAACTTGCCGCCGGTGTTCAGTTTGGATGTGGCGTCCACCACCTTGTTCAGCGGAATGCCGCGGCCGAAGTCCCGCACGGTCACCGTCTTGTCCTCGATGGTGATGTCAATCCGCTTGCCGAATCCCATGGAGAATTCGTCAATGGAGTTGTCGATGATTTCCTTCAGGAGCACATAGATACCGTCTCCCTGACGGTCTCCGTTGCCCAGACGGCCGATATACATGCCTGCGCGCCTGCGGATGTGCTCGTTCCATTCCAGGGTCTGGATGGAATCATCGTTGTAGGTGGTGTTCACAATCTCTGCCATTCGTCATTATTTAACCTACAAATATACAAATTAATCGCGAGATAGGCAAAGGCACTTATGTCCAAACCTTCGCTTCGGCCCCCCCCTCAAACTTCCGAGGGTGGCAACGGGTTTGGACATAAGTGCCTTTGCCTATTCGATGATTCCGGCGACGAAGAGATTGACAAGGGGCCGGAGGGGAGAGTTGGTGGTGAGGCTGATCATGATAACGGTCTCACCTTGGGGCATGCCGGCGGTGTCCAGCGTGAACTTGATGTCTCCTTTTTTCTGGGCGGGAATGTCCTTGGAGGGAAGGGCCTTGAGGGCAGGATCCTCGGTATCGGCCTGGTATACGTGGAAGGTGGATTTACCGCGGTTGCTGCAACGGAAGGTCACATCCATCTTTGCCCCGGCTTTTACGGTGCCGAAGTTGAAGGTACTCTGGTCGAAGTAAGGGAGAGCGGCGTCCTTGCGCTGGGAATCTGTCCAGACGGCGAAGTTCTCCTGCGTCCAGGCCGTAACCTCAATGGGGGCCGATGCTTTTTTCCCGTCCAGGACGGGCGTGGCTGTGTACACCTGGCGGCCGTATACTCCCGGCTGGGCTTTCACCGTGCATTTGAGCGTGGCCGTGCCGCCGGCGGGAATGGGGTTGGGATCTACGCTGATGGTGAGGGCTTCGCTCACATCGGCAAAACTCACATTGAGCGGCTTCTTGCCCAGATTGGCAACGGTGGCGGTTTCACTTACGCTAAGGCCCTGGCGCAAGGTTCCGGCATTAATGCTTCGGCTCTTGATGCCCAGATTTCCCAGTTTTTCGGCTCCGTACAGTTCCTCCAGTGACTTCTTTTTCTCATGCACGATGCCCCTGAGGCGAAGAATCACCGGTTTTTTTACGCCGGTAATGTAGGCCGTGAGTGTTTTGTCAAAGGGTAAGGGGCCGTCCTCGTTCTTATAGGTGGCCGAAACCGTTCCGCTCTGGCCGGGCTGAATGCTGCCCCGGGTCCACTTCACATCCGTGCAGCCGCAGGAGGAAACCACCTCCAGGATGGAAATGGGATCCGACCCCTTGTTGGTCAGGGTGAAAGTGCAGCTGAGCGGACCGTCGGCAACAGATACGTCACCGAAATTGTGAATGGTTTTATCCCAGCTCAATACTTCATCGCCGGAAGGCATGAGTATTGCTATAGCGGCCAATATGGAGAGAAACAGACTGTTCATAAGCACAAAGTTAGTCACTGTTCTTTTCAAAATCAAATATAATGCCTATATTCGCAGTTCAGAAAACAACAACAATTTAAAGATAAAACACTATGCCTAGAAAAATCAATCCCGACCTTTGTGTAGCTTGCGGCTCCTGCGCCGATGTTTGCCCTGTGGGCGCCATTTCTGCCGGCGACGCCGCCTACTCCATCAATGCCGATGAGTGCATCGACTGCGGCGCCTGCGAAGGCACCTGCCCCAACGAAGCCATCAGTGAGGCATAAAGCCTCACTGATGGCTTCGCAATAAAGGCTACGCGATTCGCGTAGCCTTTATTAATTTATTAACGTTACAAGCCGGCCCGCGAGATTTATTCCGCGGTGGCCTGGATGAGGGCGATGGTGTGTGAACTCACCTTGCCCAGGGCGTCGGTTACGGTGATCACCATATCCGTGATGGTGTCGGGGCCGCATTCGTAACCCAGATCCTGCATCAGGCCACTGAGCTTGAGGGTGGCCATGGCGGCATTCTTTTCCACTTTCTGCAGGCGGAACGCCGTCTCCAGGTTGGTGTCGTTCACCAGGTCGATGACGGTACCCTTGCCGGCCGATTTCTTACGGACATAGGCCAGGATGCCTTCGTCGGCCTGTTCTCCTTCGAAGGAGATGGTGAGCTTGTCCACCTTGCCGGGGACGGTGATGCTCAATTCCAGTTTGTTGGTGTCGTCCTTGCGCAGATAGTAGGTGGACGGAACGTTGTCGGGGAATGTAGCGGCAGCTGTCCAGCGGAAGGTGGCCAGTTTATTGATCATGGTCCCGGCCGTGTTGGAAACATAGATGCCGAAGGAGAAGCGGTCTCCGTTTTTGAGCGCCAGATCCTTCACCAGTGCATCCAGCAGGGCCTTGAAATCCAGGGTGCATGAACTGGCTTTGATGAGATTCCTGCCCACGGGATTGGCTATGTTGTTGGCCGAGAATACTTCGGCCAGGGCGGGATCGGTCAGTAAATCCATGGTATAGCTGGATTTATAGGCCTGGGTGCTGATCCAACTGGAGACCCGCAGCTTGCACAGGTCCGGCATCTCTATGCATTTGATTTGCAGGGAGGCGATGCCGGATGTGCAGCTAACCGTTATGATTCCGTCCATATTGTCTCCCATTTCCTGCAGGGCAAAGGAAGAGTTGGCACCCCAGCTGATGGTGGGGGCTGCAGGGTCTACCGTATTCCCTTTAGAGCAGGAAAACAGTGCCAGGGCGGCAGCAAGACAGAAAATGATTCTTTTCATGAGACAATAATTATTATTCGGCCTCGGCGGTGGCGGCGGGCTTCATCACAATTTCCATGAAGTTGCCCTGAGCCAGGATTTCGTTCAGCAGGGAAGTGAGATCCTCCTTGGTGAGGTTGTTGATGGCTTCCTCGTACAGTTTGTCGCGGTCCTGACCGTAGGTGAGGTACAGCTCGATGCTGTTGAGCCACCAGTTGTTGCGCTGACGGCTTTCCGGCAGGTTCTTCTGGAGGTTCAGCTTGGCAGCCTGGAATTCATCGTCGGTGGGGCCGTTCTGGGCCAGGTCCTGGAGGCCGCTGATGGCCAGCTGGCGCAGTTTGTCGCACAGGGCGGGTTTGCAGTCCCAGCCCACCAGGAACATGCCCACCTGCTTGGGACGACGGCGGATGCTGCCCTGGGTGCTGGCGCCGTAGGTGCCGCCTTCTTCCTCACGCAGGCTGTTGGTGTAGCGCATATCCATGATGTAGGAGATGGCGTCCATGGCAGCGTCCTTGGTGTAGGTGTATTCGATATCGGCGTTGTACACCTGGTACACGGTGCTCTTGGGCGTTTGCATATCTACGGCGAACACATTCTCGACCTTGCCCTTGGCCAGGTCTTCGCGAGGATCCACCCACTTGAGGGCCTTCTTGCCCTTGGGCAGGGAGCCGATATATTTCTCGACCATCGGCTTGATGGCCTCGGGGTTCACGTCGCCCACTACCACCAGGGTGGCGCCGGCGGCATCGGCAAAGAGCTTCTTCCAGTTCTTCTCCACTACGGCCAGGCTGGCGCGGTTCACCGTCTCCTGGGAAATCATCTGACGGCGGGCGTTGTTGCTGTAGAGGGTCTTGTACAGTTCGCTCTGGAACTTGTAGTCGGGCTGGGTCTGGAGGTTAGGGAGGACAGCGTTGAGCTGGTCAATGCCGTTCTGCCATTCCTCGGCGTCAAAGCGGGGAGCCATCCAGTACAGGTAAACGAGCTGCAGGGCGGTCTCGAAGTCCTTTACGGTGCTGCGGCCGTTGATACCGTTCTCCAGAGGGTCGAAGTAAGGGGTGACGCTCAGGTTCTTGCCGGTGAGCATCTTCTGCATCACGGTGCCGGAGAATTCGGCCACACCGCTGTTGTTCTGGAACAGGCCGAAGATGTTGTTCTCGAAGGAAGCCACGTCGTCGGTGGAAACCAGGGACAGACCGCCTTCCTTATATATATTGAAGAGAATCTGGTCCTTCTGGAGGTCGGTGGGATATACAATCACCTTCACACCGTTCTTCAAGGTCCATTCCTGGGCGCCGTAGATGGTGTTGCCGGCCTTGGCTACCTTGGCTCCCTTGAGCTTGGCGGGATCCAGGAAGGCCTCGGGGATGTCTTCGCCGGCGGGGGCGGCAATATCGGAAGCCTCAACTTCGGCCATTACCTGGAGCAGTTGCTCGGCGGTAGGAGTGGCGATGCCGGGTTTCTCGGGGCCGCTGTAGACCAGGATCATGTTGTCGTGGCCGTTCCACAGCTGGGCGGCGGCCTGGTTGATGGCGGCGGCGTTGAGCTGGGCGGTCATCATCTGGACGAACTCGAGCTCGTCCTTTGGCTCTACCAGCGGCTGTTTGTCAAAGAAGTTGGAGATGACGGGACGCACGAATTCGGCGTTCTGGCGGGTTGCGGCACGGTTGGCGCGGGTCTCGTACATGGAGATGATTTCGGCCTTGGCACGGTTGAACTCGGCGTCGGTGATGCCGTATTTCTTGAGGCGGAGGAGTTCGGTATAGAAAGCGCGGAAGCCTTCCAGGATGTTTTCCTCACGCAGGGTTGTGTTGCCCATGACCACGTCGATGTCCTCATAGATGAGGCTGCTGACGCCGAAGGAGGCGCTCAGGAACGGAGAAGTGGGCTTGGAAGTGATGTCCTGGATACGCTCGTACATCACCTGGGACAGGAAGCCTTTTACCAGCTCTGTAGCCTGGCCGGTGTAGGTGGCGTTGATGGCCTCGGGAAGGGCCTCGCTGTGCCATCCCAGTTCGATGGAAGGGGAAGTGGTCTCGGGATCTGTGATGATACCGATGCGTGCTTCGGCATGGTCGGCAATCTTCTGGATGGGCTTGGCTACGGGATTCTCCTTGGCGGGGATGACGCCGAAGATTTCCTTAATCTTGGCCTCGGTGCGGGCAACATCCACGTCGCCAACCACAATCACGGCCTGGTTGCCGGGGTGGTACCAGGTGTGGTAGAATTCCACCAGGCTCTCCGGCTTGAAGGTCTCCAGGTGCTCCTGGGTGCCGATGAGGGTGCAGGAGGCCTGCTTGGTGTCGGGGCCGAAGTAGTAGGGGAGGGCGGCTTCCATGGTGCGCCAGTCGGCGGTACGGCGGGTGCGGCGCTCCTCGATGATCACACCGCGCTCGGCGTCAATCTCGCTGGGCTGGTTCAGCACAAAGTGGGAGTAGTCGGCCAGGATCATCAGGCAGCTGTCCACCACGGTCTCCCGCTGTACGGGGATGTTGTTCAGCATATACTGGGTTTCCTCGAAACCGGTGGAAGCGTTGATGTTGCGGCCGAATTCGGCGCCGATGGAACGCATGTAATCCAGAATGCCCTTGCCGGGGAAATGCTCGGTCCCGTTGAAGCACATGTGCTCCAGGAAGTGAGCCAGACCGTCCTGGGAAGGATACTCTTCCTCAATGGCGCCCACGTTGGTGGCCAGATAGAATTCGGCGCGGCCGGCGGGAAGCTCGTTGTGACGGATATAATAGGTGAGTCCGTTTTCAAGATGGCCGATGGTATAGGCTTCGGAATTGGGGATCTGCGGCATCTGGGCAATCATGGCCTCGATTTGCTCGCGGGTGGGTTGCTGAGCCATTGCCACGGCGGCTGCCAGGGCGATGGCGCTTAAGGTAAGAAGAATACGTTTCATTATTAAATAATATGGTTTGTTTTTTCGAATCACGAATTTACATTAAATTTGCAAATAATAAAATGATTCATGCTGGAAGACTGCAAAATTCGTGCTTTTCTTGCCGTTGTAGATGAAGGGGGCTTTACGGCCGCCGCCCGCCGCCTGGGTTTGAGCCAGCCCGCCGTGAGCGCCCAAATCGCCTCCCTGGAGGCTTCCCTGGGCTTCCAGCTCTTCCTTCGCGGCCGCTCCCTGGCCCTCACACCCGAAGGTGAATCCTTCCTCCCGTACGCCCGCCGTATCCAGGCCGCCTACGACCTGGCCAACGACACCTTCGGCAACGTCTTTGGAAAATAATGGATAGCAAAAAAATGGCCTCGCATTAATGTGCGGGGCCATTTTTTGAAAGTAAGCAAGTTCAGTTAAAACGCAACGCGCAAGCCCATGCCGGGTGCGGGCATATTACCGTTGGGAGTGACGGCAAAGTTCACTGTGGGCTGAAGGGAGAAGCTATATCCTTTACGGTAATTTTTCACGTCTTCAATGTACAGGCTCTTTACCTTGACCACGTCATAGGCATTGATGATGGAAAGGATCCCTACGACAAGGCTGCCGAGTGAACCCGCATACACCATAATCATACCGGCATTATAGGCGGCATCCTGATTATTTTTTTTTGTCAGGGATTGTCTGGCCAAAACGCCTCCCGCACTGGTGACGGCGCTACATCCGATACCCAGTAGGAGATAGGTGGTTCCCAGGCCCGGCTCGTCCATGACGTACTGGGCCAGACCGGGAATGAGAACGTTGACCCAAGGCAAAGCCAGGCCGAACCGGGGATCCTCAAGTGAATAGTAGTCACTCTTGTTATAATTGAGCTTGAGGGTCTTGTACTTCGAATCCAGGTTGCCAAGAATGGATGCATCGGACGTGTAATAACCGTCCTTGAGGCCCGAGCACTTGTGAGCGCATGCTTTACCGTCTTTCTTCATGTGCTGAGCGAAAGAAGGCATGGCCAGAAGAAGCAGGAGCACGATAATTCCAAATCTTTTCATAGCGTTCAACTTGCTTGTGACAAACTATTTGCCGGCCAGACGCTTGTAGGTGTTCAGGCGGACCTTGGCGAATTCCTCGGTCTTGGAGAGGAGTTCTTCGGCCTGGTCGGGGAACATCTTGTACAGGGAAGCGAAGCGGACCTCGCCCTTGAGGAAATCCTGGAACTTGCTCCAGTCGGGTTCCTTGGAATCCAGGCTGAACGGGTTCTTGTCGGTGCCTTCCAGGGCAGGGTTGTAGCGATACAGATGCCAGTAACCGCAATCCACGGCCAGTTTCTCTTCCTTCTGGCTAAGGCCCATGCCGGCCTTGAGGCCATGGTTGATACAAGGACTGTAGGCGATGATCAGGGACGGTCCGTCGTAGGCCTCGGCCTCCTTGATGGCGTTGAAGAACTGCACGGGGCTGGCACCCATGGCCACCTGGGCCACATAGACGTAGCCGTAGGAAATGGCCATCATGCCCAGATCCTTCTTGCGGATCTTCTTACCGGAAGCGGCGAACTTGGCGATGGCGCCCACGGGCGTAGCCTTGGAACTCTGGCCGCCGGTGTTGGAGTACACCTCGGTGTCCAGTACCAGGATGTTCAGGTTCTCACCGCTGGCCAGGACATGGTCCAGACCACCGTAGCCGATGTCGTAGGAAGCACCGTCTCCACCGAAGATCCACTGGCTGCGGGCCACGATGAAGTGCTGGTACTCAAGCAGTTTCTTGCAGGTGTCGCAACCGCATTCCTGGGCCAGAGGGACAATCTTGTCGGCTACCTCGCGGGTGACGGCGGGATCCTTGGGGGCTTCCAGCCACTTGGCGGCCAGAGCCTTGATTTCCTGGCTGCAGCAGTTGCACTCGAGGGCCTGCTTCATGAGGTTGGCCACAGTCTCGCGGGCGCGGTCGGAGCCGAGTTTCATACCCAGGCCGAATTCGCAGAAGTCCTCGAACAGGGAGTTGGCCCATGCAGGACCGTGTCCGGCTGCGTTGGTGCAGTACGGGCTGGCCGGGAAGGATGCGCCGTAGATGGAGGAGCAACCGGTGGCGTTGGCAACCATCATGTGGTCACCGAACAGCTGGGTGATGGTCTTGATGTTGGGGGTTTCACCGCAACCTGCGCAGGCACCGGAGAACTCGAACAGAGGCTGTGCGAACTGGCTGTTCTTCATGTTGGCCTTCTTGTCCACATACTCCTTGTAGCCCACCTTCTTATTAAGGTAGTCATAGGCGGCCTGGTCTTCCTTGGCATCCAGATAAGGCACCATGGAAAGGGCTTTGTCCTTGGCCAGGCACACATCCACGCAGTTGCCGCAACCGGTGCAGTCGTCAACGGAGATGGCGATGGCATACTTGTAGTCCTTGAGGTTGGCCTTGCCCTGGGCCAGCTTTACCGAAGCGGGCACCTTGGCGGCCTCTTCCTCGGTGAGGAGGAACGGGCGGATGGCGGCGTGCGGGCAAACGAAGGCGCAGGTATTGCACTGGATACATTTCTCGGCGTCCCAGGTGGGAACGGTCACGGCCACACCGCGTTTCTCGAAGGCGGCTGTGCCGGCGGGCATGGTACCATCGGCATAGGGGAGGAAGGCGCTCACGGGCAGGGTGTCACCGGCCTGGGCGTTCACAATGTCGGCCACGTCCTTCACAAAGGCGGGTGCCAGACGGTCCTTGTTGGGATTCTCGAACTTGGCGGTGAGGTTGGCCCATTCGGCGGGAACTTTGATCTCCGTGTACTCTCCACCGCGGTCTACGGCGGCATAGTTCATGTTCACCACGTTCTCTCCCTTCTTGCCGTAGCTCTTCACGATGGCGTCCTTCATGTACTTCACGGCATCCTCGTAGGGGATGATGCCGGTGATCTTGAAGAAGGCGCTCTGGAGGATGGTGTTGGTGCGGCCGCCCAGACCAATCTCGGCAGCAATCTTGGTGGCGTTGATGATATAGGCGTTGATGATATACACCTTGATGTGCTTGCGGCCGATGATGGCCTTCACGTTGTCGGGGATGTTCTTGATGGTCTCTTCCTCGTCCCAGAGGCTGTTGAGCAGCAGGGTGCCGCCTTCCTTGATGCCCTTGAGAACGTCGTACTTCTTAAGATAGGAAGGGACGTGGCAGGCCACAAAGTCGGGGGTGTTCACCAGATAGGGAGCCTTGATGGGCTGCTGGCCGAAGCGCAGGTGGGAGCAGGTGTAACCGCCGGACTTTTTGGAGTCGTAGTCGAAGTAGGCCTGGCTGTAAAGATCGGTATGGGAGCCGATGATCTTGATGGTGTTCTTGTTGGCACCCACGGTACCGTCGGAACCCAGACCATAGAATTTGCACTCGGTGGTGCCGGGCTTCACGATGGAAACCTCGCTCTTGATGGGCAGGCTCTTGAAGGTGACGTCGTCCACGATGCCGATGGTGAAATCGGCCTTGGGCTCCTTCATGTCCAGATTGTCGAACACGGCCACAATCTGGGCGGGAGTGGTGTCCTTGGAGGACAGACCGTAGCGGCCGCCGATGATGAGGACATTCTGGTCCTTGCCCTGGAAGAGGGCTTTGACGTCGGTGAACAGGGGTTCGCCCACGGCGCCGGGCTCCTTGGTGCGGTCCAGAACGGCAATCTTGCGGACGCTCTTGGGAAGTACGGAGAAGAAGTATTTCTCACTGAAGGGCCGATACAGGTGCACGGTGACAAGACCGTACTTGCGGCCGCGGCTGGCCAGGTAGTCGATGGTTTCCTTGATGGTCTCGGTCACGCTGCCCATGGCCACGATGATGTTCTCGGCGGTGGGGTCACCGTAGTACTCGAAGGGACGGTAGCTGCGGCCGGTGAGTTCTGTAATCTCACCCATGTAGCGGGCCACGATGTCGGGCACGGCCTCGTAGTACTGGTTGCGGGTTTCCACAGCCTGGAAGTACACGTCACCGTTCTGGGCGGTACCGCGGGTGACGGGAGCATCGGGATTGAGGGCGCGGGCGCGGAACTTGGCCAGGGCTTTCTCGGAGATCATGCCCTTGAGGGCTTCCTCGTCCAGAGCCTCGATCTTCTGGATCTCATGGGAGGTGCGGAAACCGTCGAAGAAGTGCAGGAACGGGAGGCTGGCCTTGATGGCGCTCAGATGGGCCACGGCGGCCAGATCCTGGGCTTCCTGTACGGAACCGGAGGCCAGCATGCAGAAGCCGGTCTGGCGGCAGGCCATCACATCCTGGTGGTCACCGAAGATGGAGAGGGCGTGGCTGGCTAGGGCGCGGGCGCTCACGTGGAACACGGTGGGCAGCATTTCGCCGGCAATCTTGTACATGTTGGGGATCATCAGAAGCAGGCCCTGGGATGCCGTAAAGGTAGAAGTAAGGGCACCAGCCTGGAGGGAACCGTGCACGGCACCGGCGGCACCGGCCTCGCTCTGCATCTCCGTCACCTTGACGGTTTCTCCCCACAGGTTCTTTTTACCGTGGGCAGCCCACTCGTCGATGTTCTCGGCCATAGTGGAGGACGGGGTGATGGGGTAGATGGCGGCATGCTCGCTGAACAGATAAGCAATGTTACTGGCGGCATAGTTACCATCACAGGTGATGAATTTCTTTTCTTTTGCCATAATTGTTGTTGTGGTTTATATTGTTTATTGTATTCCTTCAATGATGATTTCTGCTTCTCCTGCGATGCGTTTCACAAGTCCCTGCAGGACGGTGCCGGGGCCGAGCTCCACGAAGTGCGTGGCGCCGTCGGCAAGCATGTTCTTCACGCTCTGGGTCCAGCGGACGGGGCTGGTGAGCTGTTTGAGGCAGTTGGCCTTGATTTCTTCCGGATTGGTGTGCGGAAGGGCGTCGGCATTCTGGTATACGGGGCAACGGGGTGTCTGGAACGGCGTGGCCTCGATGGCGCGGGCCAGTTCTTCACGGGCAGGCTCCATGAGCGGGGAGTGGAAGGCTCCGCTCACGGGAAGCTTGAGGGCGCGTTTGGCGCCGGCGGCTTTGAGGGCTGCGCAGGCGGCGTCCACGGCGGCTTCCTCTCCGGAAATGACCACCTGGCCGGGGGAGTTGTAATTGGCGGGTACTACGCCGGGGATTCCGGCACACACCTGTTCGATGACTTCATCGGGCAGGGCGATGACGGCGGCCATGGCACCGGGCTGTTTCTCGCAGCATTTCTGCATGGCCTGGGCCCGGAGGGAAACCAGCCGCAGGCCGTCCTCGAAGCTGAGGGCGCCGGCAGCTACCAGGGCGCTGAATTCTCCCAGGGAATGACCGGCGGTCATATCCGGCTGCTGCGCCTGGCTCAGGGCCAGTACAACAGAGTGCAGAAAGATGGCAGGCTGGGTGACCTTAGTGGCCTTCAAATCGTCGGCCGATCCTTGGAACATGATATCTGTGATGCGGAAGCCCAGGATGTCATTGGCGCGCTCCATCAGTTCTTTATGGGAAGGGTAAAGATCCTGTCCCATTCCGGGAAACTGGGACCCCTGACCGGGAAAAATGTAAGCGGTTTTACTCATGTAGGTTCAGGCACGTGTATAAGCATACAAATATAATCATAATCTGCAGAATTATCAAAAATATTGCTATCTTTGCAATCCAATCCGGATGCCCCTGTAGTTTAAAGGATAGAATAACGGATTCCGGTTCCGTTGGTCCCGGTTCGATTCCGAGCGGGGGTACAAGGCAGAGAAAGCGCGCGCTTTCCCTGCCTTTTTCTTGTGGATATTCGGTTTTTTTGGTATATATTCTTATGGATTTTCCAAATGGTTTGGAAAGAAGTTGGCTTATAGGGCATCACTTCGATTCAACGGTGTAGACTGTGGATATATATTGCGCT
>CAJOIQ010000030.1 GCA_905234795.1 uncultured Bacteroidales bacterium | reverse complement strand
ATTCCGAACAGAGAAGTTAAGCTCACCATCGCCGATGGTACTGACCCACCAGTTGGGAGAGTAGGTAGCTGCGGTTTTTCGAGAAGCCCGAGTCTGAAAAGACCCGGGCTTCTTTCGTTTAGATTCTTTCCTTAATCTGGTAATTGTTACGCCCCTCGGCGCTGCGGGAGACCATTTCCCCGATGAAACCGGCCAGGAAGAGCATCACGCCCAGAACCACGGCCACCAGGGCCAGGTAGAACAGCGGCTGGTCCGTCACGGCGCGGAACTTGAGGCCATGGGCCTGGTTCACCAGTTTCTCCACAATAATCCAGATGGTCATCACAAAGCCGATGAGAAACATCAGGATGCCGCTGGTGCCGAAGAAATGCATCGGCTTGCCGCCGAAGCGGGACAGAAACCACAGGCTCATCAGGTCCAGGAAACCGTTCACAAAGCGGTCCATGCCGAATTTGGATTTGCCGAACTTGCGTTTCTGGTGATGCACGGGTTTCTCCCCAATCTTGGAGAAACCGGCGTTCTTGGCCAGGTAGGGAATGTAACGGTGCATCTCACCGTATACCTCTATATTTTTAATAACATCGGCTTTGTAGGCCTTGAGGCCGCAGTTCATGTCGTGCAGCTTGATGCCGGTGACTTTTCGGGCCGTCCAGTTGTACAGCTTGGAGGGGATGTTCTTGGTGAGGGCGTTGTCCTTGCGGTGCTGTTTCCAGCCGGAAACAACGTCGTAGTCCTCCTCCCGGATCATGCGAACCATCTCCGGAATCTCCTCCGGGGAGTCCTGGAGGTCGGCGTCCATCGTCACCACAATCTCTCCCCTGGCGGCGGCAAAGCCCTCGAACAGGGCGGCCGATTTGCCATAGTTCCTGCGGAAGCGGATGCCGTGCACCGCTTCATCGGCCATCCCGCGGATGACGTCCCACGAGGCGTCGGTGGACCCGTCGTCCACAAAGATGAGCTCATAGGTGAAGTCCTTGAGGGAACGGTCGATCCAGGATTTGAGCTCCGGAAGGCTCTCGGCCTCGTTGTACAGGGGAATGATAACGGAAAGGTCCATAGTCTATTGTTCGTCGGGGGCATCGTTGTCCCGTGGAGGGAAGTTGCCGCCAAAAAGTTTCTGAAGGAAGATATAGCGGGACATGATGGAGGATAGCACCGTCCCGTACAGGTAGCAATAAATCCACTGGGAGATGAAGGTGATGACGGGCAGTTTTCCCATCATGCCTTCCACCTGGTCCCGGCTGCCGGAAGGGATGGCCGCCGAAATCTGATCCACGAAGGTGGCCATTTCGGCCTCCGGCATCTTGAGGATGAACAGGGTTTGGGCCGATGCCAGCAGAAGACCGCTGAGCAGCGCCGCCCGGCGTCCCAGTTTGTACGTGTCCTGAATTTTGACGCCCTCGTAGCGGTCCCGCAGGGAGAGCATCACGTTTTTCATGATGAGGATGCAGCCGAAGAATTCCACCGCCCACAGGATGACGGCGGCGGCCGTCATGAGGAAATTGCTCCCCGACGTTCCAGCCCACTCCTTGAGCGCCAGACAACCCACCGACACGGCCCCCAGGAACGCTCCGGCCTTGGCAGCCTCGTTCCACAGGGTGTTATTGTCAGGCGTTTTGCTCATAGATTACAAATATAGCCAAAAAAACTAAAACTGATATACGAAAAAAAATCGTAACTTTGTAGGCTATCACAAAAATAGCGAGTGAAAGACATTGTAAGTAATAAACTCAAAGCAACACTATGATCAACATTAAGTTCCCCGATGGAAGCGTACGGCAGTATGAAGCTGGCGTAAGCGGTTATGACGTGGCCATGAGCATCAGCCCCCGTTTAGCTGAGCAAATCCTGGCCGTAAACATCAAGCGCCCCGACGAACCCGAAACTTCCAAGGGAACCACCATCGACCTTACCCGTCCCATCAACGAGGACGTGGAAATCCGCCTCCTGAAATGGGAGGACGACGAAGCCAAGAAAGTATTCTGGCACAGCTCTTCCCACCTGATGGCCGAGGCCCTGGAGGCCCTGTTCCCGGGCGTGAAATTCGGTATCGGCCCTGCCATCGAAAACGGCTTCTACTACGATGTGGACATGAACGGCCGCACCCTCACCGACGCCGACTTCAAGGCCATCGAGGACAAGATGCTGGAGTTCGCGCGCCAGAAGCAGGACTTCTGCCGCATTGAGGTTTCCAAGGCCGATGCCATGAAATACTTCACCCAGAAAGGTGACCAGTACAAGCAGGAACTCATCAGCGAACTGGAAGACGGTACCATTACCTATTATACCAATGGTCAGTTCACAGATCTGTGCCGTGGCCCGCACCTGAAGAACACGGACGTATCCCTGGCCGGTGCCTACTGGCGCGGTGACGAAACCCGCCAGCAGCTCACCCGTATCTACGGCATCACCTTCCCCAAGAAGAGCCTGCTGGACGAATATCTGGTGGTACTGGAAGAGGCCAAGAAGCGCGACCACCGCAAGATTGGCAAGGAGATGGAACTCTTCACCTTCTCCCAGCGCGTAGGCGCCGGTCTGCCCCTGTGGCTGCCCCGTGGCGCTGCCCTGCGCAATACCCTCCAGAGCTTCCTGGCCAAGAAGCAGGCCGAATACGGCTACCTGCCCGTGGTTACGCCCCACATCGGCGCCAAGGACCTGTATGTGACTTCCGGCCACTATGCCAAATACGGCAAGGACTCCTTCCAGCCCATCCACACTCCGCAGGAAGGGGAGGAATACCTGCTCAAACCCATGAACTGCCCGCACCATTGCGAGATTTTCCGCAGCGCCCCGCGTTCCTACCGTGACCTGCCCCTGCGCTTTGCCGAATTCGGCACCGTGTACCGCTATGAGCAGAGCGGCGAGCTCCACGGCCTCACCCGCGTGCGCAGTTTCACCCAGGACGACGCCCATCTTTTCTGCCGCCAGGACCAGCTCCAGGAGGAATTCGAGAAAGTGATCGACCTCATCCTGTACGTGTTCAAGACCCTCAAGTTTGACAAATTCACCGCCCAGGTTTCCCTGCGGGATCCCAAGAACCCGTCCAAGTATATCGGCAGTGAAGAAAACTGGAACAAGGCCGAACAGGGCATTATTGACGCCGCCAAGAAGAAGGGTCTCCCTTACGTGGTAGAGACCGGCGAGGCCGCTTTCTACGGCCCCAAGCTGGACTTCATGGTGAAGGACGCCATCGGCCGCAGCTGGCAGCTGGGTACCATCCAGGTAGACTATAACCTGCCGGAGCGCTTCGAACTGGAATATGTGGACAGCGACGGTTCCCGCAAGCGTCCCGTCATGATCCACCGCGCACCCTTCGGCAGCCTGGAGCGCTTTGTGGCCGTACTGCTGGAGCACACCGCCGGACATCTGCCCCTGTGGCTGCACCCGGACCAGGTAAAAGTGCTGCCGGTGAGCGAAAAATATGCAGATTATGCGAAAAAAGTTGTAAATCTGCTAAATAATTCCGAAATTCGCGCCTCTATAGACGACCGGAACGAGACCCTGGGTAAGAGAATCCGTGAGACTTCCCTTATGAGAGTGCCGCTTCTGGTGATTGTCGGCGAGAAAGAACAGGCCGACGAAACCGTGTCTGTACGCCGTGGAGCCGTGGACCAGGGTTCCATGAGCGTGTCTCAGTTTGTGGACTTTGTCCGCGCAGCTGTGGCCGAGGAACTGGCCCAATAAGTTTAACTTTTAAAGGAGCAAAACTATCGCAACGCCTTTTAAACCCAGACCTGCGGGTCTGAAGAAAAAGCCCCAGCAGGCTCAGAGTAATCAGAAGGACGAAAACGCCCTTCGGATTAATCGTGAAATCACTGCCTCTGAGGTGAGACTGGTTGGGGAGAACATCCCCGAGCAGGGTGTCTATCCTTTCAGCAAAGCCCTGGCTATGGCCGAAGAGATGGAGCTGGACCTGGTGGAAATCAGTGCCAAGGCAGAGCCGCCCGTTTGCAAGATTCTGGATTACCAGAAGTATCTTTACCAGCAGCGCAAGCGCGCCAAGGAGATGAAAGCCAACGCGGCCAAGATTGTGATCAAGGAAATCCGCTTCGGCCCCAATACCGACGAACACGATTTCCAGTTCAAGCTCAAGCACGCGCAGGAGTTCCTTCAGGAAGGATCCAAGGTGAAAGCCTCCATCTTCTTCCGCGGACGCTCCATCCAGTTTGCCCAGCAGGGAGAGAAGCAGCTGCTTCGCTTCGCCGTAGAACTGGAAGAATTCGGCAGGGCCGAGAATATGCCCGTGCTGGAAGGCAAGCGCATGAGCATGATGATTGCTCCTGTTAAGAAAAAGTAAGGTATTATCCTTATATTGTATAATTATTAATTGTTTAACACAATGGCAAAGCTTAAAACCAACTCCGGTGCCAAAAAGCGCTTTAGGGAAAGATCAAGAGGAAGCACGCTTATCACAGCCACATCCTCACCAAGAAGACCAAGAAACAGAAACGCAACCTGGATCACTTCGCCATCCTGGAGAAAGTGGACAACGCACGCGTAAAGGAACTCCTGGTCCTGTAACTCTTATTGTTTAACTGGAACGCAGTCAAAAGTGCTGGTTACGAATACCGCCACTGCCTCCAAAAATGAATTAAAAAATGCCTAGATCAGTTAATTCTGTAGCCTCCAGGGCTCGCCGCAAGAAGATTCTCTCCAGAACCCGCGGCAACTTCCTGTCCCGCAAGAATGTGTGGACAGTCGCCAAGAACACCTACGAAAAAGGTCTCACCTACGCCTACCGCGACCGCAAAGCCAAGAAGCGCGAGTTCCGCTCCCTGTGGATCCAGCGTATCAACGCCGCCGCCCGTCAGTATGGCCTCACCTACTCCCAGCTTATGGGACGTCTTGCCAAGCAGAACATCGGCCTCAACCGTAAAGTTCTTGCAGACCTTGCCATGAACAATCCTCAGGCTTTTGAGGCAATTGTCAAATCTGTAAAGTAGTTATTGCCCCGTGAGCTGGAAGGAAATCATCCAAAACAAGTGGTTAAAGCTGGGCTTCTGGTCTGTGCTTTATATCGCGTGGGTGATCTGGCTGGGAAATTATTGGTGGCTTTTGGGCCTGGGCGTCATCTTCGACCTTCTTATTACTAAAAAGGTGAAGTGGCTCTTCTGGAAGAAAGAGTATGCCCCGGGAGAAAAGCACAATGTGTGGCTGGACTGGCTGGATGCCATCATCTTTGCCGTGGTCGTAGTTACCTTCATCAATATTTTCTTCTTCCAGGCCTTCAAGATTCCTTCCTCGTCCATGGAAAGCAGCCTGTATACCGGAGACCATCTCTTCGTATCCAAGCTTTCCTATGGCCCCCGCGTCCCCCAGACGCCCCTCACCATTCCTTTTACGCACAACCAGGCGTTCGGCCATGAGAGTTATTCCACCCTCATCCAGAACAAATACCGCAGGCTCAAAGGGTTCGGTGAAGTAAAAAGGGGAGACGTTGTGGTGTTCGGATTCCCCAACGGTGACACTGTCCTTACCCGCCGTCCCGCCGACGATTACTACGCCTGGGTACGCACCTACGGTAGGGAAAAGACCATCGCCCAGTTCGGCCCCATCATCGTCCGTCCTGCCGATAAAAAGGACCACTACGTAAAACGCTGTGTAGCCGTTGCCGGAGACACGCTGGTAGTGAAAGACGGTCTGGTTTGGGTGAACGGAGAAAAGGAGCCCGACTATCCCGGACGCCAGCTCACATATCAGGTAATCACTACCGGTTCCCGCATCAACCAGCTCAAGCTGGAGCAGTTGGGCCTCAACCTTAGCGAACTGTATTTCGACACCCGTCTTCCCGGCTATCCCATGATGCCGCTCACGGGAGAAATGTTGGAAAAGGTAAAAGCCCTCCCCAGTGTGGTGGACGTAACGCTCAACCTGGAGCAGTTCCCCGCCACCGGCCAGGATACCGGCATCTTCCCCTTCACCGGGAAAACCCGCTGGACCTGCGACTACTTCGGCCCGCTGTGGATTCCCCAAAAGGGTGCCACCGTTGCCCTGGACAAGGATAACCTTCCGCTGTACGAGCGCATTATCCGTGACTATGAGCACAACACCCTGCAGGTGAACGGTGAGGAGATCCTCATTAACGGAGAACCGGCCACTACGTACACGTTCAAGCAAGACTACTATTTCATGATGGGCGACAACCGGCACAACTCCCTGGATTCCCGCTATTGGGGATTCGTTCCCGAGGACCACATTGTCGGAAAGCCCTCCATCATCTGGCTTTCAACGGACTCTAATAAGAGTTTCCCTAAAAGCATCCGGTGGAAAAGATTCTTAAAGATCCTGTAACCACCCCAACAAGTAACAATTAAAAAGTAAAATATTATGTCAAAGGTTTGTCAGATAACCGGTAGGAAGAGAATGATCGGCAACAACGTTGCCCATTCCAAGCTGCGCACCAAGCGCGACTTCTCCCTCAACCTCAAGACCAAGAAGTTCTGGTCCGAGGCCGAACAGCGTTTCGTCACCCTGAAAGTGACCACCAAGGGTATGCGTATCATCGAGAAGAATGGTCTCGACGCCACCCTTAAGGCCGCCCAGGAGAAAGGATACGTAAGCCTTGTTTAACCCTTTTAATCCTTAAGAATTATGGCAAAGAAACAGAAAGGAAACAGGGTGCAGGTCATCCTGGAGTGCACGGAGCAGAAGGCCAGCGGTGTTCCCGGCATGTCCCGTTACATCACCACCAAGAACAAGAAGAACACCCCCGACCGTCTTGAGCGCATGAAGTACAACCCGTACCTCAAGAAAGTAACCCTCCACCGTGAGATTAAATAACTATTTGAACTATGGCAAAGAAAGCAGTTGCAACCTTCGATGCTAAGGCTGGTGCCAAGCACATGGTGAAGGTCATCCGTATGGAAAAGAGCCCCAAGACCGGTGCCTACGTTTTCGTAGAGCAGTTGGTTGAGGAAGGTAAAGAGAAAGCCTTCTTCGACAAGAAGTAAGACTACGTCCATTAAAGAAGCCGTCCCAATTGGGACGGCTTCTTTATGCCAGTTCGATGCCGGCTTCGTGGCAGGCCTGGCGCATTTCGGCAGGCCAGATAGAGGATTGGATTTCGCCGATGTGGGCCTTGCGCAGCAGGAACATGCACAGGCGGGACTGGCCGATACCGCCACCGATGGTCTGGGGAAGTTTACCGTCCAATAGGAGCCGGTGGAAGTAGAGGTCTTCCTTCCACAGCTGGTCCCTTTCGGCCAGCTGGGCGTGCAAACTTTCGGCATTCACGCGGATGCCCATGGAGGAAATCTCAAAGGCGCTGTCCAGGATGGGATTCCACAGCAGGATGTCTCCGTTCAGGGCCCAGTCGTCGTAGTCGGCGGCGCGGCCGTCGTGGGCCTGGCCGTCGGAGAGTTTGGCGCCGATCCCCTGGATGAAGACAGCCCCGTACTCCTTTGTAATGGCGTTTTCGCGTTCCTTGGGGGTAAGGCCCGGATAGCGCCGCAGAAGCTCTTCGGCCGTAATGAAGAAGATTTCTTCCGGCAGCATGGGAGTAATCTGCGGGAACTCCACATAGAGCTTGTTTTCAGTCACTTTCACCGCCTCATAGATGCGCTTTACGGTCTTGTGCAGAAACTCCGTGGTGCGCTGCTCCGGGAGCATCACTTTCTCCCAGTCCCACTGGTCCACGTAAATGGAGTGGATGTTGTCAAGGTCTTCGTCCGGGCGCAGGGCGTTCATATCCGTATAGATGCCGCGGCCGGGCTCCACGCCCAGTTCGGCCAGCTTCAGACGCTTCCACTTGGCCAGGGAATGCACTACCTCGGCCGGGGCGTCGTCCATGCTTTTCACGGGGAACTTCACCGGGCGCTCCACGCCGTTCAGGTCATCGTTTAAACCCTGCCCGGAGAGCACCATCATGGGCGCCGTCACGCGCAGCAGCGCCAACTGGGCACTCAGGTTCACCTGGAACATGTCTTTGACGGCCTTGATGGCCTTTTCCGTCTGCTCGGGACCGCCCAGCAGATTGCGGTAATTCTTGGGGATATAGAGTGACATAGGCTGCAAAGATAAGGAAAAAATTGCTACCTTTGTATTCTATGGGAATTTTCGATAAAGGCGTTAAGAAAACCAACCTGAACTTCTTCCAGAAGTTGGGACGGGCCATTACGGGCAAGTCCCGCGTGGACGACGATGTCTTGGATGCGCTGGAGGAAGCCCTCCTGGGCAGCGACATGGGCGTGGATACCACGCTCAAGGTCATCGAGAACATCGAGGACCGCGTGGAGAAGGACAAGTATGTGGATATGGAGGAACTTACCGCCATCATTCGCGACGAAATTGCCAACCTGATGGGCCCGGACGAAAAGGTCCAGCCTTTCGACTTTTCCAAAAAGCCCTATGTGATGCTCATCGTGGGCGTGAACGGCGTGGGTAAAACCACCACCATCGGCAAACTGGCCTCCATGCTGTACAAGCAGGGGAAGAAGGTGGTGATTGGTGCGGCCGATACTTTCCGCGCCGCCGCCGTGGAGCAGCTGGACGTGTGGGCGCAGCGCGCCGGGGCCGACATTGTGAAGCAGCCCATGGGAGCCGATCCCGCCGCCGTGGCCTTCGACACCGTGAAATCGGCCGTGGCCAAAGGGGCCGACGTAGTGCTGATTGACACCGCCGGCCGCCTGCACAACCGCGTGGACCTGATGAACGAGCTCACCAAAATCCGCAACGTCATCCGCCGGGTAGTCCCCGACGGCCCGCATGAGGTCCTGCTGGTGCTGGACGGCTCTACCGGCCAGAACGCCTTTGTCCAGGCCAGGGAATTCGCCCGCGCCACGGACGTCACCGCCCTGGCCGTCACCAAGCTGGACGGCAGTGCCAAAGGAGGCGTGGTGGTGGGCATCGTGGACCAGTTCAAGTTCCCCATCAAGTTCCTGGGAATAGGAGAAGGTGTGGAGGACCTGAAGGTCTTTGACAAAAAAGAATTCGTAGAAGATTTGTTTAAACTCGAAGATATACAATGAAACTCAGCTACAGTTGGTTAAAAGAGTATCTGAAGTGTGACCTTACCCCGGATCAGGTGGCCGAGGCCATGACCTCCATCGGTATTGAAGTGGATTCCGTAGAACTGCAGGAAGTGATTCCCGGCGGTCTTAAAGGCGTTGTGGTGGCCCAGGTCCTCACCTGCGAGGCCCATCCCGACAGCGACCATCTGCACATCACCACCGTGAACGACGGCAGCCCCGAACAGCCCGTCCAGGTGGTTTGCGGCGCCCCCAACGTGGCCGCCGGGCAGAAAGTCCTTTTCGCCCGCATCGGCACGGTCCTTCCCGGAGACTTCAAAATCAAGAAGTCCAAGATCCGCGGAGTGGAAAGCCTGGGCATGATCTGCGCCGAGGATGAACTGGGCATCGGCACCAGCCACGACGGCATCATGGTGCTGCCCCAGGACGCCGTCATCGGCACGCCTGCCAAGGATTATCTGCAGCTCAAGGACGAGGCCGTGATCGAGTACGAGATTACCGCCAACCGCATCGACGCCGCTTCCCACATTGGCGTGGCCCGGGACCTGTACGGTTACCTCAAAAGCCGTGACATCCCCTGCGAACTCACGCTCCCGTCCGTGGAAGCTTTCAAAGAAGGAGAAGGGGAGTCCATGCCCGTGGAGGTGCTGGACAGCAAGGGTGCACCGCGCTATACCGGCATCACGGTGAAGGGCGTCAAGGTGGCCCCCAGTCCTCAGTGGCTGCAGGAGCGCCTCATGTCCATCGGCCTCAAGCCCATCAACAATGTGGTGGACATCTCCAACTTCGTGCTCTTTGAGACCGGCCAGCCGCTGCACACCTTCGACGCCGCAAAAGTCCGTGGCGGAAAAGTGATTGTGCGCCGCGCCGCGCAGGGAGAGGTAATCAAGACCCTGGACGGCATGGAGCGCAAACTGGCCTCCTGTGACATGGTCATTGCCGATGCCGAAGGCCCCATGTGCATTGCGGGCGTTTTCGGCGGAGAAGATTCCGGCGTCACCGACACCACCGTGGACGTGTTCATCGAGGGTGCCTACTTTGACCCCGTGAGCGTGCGCAAGACCGCCAAAAGCCAGACGTTGAGCACCGACGCCAGCTTCCGCTTCGAGCGCGGGGCCGATCCCGAGGCCGCCCTTTACGCCGCCAAACGCGCCGCCCTCCTCATCCTGGAGACGGCCGGCGGAAAAGTGGTCGGCAAGGTCCGTGAGATTTATCCGGAGCCCATCGGCCGCGCCCAAATCAAGCTGGACTACAAGCGCATCCAGCATTTCATGGGCAAGGAAATCGGCGTTCAGACCATCGAGAAAATCCTGGAAGGCCTCAATTACCGGTTCCTGGAGAAATCGGCCGACGGCGCCCTGGTGGCCGCCCCTACCTATATGGTGGACGTTACCCGTGAGTGCGACGTAGTTGAGGAAATCCTGCGCATCTACGGCTACAACAACATCGAACTGCCGCAGAACCTGCGCATGAGCGTGAATCCTTCCCAGCAGCCCGATCCCGAGGCCACCCGCAACGCCATCTCCAACTATCTGGCGGCCAACGGCTTCGTGGAAACCATGAACAACTCCCTCACCAAGGAGGACTACTATACCCAGCTGGAAACCTATCCCGTAGAGGCCTGCGTGCACATTGTGAATCCCCTGAGCCAGGACCTGAACGTGATGCGCCAGACCCTGCTGCTCAACGGCCTGGAGGTTGTGGCCTACAACATCAACCGTCAGGCTACTTCCCTCAAGTTCTTCGAGTACGGCTCCGTGTACCGCCGCCTGGCCGGCAAGAGCGGAGAAACCCTGGAAGGCTACGAGGAGCACCGCTGCTTCTCCCTGTTCCTGAGCGGAACCCCGGAGAAAGTTTGGCGCAGCGCCGCTTCCAAGTCCAGTTTCTTCCAGCTCAAAGGCTATGTGGAGGCCCTTATGGCCCGTTACCGCATTGACGTAAACAGCCTGCAGATGGGCAGTGCCCCCGCCGACCTCTTCTCCGAGGGCATCACCTACAGCCTGCCCGGCAAGGAACCGCAGCTGCTGGCCACCCTGGGCACCATGAACTCCGCCCTGTGCAAGCGCTTCGGCGTCAAGCAGCCGGTGTTTGCGGCCGAGATCAACTGGGAGGTTCTGTTCACCCTCATCAAGCGGGACAAGTTCTCCTTCAAGGAACTGCCCAAATTCCCCGAGGTGCGCCGTGACCTGGCCCTGCTGCTGGACGAGAAAGTATCCTATGCCGATGTGCGCAAGTGCGCCATCCGTGCCGGGAAGAAGCTCATCAAGAGTGTGACCCTCTTCGACGTGTATCGCGGAGAGAAGATCCTCCTGGGCAAGAAACAGTATGCCCTGAACTTCGTGCTGCAGGACCTGGAGCACACCCTCACCGATGCCGAGGTGGAAAGCACCATGAACCGCGTGCTGGAAGCCCTCAAGAACGAACTGGGCGCCATTCTCCGATAATGAGAAAGTTCGGCTATATCCTCCTGCTGGTGCTTCTGGCGGCCGCCTGCGGCCCCCGGAAGATTCCGCGTGAGGATATGGAGAACATCATGGCCGAAATCCTGATTCAGGACCAGCAGATCAAGCTGGACCGCAGCTATTCCCGGGTGGCCGATACTTCCCTGGTGTACGAAGGCATATTCGAATCCTACGGCTACAATACCGACGATTTCCTGTACAGCGTAGAATACTACCTGGGAGACCCTTCCCGTATGGAAAAGATCATGGCTACCGTGGCCGGCCGGCTGGAGAAGGAAACCAAGGTGGCGGCCGAACAAGTGAGGCTGGAGGACTGGCGCAACAAGCTGCTGCGCATCTATAACATGAAGGTGGACACCACCCGTCGGCCCCATCCCCGGATGCGCCCGGTGGATACCCTCCACGTTCGCTTCGACAACGACAAAGTGTATCTGCACACCGTGGATTCCATCAGTTTCAAGGACCTGGATACCCTGTTGTTCCCCCCTGTAGACACGCTATGAAAAGATTCACGGCCCAATACGTCTATACCTTAGCCGGAGACCCTCTGCAGAAGGCCTTCGTGGAAGTGGAGGAGGACGGTACCATCCTCCGGGTAGGGCAGTGCCCTGCCGATGAAGAGGTGGATGAAGGCATTATATGCCCCGGCTTCGTGAATGCGCACTGCCACGTGGAGCTTTCCTATATGAAAGGCCTGTTCCGCAAGGGAACCGGCATGGCGGGCTTCATAGACCAGATCAACGAGCTCCGGGACACATCCTCCTATGAAGACAAAGTGGAGGCCCTGAAGGCGGCCATGGACTACATGTGGGACCAGGGCGTAGTGGCCATGGCCGACATTTCCAACTGCGCCGATTCCTTCCGGGTGAAGGCCTCCCACCCCATGTACACCCGTACTTTCCTGGAGGTTTTCGGGGCTGTTCCGGCCGATTACCTGAAGGTGATGGACCAGGTCCGAAGCCTTCAGGGCCTGGCTCACGCCTTCGGCCTGGATGCCGCTCCCACGCCCCATGCCTGCTATACCATGAGTCCGGAACTGATATCGGCCTCATCGGCCGCCGGATTGAAAGACGGCTTTCTGTCCTTCCACAGCGAGGAGTCGGAGGAAGAGGAGGAGATGATGATGTACGGCCGCGGTCCCATGTGGGACAACCGCGTGGCAGGTGGCATTCCCACTCCGCCCGTTACCGGAACCTCTTCCCTGGAGTATTTCCTGCAGCGCCTGCGTGCCGCCGGCCTTAAGGAGCCTGTGCAGGGCCATGTGCTGCTGGTTCACGAATGCTGCCTCACGGCCCAGGGAGCAGCAGCCGCCAAAAAGGCGCTGGCCCATCCTTTCCTGGCCGTGTGTCCGCTTTCCAACCTGTTCATCCACAAGACGCTTCCGCCCATTCCCGTGATGCGGGAATCCGGCATTCCCATCTGCGTGGGCACCGATTCCCTCAGTTCCAACGACAGTCTGGACATGATGGCCGAGCTCCGCTGCCTGCAGCAGGCTTTTCCCGAAGTCTCCCTGCAGGAACTGCTCACCTGGGCCTGCCTGAACGGAGCCCGCTTCCTGGGGAAGGAGGACGTTCTGGGCAGCATCGAGCCCGGGAAAAAACCGGGTCTGGTGCGTATGATCAATAATACATCCCATCGCCTATGATGCGGGAAACCACCGTTTTCGGACCCATTTTCAGCCGTCGGCTGGGAAGTTCTCTGGGCATTAACCTATTGCCGCAGAACGGAAAAATTTGTAACTTTGACTGCGTGTACTGTGAGTGCGGCTGGAACAAAGACGGCCGGGAGGACACCCTCCTCCCCACCGCCGATGACGTGAGGGAGGCGCTGGAAGCCAAGTTAAAGGCCTGTGTGGAGGATGGAATCCCCATTGATTCCATCACTTTCTCCGGGGACGGAGAACCCACGCTCAATCCGCAGTTCCCCCAGATTATCGGCCTCACGCTGGCCCTGCGGGACCGGTATTATCCCGCGGCCAAGGTGAGCGTCCTGTCCAATGCCACGCGCTGTGGATGCCCCGGCGTTTTCGAGGCCCTGCAAAAGGTGGACAACGCTATCCTCAAGCTGGATGCCCCCACCGATGCCCAGGCGGCGCTGGTCAACCGCCCGGCGGCTGGTTACCATGTGGCCGATGTGGTGGAAAACCTGAAGCGCTTTGAAGGGAAGTTCGTGCTGCAGACCATGTTCCTCAAGGGCCCCGGCTGGGCCACAGGGGACTGGGTGGAAGGATGGATGGAGATTGTGCGGCAGGTGAAACCGCGGGAAGTGATGGTGTACACCATAGACCGGGAAACCCCCATGGCGGGTTTGAAAAAATACACCGTAGAGGAAATGCGCAGCCTGGTGCAGCCCCTCATTGATGAAGGATTTATTATTCAAATTAAAGGATAAACATATGTCTATTTCCAGCAAATACGGCTATACGCCCAACGACGAGGTCATTGCCCACAATTTGGATCTCATTGCCGCTTCCCTGGAGGAGCTTGCTTCCCCGGAGCTGTACAAAGCCTGCTTCGGCATCATGGACCAGACCACCCTGGCCAATGACGACACTCCCGCTTCCGTGAAAGCCATGGTAGAGAAGGTGAACGCCCTGCGCACCGCCTTCCCGGATTTCCCGTACCCGGCTTCCTGCTGCGTTTATCCCAACTTCGCTTCCGTGGTGGCCGCTACCCGTGCCAGCAAGGAAATCCACGTTACCTGCGTGGCCGCCTGCTTCCCCACTTCCCAGAGTTTCCTGGAAGTTAAGCTCAAGGAGGTGGAAATGGCCGTCCGTGACGGTGCCGATGAAATTGACATCGTGCTGTCCCTGAACAGCTTCCTGGTGGGAGACTACGACAAAGCCGGTGCCGAGATTAAGGCCGTAAGCGACCTCATCCATCAGCTGTCCAAGGAACTGGGCCGTCCCGTTATCCTCAAGGTTATCCTGGAAACCGGTCTGCTGCCCAATACCCAGGCCATCGCCGACGCTTCCTTCCTGGCCATGGAAAACGGAGCCGATTTCATCAAGACTTCCACCGGCAAGGTGAAGGTGAATGCCACTCCGCAGGCCGCCTACGTCATGTGCGAGTGCATCAAGAAGTATTATGAGGCCACGGGCCATAAGGTGGGCTTCAAGCCTGCCGGCGGCGTGTCCTCGGCCCTGGATGCCGTGTGCTACTGGACCATCGTGAAGACCGTCCTTGGAGAGGAATGGCTCAATAAGAACCTCTTCCGCTTCGGGGTTTCTTCCCTGGCCAACAAGCTGCTCACCGCCGTCCAGCAGAAAACCGTTACGCATTTCTAGGATTTTGCGTTAAAAAGGTGAAACGGATAATCGGCCTTCTGCCTGTGCAGGGGGCCGGTTTTCTTGTTTTGAGCGGTGTTTTTGCTGCATTTATCCGTTTAGTGCTGCCCCAAAAACGGCCTTCTGCGTATGTAGAAGGCCTCTTTTGAAGTTAAACGTTTCACCCTCATGTGAAACGGATAAGTTTTCTCAGCTTTGCAGGGAGAAATACTGCGAGTTATGAGAAAACTTTTTTTGATACCTTTTTTGCTGCCCCTGCTGCTCGCCTGTGAGCAGGAGGATATGGTGCCGGAAGAACCATCGGCCCGATACCCTGAGGACAGGCTGTACCATGAACTCATTGAGCTGGGAGAAAAACTGGACGATCCTTACACCGTGGCTAATATGCAGGAAGCCTTCACCAAGGTGTATCCCACCAAGGCGGGGCGGGTGAATCTTTCGGCCACCGACTATTACATGCGTTTTCTTCCGCGGGACGACGATGAACTGTCCTCCTTGAAGGAGGCGGGGCTGTACCTGATGGACCACCCCATGGATTACAGTATCCTGAGGGAGGGGGATTATTACCGGGACCCGGATGTTGAGGAGGAGGAAATCACCTGGCAATACGCCGTGGTGCCGGTGGACTTTGTGTTCCCGGAGGGCATCCGGTATGAGCTTCTGGACGAGTGCTTCATTGCTGAGAATCTGCCTTCCACCAAGGCGGTGGAAGGGGTGGACTGGGCCCGGGTGGAACGGGAAGCTTTTATCCTGAGCGGAAATGAAGACATGCTGGAGACGCTCACCAAAGCGGGTTCCGGAGTTCCCGAGGGCCGAATCAGCATAGAAGATCCGGATTTCTGCGACGGAAAACCCATCGGCGTTGCCGGCATCGAGGTGGCCTGCAACATCTTTGTGAAGATAGCCACGGCTTATACCGACAAAGACGGATACTACCGCATGAACCGCTCTTTTTCCGGCAAGCCCCGTTACCGGGTGGTGTGCAAAAACCAGAAAGGGTTCAATATCGGCTTCAATTTCATCCTGATTCCGGCTTCTGTGTTCACGCTGGGAAAGGCCGATCCGGAAGGGGTGGACTATCACGTGACGCAGGAGAAGGACCCCATCTTCTTCCGGCGCTGCGTGGTGAACAATGCCGCCTACGACTATTATTCCCGCTGCACGCGGGAGGACCTGGACGTGAGCCCGCCGCCGGCCGACCTCCGCTTGTGGATCCTGGATGGCCTCACCTGTTCCAGCGCCAGCATGCTGCACCACGGGGCTTTTCTGGAGAATTCCATCCTGAAGGAATACCTGGGGGCTTATCTGAGCCTGGTGGAACTCTTTCTGCCGGACATTACCATCGGCCCCAAAGGAAAGGACTACGCGGGAATATACAAAGCCACCCAGCACGAACTGGCCCACGCCAGTCATTATGTAAGGGCAAAGAACGAATTCTGGGATCCTTATATCCGCTATGTCGTCCAGTCCTTTGTGCTGGAAGGGAGAGAAGCCTACGGCAGTGGCACCAAGGAAGGATACGGCTACTGTGAAGTGGGGGAGATGTGGGCCTATTTCCTGGAGGAATCCCTGTATAAGGACCGCTACGGCGGCGCCATGACTTCCTTCGGCTACAGTTTCTGGTTCTGCCCGGACATCTTTACCTATCTGTATGAGAGGGGCCTTTCCCGCGGGCAGCTGTTCCGCGCCCTCAATTCCGAAGTGTGTTGCGTGGAGGATTTGAAGGAGCAGCTGCTGGATCTGTATCCCCACATGGAAGACGCCATAGATCAGACGTTTGACTATTACGGAAAATAAGCTATGCAGGCAGGGAGGACAGGGACGTTTTGGGCCGCCGTTTCCGTCATTCTATTTGGAGTGTCCTGTAACGTCGTCATGGAAAACCGGCGGGAATGTCCCTGCACCCTCTCTGTACAGATGAAAGGTCTGCCGTCCTATCCCGTGACGCTGCTGGTCAATGACTCCATCGTAGGGAAGGCGCATGGGGATACCATATTCCACATTTGGGTTCACGGTGGCGGTACGGCAACGGTGACGGCTGTCTCCGGGGTTGACGATTCATCGGATTTGCAGGTGAGGATTCCCTACGGAGAGGAGTCTCCGCCGCTGTATGTCTTCCGCGGAACGGCCGACTGCACGGGGGAAAGCGCCTATGTGCAGGTACACATGCAGAAGCATTTCTGTACGCTGAATCTGCACTTTAAGGGACTGGAGGAGGATGTTACGGAGGGGGCACAACCCTCGGTCGCTAAATTGATGGCCGATGCTCCCTGCGGGTTTGCCCCCTCCGTAAACATCAGTCAGCCCGTGTCAGTAGCCATCCGGGGGAGCGTGAACGGCTATTCCCTGGTGGAGGGGGAGCCGCTCCAGGGAGCGTTCCGCTGCCGGGTGCAGGGGACATCGGCCCGCATTCCCCGCCATCGGCCCGGAGATCCGCTGTGGCTGGACATCACCCTGCAGGACAGCGTGCTCCGGAGTTTCCCGCTGGGGACCTATCTGGAAAAGGCGGGCTATGATTGGGCAGCGCCGGATTTGCCGGACCGGGACGTGGAAATGGACATTTCCGTCACCTCCATCCGCTTCCGCAGTGGTACCTGGAGTACGGTCTGTGAACTGGATATCGTGATTTGAATATTTATGAAATAAAAGTTTGGAGATTCAAACAGTCCCAAACGATGCGCGGATGGCGGAATTGGTAGACGCGCTACTCTCAGGAGGTAGTGTCCGAAAGGACGTGTCAGTTCGACTCTGATTTCGCGCACGAAAGCAACTCGTCATCGAGTTGCTTTTTTTGATTGATAAAACGAACTACTATGCAGGATATTAGGAACATAGCTATCATTGCCCACGTGGACCACGGTAAAACCACGCTGGTGGACCGTATGATCTATCAGGCCAACCTGGTGCGCAAGCCGGAGGACCTGGGCAACCTGATTCTGGACAACAACGACCTGGAGCGCGAGCGCGGTATCACCATTCTGGCCAAGAATGTGTCCGTGACTTATAAGGGCGTGAAGATCAACATTATCGACACTCCCGGCCACAGCGACTTTGGCGGAGAAGTGGAACGCGTGCTCAACATGGCCGACGGCGTGCTCCTGCTGGTAGACGCCTTCGAGGGCTGCATGCCCCAGACTCGCTTTGTGCTGAACAAGGCCATCGACATGGGCAAGAAACCCATCGTGGTCATCAACAAGGTGGACAAGCCCAACTGCCGTCCCGACGAAGTGCAGGAGGAAGTGTTCGAACTCATGTTCAACCTGGGCGCCAACGAGGACCAGCTGGACTTCAAGACCATCTACGGCAGCGCCAAACAGGGCTGGATGTCCACGGACTGGAAAAAACCCACCAACGACATCACCGCCCTGCTGGACACCATCCTGTCCGAGATCCCCGCTCCCGAGAAGAAGGAAGGCACTCCCCAGATGCTGGTTTCCTCCCTGGAATACAGCCCCTATGTGGGCCGCATCGCCGTAGGCCGCATCACCCGCGGTACGCTCAAGACCGGCATGCCCGTGAGTCTGTGCAAGCGTTACGACATGGTGGAGAAGAGCAAAATCAAGCAGCTGATGGTGTTCGAAGGCCTGGGCAAGGCCAACGTGGACCAGGTCCAGTGCGGCGACATCTGCGCCGTGGTGGGCATCGAGGGCTTTGAGATCGGCGACACCATTGCCGATATCGAGAATCCCGAGGCTCTGCCGCCTATCGCCGTGGACGAACCCACCATGAGCATGCTGTTCATGATCAACAATTCGCCTTTCTTCGGCAAGGACGGCAAGTTTGTGACCTCCCGTCACATCAAGGACCGCCTGGAGAAGGAACTGGAGAAGAACCTGGCCCTGCGCGTGAAGCCCGGCATCAATGCCGATTCCTTCGTGGTGTACGGCCGAGGCGTGCTGCACCTTTCCGTGCTCATCGAGACCATGCGCCGTGAGGGCTTCGAGCTGCAGGTCGGCCAGCCCAAGGTGCTGGACAAAACCATCAACGGCCAGCGCTGCGAGCCCATCGAGGAACTCTCCATCGAGGTTCCGGAGCAGTTTGTAGGCGCCGCCATTGAGCTTAGCACCCGCCGCAAAGGCGCCCTGGTGCGCATGGAGCCCCGCGGAGACCGTACGCTGCTGGAGTTTGAGATTCCCACCCGCGGCCTCATGGGACTGCGTTCCAACCTGCTCACTGCCACGCAGGGAGAGGCTGTAGTAGCCCACCGTTTCAAGGATTACCAGCCGTATAAGGGCGACATCGAGATGCGCACCAACGGATCCCTGGTGTCCCTGGAAACCGGCGAGGCCATTGCCTATTCCATGAACAAGCTGCTGGACCGCGGCCGCTTCTTTGTGGAGCCCGGTGAGGAGATTTACGGTGGTCAGGTGGTGGGTGAACACACCCGTGACCGTGACCTCAACATCAATATCTGCAAGACCAAGAAGCTCACGAATGTGCGCGCCAGCGGTTCCGATGAAAAAGTGGTGCTGCCCCCGGCCATCAAGTTCTCCCTGGAGGAGGCCCTGGAGTATATCCAGGAGGATGAGCTGGTGGAAATCACCCCCAACCATATGAGGATGCGCAAAATCCAGCTGGATCCGCTGGACCGGAAGAGAAATTCCTCTACAGAGGATTGATTTTCCGAAAATTATTCGTATCTTTGCACCCCTTAATCTGTTTTTGTGGCAATGAACGCAATAGTCATACCCCTGAACGGTTGGGCTGCCGGGGAGCGTAAGTTTCGTTCCCATGCAGATTTAGAGTTCTTTCAAGCGTTTGACAATACAGAAATCCTGGACGCCGATGTAGACGTGGAGATCAGGGTGGTCAAGAAGGAGCGGAAAGTGGAGGCCGATCTTCACCTGAGCGGAACCGTTACGGTTTCCTGCGACCGCTGTCTGGAACCCCTGGCCGTTCCCGTGGAGGCAAATCCTTCCGAGGTGCTCAAGCCGGAAAGCTTGGCCGAGGATTGGGACTTGAGCCAGGCAGTATACGACTACATTTGTCTATCACTGCCTCTGCAGCGGGTCCATCCGGAAGGGGAATGCAATCCCGACACCGTCCGGTTTCTGGGTCATCAGGAGCGTGGGAACGAGGAGGCTGGGGCCGAGGAGAAAGAAGCGAACAGCCCGTTCGCCGCTCTGAAAGGACTTTTAGATAGTAAATAAACAATTAAAGTATATAAACAATGGCACATCCGAAACACAAACTCTCCAAGCAGAGAAGACACGACTTTGCTCCCGTTCCCACGCTGAGCGTATGCCCTAACTGCGGCGCCACCGTGATGTATCACCGTGTATGCCCCGAGTGCGGCTACTACCGCGGTCGTCAGATCATCGAAAAGAGCGCCGAGTAATCAGCGCTTTTTCTTTATTGGCCCGGTAGTTCAACGGATAGAACGGAAGTTTCCTAAACTTTAAATAGAGGTTCGATTCCCCTCCGGGCTACAAAAAGGCTCCGCCAGACGGCGGGGCCTTTTTGAATGACGCCCGGAGGGGAATCTCGGCCTGTCGGCCGAAAATGTTTATTAGCTCTCTACTCTTCTGTTTGCCAAACGATTTAGTTTATAGGGAAGGCTACAAAAAGAGGAAGTTCACATCAGAACTACTTTTTATCGAATTGATAATCACGTATAACGACAGGAGGAGCAGACAAGGGGCGTGTTTGCTCTTCGACTTGTTCATTCCTTTTACGAACACTCTTGGCCTTAGAGCGGCTCACCAAGTCATAACTAACAAAATCTTCAAAAGAACCATTCCACGTATCTCCAAAGGCAAGTTTATTGATTCTGTACCAGATGGCATAACGTGAGGGGGCGTTAAAACCACCTCTGTTGTGATTCATCATACTTTCTTCAGATGAGCGCCAGGCTCCGGTTAAATATGTACTAGCGCCCTCGTAAACGCCTAGCGATTCGCTTTCATAGCGGTCATCACTAAGAAAACTTGCCCATTTGACTAATTCTGGGTCTGAGACAAAGTCGACGTTTTTCCACCAGCCATATTGTGCGTCAGCTTTTCGTGCTGTTACTCGATCTTCCGGAATCTGCTCAGAGAACTGAACATATTCATCATCGAGTTTTGCAAATCCGTGGCCACAAGCTTCATGTTGAATTAAGACGAGAAAATCATCACTCCATCTCCTTCCCAGGCCGACATAGGCTATCCCTAAACCTCTTCCGTAATCCCCTTCATTTTGAGGATATAAATAAGCGGTACCAGAATATGACGATTTATTAGCGATGACAACAATCAAAGCGTCTTTCATTCGCTCTTCATCTATAGCCTTCAGTGCATAGCTATAACAGGCGTCATCATTTCCTCCTATTGCCGTTCCTTCGCCTAGATAGCAGCTCAAGGCTGTATCCTCTCCCAGTATATCGTTTGTGGATACCACATTGACGACAAAAACATTGAAATAATCTCGGTAATCACTATATGGGTTTATGTCAAAGAAGTTGTTTACTGCTTCGTCCATTTTATTGTCATAAGTATTGTTGATAAAGAAGCGATCAGAATAGGCATCACCCATAAACACCACATCTATTCCTCGTCCTATTTTTGCTTGTTGAATGATTCTAACAACACCATCTTTTGTAAAGTCCGTAGAAACATATACTTCATAGTCAAGCATGACCCCGTTCTTTTGAGCCCTAATGTTTGAATCAAAATCCCAGTACTGGGCATTTTCGCTGCCCGTCAATTCATATGGGACAGTTCCGGATAATAGATTATTATTAACGTACAAGGACATTAGCTTCGGCATATCTGCTAATGATCTCGGAATGCCCCCAGTCAATTCATTTGAATCAAGGATAAGGCTGGAGAGATTCTGTAGTTTGCCAATATCTTGAGGTATTTCACCTGTTAGAGCATTATTGTACTCCGTATCTATTCGACCGATACCATTTCCGGATAACTCTAGTACCTTGAGTTTGGCCAAATTTACGATACTATTCGGGATGGCCCCATTAAGACCGATGCATTGAAGGCACAGTTCTTCTAATTCTGATAATTTGCCTATACTTGCAGGAATAGGTCCCGAAAGCAGATTAAATTGTTGTGGAAACTGATAATCAGGAAGGCCGATATTGGCTGTATAATTACCAAGCCTAAGTACTTGCAAATCAGATAATTGATTAATATTGTCGGGTAAGTGGCCAGTAAAGTGATTGTTGCTAAGATCAAGATACTTTAAACTTCTCGCTTTTGCAATATCTGCAATGTCCCCTGTTAAATAATTGCCGTGCAACTTAACATCCTCAAGCGACGGCAAGTCCCAAAAGCCATTTGGTAGTTCACCTGTCAAATTGCATAAACTTAGATCTAAGCGTTTTAGTTTTTTTAGATTAATAATAGACTCGGGAATGCCTCCAAAGTTGTTATGACCGCCAGTCTGATCAAAGATGTCAACGCTGCCTCCTGCTGGAGACATCCCGGAATATCCGAAATCAAGCACTTCCAATTCTGACAGATTCCCAAATTCTTCATATAGGTCTCCACTTAAATAATTATCATGAAAGCTGATGTCAATTAGATGCTTTAAGCCGCATATAGAATACGGGATAGGGCCCGTTAACCCATTGTACGACAGTTGTATTGTCTGCAATTCCTTGAGGTTACCTATTTCGTCAGGAATATGCCCAATTATCTTATTTCCAAGCAAAACCAGATACTTTAACTCCGCAAACCGTCCAATATCTTTAGGCAGTTCACCGGATAAAGAGTTATACATCAAGTCAATCAATTTTACATAGCCATTCTCTGTAGTCTCAATCCCATACCATTCGCTGACAGGTCTATCAGAGCACCAATTGGAATTATTTGCCCAGTTAGGGCCATCCAGCGCGTTATAAATGGCTATCAAAGCTTGTCGTTCGGCCGTGAGTTGATAATCTTGATTGGGCTTCTGCTCAATAACGAAAGGAAGAAAAATCGTTTCGTCTTCGCTCTTTACAAGTATAGTCACGCTGCGGAAAGCGCCCATATTGGGCTGTATATTCAGAACAACCGTCTGCCTGGTCATCCCTTTGGTCTCCGGCACAACACTAATCCAACTTTGCGCCTCCTCCGGAATCACGGCGTGACAAGGAACGTTGGAGAAGAACTCCAGCGTGACTTCGCCACCCTCATCGGAGACCTCCTTTGTTGTATTCTCTTCGACCTCTATGGCCTCCGCCTCAAAGTTTAACGTGCGCATAATGGCCTGGCTACCGTTGGAGACAAGAACCACAACTTTGCTATACTCGTCAATCGTAGCACCGGTCTTTACCAGAAGAGAACCAGTCTTGGTATCCGATTTTACAACCTTCACCTTAATATCGGCCGAACTCAAAGCCTCAATTGTGATGTTGTCAACACCGGATGTGATGGTGTAGTGGATATTGCGGGTGGCATTGGTGCCCATCACCACAAGGTCCGCAGAGTCGAACTCAATGCTCAATGCGGCAGCGCGCTTCACCACAAAGGTTTGCCCGTCGCTGGTAACAAACGTCACTTCCGTTTCCGTTACGGTGACACTTTGGAACATAGAATCGCCATCTACGCCGTCAACGCCGTCTTTACCATCCTTCCCATCAACCCCGTCTTTGCCGTTTTCTCCTGTGGCTTTCCCAAGTTGGGTCCAGGTCTGGCCGTTGTCTGTGGAAACATACCAATAGCCCTCCTCAATCTTCAATTGCGGCGTGATGCCATCTTTACCATCCTGGCCGTTTTGACCATCCTTACCGTCTTGCCCGTCTTTGCCGTCCTTTCCATCCTGTCCATCTGTACCAACAGCCTTAATCTTCTGACCGTTGTCGTCCAAAAGCCACTCTCCATTCAGCGTCCAATACCAAATACCATCGGTGTCCTGTTTTACGCCAATGACCGGAGTAGATCCATCCTTGCCATCTGCACCGTCCTTACCGTTCTGACCATCTTTACCATTTACACCATCCTTTCCATCGGCGCCGTCTTTGCCATTCACGCCGTCCTTACCGTGATAAATGGTAATAGGCTGTCCTTTAGCGAAGTTGATAGTGTAGCCTACGACCTTACCGTCACTGGTTAGTTCATTGACGGCAGTGATGTAGTCCTGATTCTGTAGGGCACTGACTATACCCTGCAGGGAGGAGATGTTGGTATTCATCTCCGCACATAGTTTTTCCAATTTAGACACTCTGTCCTCAAGGTTCGCGAGGCGGTCACTGAAATCGGTTTCTGCCGTACACGACACTAGGCCGATGATTGCAGAGATTCCAGCAATCAGAATAGTTTTGAAGTGTTTTGCCATATCTGTGGTTGTATTGTTTCAAGCATAAAAGTGTGAGCCTTCATCTTATCCTAACGAGGGCTCTGGAAAACCTGAACAAAGAATAAGGGGCTCACACTGCTATATGGAGGGACAAGCCCACAATACAGCCAATGCAAGCGTCGCACTTAGTCCGTTTGTTCATTGAATTTTCCAGATTCTCGTTACGGAGCAAGCTAAAACGCTCAAATATGTACACGTCCGCAAAAGACGATATGCAAATTTAAGAATTAATTTGCCAAAACCCTTTGGCTGGGTGCGAAATTTGATTACCTTTGCGATTGGAAGCCCATTAGATGGCAGAATATTAAGTATTATGGCACGACCGATTAAAGAGACCCCCATTCTTACTGGCGCTGATGCAGACCGTTTCATCAGCGAGATGGAGCGTGTGGACAGTCTGAGCAAAGAGGAACGTGCTGCCAACCGTAAGAAGCTGTCAGAAGAATTCAAGGCAGCGATGAAGCACATTACTCTTTGCCTGTAATGCGATTGGTCCGGCTTACTCCCGACTACCAGTTCAGTGAATTTGACTGTGGGGATGGTGATTTGAATGATTTTCTTGTCGAGGATGCAAAGCCTTTCCTCGACAAGAGGATTGCTAATACCTATATCCTGGAAGACGAGGGACGCATTGTCGCTTATTTCTGTTTGCTGAATGATAAGATTAGCCGATTAGAAGTCACCAACAGCCGTTGGAAGAGTATCAAGGACAGCTTCCCGGAGGGGAAACGTTTCCGCAGTTATCCGTCCATCAAGATTGGTCGTTTTGCAGTTTCGCAGGATTATCGTGGACGCCAGATTGGGTCAGAATTGCTTTCGACAATTAAATATCTTCTTGGTAACGGGCAGAACCTTTCAGCTTTCCGCTTCATCACGGTTGATGCTTACCTGTCGGCAATCCAATTCTACGAAAAGAACGGTTTCAAGATTTTGACTCAGAAGGAAGAAGACGAGCACACCAGGCTCATGTACTATGACATGATGGAAGTCTAGGTGACCCCCAAGTGAAATATTAGTCTATTATTAAGGCTCTTTTTCCTCTTCAGATATCGGTTATAGATAGTGTAAATATGGATTACAAGGGTCTGGAATCCACTTTTTGAGTTCCCATATACGCTCCAGATCCTCCAGAAAAAGGTTCGATATTTTGTCACTTGGGGCTACGAAAAATCCCCGTAAGTTACGTTAAATCACGGACTTGCGGGGATTATTGTTTGTTTTAGTGGAACACTGGTGGAACAAATGTCTCTACTCATCCGGCTGCTGGCCGTCGTGGGCCTTCCACATGCACTCGGTAATCTTCATATCGGAGAATACCGCCGTGAAGGAAGACTCTTCCGGAGAGCAGGCGTAGATGCCGAAATCAATCTCGTCGGCGCCCTTATACATATGGCAGATGCGCATCTGGCTGAAGTTGACGCCGTCGGTGGAGCATTCAATGCAGTAGTCATCGGCCCGGCGGGAGAAGCGATACCACATGATCTTGACATCGGCCGAAATGGCGGTGGTGGCCCAGTCGGAATAGCCGTTGTTGGTGGCTACGCTGCCCAAGTGCTGAAACTCCTCGTTTTCAAACTCCACAGAACCCTTGAGCCAGTTGTCGTTGTCCAGGTACATCACCACGCCGCACTGGTCAAAACGCTGGTGGCTCTGGGTGAAATCTGTTTTGACGACAAAACTGAAATATTGCTCCCTGGTCTTCATCTGCAGTACAGGAGCATTGTCGTTGCGGAAATGGTAGTACGTCCGCTGCCACAGGTCCGTGTGAGGGGCCGTGGTAATCTCGATGACCCCATCCTTTACTTCGAAAGCCTGAGGCTCCCGCGTCCACTGGAGATGGGCCGGATTCATCTGCCCGCCGTTTGCCAGCGCTTCGGTTACGCTGTCAATGAATTCGGCCTCTGATGTTTTTTGGGCGGGATTGCCGCAGGAAACGGTAATGAGTCCAATGGCCAGAATAGAAAGTGTTCTCAAGTATTTCATAATATTCAAATATTGGTTTAAACTCTCTTTTTTGTAATATGGCAAGACTCTTTAGTTTTGAGCATAAGCACTAAAATGCAGGAAATAAGGAGAATCGCAAAGACAGCTCCTACGACGATACCGGTCTGGAGGTCATCGCCGGCATATCGGCTTACAACGCCCACAAGCGCCGGGCCGGTAGAACCGCCCAAATCTCCGCAAAGGGCCAGCATGGCAAAAAGAGCCGTTCCACCGGTAGGAATCCGTGCCGATGAGAGACTGATGGTTCCCGGCCACATGATGCCCACTGCCAGGCCGCAGGACATACATCCTGCAAGGGCAAGGGCGGGCAGAGCCGAGAACGCCGCCAAAAGATAGCTTGCCAGACAAAGTACGCCGGAGACCAGCATAAAGAATGGCAGCTTCACCCGGGCGCCGTACTTCCCATACCATAAGCGGCTGAGACCCATGCAAAAGGCAAAGCCGCAGGGACCGGCCAGATCGCCGACGGTTTTGCCCACTCCCAGGGCATCCTCGGCAAAAGCCGATGTCCACTGAGCCATGATGCTCTCCGATGCCCCGGCGGCAACCATCAGCAGCATACACACCCAAAAAATACCGCTTTTGAAAAGCGCACCCAGTTTCATCCCCTTATTGTCGGGCACAACAGGTTCAATGGGACAAGTTGCAAAATTATAGATGTTATATAGCGGGAGCAGTGCCCACAATACCGCCAGAATGCGCCAATTGTCCAGGCCGAAGAAGGTGAAAAAGAGCGTAGAGCCCAATATCACAGCCACCGCGCCCCAGCAATAGAATGAGTGCAGCAGGCTCATCATAGATTCTTTGTTTGGGAACGGACAGGCCTCGATAATGGGACTGCAAAGCACCTCGATGAGCCCGCTGCCCATGGCATAGACCGCCACGCATAGGAGAATGCCCACAAACGGGTCCGAGGTAAGGGCGGGAACAAAGGTGAGGCCTATAAGTCCAAGGGCAGATGTGATTTCCGAGAGTACGATGCCTTTGCGGTAATCCAGCCGCCGGGCGAATCGGGCGCAAAGAAAGTCCACTACCAGCTGAACCACATAGAAAACAGCCGGAATAAGCGCCAGACGGGTAATCGGCACTCCGTACTCCCGGTGAAATGAGAGGAACAGAAGTGGGGTGAAATTAGCTGTAATGGCCTGTGTAACAAAGCCAAGATAGCACGCCAACTGCGTTTGTTTATAATTCTTTGAGGTGGCTCTCATTTATAATCATCGATTCTCAGTTGGCAGTGAGCCGAAGAGCTCCCGGTAGCACTTGGAAAAATAGGATGGCGAACTGAATCCCACCTCATAGGCGATTTCGGCCACGGTGTGTTCGCTGGTCTTCAACAATTTTTCCGCTTCTTTCAAGCGCGTAATGCGAACCAGTTCCACAGGAGAATAGCCTGTGAGCGCCTTGGTCTTCCGGTACAGCTGAACGCGGCTGAGACCCAGTTCGCTTCCCATCCACTCCACGCTGAGTTCTGGATCGGACAGATGTGCCCGCACCAGCTTGCGGAACCTAGACAGGAAGTCGGATTCCTTGGGCGCAGCGGCGCTTTCGCCGGTTTCCAGATAATGCTCTTTCAGCTGCGCCCGGCTCTTCAGCAAATTGCCGATACGGGACAGCAGCACCTTCTCGCTGAAGGGCTTGGAGATGTAGGCATCGGCACCGGAGTCATAGCCCTCGGCCCGCTGCTCATCCAGAGATTTGGCGGTAAGGAGGATGACCGGGATATGGCTGGTGGCCAGCTGCTCCTTCAGCGCCTTGCAGAACGCCAGGCCGTCCATTACGGGCATCATCACGTCGCACACCACCAAATCCGGCAGTTCACGGGTGGCCTTGTCCAGCGCCTGCTGCCCGTCGGCCGCCGTCAGGATGCGGTAATCCGCTTCCAGGATGGACTTCACAAAGTCCCGGATATCCTCGTTGTCATCCACCACCAGCACGGTAGGTTTGTCGGCATCTGCCTCCGTAGCGCGCTCGGCCGCTTCCTGCTGCGCGGTATCTCCGCGGGAATACATCACCGAATAGTGCTCCGTAAACGCAGAAGCATCCCAGGCCGATTCCACCACTTTCCCATTGCCCTTCCGGGGAATGCGGATGCTGAAGGTGCTGCCGTGCCCCTTCTCGCTCTGCACATCCACCGACCCGCCATGCAGTTGGGCGATGCTCCTCACCAGTGCAAGGCCGATGCCGGTCCCGGAAGACTCGCTGCCCCCTTGAGAGAACTGTTCGAAGATTTTCGGTAGAAAGTCGGCATCGATGCCGCTGCCATCGTCTTCCACGGACAGGATGACATCTGCGTCCGCTTCGGCCACGCGGACCTGGATATGGGCTCCGTCCTCCGTGTGCTTGAAGGCATTGCTCAGGAGGTTGAACAGTGTCCGTTCCATCAGGTGCATATCGGCCTCCACTTCCAGGGAATCCGGGCCGATGAAACGCAATTCCTTATTCCGGGTTGCCTCCTCAAATCCGCCCATCCATTCCCGAACGGCAGCGCAGAGGTCAAAGCGGGAAAGCGTGAGCGGGAAAGCACCGCTTTCTATCTTTCTGAAATCCAGGATGTTGTTCACCAGCCGCAGCAGCACGTCCACATTTCGGCGTACCACCTGAAGCGTCTGCTTTTGTGCCGGTTTCAATTCATCGGACATCACCCGGTCCAGCGGGGCCGATACCAGCGACAGGGGCGTACGCAAATCGTGGCTTACGCTGGTAAAGAATTCCAGCTTGGCCTTGGTGCTCTCTTCCAGCTGTTGCGACAGTTTGCGGGTAACGAAATAACTGCGCATGACCTGGGCCGTTCCTATAATGAGTAAGGCGAATAGCGCCAGCATCAGCCAAAGGACCAGGCGTTGGGTATTAATCCGGGAAAGGAATTCGTCCTGTTTGTCATTCATTTCTCCCACCATGGCAAGCTGCCGGGCCGTTACCTGTTCTTGAATCAGCTGCATCCTGGCGTTTTTCCCGTCAACCAGAATGGATTCCAGACGATTATCCCGATCAAAAGGTTCCCCGGACAGGATATGCATGGCAATCTCCATCACCTGGTCACCGCTCGTTGGATACAGATAAGTGGCCGTAAGTACACCATCAATCACATCCTGGATACCGTCGGCAAGGGCGTCAATCCCGAAGAAAGGAATTCCGGCAGGGTCCGGGAGCACCTCATAGGCACCGCGGGCCATCCGGTCGTTCTGGGCAAAGACGGCATCGAAAGCGACTCCCTCATCCAGAAACGCCTGCATCGCTCTGGTTCCGCCTTCCTGCAGCCATCCGCCATAGCGTGAGGCCACCACGGAAATGCCCGGATAAGCCTCCAGGGCCTCCGCAAAGCCATTATGCCGGTCGATGGCAGGAGAAGAACCTTCCAGCCCTTGAATCTCCACAATCCGGCCTTTCCCGCCCAGTACATTGGCTGCATAATTGCCCAGGATACGGCCAATCTCCACATTGTCGGCCCCGATGAAAGCCGTGTATTTGTCAGAATCAATCTTCCGGTCAAAAAGAATCACCGGAATCCCCGCATCGAAGGCCGCCTCTACGGCCGGCGTAATGGTGTTCACCTGGTTGGGTGAGACGATGAGAAGGTCCACTCCGTCGGCCACAAACTGCCCGATCTGGGCAATCTGCCGTTCGGAATCATCGTCGGCCGAGGCAAAACGGGTCTCCACATTGCCATAAAAATGGGCCGCCGCCTGCAGCTCGGCATTCAGCTTGGTGCGCCAGATATCCTCACTGCACTGGGATACGCCTATAACCAGCGACTTCTTCCCGCCGCCGCAAGCGGTGAGAAGAAGCACTGATAATATGATGGGGAGGAATGCTTTTTTCATCTACTCTATTTGAGGTTGTCCGGAATAACCGGCATGGCTCCGCTCTGGGTGCACACGTAGGCCGATACTTTCACGGCTGTCTTGTGAGCCTCAGGGACGGTTTTCCCGTTAAGGAGTGAGCCCACGAACGCTCCTGTGAAGGAGTCTCCGGCGCCCACTGTATCGGCCACAGTCACCTTGGGAGTGTCCAGGAAGGACATCCCGCCTTCATAGAAGACATAGCTGCCGTTCACGCCGCAGGTGAGGATGAGCATCTTGAGGCCGTAAGTCTTGATAAGGTAACGGCACTTTTCCTCCAGCGCGAGTCCGGGGAGCTCGAACATACGGGCAATCACCACAAGTTCTTCGTCGTTGATCTTGAGGATGTCGCAGCGGCGGAATGACTCTTCCAGCACTTCCCTGTTGAAAAAGTCCTGCCTCAGGTTGATGTCAAACACCTTCAGGCAGTCCTTGGGAACGGCTTCCAGGAAAAGGCCGATGCTCTCCCTTGAAACGGCGTTACGCTGTGCCAGGGAACCGAAGCACACTGCTTTTGTGCGGGCGGCTATATCGGCCAGCTCCTTTGTGTAGGGGATGTTGTCCCATGCCACGCCGGTCTTGATCTCATACTGGGGAACTCCCTGGGCGTCCAGGGTTACCTGAACTGTGCCGGTGGGGTATTCCACGCGGTCAAGATGGTAGGGGAGACGGTGCTCTTCCAGGGCCTCCACAATCTCTTCACCAAGGGCATCCTGTCCGATTGCACTCACGGCCATGCCTTCAAGGCCGAATTGGGATGCGTGATACGCGAAGTTTGCGGGTGCTCCGCCAAGTTTCTTGCCTTCAGGGAGCATATCCCAAAGGGCTTCGCCAATGCCTATTACGTATTTATCCATAATTATTTTCTAACCTTTGAGAGATAAGTGAAAAGATAGATTACGCCGATTGTCATCACGGCTACGGCACCGGCCTGGCCCACTGCGTCGGAGGCAAAGCCCATCAGCAGCGGGAACACCGTACCGCCGAAAAGGCCCATGATCATAAGGCCGGAAACCTCGTTCTGCTTTTCGGGAACGGCGGTAAGCGCCTGGGCGAACACCATGGAGAAGATATTGGAATTGCCGAAGCCCACCAGGGCAATGGCCACGTAGAGCATCAGCTTGGATGTCCCGAAGAACATGCCGCACATGGACAGGGCCATGAAAATGACGCTGACGAGGAAGAACTTGCGGTTATTGAATTTGGCCAGGATAAAGGAACCGGACAGGCAGCCCAACGTACGGAAGATGAAGTACAGGCTGGTGGCAAAGCCGGCTTCCGTGAGGGTCATGCCCACGCGCTCCATCAGGAGCTTGGGGGCTGTGGTATTGGTACCCACGTCAATGCCCACGTGGCACATGATGCCCAGGAAACTGAGCAGAATGACGGGCTTGCCCAGCAGCTTGAAGCACTCTACAAAGGAAGAGGCTTTTCCGCTTACCTGCTCCCGCTCGATGGGGGTGACTAGCAGCAGGACGGAGGCCAGGACGCCGATGATGCCATACACCGGGAACAGCACCCGCCAGCCCAGGCCGAAGGTGGGCATGGCCGCCGTAGCGCCCCACATGGCGATGTACGGAGCCAGGAAGGAGGCAATGGCTTTCACGAACTGGCCGAAGGTCATGGTGCTGGCCAGCTTGTCACCTTTAATCACGTTGGTAATGAGCGGATTCAGCGATGTCTGCATGAGAGCGTTGCCGATACCCAGCAGGGAGAAGGCCACCAGCATGAGGCCGTAGGTTTCCCCGAAAAGGGGCAGCAGCAGGGAGACCACCGTGACCACCAGGCTCAGGAGCACGGTGTTCTTGCGGCCGATCTTGTTCATCAGCATTCCCGTGGGGACGGAGAAGATGAGGAACCAGAAGAATACGAGGGACGGGAATATATTGGCGGCAGCATCCGTTAACTGGAGGTCTGCCTGCACATAGTTGGAGGCGATGCCCACGAGGTCCACGAACCCCATAGCGAAGAAGCAGAGCATCACCGGAACCAGCTGAAGTTTCTTGTTCATTTTGCAATCGGATAAAGGGTTACGTCGGCCTTGGTATTGCCGTACATCTTGAGGATGTTATACGGGGAGGTGGGGAACACCAGGTTGGTCATGGCGAAGTCCTCGCCGAAGGCTTCGATGCTGGCGCTGTCTACCAGGAGGCGGAGCTCCATCTTGCCACCCACGGCGGTGGGGGCGGTGGTGACGGCCGCGAAGGACTTGGAGAACTTTACGGTGCCGCTGCCGCGACGGTCCATGGAGAAGGTCTGCGTGGCGGCATTGTAGGAAAGGACCACCTGTTCGCCGGTCTCGTTGGAAAGCACGAAAGTGGCATCGTCCTTTTTGGAAAGGTTAAAGCGGATGACCAGTTCATAGGCACGCTGCGGCGTGTCGAACAGCTCCACCGGGGCGGTGGAGAGAGTCATCTGCACGGGATTGCCGCGCAGGGCTTCCATTTCCGGGGACGGGGTGCTCTTCAGGAGCACTTCCTTGCCTTTGCGGATGAGACTGAGGTCGCGCGGAACGGAGTTGGCGCTGCGGAACTGGGTGGTGGGTACGGAGTTGGCGTACTGCCAGTTGCTCATCCAGGCGATGGCTACGGTCCTGTTATCCGGCGCGTTGCTCCAGGTAACGGTGGCGTAGTGGTCCTTGCCATAGTCCATCCAGCGGGTAACGGTGGGAAGGTCGTCGCACTTGAAGATTTTGCCGTCGTAGCTGCCCACGAAATACTGCGTGGCGCTGCCACCGAAGGGACCGCCGGGGTTGATGTTGAGGATGAGCACGTACTTGTCCTTGCCATCGAAAGGCAGACGGACCAGGTCCGGGCACTCCCACACGCCGTTGTGGTTGCCATAGGCCAGGCCGAAGCTGCTGTCGTAGGTCCAGTCCCTGAGGTTGTCGGACGACCAGAACTGCACTTCCTGTCCGGCGGCCAGAATCACCTTCCACTGTTTGCTCTGGGGGTCCCAGAACAGCTTGGGATCGCGGAAATCGGGCGTGTCTTCGGCCATGATCACCGGGTTGCCGGCATATTTGGTGAAGGTGCGGCCGTTGTCCAGGCTATAGGCGATGCTCTGGGTCTGGTTGTCGCCGGCCGATGTGTACATGGCCACAATGGCGTCTTTGCCAAAGCCGGCTACGTTGTCCTTGTCGACGATGGCGCTGCCGCTGAAAATGTCTCCCAGGGCGTCCGGAGCGATGGCAATGCCCAGCTGCTCCCAGTGAATGAGGTCTTTGGACACCGCGTGGCCCCAGTGCATGTTGCCCCAGAAGCTGCCGTAAGGGTTATACTGGTAGAAAAGATGCCATTCACCATCCTTGTACACCATGCCGTTGGGGTCGTTCATCCAGCCCCAGGCAGGGGAAAAGTGGTAGGTGGGACGATACTTTTTCTCCTTGTTCGTGTAGGTGAGGGCGGGAACGGTTGTCATCTCGCTCCAGCAGACGTCGTCCGAGGGGTCCCGGCGCACGCCGCGGCCCTGGCGCATGGTGATGTCCAGCAGGATGCTGCTGCCGTTCCACTCGCCCAGGTCCAGCGGGACCAGATAGTCGGTCTTGTCAATGGCCAGGCTCACGTTAGCTTTGTAAACCTCGCGCCCGTTGGAGAGCACTTTGACAACGGCCTCCTGGGCGGTTTCCTGCACGGGGAGCATTACGTAGCGGTCTTTCCCCATACTGTGGGTTTCACTCAGGTGGGTAATGGTAAGGCTCTGTGCCCCGGCAACCACCGGGAGCAACAGAGCCAAAAGCGTTAAGAGTCTTTTCATGCTCAAAGATAGCTAAAATACTCAGGAATTAATACTGGGTAACGGCCAAATCGGATACCGTAATGTTCCCACCGTAGTTATTGATGCTCCAACAGTTTTTCTGGATGCCGTAAATACGCTGGGTATAGGCGCATACATCGTTGATGTACATAACAACTACGGAGTTGTCGGTGTAAATGTCGATGTTATAGACATTGTCTTCCGGGCGGGCGAAGATGTAGCCGTCGATGCCTTCAATGAAGCCTTTGCCTTCTTCGCCTTCTTCCTCGAAGTTCACCTTGCGGGCAACCGCCTCATCCCATTCGGGATTGAGCACCATAGTGTAGTACTTCTTGGAGTCGGTTCCGCGTACCAGGGAGATGCCGAACTTGTCCCATTTGTTGGATGTGGTCACCGTGAAGGCAATGTGGTTGTGGGCGCCCAGACGGTTATACAGCACATAGGCATTGTCACCGGAAAGTTTGCCGTCCGTGCCATTGGCGGGCGTGAAGCCATTGGAAGCCATCACTTTCAGCGTCTTGGCCTGGTTGTACTTGTCGGCGATTGCGGGCACTTCACCCAGGGTGAGGGTGCCGTCTGCCTTCTGGAGAATCTTGTGGCAGACAAGGGCTCCGGACCAGTTGGGTTCGCTGGCGGCGCCTACATTGACGTTCCGGTCAAAGATGGTGGCACCGGTACGGGTAGGGCACCAGCCCCAGATATAACGGTCTTCGCCGTCCGATGCGGTTTTGCCCGCATAGAATGCGCGGCTGTCCAGCACGCCCTCGCGCATATCCTGCGGCCAGTGGGCGCCCGGATCGCCAAAGCAGTTCTTCAGGCCTTCCCAGGAGTCGGCCATCATGTATTTAACCTTGCGGCTCCAGGGAGCGCGGTAGCCTTCACTGTAGATGAAGTACCACCAGTCGCCCATCTTGAACACGTCCGGGCATTCGCACATGCGGTCCCAAACCATGTTAAAGCCGCCCACAAGGGTCCAGTCTTTCAGGTCGTTGGAAACGAAGTCGGCGAAGCGCAGGTTACTGGAAATAACCATGTGCCATTTGCCGTCGTCGGCCTTGAAAATCTGCGGATCGCGGAAGTCGTCCTTGGCAAAGCCAAAGTCGTCGCCCTTCAGGGCCCAGAGGTAATCCTTGGTCCAGGTCTTGAAGTCCGGGGAGGTGGCGCGCAGCACTACTTCACGGTTGGTGCAGTTGCCGTTGTGGCCGGTGTAATACATGTAGTACTGCTGGTCGGCATCGTTGTAAATGCAGCAGCCAGTGCCAATGGCGGCGTCCTGCTCCCAGATGGAAGCGCCGAAGGGAAGGACTTCGCCCAGGGAGGTGTAGGAGGCACCATCCTTGGTGCTCACGCCCCAGATGGGGTGGAAGTTATAGGTGGCGTTGTTGTCGAACTCCTGCAGATACAGCACTTTGAATTCGCCGGCCTTGGTGTCATAGAAAGGCATGGGGTCGCCTACGCGGCCGATAGCCGGGGTATAGTAAGTGCTGAAGCCTTTTTCATCGGCCGATGCGAAGTACTCGCCGGTCTCGTCCCAGGCTTTGGGCGCATCACCGTAGTTTTCCTTGGCGCAAGCCAGGGTGGCCGCAACGGCCACGCAGGCTAAAGTGATATAATTGAAAAATGTTTTCATAACTTTTACTTGGTCAGGTAGTTGATAGCGTTCTGCGTCATGGTGGCGATGTTTTTGTGGAAGTGCTCCTCATATTCGGGCTCGAACATGTAGGAATACCAGTCGTAGCAGCCGGAGCCGATGCAGATGATACCGCCCTTGCCGTCCTTGGCAGGGTACTCCCAGGCCACGACAGCGCCGTCGCCGCCCACACCCAGGATCTTGCCGCCGGTGCGGGTCTCCCAGGCTGCGTGGTCGTCATAGCCGCCCCAGTCGGTACCGATGTGGTACTGGGCCGTAGAGTTGGTGATGTGGTAGCCGTTGTCGGTGCAATAGACCTTGTTCGGATCGTCGCCGGCGATGAGGCCTGCATAGAGCGGATGCTCGTTCTGGCCGCCGAAGATATTGAAGTCCCAAGGACCCCAGCAGCGCTCGGCGCTGTCTTCGTTCTGGCCCCAGCAGTTGTTCGGGGTGGTCCACTCGTCGTCACCGGTTGTGCCGATGAAGGAAGGAAGGTTGGTCGCGTAGCGGGTGAGCAGGAAGGCACCGCCGTTCTCGTAGTAGGCGCGGAGCTGGTTCACGGCTTCCAGGGCATACGGAGCCTTGGCGACAAAGTTGTCGTGACCGTCTACACCGCCGTCCATGTGGAAGTGCCACCAGATGATCTTGCACTCATCCAGCTCAACCGTGCCGGCCTGGAGGTCGGCGAAGCTGGTGTACAGGGCACCGGGTACATTGGAAAGCATCCATTCACAGGCAGTCTTGGCTTCGGGATCCAGCTCGTTCATGTTGGCGGCAGCGCCGATGAACAGGGCCTTGGGCTTGTCAATGGCAACCACATTCACCGTGTACACGCTCTTGGCGGAGTTGTTGGTCACTGTGTACTGTACGGGCTCGGTGAAGTCCTGCGGTACGCCGGAAAGCGGAGTAATGGTGGCGTTCTGGCTGATAACGATGGTAGGAACCAGTGCGTTGATGCCTTCAGACTTGGGTACGAAGGCCTGGATGGTCTTGTTCTCCTGGTCGATGGTGCCAGTATAAATGTCGTTCAGGACAAAGTGCAGGATGCGGGCTTCGTCGTGCAGGACGCTCAGCGTCCAGTCGATAGAGGCATCTCCGTTGGTTACATGGATGCCTTTGGGGGCGTCCATATTCAGTACCTGGCCCTTGGCGACGTTGCTGGTCGCGTCTTTGGACAGGGTGAGTTCCGTGATGGTCATCTCGGAAGTGGCGTAGACTTCCGGAAGACGTACTACAATGGTGCGGGTGGGCAGATCCACAATTCCGGCGAAGTTGTCCAGCGAGATGGACTGGACCAGGCAGTCGCCGCTCAATTTGAGGTCGCTCACGGTTTTCTTGGCGCAGCCGGCAAGGCAAAGCAAGGCAGCTGCAATATAGAATAATTTATGTTTCATGGTATGCATTGATTATCACCAGTTGCCGATGTTCTGCGTATAGTGGCCGTTGGAAGCGGCGAGCTGCGAGGCCGGGATCGGAAGATATTCGTCCTTGTCGGCCGTGAAGTGGGCGTCCCTGTAAATGGTGCAGCTGGAAGCCTCCTCTGCGAAGTATTTGTTCAGGACAGTAGCGGCTTCGCCCCAGCGGACCAGGTCGAAGAAACGTTCGCACTCCATACCCATTTCCAGGCGGCGTTCCATCTTCACAATCTTGATGGCGGCATTCTTGTCATAGCTTCCGTTATACTGGGTGGCATAAATCTTTACCCCGTAACGGGTGGGATAGTCGGAGAACATCTGGATGGAACCGGCTGCGCGTTTGCGAATCTGGTTCACCAGTTCGATGGCTTTCTCGCTTTCACCCAGCTGGGCATAGGCTTCGGCGCGCTCCAGAAGAACGTCGGCGTAGCGGAAGACGATGCGGTTCATGGAAGAGGCCCAGTAGGAACCCTTGATGAGGTATTCACCCACAAGGGCGGGATCTACGTTCTGTTTGAGGCTGATGTAGTAGCCGTACAGGCCGTTACCGCGGCTCCACTGCTTGGTCTCGTCCTGGATGAAGTTTTTGTTGAACAGATAAGGGAGACCGGGCATGCCCACGGTGAGGAACAGACGCGGGTCTGCGTTGTCGGCGAAGGTGTAATTCTTCTCGTTGAAGGTGTCCAGGAGCGGCAGGCCGTCGGCACCGGTACGGAAGGCGTTCACCAGGTTCTGGCTGGGTTTGTAGAAGTCGCAGGCGCCGTCGGTAACATTGTCGATGCTGGGACCGATGAGGCCGTAGCTCCAGTTCAGGTTGCCGTAGGTGGAGCCGTCGTTGCGGGAGTACTGGATGGCCCAGATGCTCTCTTTGCCGTTCTCGTACATCTCCTCCGGACGGAAGTTGTTGTGGATATCCTCTTCCAGGCCGAAGTTGGCGTAGAGGGAAGGATTGGTGTATTCAATCACTTTGTTCAGGTCTTCCGTGTCAATGGAAGTAACCTTGTTGGACGTGGCATCGTCCTGGCGATAAGCCTTGTACAGGTATAGCTTGGCAAGGAAAGCGGCGGCAGCGGCCTTGGTAGGACGGCCTTTTTCGGCCTGGACTTCCGGCAGCACGTCGTAGGCGGCTTTCACATCGTCAATAATCAGTTGCCAGCCCTCGTCGTTGGTATAGGCGGTGTTGGACAGGGTGTTGTACTCATCATAAGTGAGGCTGGGGTTGGTCACGAACGGGATATTCTTGTACAGGCGCTTGAGAAGGAAGTGACCGTAACCGCGAAGGAATTTCATCTCTGCCAGGCGCTGCTGCTTCATCGCGAAACTGTCGTCGCACTCGTTCAGGAGGGCGATGGCGCTGTTTACGCGGGAAAGAGCGTTGTACAGGCGGACCCACATGTCGTTGATGTTCCAGTTGGTGGTAAGGACACCCTGCTGGATTTCCAGCTGGTGGAAGACGTCGCCGTCGCTGGTGCCGTTGCCGCCCTTGTAAGCGTCATCGGAGCGCACGTCGAAGTTCCACATGGAGAAGGAGGAGTTGATATCCTCGGCCGAGGTGAAGACGGCGTAGGCGGCTATCACCATGCCTTCCGCATTGGCAGGGTCTTTTACCTGCTCATCGCTCAGCGTTGCCTGGGGAACCTGCTCGGAGAGCATTTTGTTGCAGGAGAGAACCATGCAGCAAGCCAGGCCCAAATATAGGATGGAAATATACTTTCTCATAGTCGATAGTGCATTAGAAGGAAACATTGAGACCCATCGTCACGTTGGTGGGGATAGGATAGCCGAAGTTCGGGTTCTCGGGATCTACGCCGGTGAACTTGCTGCTTCTGATGGTGAGCAGGTTCTGGGCCGATACGTACACTCTCAGGCGGCTCATGTGCAGGGTTTCGCACACGCGCTTGGAGAAGTTGTAGCCCACCTGGATGTTGCGCAGTTTGGCAAAGGAGCCGTCTTCCACGAAGTAGGAGGACACGCGCTTTTCGTTGTTGTTGTCCATGGTGCTTACGGCCGGGATGTTGGAAGCCATGTTGGAGGGGCTCCAGGCATCCAGGATGCGGCGGCCCTTGTTCAGGTTGGAGATGTTCAGGCCGCTCCAGATGTCGGTCTGCTTCTTGAAGTCGCTGATTACATCTACGCCCTGGACACCCTGCCAGAACATGGTGAGGTCAAAATTCTTGTACTGCAGGTAGATATTCAGACCCCAGGTGAAGGCCGGGACAGGGGAGTAAATCCACTTCTGGTCCTTTTCGTTGATGATGCCGTCGCTGTTGAGGTCTTTCCAACGGATGCGGCCTAGTCCTGCGCCATTCTGAAGGGCGTGATTGTCAATTTCTTCCTGGCTCTTGAAGATGCCGTCGTACACATATCCTACCTGTGCACCCATCGGGTGGCCCACAACGCTCTCCACGCCGTTTCCGCCGAAGGTACCGGCAGCGGCAATGGTGTCGGGCAGTTTGGTCACCTTATTGTCATAGGTGCCGATATTGCCGGCAAGGTCGTACTGGAAGTCGCCTACCTCACCGCGGTAGCCAATGTTGAATTCCAGACCTTTGTTGTCCATGGCGCCGGCGTTGATCCACTGGGAAGCACCTTCACCCATAACACCGATACCGGGCATGTACACCAGAATGTCGGTGGTCTTCTTGTAGTAGGCTTCGAAGGAACCGTAGAGGGCGCTCTTGAACAGGGCAAAGTCCAAACCGACGTTGGTCTGCGTGGTGGTTTCCCACTTCAGGTTGTCGTTGCCAAGCTGGTTGCGCTTGAAGCCGCTGGGCAGCGTTTTGCCGCCGTTGGTGCCTTCAATGTCGTAGCTGGTACCGTAGCTCTGTCCGCCAAAGCCGGCCTCGCCGTAGTTACTCTCGTACAGGGTGTAGCGGGCAATGTTGGAGATTTCCTGGTTACCGGTCTGACCCCAACTGGCGCGGATTTTCAGGTTTTCCAGCCAGGTGGCGTCTTCCATGAAGGATTCTTTGTCAATTCTCCAACCCAGGGAGACGGACGGGAACAGACCGAAGCGGTTGTTGCGGCCGAAGCGGCTGGAACCGTCGTAACGGACGGTCACGCTGGCCAGGTAGCGGTCGGCGAAGTTGTAGTTAGCCTTTCCGAAGAAGGAAACCAGGGTAAAGCCACCGCCGCCGCCGTATGCTTCAGCCTCACCTACGGCAGAACTGGGCCACATGTAGTCGGGATTCAGGACGGCGAAGTCATAGGCCTTTCCGCTGAACCAGGTGTCTTTCTCGCGGTTGATTTCCGTACCCAGGAGGAAGTCGGCGCGGTGCCGGCCAATCTCCATATTATAGGTAGCGACGGCATTCCACATCCACTTGAGCCAGTGCTCCTGCTTGCCTTCCACGGCATTGGTAGGGTTGGCCACGGTACCTTCCGTTACGGGATAGGTGAAGATGCGCTGCTCTTTCTGGGCATAGTCGATACCAAAGGTGGTCTTGATGTTGAAGCCTTTGAACGGGTTGATGTTCAGGAAAGCGTCACCAAACATTCTCCAGTAGGAGTAACGGTTGTCGGAGTTGCGTTTGAGGCGGGCGAGGGGGTTCTCGCGGTCGGCGTAGCCGCCTACAGGACCGGCGAACTCACCGTCGGTGGTGTAAACGGGGATGGACGGGTTGAACTGGAGCACGTTCTCCAGGAATCCGCCGGGAGCCTGCACTTCGGAGGTGCGGTTCACGGTGAAGTGTTCGCCGATGGTCACAATGTGACGGTCGCCAATTTTCAGGAGATTGTAGTCCGTGTTGATACGGGCGCTCAGACGGGAGAAGTCGGAGTATTTGATAATACCGTCGTTCTTATAGTAACCCAGGGAGAAGAAGGAGTTTCCGCGTTCGGAACCGTTGCTCAGCGAGAGGTTGTACTGCTGGACGATACCGGTGCGGGTGGTTTCCTTGAACCAGTCGGTGTCGCTGGCGGGCGTTTTGCCGGCGGCATCCAGGTATTTGTTCATTTTCACGCTGTTCAGGGACGGATTGCCGCTGGCATCGTAGCCCCAGTCGTACACATAACCCAGGGCGTTCATGTTGGGGTTCAGGCCGTCATTCACATAGCCCTGCCACATCACACGGCCGAATTCCTCGGCGTTGAGCACCTGCATGCGGTTCATGTAGGTTTGTGCAGCGACGCTGGCGTCGAAGTCCACTTTTACCTTGCCGTCCTTGCCCCGCTTGGTGGTGATGATGATCACACCGTTGGCGGCGCGGCTACCGTAAATGGAAGCGGAGGCGGCGTCTTTCAGCACCTGGATGCTCTCAATATCGTTACCGTTGAGTTCATGCATGCCGGCCTTGGTTGGTACACCGTCGATGATGTACAGCGGGTCGTTGTCGTTCAGGGTGCCGATACCACGGATGCGCACGGTGGCTGCACCGGAAGGGGAACCGTCGGCCGTGATGTTCATGCCCGGGACACGTCCCTGGAGGGCTTTCACGGGGTTGTTCTCGTTCTGCTTGGCCAGGTCTTCCGTATTCACGGTGGAGATGGCGCCGGTGAGGTCGGCCTTGCGCTGAACGGTATAACCGGTGACCACCACTTCATTCAGAAGCTGGGAGTCTTCATCCATCACTACGGCCATTTGGGCCTGTGCGGGGAGTTCCAGCGTGGTGTAACCGATAGAGGAGAAGACCAGGACGGCTCCTTCTTTCACCGTGATGGTGAAGTTGCCGTCAAAGTCCGTTGTTGTACCGTTGGTGGTACCCTTTTCCATGACTGCGGCGCCAATGACGCCGTAGCCGTCGGCCTTGGATGTTACCACGCCGGTAACTTCCACCTGCTGGGCAAAGGCCGTGAAGCCTGCCAGCAGTAAGGCCGCAATCAGAACAGATTTGATTCGATGCATATAATATAAATTGGTTATAAACAGTTTCGTGCCGTGGGAGTGGTTTCCCGCTGACAAAGTTATTTATAGCCCCCTTGGTGGGACGAAACAAATGTTTCAATCCCTGCATCGAATGTTACATCGTATCATATGTGGTATAGATTGTATCATTTAGCGATGAACAGCTTCTGACAAAATACGCATTTTTTTCGAGAAATACATGATTGCCAACGCGGCGGGAGATTGGATTGTTGTCAAGTTGGAGGATAGTGCATAATCAGATGATAGAGGAGCTTGTCATGCCAACATGTAGTAAAGTGTTTTAGGGCAAAGTGCAAGATGGGTGTTTGTCCGACATTGTCGGCAAACACGGCCCCGTGCCGGGGCCATCTTGTACGCCGGAGGCGAACAAAAAAAGCAGGCTCCGTAGTCGCCTGCTTGATTGGGATGAAAAAGGAAAAGGAAAAGGAAAAGATTAGAGAAGGCTCCGGACTCAACCGGGATATCCTTCATCGCCTGAGAATCATGAACGGAAGCAGTCGTCATATGGAAGAATGCTGGCACTTGGGCCTCCACATCGT
>CAJOIQ010000029.1 GCA_905234795.1 uncultured Bacteroidales bacterium | reverse complement strand
TCACCGCTGCGGGGGGCTCCGGAAAATGGCCCTCCTCGCGGCGGCCGTCACCAACCACTTTTGTCAAGGTTACCAACCGTTTTTGTCAATTATACCATATAATAGACATTTTCGGTTGGCGAAACACCCTATAAGTATTTGGTTTATTTTACCTTATTGAAACGCATTTCAATAAAGTCGTGATATGTCAAAAATAATGAGGCGCCAAAGATGCACTCTATGCAGTGCGTATTTGCCGCGTTGACATGTAGAATGCACTGATGGCCGATTCACTGTCAACGCGGCAACGAAATCGGCCAATTTGCCGGAAAACGCAGCCACGTTGACGTGTAGAAGGCGTACAATGGCGATTTCGCGTCAACGCGGCAAGGTGCCGCCGCCTCGCATAACCAGGCTCGGCGGCTACGGCACGCCGCTACGCCGGGCTCCGTGAAAGGGCTTGCTTCGCGGCGGTCGTCACCAACCAAAAATGTCAATTATACCCTCAGCATGGCCTCGCAGCCCTCAAGAAGGTCCTGGAAGGTGGTTTCGAAGTCGCCGGTGTACCAGGGATCGGCCACATCCCGGCCGACTCCGGTGTAGGACATCACCAGATGAATCTTGCCCTGGGGATCTTCGGGAATGATGCGGCGGATGAGCCGCAGGTTGGAGGCATCCATGCAGATGATGCGGTCAAAGCGGTCATAATCGGCCCGGGTGACCTGACGGGCGCGCTTGGCGGGGTCGAACCATACGCCGTGCTGGCTCAGGCAGCGCTTGGCCGGGGGATAGATGGGGTTGCCAATCTCCTCGGTAGATACCGCTGCCGACTCAATATAGAACTGGCTTTCCAGTCCATGGGCCTTCACCAGGGCCTTTAGGATGAACTCTGCCATGGCGCTTCGGCAGATGTTTCCGTGACAGACGAACAGGACTCGCATCATGCAATTGTTTTTGCAAAGATACCGCTTTGTTTGTAACTTTGGCATAACTGTTATTGACCCTATGGAATTCAAGGACGTTTTCGCTGGAGGCCATCAAGGGGCCGACGAGCGCGAAATAATATGACAGAAACAATTGTGATATGAAAAAAGTCTTTATCTGGATTTTGGGCATCCTGTTGGCCCTCTGTATTGCCGTTGCATGCATCTGGGGTGGGGAAATCGCCACCGTCCGCTCCATTAGCCCCGTGGATGGTAACAAGTACCTGTACAGGATGGAATACAAGGCCGCTTATGACCTGGACGACCTTATTGCCAATGACATCGACGAGAACGCCGAGTTGCTGGATTATGTGGTCGGCCGAATCGGCAAGGGCCTGCCGCTCAAGATTAAGAGCAGCCATGTGGCCGATGAAGATGGTGAGTCCGAAACCATGAACTGCACCAGTTTCCAGGCAGCCAAGGCCGATGGAGAGGGGTATTACTTCGGCCGGAATTACGACTTTTTCAAGAATCCCACCATGGTGACCGTCTCCCGTCCCAAGAAGGGTTATGCCTCCATCGCGGTGAGTGACATGTCTCACTTCGGCTATTCCCTGGAGAAACTGCCGGAGGGCTTCGCGGCATCGCTCAGCTGCCTGGCCTCCATTTATGCTCCCGTGGATGGTATCAATGAAAAGGGCCTCTGCACCTCCATCATGGCCCTTCCCAAACAGGCATCGCAGCAGGATACGCCCCGGCACGATGTGGGCACCACCATCATCATGCGCCTGTGGCTGGACCGCTGCGCTACCGTGGAGGAAGCCCTTACATTGCTGGAGACGGTGGATGTGCGTCACGACGCTGGCGTGGGCAGCGGATATCACTATATGGTGGCCGATGCGTCAGGAGACTGCGCTGTGGTTGAGTTTGACAAGGAAGATGGCTGGAAAACTATGATTGTCCGCAAGGATCCGGCCGAACCTTACATGCTGGTTACCAACCATCTGCTGTCCCCCAAATACTACACCACCATACCCGATGAAGCCGTAGGCAATCCGCACAGTAAGAGCTGGTGGCGTTACGAAACCGCCGACGCCTACCTCCGGGCCCATGGTGGAACCCTCACGCTGGAGGAAGCCCAGGAATGCCTTTCCCAGGTTCACTGGAAAGACCTGGTCTGGGACAATGGCATGGTGGAAGACACGCAGTACAGTAACGTCTACGACCAAAAGAACATCACCCTGTCTCTCCGCAACTGGAATACCTACGATATCACCTGCACGTTTGGGCTGTAGGTGTCATGCTTTACGAGACTTGCACTAAAGTTCCGCTTTCCAGATACCACAGCCAGCCGGAGACGGCGGCGTGCCCCATGGCACGGTAGAGATTCATATAGCGCTGGACCTGGCGCTGGTAGGAGGCTTCGGGCTGGCCGAACTTATAGTCGATGATGTCCACGGCGACGTCGGGGTGGATGACCACGCGGTCCGGGCGGTATTCACGGCCGTCGGGGCCGATGACGGCGGCTTCGGACAGGACGCGGGCGTCGGGGCTGAACCATCCGCGGTCCTGCACGCTCTCCAGGCGCTCCAGCAGCAGAGCCAGCGTGGCCTCGCGTTTCGAGGCAGGCAGTTCTCCGGTGCCGATGGCTGCCTCAACGGCTGCGGACAGGTCTTCCGGCACATTCACACGGGAAAGGATGTTGTGCAGCACGGTGCCGCGGATGCGGCGGCTGGCTTCCAAACCCACACTGCCGTCGGCGCCGAAGTAATCGGCCGCTTCCGGACTGAATTTGAGGCGGTTGCCGCTGTCGGCCGGGAAGGAGGCATAGCCCGCTTCCAGGGTCTCGGCGTCCTCCGTTTCCCTTTTTAGGCTGCCCAGCGGATAGGGTTCCCCAACGGTATAGTGTTCGCTGCCCACGTAAGTATACAGCAGCTGCGCCATATTCTTGGGTTCCGTCATTTTCTTGGGCATGGGCGCGCCAATCACCTTGAGCCCGTACTGCGGCCGGGTGAGCGCCACATAGAAGATATTCAGGTTGTCGATGGCCTGCAGGATGCGTTCCCGGCGGTAATCGGCCTCGAAGAAGGTGTTGGCCGCTCCGCTGTCCAGGGACACCCGGTACAGGCCCTCGGCCTTGTTTTCCAGCTCCGTTCCTTCCAGCGCCGGCGAGCACCAGTAGGGACTTCCCTTGAACAGGGTCACTTTCTCGGCGTAAGGCACTATCACAAAGGGAAATTCCAGGCCTTTGGACTTGTGGATGGTCATCACCCGCACGGAATTGCCGCGCTGGGGAGAGGCGATTTTGGGGCTGGCGTCTTCCCATGCACTTAGGAAGGCGTCCAGGTTGTTGCCACCTGTGGCCACCCAGTCCTGTAAGTAATCCATAAAGGACTGGATATAAGGGATTTCGGCCTCAAAGGTGTGCGGGTGGGCTTCCCGGATGTCCCGCAGCAGGGCCTCGGCCAAATCTACCAGCGAATGGTAGCCTTCGGGGACATGCACCTGCATGGAACGGGCCAGGTAACCGGCCACGGTGGGGGCGTCCTCCTGCGGCGGGGCTTCCACCAGGGAAAGCTGGGAGACCAGGCGGCGCACAGTGACCGAGGTCTTCACAAAGAGGGAATCGTCGGACACCACGGGAATCTTGTTGCCCAGGAGTTCTTCGGCGATGGCCGATCCTTCGGCATTTCCGCGCACCAGGATGGCGACGTCGGACCACAGCCCGCCCCGTCCCTTGATTTCTTCCAGCGTACGCAGGATTTCTCCCATCTGGTCGTCGGTGAAACACACTTCCACGGACCCGGGAGCCGGATCCTTGAACTTGACCTCCTGAGCGACATCCTTGTACAGCGGGCCGATGACATCGGTTCCCAGCAGTTGGTCCAGGTCCCGGGAAGCCTGCCCGAAAAAGGCATTGTTGAACTGGACAATCTCCCGGCAAGTGCGGAAATTCTGGTCCAGCGGGGTTTCCGTCGCCTCCCGGAATTCCCGTTTTAGGCGGCTGTCCAGCAGGCTCCAGTCGCTTCCGCGCCAGCGGTAAATGCTCTGCTTGACATCGCCCACCACCAGCGAATCGTTGCCCGCAGCCACGCTGTTCTGGAGCAGGGGGCGGAAGTTGTCCCACTGGATATCGGCCGTGTCCTGGAATTCGTCCAGGAGGAAATGGTCCAGGCGCACGCCCATCTTTTCATAGATGAAGGGGGCGTCTGTTCCGTCGATAATGCCTTTGAGGATGGTATTGCTGTCGTCCAGGGAAATGAGGTTTTTCTCCCGCTGGATGGCGGTAAAGGCCTCCCGCAGTTCTCCGGCCACTCCCAGGCTATACAGTTGTCCCAGGATGGTGCGGGCCGTGTTGTAGGCTTTGAAGGGAAGGCCGAAACAGGCCAGGAACTCCTGCATGGGAGTGTCCAGGGCCCCGGCCAGCTGGTCCGACAGAGAGGCGTTGGCCTTGGAGAACCATAGGCTTTGATCCGGCGCCTTGCCCATGAACGAATCGGTGGGCATCTTGACGGCATCCTTGATTTCCAGGTAATTGTACAGTCCTTTCATGAAGCCCCGGTTGCTGTCGGCCGGGTCCACATGGGAGCTTTCCAGCGCATCCAGACAGGCCTTGGCTGCGGCTGATACCCTTTCTTCGAATCGGCTCACGGTTTCCCGGCACAACTTGCGCAGGGCATCCAGCTTCTCCCGGGGGAAGACCTCTCCCTCCGGAAGCTCCCGCAGGCTCATGGCCATCTCCTTCAATCGGCCTTCAAGGGAAAAGTATCCTTTTTGCCGAAGGTCTTCCTGCACGCTGCCGGTGAGCCACTGCAGCAGGGCTTTGTCCCCGTCCTCCGAGAGGTTGTCCAGCACGCGGTCCACGCTCTCGGTCACCAGGGCCTCCCGGTCCAGTTGCACCTGATAGGTGGCGAACTGGCCGATTTCCCGGGAAAAAGAGCGCAGGGTTTGCTGGAAAAAGCGGTCGATGGTGCTCACCGCAAAAGCCGAATAGTCGTGAAGGATGGCCGACAGCTGCTGGGCTGCACGGGCCTGCAACTGCGCTACCGGCATCTTCAACTGGTCCTGCAGGTCGTTGAGATACGGAGATTTCTGCGGATCCTTAGCCAGCACATCCAGTTCCTTGAGGATGCGCCGTTTCATCTCGTCCGTGGCCTTGTTGGTAAAGGTCACGGCCAGCACGTGGCGGTAGGCATCGGCCTTGTCGCTCTGCAGCAATAACCGGATGTATTCCCTGGCCAGGTTGTATGTCTTGCCGGACCCCGCCGACGCCTTGAGAATCTTGATCATGCCTTACAAAGATACTGTTTTCTCCGAAAAAACAGAAGGGTATTCCGCCATCCATGCACGTGCTGACCGCCGGTTAAAGCACACTAACCCGCTTCTATGCCCCTTTTTGTGCTTTACACCCCCTTTGTTACCCCTTCTAAAGCACAGAATTGGCCTTACAGAGCCGTTATTGTGCTTTACCCATGCTCTCAACCCCTGCTTAAAGCACACTTTCGTGCTTCGGTTGCTGTTTTTGTGCTAGTGGCGCAGGCCTCCTGTACAAATGGCGCAGGTCTCGGACCAAACGGCGCCGGCTTCAAAATAGTACCGAAGCCTGCACCGCATTTCTTTATTCTACGCATTCTGTTGGCGCAGGCACTGGCAATAAAATGGAACCTGCGCCACTTAGAAGTGGGACCTGCTCCACTTATGCCGGAAGCCTGCGCCAGCGGCCCAGTTTAATTGCCAGAGATTTCACAGCCTTACTGTGTTTTCCCGGAAAAAAGCAGTATATTTGTAAATCGAAAATACTGTGATTCTATGGAAGCCAGCGAAACTTCAATCAAGCTATATTACAATACAGAAGTAGAGAAACTCCAGATGCCCGAATACGGCCGCAACGTGCTGCACATGATAGAGATGCTGCGGGAGATTCCGGACAAGGCCAAGCGTACGGAGCAGGCCTATGCCGTGGTGAAGGTGATGGAGTGCCTCAATCCCCAGGTGCACCAGCAGGAGAATTATGCCCAGAAGCTTTGGGACCACCTGTTCATGATTGCCGGGTACGACCTTGACATCGACGCTCCGTATCCCGTGCCCGTGCCGGAGATTGTGAACAGCAAGCCGGATCCCATCGCGCTCAATACCAAGCCCATCCGCGCCCGCCATTACGGCCGCAACATAGAGAGCATCCTGGACCTCATTGCCAGTGAACCGGAAGGGGAGGTGAAAACCGCCATGATCCGCTCCCTGGCCATCTACATGCGCCAGCAGTACCTCATCTGGAACAAGGATACCGTGTCGGACGCTACCATCTTCCAGGATATCGAGCGCCTGTCCGGCGGCCGCGTAAAGGTGCCGGAGGGAATCGAGCTGTCCAAGATTTCGGCCGATGCTTCCTTCTCCCGTCCGGGCATGAACCTGGGCTTCGGCGGCAATGGCGGCGGTTCCGGCAAGAGCGGAAAATTCAAGTACCGCGGTAAAAAAGGCAAGAAATGAGCTTTTTCAAGAGATATTGGGAGGGCCTGAGTGAACGCAAGCAGGCCGGAATCCGTTATGCGGGCAATATCGCCGTCCTGGTGCTCACCGTGTGGGTGACCGTGTCGGTGGTGTCCTATGTCTTTACCTGGAAACAGGACCAGAGTGCCCTTTCCGGGGTGGGCGTGGTGGAAAACGCCGCTGCCAAATCCGGACTCTCGGCAGGTCATTTCCTGGTGACGGAATCCTTCGGCCTGGCCGCCTTCTGCGTGGTCCTTTTCCTGTTGGTCTGGACCATGAAATGCCTGTGGAGCGCCTGTCCGGCCAACCTCAAGAAGTGGTTTTTCGGCATGCTCTCCCTGTCTTTCCTCCTGTCCTGGGCCCTGGCCTTTGCCGGCCGGTTCCTCAATTTGGAGTATGCCTTTGGCGGCGGCCTGGGCGGCCGTGCCGGCGCCGCGCTGGTGAACTGGTCCGTGTTCCAGCTGGGAGAAGTCGTATCCATCTGCATCCTGGCCGCGCTTTTCATCGTATGGATGTACTGCATGAGCCGCCGCTTCAGTGACCTGCTCATGGGTAAAAAGAGAGTCAAACCTGTTACTTCAGAATCATCTCTGTCGGCGGAGGACTTGGATGCATCCGCCGTCGCTAAAGAGATTGCCGATGCTCCGGCGGATGCATCGCAAGTCCCCGCCGAAGAATCTCATTCTTCTTCCGCATTCGTCACTTCGGAGACGGGTGCTTCCCCCTCCTCTGAGGGAGCATCGGCCTCTAATTCTGCGAGCGAAGAGGAGGGGGCACCCGGCTCGGAGAACACAGAACCCAAAAAGAGAACCAGAAAGAGTCCGGAAGAGGGAACCGATGAAGGCACCCTTACCGTGGTCACCGACGACACCCTGGAGCAGGAGGTGAAGGAACCGCTGCCGCCCATCGACAACCGTCTGGATCCGCCCGACGGCCTGCCCAAGTACAAGACCCCGCCGCTTTCCATCCTGGGAGACTATGCATCGGCCCGGCATGAAGTGCTGCAGGACGAGCTTGTGCGCAACAACACCCTCATCCGCAATACCCTGGCCAGCTACAAGATCCAGGTGAGGGATGTCACGGCCATCGTGGGCCCCACGGTCACCTTGTACAAAGTCTATCCCGCCCCCGGCGTCAAGATATCAGCCATCAAGCAGCTGCAGGAGGACATCGGCATCAACCTGCAGGCCAGGGGTGTGCGCATTGTCACCCTTGCCGATTCCGTGGGCATCGAGGTGGCCAACGACAAAGCCTCCATCGTCCCGCTCAAGAACCTGCTGAACGACGACGCCTTCCGCAACAGCAAGGCCGAACTTCCCGTGGCCATCGGCTACACCATTTCCCAGCAGGTGAAGGTCTTCGACCTGGCCGATGCCCCCCACCTCCTGGTGGCCGGCGCCACCAAGCAGGGTAAGTCCGTGGGCCTCAACGTGATTGTGGCGTCGCTCCTGTATTCCAAGCATCCCTCGGAGCTCAAGTTTGTGTTTGTGGACCCGAAGATGGTGGAATTCAGCGCCTACGGCCGCCTGCTGCACCATTACCTGGCCGTGCTGCCCAACGCCGGCAGCGAGCAGGAGGAGAAAGACCGTGCCATTGTGAAGAACGCCAAGGACGCCGCCGCCGTGCTGCAGTCCCTGTGCGTGGAGATGGACGACCGCTACAAACTGCTGTCGGCCGCCCTGGTGAACAATATCAAGCTGTACAACGCCAAGTGGAAGGAGCATCACCTGCGCTCCGACGAAGGTCATCACTTCCTGCCCTATATCGTGGTGGTCATCGATGAGTATGCCGACCTCACCATGTCCGTGGGTGCCGGCCCCGAGTCCAAAGCCCTGGCCCGCAGCATCACCACCAGCGTCATCCGCCTAGCCCAGAAAGGCCGTGCGGCTGGCCTGCACGTGATTTTGGCCACGCAGCGTCCTACGGTGGACGTGATCACCGGCCTCATCAAGGCCAACTTCCCCATGCGCATCGCTTTCCGCGTTACCTCCCGCATCGACAGCGCCACCATCCTGGACCAGCCTGGAGCCGACAAACTCATCGGCAAGGGAGACATGCTGCTCTATAGCGGCGTAGAGATGGAACGCGTGCAGTGCGCCTTCATCGGCAACGACGAGATTGGCGCCCTCACCAATTCCATCGGGGACCAGATCGGCTATCAAAAGAGCTACAATACACCTTATTATCTGCCCGAGCCTCCCACCGAGAATACCGACAATGGAGAAGGCGGAATGGTGGATATGAAGACGCTGGACGACCGTTTCGAGGAAGCTGCCCGCACCGTGGTTCTGAACCAGCGGGGCTCCACATCGGACCTCCAGCGCAAACTTGGCATGGGATATGCAAAAGCAGGAAGAGTCATGGACCAGCTGGAAGCCGCCGGCATCGTGGGCCCGCAGAACGGAGCCAAGCCGCGTGAGGTTCTGGTGAAGGACATGGCCGAACTGGACGAGATCCTGCAGCATTTCATGAACCCATGAGAAAACTTGTAGCCACACTGCTTCTTACAACGCTTGCACTTACTGCCATGGCTCAGGGCGGCATCCCGCTGCTGGACCGGGTGGAAGGGCATCGTGTGCAGTTCCACTACACCTACAGCCTGTCCCAGAAGGGCTCTCCTTACAAAGAGATTACCGACGGTGACGTAACCGTGGAGGGAAACGCCTATGTGCTGGAAGGCCTGGGACTCAAAGTGGTGAGTAACGGCAGCACCCGCTGGTCCATCGATGAAGAGGCCGGGGAGATGGTGATTGAAACCGTAGAGAAGGAGAATCTCTTTACCAATCCTGCCCTTTTCATCACCTCATACCGTAACTATCTGGACAAGATCCGGGTGAATGCGCAGGGAGAAGACAGCCTGGATGTCACCCTTACGCTGGAGGATGAGAACAAGGCCCACTTCGTCCTGAGCGGCATCCGTTTCCTGCCGCAGCAAGGAAAAAGCGACTTCTCGGTGGACGGGAAATCGCTTGAAAAATCTTATGTGATTACGGATTTGCGTTAGTCTTTTACGCAGCGCACGGCCATGGCCAGGCTGTTTTTGTCGCCATGATATTGCCGGACTTCCGGATACTCCTTGTAAATGTACAGGTAGGTGCCGGCGTCCTCGTATTGGTCGGCCGTCCACCACATGGCGTATTCCCCGTATTTCTCATAGGTATAGAAAGTGTCCAGGGTATCAATATAGCCCAGAGGAAGGGCGTTGAAGCCGTATTTGTTGGAAATGGGCATCTGGGGGAAATATTCCCACATTTTCTGGTCCAGGAAGCTGGCGTCGGCCATGAGGTCGGCGGCATTGATGACGCCGTCTTCATCGGCAAAGGAAGCCTCGAATTCGGCCACGGTGGGAAGATGCCAGCCGTCGGGGCACACGGTTTGCGCCTCTTCCCAGCTGAACATGCGGCCGATGATGCCGTCCATGATGGGGGAGTTGCGGAAACTCAGGCCCATGGTGTCGTGGCTCTGGTTCTTGGTTTTCCAGGTTTTGCCGTTTACGGTGATTTCCTCTGCCGCAGCCACACCGGTAAGGACATTCTCGGGATCCACGGCCCGGAAGCTGGAGGAAACGCTGGTGGTATAGTAGTCACTGCCGGAAAAAGCATAGCAGAACACGGTATAACTGCCCAGGGTATCTGTCTTGCAGGTATATTCCGGATTGCTCTTCCTTACGTCCAGGGTGAGGGTGTCCTTCTGGCCGCTACCCACCTGCCAGTACAGTCCCACCACGGGAGAAGTTCCGTCCGAAGTGTAGATACCGCCTACCTCGGCTTTGAAGGTGAGGACGGCGTTTTGGGCTACGTAGGCGGGAGCCTGGTTCATGCTGAGCCCGTTGAGGCTGGGCTTGGTGGTGGTTGTGCTGCTGGATTTGTTACAGGCGACCGGCAACAGGGCTGCCAGGAAAAGAACGCTGACTATTATATGTTTTTTCATCATCTTGCGCGATATAGTTCGCAAATATCGGTAAAATTTCCTAAATTTGCACAAATTTCTTGCCACATGAGAAAAACACTACTCATTTCTGTACTGGCGTTACTGGCTGTATGCTGCAGCCAGCCTGCCAACCAGTATGTACAGATCTCGGGCTACGCCCAGGGTAGCAACTATTCCGTGAAAATGAACATGAAAGGCGTCAACGTGCCCGTGGAAACCATCCGGGACAGTATTGACGCGCTCATCGTCCAAATTGATACCACCCTCTCCGGATACAATAAGAAATCCCTCATCTCGCGTTTCAATGCGGGAGAGAAGATTCCTTCCAACCCTATGTTCCTGGATATCTACCGCGTAGGTTACCGTCTGTGGGAGCGTTCCGGCGGCGCGCTGGACTTCGGCGCGGCGGCGCTGTACGACGCCTGGGGTTTCGGCTTCCGCAACAGCTCTTTCCCCTCCGATGAAGAGATTACCCGGCTGCTGGAGGAAAGCGGCATGGGCCAACTGCCTGCCGAACTTCCTGTGGCGGGCGGCTACATAGACCCCGCTGCCATGGGCTATCCCCGCCTCAACTTCAATGCTATCGCCCAGGGTTACAGCTGCGACATCATCGCTTCCTACCTGTACAGCATCGGCGCCAAGGACATGCTGGTGGACATTGGGGAAATCTGGTGCGACGGCCTCAATCCCAATGGGGAACCCTGGTCCGTGGGCATCGACCGCCCCGTGGACCAGACTTCCGACGGCCGCTCGCTGCCCGAGGGTCTGGACGGCATCTGGACCTCTACCGGCAAGCCTGCCGGCATCGTGACGTCCGGCAATTACCGCAAGTTCTACATCCGGGACGGCCGCAAGTACTCCCACACCATCAACCCCCGCACCGGTTATCCCGTAGAGCATAACCTCCTCAGCGCCACGGTGGTTTCTTCCAACGCCGCCGCCGAATCCGACGCCATCGCCACCTGGTGCATGGTCATCGGCCTGCAGGGCGCCCAGGTGCTCATCCTGGGAGATCCCGCGCTGGAAGGCTACCTCATTTATACCGACGACGACGGAGAAATGCGGGAGTGGGCGTCTCCGGGATTTACATTGCGCAAATAGTTTCCAAAACCCATAGCAGCAGGCGGCCCAGGCCGTCTGTTGCCGTTATCAGGAGCCGCGGGCACAGGCCCACGGCACTGAGCCCTATCGTCGCTACGGCCGAGGTGAGCAGGAGCGTGGTAAGGGGAAGGGCCATCAGGTTGGTGAGCAGGAAGTACTTGGGGAAGGTGTGGAAACGCAGCCAGGCCAGGGGAGCGGTGAACACCTGGCAGCTGATGGACAGGGCGGCGGTGTCCCACAGCCAGCGCAGGGGATTGTACCGGCTGCATTCCGGGTACCATTTTTCCAGGACGGGATACAGCAGGAAGATCCCGGCCATGGCCAGGTAGGAGAGCTGGAAGCCCAGGCTGCCGATGACCGCAGGGTCCATCACCAGCTGGATGAGAAGGGCCACGCAGAACACCCGGGTGGCTTTTCGGGGCCGATGCAGCAGCCGGAGCGTCTCATTGAGGCCGATGAACAGGAAGGCCCGCACGATGGACGGCCCGGCACCGGTCATCAGGGTGAAGAAGAGGGCGGCGCCGATGATGAGCAGGAAGCGGATGAGGCGCGCGGCGGGGGAATTGCCCATCGGCTTGGTGCAGGCGTCAAAAAGGAGGTAGAGGATGCCCATGTGCAGGCCGGACAGGGCCAGCAGATGGCTGGCTCCGCTGCCGCGGAAAACGGCCACGGTATCGGCCGACAATCCGCTGCGGTCGCCGGTGAGCAGGGCCTGGAGCAGGGGAGCGGTGCCTTCGGAGGGAAAGGGGAGAGTGCCGATGAAAACCCTCAACCGGCCCACGGCATCGGCAGCCACCTCCTCCAGCCAGGTCCCGTCATCGGCCACGGGAAGGGCGGCGCTGCGGGCGCAGAAAATGCCCAGCAGCAGGAAAGTGGCCATGAGCAGGCCCACCGAGGCTTCTTCCCGCCACCGGAGCATGCTGTTTTGCAGGAAGAACGGGATGGCCAGAAACGGCAGCAACAGGCCCGGGGAGGCGGTGACCAGCACCGTCCCCAGCGCTACTCCCGCTGTAAAAAAAAGCGAAAGCGACTCAATGCTCTTAACGCTTTCTCTCATATGTGCGAAATTAGCAATAATTTCGTATCTTTGTACGGATATACCCGCAAACAATTAACAGTACAAATACAAACCTATGATCATTCTCGTAATCAACTGCGGCAGCTCGAGCATCAAGTATCAGCTTTTGGACATGAAGAGCGACGATGTCTTCGACGTCATCGCCAAAGGTATCGCAGAGAAAATCGGCCTTCCCGCCGGCATTCTCCAGTATGCGCCCACCGGCAAGGACAAAATTGTGACCGACGTCCCCATCCCGGACCACAAGGTGGGCATGCAGCTCATCCTGTCCGCCCTTACCGATAAAAACACCGGCGTGCTCAAGTCCCTGGAGGACATCGAGGCCGTGGGTCACCGTATCGTGCAGGGTGGAGACTTCTTCTCCGGCTCCGTGCTGGTGAACGATGACGTCCTGGGCAAGATCGAGTTCTGTGCCGATTTCGCCCCGCTGCACAATCCCGCACACCTGCTGGGCATCCGCGCCATGCAGGAAGTGCTTCCCAGCGTGCCCCAGGTAGTTACCTTCGACACCGCCTTCCATCAGACCATGCCTGCCTATGCCTATATGTACGGCCTGCCGTATGAATACTATGAGAAATATCGCGTGCGCCGCTACGGTGCCCACGGCACTTCCCATCAGTTCGTGGCCGGTGTGGGTGCCAAACTGGCCGGCCTGGACATCAACAACTCCAAGATCATCACCTGCCACCTGGGCGCCGGCAGCTCCATCTGCGCCATCCAGAACGGCAAGTGCGTGGACACTTCCATGGGTTTCACCCCGCTGGAGGGCATGATCATGGGTACCCGCGTGGGCAACATCGACGCCAACGCCGTGCTGTACCTGGAGAAGAAACTGGGTGTCAATCCCGACGAAATGACCAACATCCTCAACCGTAAATCCGGCTTCCTGGGCATTTCCACCAAGACATCCGATGCCCGTGAACTGGACGAACTGGCCAACAACGGAGACCCCAAGGCCAAACTGGTGTTCAAGAAGTACACCTACGACATCATCAAGAACATCGGCTCCTATATCGCCGCCATGAACGGCGTGGACCTCATTATCTTTACCGGCGGTATCGGAGAACACAACAGCCGTCTGCGCCGCCGCGTGCTGGAGAACTTCTCCTTCCTGGGCCTCAAGGTGGACTACGAAGCCAACGTGGCCTTTGGAGAAGACGCCATCATCACCACCGAGGATTCCAAGGTGAAGGCCGCCCTCATCTGTACCAACGAGGAACTGGTGATTGCCCGTGATACCATGCATTTAGTACTCGAAAATCAGGAATAAACTATGATTACCAATTTTAACGAACTGTTTACGGAGCTCAAGGCCAAAGGGATCTGCAAACGGATGATTGCTGCCTGGGGCGTGGATTCCCACACCATTGAGGCCGCTTCCCTGGCCAGCGACATGGGCTTTGTAAAGGTGACCCTGGTGGGAGACACCGATATGATTGCCAAGGTTTGCCAGGAGTGCAAGATTGATATGGCCAAGTTTGAGATTGTGGACGAGAAAGACGAGCTCAAGGCTGTGGCCAAGGCCGTTCAGATGGTTCACGACGGAGAAGGCGATGTCCTTATGAAGGGCCTGTGCTCCACCGATAAATTCCTGCGCGCCATCCTGAACAAGGAAGTGGGTCTGCTGCCCGCCAAGGGCCTGCTCTCTCACGTGGGTGTAATAGAGAACCCCAACTACCACAAACTCATGTTCATCACCGACATGGCCGTGATTCCCCAGCCGGACTTCCGCCAGAAGGTGAAACTGGCCGGCTTCGTTACCGGCGTGGCCCGCAGCTTCGGCATCGCTATGCCCAAGATTGCCTTCATCGCTGCTTCGGAGCAGATGCTGGATTCCATGCCCGCCTGCATCGAGGCCGCCATGCTGGCCAAGATGTGCGACCGTGGCCAGATTAAGGCTATCGGTGACGGCCCGCTTGCCCTGGATGTGGCCATCGACCAGGAGTCCGTGGAAATCAAGAAGCTCAAGAGCCCCGTGGCCGGAGACGCCGACTGCCTCCTGTTCCCCAACATCGAGAGCGCCAATGTGTTCTGGAAGACCAATTCCAAACTGGCCAAGGATGTCCGTCAGGCCGGTTTCCTGGTGGGTACCAAGGTGCCTTGCATCCTGGCCTCCCGCGCCGATTCCGTAGATGTGAAGTTAAATTCGATTGCTTCCGCAGTCATTTCTGTTAAATAATTATGAGAAAGTATATTGTAGCCGGGAACTGGAAAATGAATACCACCGTTCCCGAAGGTGTCGCCCTGGCAAAGGCCGTTGTTGCCGCGGCAAAGGATCTCCCCGCCAACGTAGAACTGGTAGTAGCCCCGCCGTTCACCCACCTGGCCCCGGTGGCCGAAGCCCTCAAGGGTTCCAAAGTGAAACTGAGCGCCCAGAACTGCGCCGACCATGAAAAAGGTGCCTACACCGGTGAGGTGGCCGTGAACATGCTCACTTCCCTGGGTTGCGAATACACCATCCTGGGTCACAGCGAGCGCCGTCAATACTATGGCGAGACCGATGAAAAGCTGGTGGTGAAAACCCAGCTGGCCCTGGCCGCAGGTCTTAAGGTCATCCTCTGCGTAGGAGAGAACCTGGAAGATCGTGAGGCCGGCAAACACTTTGATGTGGTTACCGCCCAAACCAAAAACGTCCTCTACAACTTCACCGCCGAGGACATGAAGAACGTGGTCATCGCCTACGAGCCCGTATGGGCCATCGGCACCGGTAAAACCGCCACTGCCGCACAGGCACAGGAAATCCACGCCTGCATCCGCAACGTCATCGAGGCCAAGTTCGGTCCCAAGGTGGCCGACGACATGACCATCCTCTATGGCGGCTCCTGCAAGCCCTCCAACGCCAAGGAACTCTTTGCCGAAAAGGACATCGACGGTGGCCTCATCGGCGGCGCCGCCCTCAAGGCCGAGGACTTCCTGGGAATTGCCACCGCATTCTAACGAGCCCCCGCGCATTTCGCACAGGCCTACCCTGCGACATTAACGTTACCCTCTCCCTAAATCCCTCCCCTCGGGGGAGGGACTTTTGTCGCTTCGCTCCGAAGCGATAATTGTTATTTCAAAAATTCTTTGTATCTTCCCGTGTTTGACACTTAGGATTTACTGATTTGCCGATAATAACAGGCCACAGACCGCTGTAGGGGCGATTTGTGGCTTTTTGATTTTTTCTG
>CAJOIQ010000028.1 GCA_905234795.1 uncultured Bacteroidales bacterium | reverse complement strand
ATTTCGGGGAGTACGAGCTATCTCCCAGTTTGATTGGCCTTTCACTCCTACCCACAACTCATCCAAGCCCTTTTCAACGGAAACTGGTTCGGGCCTCCAGTGGGTGTTACCCCACCTTCACCCTGGTCATGGGTAGATCACTAGGTTTCGCGTCTGTTCATACCGACTCATATCGCCCTATTAAGACTCGCTCTCGCTACGGCTCACGCACCTGAAGTGCTTAACCTCGCCAGTATGAAACAACTCGTAGGCTCATTATGCAAAAGGCACGCCGTCGCACTTTCGTGCTCCGACCGCTTGTAAACGAACGGTTTCAGGTTCTATTTCACTCCCCTGTTCGGGGTGCTTTCCACCTTTCCCTCACGGTACTGGTCCACTATCGGTCTTCCGGGAGTGTTTAGCCTTGCGGGATGGTCCCCGCAGATTCAGACAGGATTCCTCGTGCCCCGCCCTACTCAGGTGGTAGCTTCGATGCATCAGGTTTACCCATACGGGACTGTCACCCTCTACGGTCGCTGTTTCCACAGCGTTCTGGTTCATTGATGTATCTTTATCGCTACTCCTACAACCCCGCCACGTCCGTAAACGCAACGGTTTAGGCTCTGCCCCTTTCGCTCGCCACTACTCAGGGTATCGACTTTTCTTTCTTTTCCTCCGGGTACTAAGATGTTTCAGTTCCCCGGGTTCGCCCACTCTCACGAGTGTACTAGCTCTTCAAGCTAGTGGGTTGCCCCATTCAGACATCCGCGGATCAATTCCTGTTTGCAGATCCCCGCGGCTTTTCGCAGCTTACCACGTCTTTCATCGCCTCCGGATAGCCTAGGCATCCTCCGTTCGCTCTTCGTTCCTTTCTCTTTCTTGCGTCAGCCACTCACGCAGCCTCCGCAAAGTGTGAATCACATGTTTCCATGTTTTGCTCTTGCCTATTGAAATTGTAGTCCACAATCTATCTACGAAAATTCCGTATTCAAATTACAGACTAAATTCTATCTTTTGCTTTACCTCTAATCTATTCTCTCAGTATTGTCAATGAACTGTAAATTCCCGTTTTGAAACCACATGAAGATGTGCTCGTTTCATTTGGGACTGCAAAGGTAGACATTTTTTTTCACCTGACAAATTTTTTTTCACTTTTTTGAAAAATTATTTTTTCGTAGATTTGTAAACTCATTTGAAAGAGCAAATAACAACTAATAACTAACCCTAAGTTTATGAAAAAATTCATTGCAAGCCTTCTTTGCCTGACGGCAGTATTCTCTGCCATGGCTCAGGAAAAGGAAGAAAAGGAAATGAAAACCGGCTGGAGTCTCAGCCTCCTTCCCACCGCAACATTCTCGGCCGATAACGGTTTCCAGGCCGGTGCTTTCGGAGACGTATATTATTATGGTGACGGAAAAACCTATCCGGACCCCCTCCACAAGATTAGCTGGGAAGCTTCCTACTTCACCAAGAGCAAGCGCGTGCGCCTGTATTTGGCCTATGATTCCAAGTATCTGATCCCCAACATGCGTGTCAACGCATCTGTCACCTACATGACAGACCCCCTGTACAGTTTCTGGGGTTTCAACGGACCTGCTTCCCTGGTGAACCTGCCGGAAAACTATAACACGTACTGGTCCAACAAGACCACCGACATCAACTACTTCGGCATGAGCCGCCAGATGCTGCGCATCCTGGCCAATGTCCAGGGCCGCATCACCGACAACCTCAACTGGGCCGCCGGCATCAACTTCTGGAACTGGAAGCTGGGAGACATGAGAGACAAGGGCTACAAGGGCGCCGACGGAGAAACGCACTACTACGACAAAGCCAAAACCCTGTATCAGGATTATCAGGACCTGGGTATCATCCATGCCGATGAGGCCGCAGGCGGCAACGCCCTGGAAATCAACGCCGGTGTGGTGTTCGACACCCGCGACATCGAAGCGGCCCCCAACCGCGGCATCTGGGCCGAGGCCTACCTCAACGGCAATGTCCTCACGCACAAATACCTGAAAGCCTGCGTTTACTTCCGCCACTACATTGACATTCCCATCCACATCAAGGCGGGAGATCCTGTTTTCGCCTACCGTCTGGCCTGGCAGCAGACCATCGCAGGTGAAACGCCCCTGTACATGATCCAGAACATTCCGCTGCTGGTCCAGCGCAACATGATCACCGAGGGTTACGGCTCCACCGGTACCATCCGCGGTCTGCGTGACAACCGTATCCTCACGGAAGGTATGGCCTGGGCCAATCTGGAACTGCGTGTGAAGCTGGTGAAATTCACGCTCTTCAACCAGTATTTCTATATTGCCGTGAACCCGTTCTTCGACGCCGGTGTCATCACCAAACCCTACCGTACCGCCGAATTCGAGACCGCCAGCAAGGCCAATTGGGTTTCCAACACAGAGAACTTCACCTTCAACACCATCTACACCCCCGGCAAGGTGGGAGACGTGGTGTACAGTGCCGGTGCGGGCCTCAAGATTGCCTGGAACCAGAACTTCATCATCTCGGCCGAATTCGCCAAGTGCTTCTACAAACCCCTGGATGCCGGTCTTTGGATTGGAATCGGCGTCAACTACTGCTTCTAGCCTATGAAAAAAATCCTGCACCTGGCCACCATCGGCCTGATAGTAGCACTCGCCACCGGCTGCGCCGCCGGAAAATTCATGTCCAAATATGCCCTGCAGCCCACGCCGCACGGGGTAGATGACATCGAACGCACACGCCACAAGGCCGATTCCCTGTTGCCGGGCAGCACCGCCTGGTACGACGGCCTCAAGGCCCAGGGCATCCTCAAGGACGCCTGGATCACCAATGAAGAAGGTCTCAAGCTGCACGCCTGCTACGCCCCGGCCGCCAATCCGGCCGAAGCCCAGGGTACCGCCATCGTGGTACACGGCTACGGGGACAACCACTTCGTATTCCTTTATCTGGTGCGCATGTACCGGGATACCTTTAATTATAATGTACTGTTCCCGGACCTGCAGTATCACGGCTACTCCGAGGGTGACGAGATTCAGATGGGCTGGAAAGACCGTCTGGACCTGCTCCAATGGATAGAGGTGGCCCACAAGGAATTCAACGACGACTTCATGGTGCTGCACGGCGTGTCCATGGGCGGCGCCACGGTCATGATGGTGAGCGGAGAACCGCTTCCGGATTACGTGAAAGGCATCGTGGAGGACTGCGGCTATTCTTCCGTTGTGAAGCAGTTCAACAACAACCGCAAGCAGAGCTTCGGCTTCATTCCTCCGGATGTACTCCAAAGCGCCAGCCTGGTTACCAAAAAGAATTACGGCTGGGGGTTCTGGGAGGCATCTTCCTTAAAGCAGTTGGAAAAGAGCACCGTACCCATGCTGTTCATCCACGGAGACGCCGACGACTTTGTGCCGTTCGACAACCTGCAGCTCAACTACGACGCCAAGAGAAAGGGATACAAGGAGATGTACGTGTGCCACGGCGCCGTCCATGCCAACTCCTACCAGAAGGATCCCGAAACCTACATCCATAAGGTTTCCAACTTCCTCAAAACCGTAAAGAACATGATTTACATCGGAAATTATCCTTACGGTGCGGCTTGCGGATACTATGTCAAATAGAATATGAGTGCTAAGTACATTTTGGCTCTGGATCAAGGAACAAGCTCCTCCAGAGCCATTGTTTTCGACCACGACGGAAACATCTGCTCCGTGGCCCAGCAGGAATTCACCCAGTATTTCCCCCAGCCCGGCTGGGTGGAGCACGACCCCATGGAAATCTGGGCCTCCGAGGCTGCGGTGATTGCCGAGGCTATCTCCAGGATTGGCATCGGCGGACTGGACATCGCCGCCATCGGCATTACCAACCAGCGGGAAACCACCATCGTGTGGGACGCCCAGACCGGCGTGCCTGTGCACAACGCCATTGTGTGGCAGGACCGTCGCACATCGGGTTTCTGCGATGAACTCAAGGAACGCGGACTGGTGGACAAGATCCGCCAGAAAACCGGCCTCATCATTGACGCCTATTTCTCCGGCACCAAGATCAAGTGGATCCTGGACAACGTGCCCGGCGCCAGGGAAAAGGCCCAGAAAGGCCAGCTGCGCTTCGGCACCGTGGACAGCTGGCTGGTTTGGCAGCTCACCCGCGGGGAAGTGCACATCACCGATGTGTCCAACGCCTCCCGCACCATGCTGTTCAACATCAACACCCTGGAATGGGACAAGGAGCTCCTGGAACTGCTGGACATCCCGGCTTCCATGATGCCGCGCGTGTGCTCTTCCTCGGAGATATACGGCCACACCAAGACCACCATCTTCGCGCACGAGGTTCCCATCGCCGGCATTGCCGGAGACCAGCAGGCGGCCCTCTTCGGCCAGATGTGCACCGCACCCGGCAGTGTGAAGAACACCTACGGCACCGGCTGCTTCCTGCTCATGAACACCGGAGAGAAACCCATCCTGTCCAAGAACAACCTGCTCACCACCGTGGCCTGGAAGATCGGCAATACCGTGAACTACGCCCTGGAAGGGTCCATCTTCGTGGGCGGTTCCGTGGTCCAGTGGCTGCGGGACGGTCTGGGGATTATCCGGAGTTCCGGGGAGATTGAAGCCCTGGCGGCCACCGTGCCCGACAACGGCGGCGTATACTTTGTGCCCGCCCTCACCGGCATGGGCGCCCCCTACTGGGACCAGTACGCCCACGGCGTCATCTGCGGCATCACCCGCGGCACCACGGCAGCCCACATCGCCCGTGCGGCCCTGGAAGGCATCGCTTTCCAGACCATGGACATTGTGAACGCCATGGAGAAGGACGCCGGCGTCAAGCTGAGTGAACTCAAGGTGGACGGCGGCGCCTCCCGCAACAACCTCATGATGCAGTTCCAGGCCGATATTCTGGGCACCAACGTTATCCGTCCGCAGGTTACGGAGACCACCGCCATGGGCGCCTGCTATCTGGCTGGCCTGGCCGTGGGCTTCTGGAGCTCACTGGACGAGATCAAGCAGCAGTGGCAGGCCGAGCGCACCTTCACGCCCTCCGGGGCCGATGTGAAGGCCGCCAAGGAAGGCTGGGTCGATGCCATCTCAAGAACCATTAGCTAATAATAAACTATGAATACCTATTTATTCGAGTTTCTGGGCACGCTGGTGCTCGTTCTCTTTGGCGACGGCGTATGCGCCGCGTGTTCCCTGAACAAATCCAAAGCGCAAGGCGGCGGATGGGTGGTCATCTCCCTGGCCTGGGGCCTGGCCGTGATGATGGGTGTGCTGGTGGCCGGTCCGGTTTCCGGCGCCCACCTGAACCCAGCCGTTACGCTGGGTCTGGCCATTGCCGGCAAGTTTGCCTGGAACCAGGTACTGGGTTACATTGTGGGCCAGATGCTGGGCGGCTTCGTAGGAGCCGTGCTGGTATGGGTGTTCTACAAGGACCACTACAAGGCCACCGCCGACCAGCCCGATACCATGCTGGGCACCTTCTGCACCATGCCCGCCATCTGGAATCCCTGGCGCAACTTCCTGAGTGAGTTCATCGCCACCTGCCTGCTGGTGTTCCTCATCCTGGCCATCGGCACGCAGGGCAACGCCTTCCAGGTGGGTCCCGTTTCGGCTTCCACCGGTGCCATCGGCGCCTGGCCCGTCACCTGCGTGATCATGGCCCTGGGTATGTCCCTGGGCGGAACCACCGGCTATGCCATGAACCCGGCCCGCGACCTCTCCCCCCGCTGCGCCCATGCCATCCTTCCCATCGAAGGCAAGCGCGACAGCGGCTGGAACTACAGCTGGGTCCCCGTCGCCGGCCCCATGCTGGGCGCCTGCCTCGCCGCCGCTCTGTTCCTGCTGGTGTTCTAGCGTTTTCTTCCGGCCCGTTCGTTCTGTTAGGCCGTGATGTATAACTAATTAATACATAGCACTTTACAAGAATTCTCCTGGGCCTATTTAACCAGGAGAATTCTTGTAACTATTTGATTTTCAAACAATTCCACACCACGCGCTTAAGTGTCAACCGTGGCAACGATACGGAGGAAGGGAGTCCCCCCGGCACTCCATACTCCTTCCTCATAAAAAAAGAAGGCAACTCTCTTTTCAGTTACCTTCATTCAGTTTCCTGAACTGGAACGTTTTTGCCACTTTTCGTGCCAGTTCACGCACGGGTGTAACTGAACTGGAACACTTTTGGCGTTTTTCGTGCCAGTTCAGTTTAACCACGCCGCTCTTCCTTCAGGGTAAGGGCCATGAAGACGATGGAGAGGACGCAGGCGGCGATAAGGAGGAGGAAGGTCCAGCTCCAGCCGGCGGTCTGGGCTACCCAGCCGATGACGGTGTTGGCCAGGATGAAGGTGCCCAGGAAGTAGCCGAAGAAGCCGGTGAGGCCGGCGGCGGTGCCGGCGGCGTTCTTGGGGGCCAGGTCCAGGGCCTGCACGCCGATGAGCATCACGGGGCCGTAAATGAAGAAGCCGATGCCGATGAGGCTGATGATGACCACCGTGAGGTTGTCAATGAACTGCCAGTACAGCACGATGAACACCAGCACCAGGGCCATGAACAGGATAGTGGGCAGGGCGCGCTTGCCGTGGAAGAGTTTATCGGACAGCCAGCCGCACAGCAGGGTGCCCGGAATGGCGGCGAATTCATAGGCAAAGTAGGCCCAGCCGGCGCTCTTCAAATCGATTCCCTTCTCTGTGAGAATGGTGGGTGCCCAGTCCAGGCAGCCGTAACGGACCATGTAGACAAAGGCGTTGGCCAGGGCGATGAACCACAGGAACTTGTTGTTCAGCACATACTGGAAGAAGATTTCCTTGGTGGTGAGGGTCTGTTCATGCTTCTCCGAGTAGTTCTTGGGATAGTCATTGCGCCAGGACTCCACGGAAGGCAGGCCGCAGGACTGCGGCGTATCCCGCAGCAGGATGTAGGCCAGCAGGGCGATGAACAGAGCTACGGCGGCAGGGAAGGCGAAGGTGCCTATCAGGAAGTACAGGTCCGTGTGGGCGCCGTAGAACCAGCTGCCGAACCAAACGGCGCCGTAGGTGGCCATGGGGCCTACCAGGGCACCGCCCACGTTGTGCGCGCAGTTCCAGATGCTCATCATGGTGCCGCGTTCACCCGGGGAGAACCAGTGCGTCATCACGCGGCCGCAGGGAGGCCAGCCCATGCCATTGAACCAGCCCACGGCGGCGTTCAGCACGCCCATCACCAGAATGGCCAGGGCTTTATGATCGGCGCCGATAAACTGGATGGGCACAATCATGAAGCACATGGAGATGGCCGTGAGGATGAGGCCCAGCGGCAGGAACACGCGGGCGTTGGAACGGTCGCTCACGCTGCCCATCAGGAATTTGGACAAGGCGTAGGCGGCGGCGTTCAGGCCCAGCACAAAGCCCAGCTCGGTTTTGTCGAAGCCCAGCGGCGCCATGGCCGGAATGGCCATGGACAGGTTCTTGCGGACCAGGTAGAAACCGGCATAGCCGATGAAAGCGCCGATGAACACCTGCAGGCGCATCCGCTTATATTTGGCATCGGCCTCGGGGCCGGTCTGTGCCGGCAGATAGGCCGGCTGTTGTAAGAATTTAAGCATAACTATTCAATGGCTTCGGCCAGGATGGAGATGGGATTCATCACGGTGTAGCCGGTGCTCATCTCGATCTGCCATTTGCAGGTTTCGCAGTCGCAGGCCACAACGTCCGGATTCACGGAACGGATTTGGGCGAAGAGGGGCTCGCCGATGGCCTGGGAAACCTCGTAATTCTCTTTCTTGAAACCGTAGGTGCCGGAAATGCCGCAGCAGTTGGAATCCAGCAGGATGAACTCCACGCCCGGAATCATGCGCAGCAGTTTCTCGGAGAAGATGCCCCATCCCATCTTTTCCAGGTGGCAGGGTGTGTGATAGGCAATCTTCTTGTGGTAGTCGGCCTTAAACTTGAGCTGCGCACCCTTCTCCAGTTTCTCATAGATGAAGCGGGTGGCCAGCAGTATGCTTTCCCGCACATCGGCATTGTCCACGCCCAAAAGGTTGGGATACTCGTCTCGCATGGTGAGGGCGCAGGTGGATGAAGTGGTCACCACCTTCAGGCCCTTGTCCAGTACCGCCTTACGCAGCTGCGCTACGTTGTGGACGGCATTCTTCCGGGCCTGGGCCGACATACCATTAGTAATAAGGGCTATACCGCAGCATTTCTCCTTGTCCAGCAGCTGCACGCCCACGCCCAGGGCATTGAGCACCTTCACCAGGTCCTTACCCAGCTGGGGATAGTTGTAGCTCACGTAACAACCGTGGAAGTAGGCCACCTGTTCCGGGAAAGCCGCCTGCTCCTTGCGCCTGAGCTTGAGCCAGCTGATGAAGCCGCCGATGTTGTACTTGGGGAAGGTGCGGCGGTGGTCGATAGCCAGGGTCCAGTCCAGCACGGCCTTGGTGACGCCCAGCCCGGTAACGGCATTCACCACCGGAGCAAACGGACGGGCAATGGAGCCCATGAAGTCCGTAGATGCCAGCATGCGGTCCCGCAGCTTGGGCGGCGTGTGGTCGTATTTGATGCGGGCGCTCTGGATGAGGTCGGCCACGTTCACGCCGGAAGGGCACGCCACCTCACAGCGCTTGCAATTGAGGCAGTACTTGAGGGCGTAATTGAAAAAGTAGGGGTCCTTGAGCCGAAGGCGCTCGCCGTCCGGGCCCGCCTGCTTGGGGCCGGGATACAGCGGATTGGCCTGCAGCACGGGGCAGTATGCCGTGCACACCGTGCACTTCATGCATTCCTCAAAGTTGTGGCGGGATTCGGTATATTCTTGAAGTTTCATGCCTTTTTCAGTATTTGGTCGGCGGCGAAAATGGCTGTGCGGATGGCCTGCCCGGCGGCAAAGCCGAAGTCGGGACGGGTGTCTCCCAGCACGGAGCCGGTCACATAGAGATTCTCCAGCGGCTGGCCGTCCTTGAGGGCGCGGAGCTTTTCATCGGCCTTTACGCCAAAATGCATGTAGGGCTGGTCCTCCTTGAAGGAAGGATTGTACCACTGGTTGCGGTCCTCCTTGTAGTCCACATCCAGGCCGAAGACGGGTTCCACTACCTGGAAGGGATTGGATACCAGTCCCTTGGAGAAGTATCCGCCCGTGGACAGGATGAAATTGTCGGCCTCCAGATAATGATTGTCGAAGTTCCGGGTGGCCACGCTGTGCACCACGCCCTCGTGGGTGTGGGCGCGCACCACCTCGTCTCCCATCAGATAGGTGCCGCCCAGCAGCTGGTAACGCTGCTTGAGCAGGAACAAGGTGCGGATACCGGGAACCGACGGGGGCATGGTTCCGGCAAACACCACGTGGGCCGGAATCCCCTGGCGGATGCGGTTGGGAACGGCGGCATCCTGCAGGCCGAAGACCTGCGGCAGCACCACGGCGTCCTCGTCCTTGAGGAGCACGCGCACTTCCTGCACCACCTTTTCCCACAAATGGTCCATGATGCGGGCAATCTGCACGGAACGCATTTCGCTGGGGCTCTGCGCCAGCTTTTCCAGTTCCGGCAGGTTCAGGAAACGCACCCGGCAGCTCATCCCCTGCTTTTCCAAGCCCTCGGCCAGGAAGGAGGAGAAGAAGTCGTGATAGCCCAGGAAGTTCACGACGAGCACTTTGCGGGCAAACTTGGGAGAAGGGAAGATGTCGATATCCTCCAGCGCCAGGGCGGCTTCCTTGAAGTTGCCCAGCGGAGTGAGCCACACGCCCGGGTTGTAGTGCAGCCGCACACCGGCCTCCCCAAAGAGTTCCAGAATGCGCTGATCCGGTTCTTTCAGGCTTTTGAAGCAGCCGGAGAAGAAGTGCAGGGCGTTTTGCCCGGTACTCACGATGGCGGTACTCTGCCCTGCCTTTTGCAGGGTGATGCCCGCCAGCATGCCGGACAGGCCTCCGCCGATTATAACGGTATCAAATTTCATAGGCCCAGCACTTGTTTATAGACCCACTGCGTATATTCGGCTTCCCGCAGGGTATCTCCCCAGCCGATGGGGAAATTGCCCTTCCAGCGTTCCTGGAGGAAGTCTTCCAGATCCTTGCGTTCCCGTTCCACACAGCCGTGGGCCTTGGCCAGCAAGGCGGCGGCGCGGCAGGCGCAGAACTCCCCCTGGCAGGTGCCCATGCCCACGCGGGTGCGTCGGCGCAGGTCCGTGAGGGTGGAAACTTCCAGGCGGTCGATGGCAGCGTTGATTTCGCCCACCGACACTTCCTCGCACTCGCAGATGAGGGCGTCGTCGCGCTTGTTGCCGGTGCGGATGCGGGAGGCGCGGGTGCCCAGGCGGGCGGCCGCGGCCTTCTGCGCCGTGGTGGGATTCTCCCAAATCTTCTGGGCCACGGCTTCGTAGGATTTTTCCTCGGATCCCGGGAGCGGAATCTCGGCCGTCTGGCACACTTTATCCACGCCCAGCTTGCGGCACACGGCATCCGTGGCAATCTCGGCCATCAGGCGGTAGGTCATCAGCTTGCCGCCGGTGATGGTGATAAATCCTTTGAGTCCGTCACGGGTCTCGTGGTCCAGGCAGACGATGCCGCGGGAGATGTTTCGGCCCGTGGGGTCGTCGTCGGCACTCACCAGCGGCCGCACGCCGGCATAAGCGCGCAGGATGCGCGTGGACGACAGCGACGGAGCCAGTTTGGCACCCTCGGTGATGAGCAGCGTCACTTCGTCGGGAGTCACGGCCACGTGGTCGCACTCCTCGAAGGGGATGCGCGTAGAGGTGGTGCCGATGACACACACAGTGTCTCCGGGCACCAGGATATCGGCGTTGGAAGGCTTGCGGCAGCGGTTGATGACCACATTGTTCACGCGGTGCGCAAAGATGAGGAGCGCACCCTTGGCGGGATACATGCCCACCTTCACGCCGGCCAGCTCGGCCATATGCTGGCCCCAGATGCCGCACGCGTTCACCGTGACGGGAGCGTAATAATCCACGTCTTCCCCGGTCTGATGGTTGTGCGTGTGGACACCTTTAATAGTATCTCCTTCCCGGATGAAACCGGTCACTTCCGTCTGCAGACGCACCTGGCCGCCGCGCAGTTTGGCGTCCAGCATATTTGCGGCGCAAAGGCGGAAGGGATCCACGCTGCCGTCGGGCACCTTGACGGCCCCGATGAGCTCCGGGTTCACGGAAGGCTCCAGGCGGCGCGCCAGGTCCGGATCAATGATTTCGGCACCTATGCCCGCGTGCCGGCAGGCATCTACAAAGGTCTGCTGATACCCCAGGTCGTCTTCGGGCAGGGTGATGAACAGACCGTCGGTCTCGTCAATGCAGTGGGAGGCAATCCGGCGCAGGATCATATTCTCCTTGATGCACTCTTCGGCCGATTCGGGGTCGTTCACCGCATAGCGCGCCCCGGAATGCAGCAGGCCGTGGTTGCGGCCCGTGGCGCCCGTGGCAATGTCCGATCGTTCTATGAGCAGCGTCCGCAGGCCGCGCATGGCGCAGTCCCGCTGCGTGCCGGCCCCGGTGATGCCGCCGCCGATGATAATGACGTCAAATTCGTTTGCGTTCATGCTTTTGTTGTTTGCCGCGTTGACAAAGAATCATTTATCTGTGCGTCAACGCGGCTTCCGCATCGAGGCCCATACCATATAGCCGATGATGGCCAGGAAGGGCACGATGGCCACGGCCTCACCGTAGCTTGCAGCCCAGTCACTCATATACAGGTCCACGTTGGCAAATTTGAGGATGGCGCTCACCACGCCCATCAGGGCGCCGCCGGCAATGAAGCCGGAAGCAATGAGGGTGCCTTTCTCCATGCGGGCGCTGTTCACGGCCGCATCCTTGGAGCGGGTGCTCACGTACCAGGAAATGGCGCCGCCCACCAGCAGGGGCAGGTTGAGGTCGATGGGAATGAACATACCCAGGGCAAACGGCAGGGCGGGCACCTTGCAGAAGTTCAAAACCAGGGCAATCAACGCGCCGATTCCGTACAGCAGCCAGGGGGCGCCGCCGCCGGAGAACATGGGCTGGATGACGGCCGCCATGGCATTGGCCTGGGGCGCTACCAGGGCATTCTCGCCCACAAAGCCGTAGGTCTTATTGAGCACCAGCATCACGCCGCAAACGGTGACGGCCGATACCGCTACGCCCAGGAACTTCCAGCCTTCCTGGACCTTGGGCGTGGAGCCCAGCCAGTAACCAATCTTGAGGTCCGTAATGAAGGAGCCTGCCACGGAGAGCGCGGTGCACACCACGCCGCCGATGATGAGGGCCGCCGCCATACCGGCATTGCCCTTGAGGCCCACGGCTACAAGAATCAAAGAAGCAATGATAAGCGTCATCAGGGTCATTCCGCTCACGGGATTGGAGCCCACGATGGCAATGGCATTGGCCGCCACGGTGGTGAACAGGAAAGCAATCACGGCCACAATCACCAGCCCCACCAGGGCCTGCCAGATATTGTTGACCACACCGCCGAAGGCAAAGAAGGCGAAGATGCACAGCAGGGCAATGACTACGCCGAAGACGATGGTCTTCATGGGCAGGTCTTCCTCTGTGCGGATGGTTTTTTCGTCCAAAGTGCCGGGCTTGCGCTTGAATTCGGAAACGGCCAGGCCGGCGGCGCTCTTGATGACGCCAAAGCTCTTCACAATGCCGATGATACCGGCCGTGGCGATGCCGCCGATACCGATATGCCGCGCGTAAGTCTTGAAAATCTCCTCCGGAGCCATATCTCCCACGGCGGTGGCGATGCCCGTGCCCATCAGGTCCAGCACGCTGCCGCCCCAGATGAGGTTCATCAGGGGGATAATCACCAGCCACACCAGCAGGGAGCCGCAACAGATGATGAAGGAATACTTGAGGCCGATGATATAGCCCAGGCCCAGCACGGCAGCACCGGTGTTCATCTTGAGGACCACCTTGGCTTTATCGGCCACAAAGGCGCCCCAGCCCATCACGGTGGTGGAAATGGTCTCGGCCCAGGTGCCGAAGGTGGCCACGCAGAAGTCGTACAGACCGCCGATGAGGCCCGCGGTGATGAGCGTTTTGGCGCTGGAGCCGCCGCCCTCTCCGCTGATGAGCACCTGCGTGGTGGCGGTGGCCTCCGGGAACGGATACTTCCCGTGCATTTCCTTCACAAAGTATTTGCGGAAAGGAATGAGGAACAAAATGCCCAGCACGCCACCCAACAGGGAGCTGCACACCATTTTCCAGAAGTCCACCTCCACGCCCAGGATGTAGATGGCGGGCAGGGTGAAGATGGCTCCGGCCACCACGGCTCCGCTGCAGCCGCCGATGCTCTGGATGATGACGTTCTGCGGCAGGCCCTGCTTGAGGCCCAGGGCGCCGGTGAGGCCCACCGCGATGATGGCGATGGGGATGGCGGCCTCGAACACCTGGCCCACCTTGAGGCCCAGGTACGCCGCGGCCGCGCTGAACAGAATGACCATCAGGACGCCGATACCCACCGAATAAGGCGTGGCCTCGGCATATTTCTGTTGGGGATTTAAGACGGGCTTGTATTCCTCGCCCGGCTGGAGTTCCCGGTGTGCGTTTTCCGGGAGGGTTATTGGTTTCTTTTCTTCCATGGTCAGTTGGATTTGTACAAATATAACTATAAATTTGCATACCGCATAAAAGAATACCCTATGGAAAAGCTTTTAAACCGATTTTTGAGATATGTGTCGGTAGACACCCAAAGCAACGAAGAAAGTGAAACCCAGCCGTCGGCCGCCAAGGAGTGGGACCTGCTGCGCATGCTGGAGGCCGAACTCAAGGCCTTGGGCGTGCAAGTGACCCTGGACGAATACGGCTATGTGATGGCCACCCTCCCGTCCAACCTGGACAAGGAGGTACCGGCCGTGGGCTTCATCGCCCACGTGGACACTGCCCCGGATGCCAGCGGCGCCAACGTGAAGCCGCAAATCATTGAAAACTACGACGGCGGCGCCATCGACCTCAAGGGCGTGCCCGGCCTGCAGCTCAAGCCGGAAGAGTTCCCCGAGATGCTGCACTACGTGGGCCAGACCCTCATCACCACCGACGGCACCACCCTGCTGGGGGCCGACGACAAAGCCGGCGTGGCCGAGATCATGAACGCCGTGCAGTACATGGTGGAGCACCCGGAATTCAAGCACGGCAAGGTGTGCATCGGCTTTACCCCCGACGAAGAAATCGGCCGCGGCGTGGTCAAGTTCGACGTCCCCCGCTTCGGCGCCGACTTCGCCTACACCATGGACGGCGGAGAGATTGGAGAGCTGGAGTTCGAGAACTTCAACGCGGCATCGGCCAAGATCCACATCCAGGGCTGCAACGTGCACCCCGGCTATGCCAAGGGCAAGATGAAGAATGCCATCCACATCGGCCAGGAGTTGGACGCCATGCTGCCCATGCTGGCCCGCCCGGAATACACCGAGGGCTACGAGGGCTTCTTCCACCTCATCTCCTTCAAGGGAACCGTAGAGGAGGCCGATTTTGCCTACATCATCCGGGACCACGACCGCGCCAAGTTCGAATCCCGCAAGGAAATGATGCAAAAGGTGACCGACGCCATCAACGCCAAGTACGGTCCCGGCACCGCCACGGCCGTCATCAAAGACCAATACTATAATATGCGGGAACAGGTGGAGCCCCACTACCACATCATCGACAAGGCCGTCAAGGCCATGGAGATGGCCGGGGTGAAAGCCAAAATCCAGCCCATCCGCGGCGGCACCGACGGCGCCAACCTCAGCTTCAAGGGCCTGCCCTGCCCCAACATCTTCGCCGGCGGCCTCAACTTCCACGGCAAGTTCGAATTCGCCCCGCTGGAAAGCATCGAAAAGGCCTCCCAGGTGGTTCTGAACATCATTTCGCTGTTCGCCGAATAATTGTAATGTCCGGGAAATCCCCCCCTATGCACGAATTTGCCACCGTGCCAAATTCATGCATGGGGGTATTTGGTTTTTTGTTTTCTTTGCTTCATATTTACAAGACAAATGAAACTTAACCCAACAAACTTTTTAAAAAATGGATAGAGACGTAAATCCAAACGACGTGAACCGGATTGTTTCCGACACCGTATTTAAAGGCGTTTTTACCTCGGATAATGATATTCGGATTGATGGTAACCTGGAGGGCGAAGTTGAGTCCAAGGGCAAATTGGTGGTGGGGCAGACAGGAGTCATCGATGGTAAAATCGTTGCCGACAATGTGGACTTTGGCGGCACCATGACCAAGGGATCGTTTCAGGTTCTTGACACACTGTCCCTGAAGTCGGGTTGTTCCGTCAACGGAGACCTGTGTTTCAAGCGCATCCAGATTGAACTGGATGCCAAGGTCAATGGAAAATGCCGGGTAATAGAAGAAAAGAAACCGGCTTTCAGCCCGGCACCTCAGACAGAAGCCCCCGCCCAAGAGGCTCAGAAAAAGGCTTGAGATCAATTTTAAATAGACAATTATGGCAAATACAATGAATATCGATGATGTGAACCGCATTACCGTGGGCGCAAAATTTGTGGGCGATATCGCCACCAGGCACGATATCCGCATCGATGGCACATTTGAAGGACGCCTATACTCGGAGGCACATGTGGTAATTGGCGCCAAAGGCGTTATCAAAGGTGAGGTCTATGCCAAATCGACCGACGTATATGGAACCATAACAGAGGGCAACATCTATGTGAAAGATGTCCTTTCTCTCAAGCCCGGTTGCAGCGCAAAAGGCAATATGTTCTTCCAGCGGGTGCAGGTGGAACTGGACGCCAAGCTTATCGGCCAGTGCCAGATTGTAAATGAAGAAGTATTCAATAAGGTATCCGCGCCCGTAAGAGCCTTCCTGAAATGACAGACCTCGCCCTCACGGACCAGTATGAAGCCCTAGACGGAGATATCCTGACCGGGATGACCGGCCTGGATGCCCGTATCACCGTTGCTGCCGGTGCGGTTGTAACGCTGAAGGATGTCCTCATTGTGGTACGTGGAGACGACTGTGCCGGCATCACCGGCAAAGGAGATGCAACCCTCATCCTGGAGGGCTCCAACACCATTAAAACGCTGCATGGAGAGTATCCTGCCATATTCCCCGCCGAGGGAGCGACCCTGTGTATAAAGGGGGCAGGTTTCCTGCAGGTAAGTTGCGGCGGGAAAGGGGCCGGCATCGGCGGCGGATACCAGAAATCCTGCGGAAACATTTCCATCAAGAGCGGGATTGTGGTTGCGCAGGGCGGATATATGGGCGCCGGTATCGGCGGCGGTTATCAGAAAAGCTGTGGAGATATCCTGCTGGAAGGGAGTGTCATCATTTCCAACGGAGGAATGTGTGCTGCCGGCATCGGGAGCGGATTCTGCGGCCAATGCGGGGCCATTACCATTACCAATAAAGTGGTGCAGGTTACGGCTGTCAAGATGGACAACGGAGAGTATGCCAACGACCATATCGGCAAAGGGACAGGCGGCACCTGCGGCCCTGTAACCATTGCCCCCGACGCAAACATCATTGAAGAATCGGTGACTATATGATGAGCCTTGTCCTTTCTTGCATATTAGCCCTCCTCCTGGCGCCTGCGCATATTCCGCAGGCATCCGACACGCTGTACACCGCCAGGGCTGCCATGCTTGTCTACGGCACGGATCCGGAACGGGCGCTTACCATCATCGACTCGGCCCTTGTCGTCGGCAATGTAGATGCCTTCGAGGCCGATTACCTCCGCGCCAAGGTGTATGCCCATTCCCCGGTGGACCATCGTCTGGAAGAAGCCATCGCCCTGTGCCAGGACCTGCTGCAAAGGGATTCCACCCGTGCCACCACCGTTTCCACGGCCGACAACCGGATGAATGTCCTTCAGCTGATGATGGACTCCTACCGCAGGAAAAAGGACTACGAGCACTGGCTCATCTATGCCACGCAACTGGCCGACCTGAACCGTCAGTGGGGACATGAAACGGAGGCACTGCGGATGGAAGCCGAGGTGGGAGACGTGATGACATACATCGGCCGCCACGACGAAGGCCTGGCCAAGCTGGACGAGGTCATCCGTGCCCTGGATGCGGGTGCTCCCAGCGTGGACCGGATGGACGCCGGTATCATTGCCCGAAAACGGAAAATCACCGTCCTGGACGAGGACGGAAACTTTAACGCCATCATTCCCGAGGCACAGGCTATCGTCGGGAAGCTGGAAGACTATGAAAAACGCCCTTCGGCCTATGCCGAAGACAGTTTCCGACTGCCCCCCATCAAAGAGGACCGCGCACATGCCAGGAAAACGCCTCCGGATTTCAAGGAGGCACGCAAGTATCTGGCCCTCTTTGAGCAGTCGGACTATGGGAAGACCTACGGCGGCCGCGCCATGATCGCCCCCGCCTGGAAGGCCCTGGGAGAATGGGACAAACTCCTGTCCATTTACACGGAGGTAGAGGCCCGCATGGGCGCCGATACCCTGAATGAAAACTTCGCCGTCATCCTCAAAGACAGGGCCGACGCCGCCACCGCGCAAGGTCAGGACAAGCAAGCCGTGGCCTATATGAACCGCTACGCCGCCCTGCAGAAAGAGCTGAACAAACGGCAACAGGAAAGCGAGGCTCAGGAGTACGCGGCCAAATACCACGCCCAGGAGCAGGACCGCAAGATAAAGAATGCCGAAATCAGGGCGGCACGGAAAGATGTCATCATCGTCGCCATCATTGTCCTGATGCTGATTGCCGTGGTCATCGCGTACTACTTTGCCGTACAGCGGTACAAAATCAAGGAGAAAAACCGTGCCCTGGTGCGCATGATCAACGAACAGGCCGAAAAACAAGGCGTTTCCGGCCAGCCGGCCCCCAATCCGGAGCTGTTTAACCTGATTGACGGTATCATCCGCCGGGAGAAGCTCTATACCAAAGAGTCCCTGCAGCGACAGGACATCCTGGACCGTTTCGACATCAGTCGCCGCACCCTGAGCGACCTCCTGGCCGTCCATGCCGGCGGGCAGTCCTTCCCGGCCTATATCAACGCCATTCGCATGGAGGACGCCGTCCGCCTGTTGCGGGAAGAACCGGAGATGTCCCTCACGGATATTGCCAAAAACGGGCGATTTGGCGTTAGTGCTCCTTATCTATTCAAGAACAAAGAAGAATTACCCTACAAGCACGTTTCCGTGATGAAGATACCTTACGGGGACACCAAACTGCCCGTAATCATCGGCGTAACACCTGACGGTGAGTACGAGGCCTTGCACCCGAACGGCTGGGGAATCTACTACAACAAGCCTATGGGATATAACGAGGAGGGGAAACTCGTGCTCATGAACACTTCTGTCCATGGCTATGTCCTGGCCGAGGTGATCGAGGAAATCAAGGAAGCCCTGCGCACGAATCCCAAAAACTGGAATCTCACAGCAGAGGAAATCCGATAAATAGATCCGTTTGCATGTGCGTGAAGGTCCTTCGCCGGGGCCTTCGCGTGACTCCTTGGTTTCCGGTTTTGTTTTTTCCTCCGGGGGGATAGACCGGACTGAGAAACAGTGGGGGGAGCTGATTTCCTAAATACAAAAAGGAAACGTTATTCCTGTCATTGGCCCCGATTTGCTAATAGAGCCAGTCGATGGTAAGAATTATCATGAGTTGATTATCGGCATGATTGCCAGAAGCGTAGGGATAGAATCTTCTCCCAAGAGTTTTTCCCAACTCCTGTATAGCAAAAAGTTCAAGCAGGCCGATGATAAACATCCTCTTGGGTTCGGTAGAACAGGAAACAAGGCAGGCGACCGCCGCCAGAACAATCATTAGTTTTTCATATAATCAGTGGCTTGCACAACAAAGTTATGCAATAATTCGGGAAAGGACAATATGTGGATCCTATTCGGCGGTGAAGAAGGATTCGGGTGCGAGTTCCGTAAAGGGATAGAGGGTGATATCCGGGGTAACGTCCGGATTCACATACTCATACACTTTTCCGTCCGGCAGGGCGAAGGTGACGCGTGCAATCTGCTGGGTGCCGTTGCAGACACAGATATAGCAGGTTTTCAGCAGCGCTTTGGGATCGGCCTTTTCAACGTAGTCCTTGAAGGCGGGTGCCTCCGACACGGAGACGGGAACCCTGTAGAATCCGTAGGGAGTCATGGCAGAGAAGAAGGAAAAGTACTCGTCGTCGGCATGATAAGCCCACCAGAGGAAGTTGATGATGCCCTTGTTATTCTTGAGGGTCTGTGAAATGACGCCCTCAAGGTACTCGCGCTCGAAGCCCTCCATGTGCTCCTGGACGTAGGCATCCTGCAAGGCAGGGTCTTCCTGACGCGCCTTGAAATCGTCCGTCTTTTCATATTCACCCCGTTGGGTACGGAATCCCTGCGCCTTCTTTTCGTAGGCGTAATCATAGGAGGCGGTCCCCATGTTGCGGAGCCAGACATTCATGTCCAGATCGGCCCTGCGCAGGCAGGCGGGCATAATCACCTTGCCGGAAGGATCCATGAAGCCGCGCTTCCCATCCTGGATAAATTCGATGCCGGTTCCACTGAAGTACGGTTTTGCCTTTGCATCGTTAACTTCCACAAACTTCAGGTGGTCATAAACGGCGGGGATCAGTTCCCCATAGCTGAAACCGTAATAGCCCCATTTGCTTCCCTTCCGCAGGAGCAAACCGCTGGGGTTGGTGGTAACGCTTTGAATCTCATCGTACTCGCAGTCAATTTCCAGCTTGTCGTTGTACCAAAAACCGAATTTATCTCCGGACTGGACGATCCCGTAAACAGGTTCCCCTCCGAAACCGGCCGGAAGGTTACGGACGATGAACCGGCTGGTGCAGTAGTGAAGGCCCTTGTCGGCGTCATTCGCTTTGGAAGCGGGATATAACCTGTAATCCTTCCACTTCCCTTTCATTGAATAATCATCCTTTTTCAGTTTCCCGTCTTCGCGACGCTCTTTGTAGGTTATCATAGAAGTGGGCCAATCAAGGTCTAGATAGTTGTAGACGGGATAATACGGATTCCCTTTCGAAGCGGAGTAATAGCGCCACCCCATCACCCCTTCCGGAACGTTTTCCTGCACGTCCGGCAGGGCTCCTGCTTCACGCGCACGGAGCCACTCCTCCAGGAGCGGCACCTGTGCTCCGAGCCCGCTTTCCTTGGACAAATTGGTGACAAAATTATAGGCCGACATATCCCCGAGCATGAAATCCTTTTCCCTATAGGGATCGGCCGATGGCGTTATTTTCTTGTCATAGAGGGCTCTTTGTGCGCCGGTCAGGCGTTGGCTAATCCAGAACCCCTTCACTTCCCGGGTCACTTTGGACAGTATCGGCCATTCGGCCTTTTTTTTCGTGTCAATCCAATAATAATCATTCCTCATATCCCAGGTAATTGTCCGATAGCCTTCGTGCTCGGGCACGGTGACGGAGCCGCTTTCCACCCAGGTGAGTTCAAAGGGCACGCCGTCAATGACCAGGGTTACTTTCTGTCCGGTTTGCTGGGCTGCAGCGCTCAATCCAAGCGCCAGTGCCAGCGTAACAATGAAGAGACGTCTCATAATCATTCGAATTCAAAATAGGCCGATGTCAGGATGTTCTTGCTGTTTCCAGGCAGGTCGGCATCGTTCTCTATCAGGAAGTGCCGGGCCAGCAGGATGTCCGGGATGGCGCTCCTTTCCTCGTAGGCAAGCAGCACCACAATCATATCGCCGCTTTGCAGTGCCTTTTCGGCGTGGGAAGCAGCCTGATAGGCCATCCACGCAGCCTGCTGACTATTAGGAACATACCGGTCCAGAAAAAAGGGATACGTTTGGTCCCAACCGTCGGGTAAATAAAAGATCATCTTGTAACGGGAAGAGGTGTCGCTCCCCGCATACACGACATCCGACACTACAGTAAAATCCCTCTTGCTCCCATCCTCGAACACAATCTGGGAAAGCCAGATTTCACCACAGGGGACATTGGTAAAACTGCGTTTTTCCTTGCAGGCAGTAAGCAGCAGCAAGGCCAAGGGAAGAATCAGAAGAAATCGTTTCATACGCGTAAGAAGTTCTTTCGCAAATATACCGCATGACCAATTCACATCCGTGGTGGATTCCACCACAATAGAGGACTTTATTGTATTTTAGTTGGGGACTGCGCCCTGCGCGAGCACGTGCCAGGGCAATTTACCGGCCTTTTCTTGCCTTGGCACGTGCTCTGACTAATTGTACTGTATGGCTAAAGCACCAAATCTGGCTTTTAGGGCCATCAGTGTGCTTTAAAGGGGGTATGAAAGGGTGCCTAAAGCACAAAATATGGCATGGAAGTGCATGATCGTGCTTTAAACATCTTGGTTTATGAATAAAATGAGGGCATAGGGTGACCTGGAGTAACGGCAAGGGTATAATTGACAAAAACGGTTGGTAACCTTGACAAAAGTGGTTGGTGACGGCCGCCGCGAGGAGGGCCATTTTCCGGAGCCCCCCGCAGCGGTGAGCC
>CAJOIQ010000027.1 GCA_905234795.1 uncultured Bacteroidales bacterium | reverse complement strand
ATTCCGAACAGAGAAGTTAAGCTCACCATCGCCGATGGTACTGACCCACCAGTTGGGAGAGTAGGTAGCTGCGGTTTTTCGAGAAGCCCGAGTCTGAAAGGACCCGGGCTTCTTTCGTTTTATTCCTGTACAATCAACCGGTCCATGATGTCCGGAAACACCAGGGAAATGGCAGATAGCGTCTGCTGATGGGAATATCCCTGGCGGATAATCAGGAGCAGGGTGTCGTCTCCGGCAATTGTGCCCATAATGGGTTCAAGGCTATGCTTGTCCATATAAGCGGCCAGGGCCGGGGCAAAGCCCAGATGCGTTTTAATGACGGCCAGCTGGCCGGAAAACTCAATACTGGACACGTTGCCCTGGATTTCTTCGGGCATGGTGTGCCTTACCTTTTTTTGTACGACGTACCCTTCTCCGGGGACCCTTTTGACGTGTAATGCCTTAAGATCCCTGGACAGGGTGGCCTGTGAGGCAACGATACCGCGTTGCGCCAGTTTCTCTATAAAGTCCTCCTGGCTGTAGATTCTCACCTTCTCAATAATGTCTAAAATGGCGGCTTGCCGGGAACTGTTGTTCTGCATAAAAATGAATATTCGTGAATGTTTCTGCAAAGATATGCAAAATTTCTTAAAAATGTTGCATGTTAAATATTTTCTGCTTTACTTTGTGCCCGGTTTAGTTAAGTACGGTATTCAATATTTATTCACATGAAAAGAATTAAGACCCTATTCTCAATTCTGCTCATCACCGTCTGTTCTGCGGCCTGGGCCCAGAACATCACGGTGAAGGGTAGTGTGACCGACGCCCAGACGGGCGATCCGGTTCCCGCAGCCGCCGTTGTCGTGAACGGAACCACCACCGGTGTCGTCACCGATGTATACGGCGTGTATTCCATTGCCGCTCCCGCCGACGGAGTCCTCGTTTTCTCCTCCATCGGCTATGAGTCCATGCAGGTTTCCATCTCGGGCCACCATACCATCGATGTGGAGCTCACTCCCAGCGCCGAGTTCCTGGACGACGTCCTGGTGGTTGCCTATGGTACCGCCAAGAAGTCTTCCTATTCCGGATCGGCCGTCATGGTGCGTTCCGAAGAACTGGCGCAGAAGCCCGTCTCCTCTGTGGAGCAGGCCATTCAGGGTAAGGTGCCCGGCCTTCAGGTAACCACCGCTTCCGGTCAGCCGGGCGCTTCCACGTCGTTCCGCATCCGCGGTACCGGTACCCTCAATGCATCGGCCGAACCCCTGTACGTGATTGACGGTGTGGCCACCACCAGTGCCAGCTATTCCCAGAATGCGGAATCGGCCAACACCACCACCAGCATCATGTCCACCATCAATCCGCAGGATATCGAATCCATCACGGTGCTTAAGGATGCCGCCGCGGCTTCCCTGTACGGCTCCCGTGCCGCCAACGGCGTGGTCATCATCACCACCAAGAGCGGTAAGGCCGGTACCGGACACATCAACTTCAACGCGCAGGTGGGTGTGTCTTCCGTGGCCAAGACCTACCAGATGATGAATTCCTCCCAGTACTACAAAACCATCTTCAACAGCTATCTGGATGCCGGTGACGACGCAGCCACGGCCAACCAGAAGGCGCAGGGCCTCCTCACCTGGAATCCTTTCAACGTGGACCAGCCGTTTGACGCCAGTGGAAACCTGGTGGCCGGTGCCAAGGCCGTTGTGGATACGGACTGGCAGAAGGAAGTGTTCTCCAAAGGTATCACGCAGGACTACAGCCTGAGCTTCTCCGGCGGTTCCGACAAAGTGAGCTACTTTGTGTCCGGCGGTTACTTTGACCAGAAGGGTACGGCTCCCACCGCCCGCTATACCCGTTATTCCGGAAAGGCTACGGTGGACGCCCAGGTGAACGATTGGTTCAAGGGCGGCGCCAATGTCCTGTTCTCCTATGCCAACCAGAATTCCGAGGTGTCCCAGAGCGCCGGCGCTTCCCCGCTGTACAACGCCCTCACTTTCCCCAACGCCGTTCCCGTCTACCTGGTGGACAACAATGGCAAATATGTGCTGGACGCCAACGGTGAAAAGCAGTTCAACTGGACCAACCCCATTGCCAGGGATTTCAACCCGCTGGCCATCCCTTATATGAACATCAACAAAGCGGTTACGGCCCGTCTGTTCGCCTCTTTCTATGCCGAGGTCAAGATTCTGGACGGCCTTACCGCCAAGACGGTCTTCAGCCCGGACTATGTGTCGGTCTATGATACCTCCTACTGGAACAAGTATCACGGTGACGGTCCCGCTTATGGCGGCCGCGGCACCAAGGCCCAGACTTCGGACCTGATGTTCACCAGCACCACCACCGTCAATTTCAACAAGACTTTTGCCGGCGTGCACAATGTGTCGGCCATGGCGGGCTTCGAGTACTGGAAGAGCAAGCGCAATTTCTTCAACGGTGCAGCAACCGGCTTTGCCTTTGACTTCATGACCGAACTGGCCGGTGCCGGTTCCATCCAGTCCCTTACCTCTTATTATACAGAGGCTGCGCTCATCTCCTACCTGGGCCACGCCGAATACAACTACGCCGAGAAGTATTTCCTCTCCGCTTCCTTCCGTCGGGACGGTTCCTCCGTCTTCGGCGCCGATAACAAATGGGGTAACTTCTTCTCCGTAGGTGCTTCCTGGCGCGCCAAGCAGGAGAGCTTCCTCAAGGACGTGGATTGGCTCAGCGACCTCAAGCTGCGCGTGAGCTACGGTACTTCCGGTAACAACGCCGGTCTGGGCCGATATCAGTCCCTGGGCCTGTGGGTGGCCGACGACAGTTATCTCTACGGCACCAACGCCGGTCTGGGTCACGAGAGTCTGGCCAACCCTGCTCTGGGCTGGGAGAAGCAGAAAATGCTCAACATCGGCGTAGACTTCGGTTTCTTGAAAAACCGGATCAACGGCTCCATCGAGTTCTTCAACAAGGCCTCCGACGACCTCCTGTATGAATATCCGCTGCCTGCCTCGCATGGTGTGAGCGGTTACTACAACCAGGTCACTTCCGTGATGATGAACCTGGCCAAGGTGAAGAACCAGGGTGTGGAACTGGTCCTGAATGCCACTCCGGTCCAGACCAAGGACTTCAGCTGGGATGTGAACTTCAACTTCTCCTACAATGCCGACAAAATCATGGATCTGGCGGGAGACGACGACATCACCATGTCCGACACCAAGAAGATCTGGAAAGTGGGCCACAGCCAGTATGAATTCTATCTGCCCACCTGGGCAGGTGTAGATCCTGCCAACGGTGACCCGCTCTGGTATAAGGAAGACGGCAGCAAGACCAACAATTATTCCGAGGCTGCCTATCAGATGCAGGGCCGCGCTACCCCCTGGGGCTTCGGCGCCCTCACCAACAACCTCAGCTGGAAGGGCCTGAACTTCTCCTTCATGTTCTACTACAATCTGGGCGGAAAAGTCTATGACAGCCTGTATGCCAACATGATGCACGAAGGTAACGACCCCGGCAAGAACCTGCACGTAGATGCCCTGAACGCCTGGACTCCTGCCAATACCAACACCAACGTGCCCAAGTACTACAACGCCAACGACAACCAGTCCAACTCCCCGTCTTCGCGTTTCCTCTTTGACGCCACGTACCTCAAACTCAAGAATGTGAACCTTTCCTACACCCTGCCCAAGCAGCTGGTGAAAAAGACGGGCTTCCTTTCCAACGCCCGCATCTATCTGAACGTGGACAACGTGTTCACCGTGTTCAAGGACAAGGGTTACAAGGGTTATGACGACCTGGACATCTTCGGCGTCGGCGGATACGATGCCTATGCCGATTACATTCCGCTCAGCCGCACCTATACGGTGGGTATAAACCTCACTTTCTAATATGACAGGATTATGAAAAAGATTGTATACATAGCTTCCATTGCCCTGTTGGGACTGTTTTCCTGCTCCAAGGAAACCCTTTCTCCGGTTCCTTCCAACGCAGTGTCCGATGTGCAGATTTTCACTTCCGTAGAGGCTGCATCCACCGCGCTGAACTCCGGTATGGCCTATATCGGCCACTATCAGTCACTCACGCTGGGAACCATTATGGCCGAGGTGATGGGCGAAGACGCCGCCATGACCTCCGGATCCTATGGGTTCCCCACCTACAACTGGAACCTGTATTCCTATACTTATTCCCAGGTCCCGGAGTCCGATCCCTGGTGGTTCGGTTATTCCAACTATATCTGGGCGGCCGACTACAAGGCTGTAGACGTGGCCAACAACATCATCGCCAGCATGACCGATGCCGAAGAAGAAACCGGCAAGGAGAACCTCCTGGGCCAGGCTCACGCCATCCGCGGATATGTTTACCTGCGTCTGGTGCGTCTGTTCGCATCGGCCTACAGCACCAATCCCGATGCCCCCGGTGTAGTCCTGCGCCTGGAACCGGCCAACGCCGCTTCCGATCACCTGGGCCGTGCCTCTGTGAAGGAGGTGTATAAGCAGGCCCTCGAAGACCTGGATTATGGCCGTCAGCACTGCGACGCCGGATCCACGGACTTCTTCACGCCCCAGAGCTGCGCCCTGTTCATGGCCCGCGCCTATCTGGAAATGCAGGACTGGACCAACGCCGGCAAGTATGCCGCCGAAGCTGCCGGAAACGTGTTTGACGGATCCAACCTCATGAGCAAGGCCGAGTGGCAGAGTGGTTTCAAGGATCACAACGCCGAGTGGCTCATGTACTTCAACTTCACGCCCACCACCAGCAACTACTACGCGTCCATCCCGTCCTTCTATTACCTGGCCAACGAGGCCTACAGCGCCGACGAAAACGGAAAGGCCAACATTGACGACACCGCCTATCTGGACAGCGCCGAGGAAAGCGATTACTTCGACGATCCCCTGTATGGCTACAGCACCGTCCGCTGGACCAAGCGTTTCCGCGACAGCTTTGAGGACGGCGACTGCCGCAAGATGTTCCCGTTCTACTACTTCGAGGAAGACGGCTGGTTCACCAGCAAGTTCAGCCACCGCAACGTGGTGGGAGACGCCGAGTTCCCGCTGGCCCGTATCGCCGAGGCTTATCTGATCAAGGCCGAATGTGATGCCCAGAACAACGGAAACGGCAAAGCCGTGCTCAACGCCCTCCAGACCGCCCGCGGCGCATCGGCCACCGACGGTTCCCTGGCCAGCATCTACCAGGAGCGCCGCAAGGAACTGTACGGAGAAGGCTTCCGTCTGCACGACATCAAGCGTCTGCACCAGGCACTGGACCGCACCGCCGATCCCGAGCACTGGGCTACGGTGAAAACCCTGCCGGCCGACAGCCCCCGCTTCATGCTTCCCATCCCGGAAGTGGAAATGCTCTACAACAAGGCCCTCACCGGTGCTGACCAGAACGATTACTGGAAGAAGCAATGAGACGGATTTACATCATCTTAATGGGAATGCTGCTGGTTTCAGCAGCATTCTCTTGCTCCCCGGCCAAGGAAGGGAGCGTGGAATTCCTGGGCCGCAACGTGCCCGTGCAGTCCTTCCTGGAAGGATTCCCCTACAGCACCTGGGGTTTCTATCTGTCCGACGATGCATCCAGACTGGTTTACGTGCGCAATACCGGCGGTAATCCGCTGCTGATGCTGGACCTGGAGGAAAGCACCGACATCGAAAAGGGAAAGGTCCTGTCGGCCGATGACTGGTCCAAGAAGAATTTCTGGAACCCGAAGTGGAACGACAAAGATGGCTGCCTGTATTGGATGGGAGACCAGGCCAACGACGAAAAGATTGACTTGTACCGCATGGATCCGGCCAGTGGGGAAGTGACCTGCTTCACCGACGTGCCGTATATCTACGGGTGGAGCTTCAACGACGACAAAACGCTGGCCGCCTATGTGGCCCGCATCAGCCAGGAAGAAAATGATCACGTGGATGAATTCCATGTGCTCAACGTGGCCACCCGGGAGGATAAACTCATCTGCACGGACCGTCCCGATTTTCGCATGACATGGACGGACATCGCCTTCAGCCCGGACAACACGGGTGCCATCATCACCGTGCTCAAGAACGTGAACCGCACACACACCAACATGGCTTATCTGGACTTTTCCAGCGGGAAATACAAGGTGATTACGAATCCGGTTCTGGAAGCCAGCCTGAGCGGATGCGCGGCCATTTCCCCCTGGTACAGCCAGGACGTGGCCTACTTCCTGTCGGACCAGAGCGGCTTTGCCAACCTGTACAGCTACAACCGCGCTACGGGCAAGACGGTACAGGTGACCGACTACAAGACAGACTTGAGTGCCAAGTGGATCCAGGCCGACGGACAGAAACTGCTGGCCACGGTTTCCACCAGCCCGGAGGGCTCGGTGGTGCGCATCCTGTCTCCGGAAGGCGCCGAGCTGGCATCGGCCCAGTATCCCGCCACCCTTACCTTGGATACCACCGTGGGTAACAAAATCTACTTCCAGGCAGGCGCCACCGACATCCTCTTCCAGATTTGGGAGGTGAGCTATGAGAACGGTGCCTTGCAGCAGAAGGTGCTGGTAGACCTGCCCGCCAAGACCAGGAAATCCATGATCGCCTCCCATGCGCAGAAGCTGTCCATCCCCACCTTCGACATCGACCCTGCTACGGGCGAAACCCGTATGCTGCATGCCTATCTGATGGTGCCCGACAACCCGCTTCCGGCCGACCAGGCCCGCCTGATGGTGATGTCCTTCTACGGCGGAGAGAATGCCTACGACGTGGAGCACCAGATTTTTACGGCGGCTGGAATGTACGTGCTCAGCGCGTCGCCGCGCGGATCGGACGGCTTCGGCCGAGATTTTGCGGCCCTCAACGACCACGACCTGGGCGGCAACGAGACCATCGACATGATCTACTGCGCGCGTTATGTGTCCGAGATGCTGGGTATTCCGCCGGAACGCGTGGGCTGCTTCGGCATGAGCCACGGTGGTTACGAGACCATGCGCCTGATGACCTTCCCCGGAGAAGTGAACGGCTTCAAGGCATCCTTCCCCTTCGGTTTTGGCGTAGCCGTGGCCGGTTTCTGTGACATCATCTGGGAGCATTACCACTCCAATATCCCCGACTGGGATTATCTGGAAGCCGGAGACCCGGTCACAGAGAAGGACAAGCTCATGGACCGTTCTCCCATCAATCACGTGGATAAGGTAAGCGGCCCCATGCTGCTCATCCATGGCGACCACGACGACCGTGTGGATATCTTCGGCTCCAGCATGCTGTACGACGCCCTCAAGGCGCAAGGCTCTCCGGTGGAGTTCGTCATCATGGAGGGCCAGGGTCACGGATACAAGGGAATAGACAACCAGATGAAGTACTACCGCTCCATTCTGGATTTCATTCAGAACTATTCCGGGAAGTAATCCTTTGTCAAAGTCCAAATAAATTCGTAAATTTGCGTCGCTCCCATGAGTGACGCAAATTTTTAATTCTATACATTATGCAAATCGTATCCGTTTTCGGTAGAGAAATCCTGGATTCCCGCGGAAATCCTACCATCGAAGTTGAAGTTACCCTTGATTCCGGTTTTGTTGGTGTGGCTGCTGTTCCCAGCGGCGCTTCCACCGGCGAGAACGAGGCCCTGGAGCTGCGTGATGGCGACAAAAAGCGCTATGGCGGCAAGGGCGTTCTCAAGGCTGTTGACAATGTGAACAAAGTCATCGCCCCCGAAATCATCGGCATGGATGCCACCCAGCAGCGTGCCATCGATAAGGCCATGATCGAGCTGGACGGTACTCCCACCAAGAGCAAGCTGGGCGCCAACGCCATCCTGGGTGTTTCCCTGGCCGTTGCCAAGGCTGCTGCCGCCGAACTGGGCATGCCTCTGTACCGCTATCTGGGCGGCACCAACGCCTATGTCCTTCCCGTTCCCATGATGAACATCATCAACGGCGGTGCTCACTCCGATGCTCCCATCGCTTTCCAGGAATTCATGATCCGTCCCATCGGCGCCGCCAACGAGGCCGAAGCCGTACGTATGGGTGCCGAGGTCTTCCACGCCCTGCAGAAAGTGCTCAAAGGCCGTGGCCTGAGCACCGCCGTGGGTGACGAAGGCGGTTTCGCCCCTGCTCTCAAGGGCATCAACGACGCCCTGGACTGCATCATCGCCGCTATCGAAGGCGCCGGTTATGTGCCCGGTAAGGACGTGACCATCGCCATGGACTGCGCCGCTTCCGAGTTCTGCTTCAAGGAGGGAGACAAGTTCTTCTATGACTACAAGCAGCTCAAGGACGGCAAGAAGAAGGATCCTCGCGGCCGCAAGCTCTCCACCGACCAGCAGATCAACTACCTGAAACAGCTCATCAGCAAGTACCCCATCGACTCCATCGAGGACGGTCTGTCCGAGGAAGACTGGGAAGGCTGGGTGAAGCTCACCAAGGCTATCGGCGGCAAGTGCCAGCTGGTAGGTGACGACCTCTTCGTGACCAACGTGAAGTACCTGCAGAAGGGTATCGAGATGGGTGCCGGTAACTCCATCCTTATTAAGGTGAACCAGATTGGTTCCCTCACCGAGACCCTGGACGCCATCGAGATGGCCCACCGTCACGGCTACACCACCGTTACTTCCCACCGTTCCGGTGAGACCGAGGACACCACCATCGCCGACATCGCCGTGGCCACCAACAGTGGTCAGATCAAGACCGGTTCCCTCAGCCGCACAGACCGTATCGCCAAGTACAACCGTCTCATGCGCATTGAGATTGAACTGGCCGAAGAAGCACGCTATGGTTACAAGAAACTTCGCTAAGTACCTGGTTTCGGCCATCCTGGCCGTTGCCTGTACTGCGCAGGAAATGACTCAAGAGCAGGCTCCGACATCTTCGGAGCCTGCTCTTTCATCGACTGTCATTGCCGGTGAAGCTACCGTAGAGTTCTCCGACGACATGATTGCCCTGGTGGAGGGCTGTGCTCAGGGGGAAAGCGTCGTCACCAAGTCGGCCGACCTTAATTCTGTACTGGCCGGTCTGGGCGCCGTGTCCCTGGAGCGGGTCTTCCCCGATGCCGGCCCTTTCGAGGGCCGCACCCGCCGGGCGGGCCTGCACCGTTTTTATAAGGTTGTTTTTTCCAACCAGACTCCCTTGACCAAGGCGGTAACAGATTTGTCCGAGTTGCCCGGAGTCGTCTCCGTTACACCTCACCATCAGATAGAAAAGCGCGTGTCGTTCAACGACCCCCTGTTTTTCAAACAGTGGCACTACGTGAGCAGCAATGGTCAGGTAGATATCAACGTGAAGGACGTATGGGAGAAATACACCACCGGCAGCAGCAAGGTGATTGTGAACGTGGTGGATGAAGCCGTTGACGCTTCCCACCCGGACCTCAAGGCCAACCTGTGGACCGATGAAATGGGCCATACCGGTTACAATTTCGCGCGGGACAACTGGGATTTGACCATCCGTCCGGAACCGGGAAAGATAAAGGGAGAGTGGTACTCTGGAGACATAGGACACGGAACACACGTTGCCGGTACCGTTGCTGCGGTGAACAATAACGGAACAGGACTCTGCGGCGTTGCCGGCGGAGATTATGCCAACGGTGTGAGCGGTGTCCGCTTGCAGTCCAGCGTCATCTTCTCCGGTTACGATGCCATAGCCAGTGATCCCCAATCGGCCAACGCCATCAAATGGGGAGCCGACCACGGTGCCGTCATTTCCCAGAACAGCTGGGGTTATCCCTTCAATGAGGATATAGGTATTGACACATGGAAGACGTATAACCTTGAGAATTCCGCCCCCGTTCTTAAAGCAGCTGTGGATTATTTCATCCAGTATGCCGGCTGCGACGACGATGGAAATCAGCTTCCGGGTTCTCCCATGAAGGGTGGCCTGGTCATCTTTGCGGCAGGAAACGACAATGTCCCGTGGGATATCATCTCCACCTACGAGCCCATTATCTCCGTGGGAGCATTCAACGAGTATGGAGACAAGACCAGTTTTTCCAACTATGGGAGTTGGGTGGATATTGCCGCTCCTGCCGGAGAAGCAGACAGGCAAGATGGCTCAAATTCTGTCTGGAGCACCCTGCCGCAATATGTGTGTGAGGATGGGGAAGTAGTGGATTCCGGATTGTATGGCGGCCCCGGCTGGACGGGCACATCTATGGCCTGTCCTCATGTCTCCGGTGTGGCAGCCCTCATTATCTCCTACTTCGGCGGGCCCGGTTTTACGGCCGATGCCGCCAAGGAGATTCTCTTTGCTGGGCTGGGAAATACCATTGGCGGTGACAAGCCGGTGGGCAAAAAAATAAATGCCCTGGCTTCCTTCGAGTACGGCGTACTGCATTATCCCGCTGGCGGCGGTTCCATAGACCCTTCGGCCCCCATATTGAATTTGGCCCAAAACCAGGTGGGTGTGAAGGCGCATGAGGAAGTGACGGTGAGCTATTCTGTTTTTGACCCCAACGGAGACCCCATTATCCTTACCCTGGACGGAGGTTCGCAGGCCATTACCCTGGACCAGGACAACAAATGTCTGGTTATTGACGGCTGGAAAGCTACTCCCGGCACCTACACGGCTACCCTTACCGCCAGCGACGGAAGCCTGTTCAGCAAGGTTACGCTGGAATACACCCTCCTGCCCAACCATGCACCGCAGGTTTGCGGGTCCGTGGATGATATCCTCATGAGCGGGTTACTGAAGGCAAATTCCGTCTATCTTGCCGGGTTGTTCTACGACGAGGACGGTGAAACGCTTTCCGTAAGCGCCGAAAGCACCGACACTCAATGTGTGAAAATCAAAGTAGAGGAAACCCGCTTTACGCTGACGCCCGTCGGTTACGGAAATGCTACCGTCACGGTGAAAGCCACGGACTTCCTGGGAGAAGACGCCAGCCTCAGTTTCCAGGTGGCCGTCATTAATCCCGATGCCCCGGTCCGCGTGACTCAGGAAGTGGTATCCACGGAGGCAGTCATCAGCATCGAAACGGAAAAAGACGTTACAGTGAAGGTGAAAGTGTACTCTTCTACGGGATCTCTGGTGCTGGAAACCCAAACGGAAGCCAGCGCCTTCCATCCCATTCATCTGGACGTAGCTGCGCTGGCTCCGGGCCGCTATACGGCAGTATTGGAGTACAATGGCCAAACCCGCAAGGTTCGGGTGGTCAAGTACTAAAGCTTATCCTGCTTGAGGTTTTCGATATACCGGGCTATTCTTCGGAGTTGGCCCGGTATTGCTATACTCTGGGGGCAGTGGCTCAGGCATTCCCCGCAGGCAATGCAATGGTCGGCCTGACGGACCGTGGGCACGGCGCGGTCGTAGCTCACCAGGTAGGCTTTCTTGAGCTTGGCATAGTCCTTTTGCTCCTTGCTCTGGGCGTAGGTGCCTTCCGTGATGGCGCGGTTGTAGTGCTGGAACGTGCCGGGGATGTCGATGCCCCAGGGACAGGGCATGCAGTACTTGCAGTCCGTGCAATTGATGAGCGGATACTCCTTCATCTGGATGGCCATCTGCTCCAGGAAGGCGAGTTCTTCGTCGGTGAGGGGCTTGAAATGGCCGAAGGTCTTCACGTTGTCGATGAGCGGATCCATGGACGTCATGCCGGACAGGGTGCACAGCACGCGGGGATGGGTGCCGCAGAAGCGGAAGGCCCAGGAGGCAAGGCTCTGCTGGGGTTCGCGGGCCTTTAACTGCTTGGCAATATCCTGCGGCAGATTGGCCAGCGTGCCGCCCTGGAGCGGTTCCATGATGACGATGGGAATGCCGCGTTTGTCCAGCTGTTCATACAGATACTGGGCGTTCACGTTTCGGCGGCCGTCGGCATGCGTCCAGTCTACATAATTCATCTGGATCTGGACAAAATCCCATTGCAGGCGTCCGGCGTCGTATTCCTCCATGAACCAGTCGAATTCTGGCTGTGAACCGTGGAAGGAGAAGCCCAGGTTGCGGATGCGCCCGGCGGCCTTTTCCTTGAGCAGGAACTCCCACAGGCCGTTTTCCATATAGCGCTGGTTGAAGGCTTCTTTGCCGCCGCGGCCGATGGAATGCAGCAGATAGTAGTCGAAGTAGTCGGTTTGCAGCTGCTCAAAGGAATTCTGATACATTTTGATGGAGCCCTTGGCGCTCTGGTCCCCGAAGTTGGACAGCTTGGTGGCAATGTAGTAGCTGCTGCGCGGGTGGCGGCTGAGGGCGATGCCCGCCGCTTTCTCGCTTTGTCCCTGCAGGTACACGGGGGAGGTGTCGAAGTAGTTGATGCCGTGCTCGATGGCATAGTCCACCATCTCGTTCACGGCTTCCTGGTCTATGATGTCATGCCCCCTGGCATCCTTGATCATGGGCCAGCGCATGCAGCCGAAGCCCAGCAGGGACACCTTGTCTCCATTTTTGGGGTTTTCCCGCAGCACCATCTGCTCCGGCTCTTCCGTCACGCCCGACTGGGACCGGGCATCCGTAGGGACGATGGCCGCTACCGCCGCCGCCCCGCTTATTTTGAAAAACTCTCTTCTTTTCATGGGCTAAATGTGCTGATGTTTACCATTTACCGTGATGGCGCTGATGGGCCGGACAGGACAGAGATACTCGCAGGCGCCGCAGCCGGTGCACACTTCCTCGGCAATGGCCGGGATGCGTTTGCCATCGGCGGTTTTCACCAGCTTGACGGCCCCGGAAGGGCAGGCCTGGACACATTTTCCGCAGCTGGCCTTGCCGGTGGACATGAGGCAGAGGTCCGGATTCACCCGGGCGGTGCCGATGTGATACTGGGTCTTTTCCTCCCGGGAAATCTTTTCGATGGCTCCGGCGGGGCACAGCTCGCTGCAGCGGGTGCATTCCGGCCGGCAGAAACCTTTCTCGTAGCTCATTTCCGGCTGCATCAGGTGATCCAGCTTGCCGGAAGGACGCAGCACGTTGTTGGGGCATTCGGCCACGCACAGCTGGCAGGCCGTGCAGTGCTGGTAAAAGTGCTTCACGCTCTTGGAACCGGGTGGGGTGACGGGTACCTCGCGTTCGGGGGCCTGCTTGGGGAGGACATCGGCAAAGCCGCCGTCCACCTTGGTCACCGCCTGCGCCCTGGCTTCTACGCCCTTGAGTGCCGCGGCGCCCACCGCTACGGCCGTGCCGGTCATGAAGGCTCTTCTTCCCTTGTCATTCTGAGCCGCAGGCGAAGAATCCCTTTTCCCCCAGGCAAACTTATACTTCAATCCTCCCTGGGGGCAGGAATCGATGCAGTTGAAGCAGTCCACGCAGCGGCTGTGGTCGATGAACACCTCTTCTTTGGTGATGGAAATGCACTGGGCCTTGCAATGAAGCTCGCAGGTTTTGCAGCGCACGCATTTGTCGGCGTCAATCATGGGCCGGAACATGGCAAAGCGGGAGAAGAAACTGAGGGTGGTCCCCACGGGGCAGATGGTGTTGCAGTACGTGCGGCCGCCTTTGAAGGCCAGCACCACAATCACCACCAGGGTTACCACGGCCACAATCAGGCTGGGCAGGCTCTTGACCCACACCTCTTTCTCATAGAAGGCATAGCTGCCGGCGCGCTCGGCCAGGGCGGCGAACAGGTTGTTGCCCCACAGGTAGACGGGCTGCAGGAGGGTCTGCACCATGCGGCCATAGGCGCTGTACGGCGCCAGCAGGGACACAATCACATGCACGCCGGCTACCAGGGCCACCACAAACAGCACCCATACGCCGTAGCGCAGCCATTTCATTTCCTTGTGGTACTTGTAGGGCTTCTTGCTCCTGTGAGCCCTCAGCCAGGAAATACCGTCCTGGAACACGCCCAGGGGGCAGATCACTGAGCAGTACACGCGGCCAAACACCAGCGTCAACAGCACCAGGCCCACAATGACGCCCACATTGAGCGCCAGTACGGCCGGCAGGAACTGGAGTTTGGCCATCCAGCCCAGCCAGGCGTGCAGTCCTCCGGTGAAATCCAGAAACAACAAGGTGATTCCCAGCCAGAACACCACCGCCAATGCCACTCTAAGTTTCTTTAGCATAATCAATTAAGAAATGTTATAGTTGCAAAGATAATATTTTTGTGAATTATTACTATCTTTGCACCTACGCAAAAACGAAAATTATGTTACCTAAGGCAAAAGAAATCGTCGACGCCATGTCGGGCAAGATGCAGGACGCTGTGAACTTCCTGGAAGAGGACCTCAAGAATTACCGTGTGGGCAAAGCCTCCCCGGCCATTCTCAATCCTGTGATGGTGGATTACTACGGGACGGCTACTCCGCTCAACCAGGTGGCTTCTGTCACCACGCCGGATGCCAAGACCATCGCCATCCAGCCCTGGGAGCGCAGCATGATCGGCAAGATCGAGAAAGCCATCCTGGACGCCAACGTGGGTCTCACTCCTTCCAACAACGGAGAAATCATCCGCTGCATGGTGCCTGCCCTCACCGAGGAACGCCGCAAGGAACTCATCAAGAAGGCCAAGGCCCAGGGAGAGACCACCAAGGTAACCATCCGCAATGCCCGCCGCGACGGCATCGACCTCCTCAAGAAGGCCCAGAAGAACGACGGCCTTTCCGAGGACGGTGAAAAAGAGGGAGAGGACGAGCTCCAGAAGGTCACCGACAAATGGGTGAAGAAGGTGGACGAAGTCATCGCCGCCAAGGAGAAAGACATCCTTACCGTTTAATGAAGAAGGTCGCCATACAAGGATATAAGGGCTGCTTCCATGAACAAGCAGCCCGTCTTTTTTATGGGGAGATCGAGCCCCTGGAGTGCGACACCTTCGAGGACCTGTACAAGGCGCTGGACGCCGGTGAGGCCGATGCTGCCGTGATGGCCATCGAGAATACCGTGTCCGGCGGTCTCCTGCACAACTTCGAGCTCCTGCGCACGCAGGAAAAGAAGGTGAAGGGAGAGGTGTACATACAAATCCAGCAAAACCTGATGGCCCTGCCGGGACAGCGCCTGGAGGACATCCGGAAAGTGCGCACCCACTACATGGCCATCAACCAGACCCGCCCGTGGTTCGAGAACAACGCTCCCTGGATCCGCCTCATGGAGAGCGAAGACACCGCCAAAAGTGCGCGGGACATCGCCCAGAGTGGGGAGACAGGCGTGGGCGCGGTGGCATCGGCCCTGGCAGCCCAGCTGTACGGCCTGGAAATCCTGGCCCCAGGCATAGAGACGCACAAGCAAAACTTCACCCGCTTCCTTGTCATCGACGACAACCTGTCTGTCCCCGGGGACCGGATAGACAAAGCCGTGTTGTGCTTCACCCTGCCGCACAAGCCCGGTTCCCTGGCCCAGATCCTCACCATCCTCTCGTTCTACGAGATGAACCTTACCCGTATCCAATCGCTGCCCATCCCCGGTAAACAATGGCAGTATTTCTTTTATGCCGATATCAAATTCGCCTCCCTGGAACGCTACCGTCAGGCCCTGCAGGCCGTGCGGCCCCTGTTGGAGGACATGCAGATATTGGGTGAATACCCCTCAGCCCTATGATCATAGAACCCGCAAAACGAACGCTTACCGTCAAGGAGTATTACTTCTCCATCAAGAACAAAGAGATTGCCCGGCTCAATGCCCAGCGTGCAGCCCAGGGCATGGACCCGGTGATCAATCTGGGTATCGGCTCCCCGGACGGGACGCCTCCGCGCGAAGCCCTCAAGGCCGTGGCCGACAATGCCATGAAAGACGGTGTGCACGGGTACCAGAGCTATATCGGCATTCCTGAACTGCGGGAAGGTTTTGCCGCATGGTATAAGAGGTATTATGGCGTGACGCTGGATCCGACCTCGGAAATCCAGCCCCTCACCGGCTCCAAGGAGGGCATCCTCCTCATCTCCCTCACGTTCCTGAATCCGGGAGACGGCGTGCTCATTCCGGACCCGGGATATCCCACCTATACATCGGCCTCCAATATGGTGGATGCCCGTATATTGAAGTACGACCTCCTGGAGGAAAACGGCTGGTATCCGGACTTCGACGCTCTGGAAAAGATGGATCTGAAGGGCGTAAAGCTCATGTGGACCAACTATCCCGGCATGCCCACCGGAGCCAAGGCCACCCCGCAGTTGTATGAGCGCCTGGTGGACTTCGGCCGCCGTCACGGCATCCTCATCATCAACGACAACCCCTACAGCTTTATCCGTAACGAGAAACCGCTGTCCATCCTGGCCGTTCCGGGCTCCAAGGAAGGATGCCTGGAGATGAACTCCCTGTCCAAGGCCCACAACATGGCCGGCTGGCGCCTGGGAATGGTAGCCGGAGACGCCGCCTACATCAAGGAAATCCTCAAGGTGAAGAGTCAGATGGACTCCGGCATCTTCCGTCCGCTGCAGCTGGCGGCGGTGGAGGCCCTGCAGGCCGGTCCCGACTGGTTCGAGGCTTTGAACGCCGAGTATCACCGCCGGGAACAGGTGGCCTTCCGCATCATGGATGTGCTGGGCGCCACCTATGACTCCCACGCCGCCGGTCTCTTTGTCTGGGGCCGCCTGCACGGTGACCTTACCCCGGAGCAACTCTCCGACAAATTGCTGTACCAGGCCGGCGTGTTCATTACCCCCGGTTTCATCTTCGGCAAAAACGGTGAAAAGTACATCCGCATCTCCCTTTGTGCCCCGGTCCCGGTACTTGAGCGGGCCTTGGAGAAAATAAGCGTGGTGTGGAAGTAGTTGACTATTAACTAGATATAAGAATCCTCCTGGTCTGTTTTGCCTAGGAGAAAGTGTGTAAGTTGTTTATAATGAGCAATATACAAATCACGGTAGGTGTCGTCGGCCTGGGCCTCATAGGAGGCTCCATGGCCCTGGACCTCAAGCGGCGGGGCTTCGCCGCCCATACCCTGGGCGTTGAGGCCGATCCCGTTGCGGCCGAGGCTGCCAAAACCATCGGCCTGGTGGACGAAGTAGTGGATCTGGATACCTGCATCCAGAAGGCCGACATCATCGTCCTGGCCGTCCCCGTCGGCACCGCCGTGAAACTGGTGACTCAGGTCCTGGACCAAGTCCAGAAGGGAGCGGGTGTGTTTCCGTCGACATCGGCCCAAAATTCCGTCGACGGAAATACACCCCTCCCGAATGGACGGGAGAAAATCGACCTCCCGAATGGACGGGGAAAAGCGGACATTTCTAATGGACGGGAAAAGATTGTCATTGATGTGTGTTCTACCAAGGAGCAGATTTGCAATGCGGTGAAGTATCACCCGCTGCGCAGGCAGTTTGTGAGCACGCACCCCATGGCCGGTACGGAGTACAGTGGCCCCTGGGCGGCCCAGCCGGGCCTTTTTGACGGCCGTGCCTGCATCTTCTGCGACACCGAGGAAAGCAGCCCCAAAGCCGTTAAACAGATAGAGGAACTGTATGCCGTCCTGAACATGCGTCCGCTGTATATGCGGGCCGCCCAGCACGACGTCCATACGGCCTACGTATCCCACATCTCCCATGTCACTTCCTTTGCCCTGGCCCTCACCGTGCTGGACAAGGAGAAGGACGAGAAACACATCTTCGACCTGGCTTCCGGCGGCTTTTCCAGCACCGTGCGCCTGGCCAAGTCCAACGCCGACATGTGGGTCCCCATCCTCACCCAGAACCACGACAACGTGCTGCAGGTGATGGATACCTATATAGAGAAAATGCAGGCTTTCCGCGAAGCCGTGGACCAATACGATGAAGCCCGGATCCGTGAACTGATACAGGAAGCCAACAAAATAAAGAGAATTATCCGATGAGTCAAGAACTAGATATCATCCCCGGAACCGAGTGGGGATTCTTTACCCTGCCGCGCCCCATGTGTATCGCGGGCCCCTGCAGCGCCGAGACCGAGGAACAGGTGATGGAAACCGCCCGCGGCCTGGCCGCCTTCGGCATTCACGTATTCCGCGCCGGAATTTGGAAACCGCGTACGCACCCGGGTTCTTTTGAAGGAGTGGGCGCTCCGGGCCTGAAATGGCTGCAGCGCGTGCAGAAGGAACTGGGCATGAAAGTGTGCACCGAGGTAGCCTCCGAAAAGCATGTGAAAGAGAGTCTGGCTGCCGGTGTGGACATGGTGTGGATCGGCGCCCGTACCACCGCCAACCCCTTCCTGATGCAGGAGATTGCCGATGCCCTGAAAGGCACCGACATTCCCGTGCTGGTGAAGAATCCCGTGAATCCGGACCTGGAACTGTGGGTGGGCGCCCTGGAGCGCCTGAACCGCGCCGGTATCCGCAAGCTGGGTGTCATTCACCGCGGTTTCTCCACCTATGCCCCCATCCAGTACCGGAACGATCCCGGCTGGAGGATTGCCATCGAACTGCGCACCCGTTACCCCAAGATGACCTTCTTTGCCGATCCTTCCCACATGGGCGGAGACCGGAAATACCTGCAGGAACTGTCCCAGCGGGCCATGGACCTGGGCCTGGAGGGCCTGATGCTGGAAAGCCACTGCGACCCCTCCTGCGCCTGGAGCGACGCCAAGCAGCAGCTCACTCCGCGGGATTTGCAAACCCTGCTGGAGAGCCTGGTCATCCGCGAGAACACATCGGAGAACGAGGCTTTCCGCGAGGGGATCGACGCCCTTCGCGCCCGCATCGATATCATCGACGAGCACCTGCTCAAACTACTGAAAGACCGTAATGGCGTGAGCCATGCCATCGGCCAGTACAAGAAGGAGCACAACGTAGCCATCCTTCAGGCCATCCGCTGGGAACAGCTGCTCTCCGACATGCTGGAGCGCGGTGCCTCCATGGGCTTGTCCCAGCAGGTCATCACCGCCATTATGACCGCCATCCACGACGAGTCCGTGCGGGTGCAGAACGAAGTATTGGAAGGATAAAGATATGATATATCGCATTGCATTGACCCTTCGCCATTGGTTCTACGACAAGGGCTGGAAAAAGACTTTCAAAGCCGATGTCCCCACCATCTGTGTGGGCAACATTACCGTGGGCGGCACAGGAAAAACCCCGCATACGGAAATGATTCTGCGTAAACTGCTGGAAAACGGCCGGGACAATCTGGCTGTGCTGTCCCGTGGCTACAAGCGCAAGTCCAAGGGTTTCCAGCTGGCCGGGGCCGATGCTACCGCCCGCCTGGTGGGGGACGAGCCCCTTCAGATGGCCCGGAAGTTTCCCATGGTTACCGTGGCGGTAGATAAGAACAGGGTGCATGGCTGTCAGTTATTAACCTCAGGAACAGGTGTATTTCCGGAGGCTAAAAAGATGGCCGATGCCTCCGGAAATACACCCGTCCCTGAGGTGATTATTCTGGATGACGCCTTCCAGTACCGCAAACTGGAGGCCACGCTGAACATTGTGCTGGTCGATTACAATCGGCCCGTCTTCGAGGATAAACTCATGCCCTGGGGACGGCTGAGGGACATTCCGTCCCAGCTGAAACGTGCGCAGGTGGTGATAGTGACCAAATGTCCGGCCGAACTGGACGAAGTGGAGCGTGCCGAGTGGAGAAAACGCCTCAAACTGTCCGATGAGCAGCCACTCTTCTTTACCACCGTGCGCTACTGCCAGGCCGAACCCGTTTTTCCGGAGGCCGATACGCATTACCTCTACTCCAAGCGTCTGGTGCTGGTTTCGGGCATTGCCAATAATACCCCGCTTCGGCAGTATCTTTCCGATGCCTATAAGATTGTCCAGCGGCTGGAATTCCCGGACCATCACCGGTTCAGCGCCGGAGACATCCATTCCATAGAATCGGCCATCAAAGCCAATCCTACGGCCTGTCTGATGACTACCGAAAAAGACGCCCAGCGTCTGCGGGACTGCAAAATGGTTCCGGAAAACGTGCGCCAGCGCCTTTTCTATACCCCCATTCAGGCGGCTTTCCTCACGGAAGAGGAGGACAATCAGTTTGCCCAAACGCTGCTGAAATCCCTGGCGACAGAATGAAGATTGGAACCGTAGACCTGGGAGAGCGTCCGGTGACCCTGGCGCCCATGGAAGACGTAACCGACGCCAGTTTCCGCATCCTGTGCAGGGAGGCGGGAGCCGCCATGGTCACTACGGAATTCGTGAGCTCCGACGGTCTGGTGCGGGATGTCCAGAAGACCATCGCCAAGATGCACACCCTGGAGGAGGAAGCGCCGGTGGCCGTGCAAATCTACGGCAGCCTGCCCGATGCCATGGTGGACGCTGCGCGGATGGCCGACAAGGCCGCCGAACTGGCCGGGGGACATGGGGCCGATATCATTGACATCAACTTCGGCTGCCCCGTTTCCAAGATTGCGGGTCGCGGTGCCGGCAGCGGCATGATGCGCGAACCCGACAAACTGGTGGCCATCACCGAGGCCATCGTGAAGGCGGTCTCCAAGCCCGTCACCGTGAAAACCCGCCTGGGCTGGGACGATTCCTCAAAGATAATCGTAGACCTGGCGGAAAGGCTGCAGGACACGGGAATATCGGCCCTCACCATACACGGGCGCACGCGCTGTCAGATGTATAAGGGAGAGGCAGACTGGACGCTGATAGGCGAGGTAAAGAACAACCCGAGGATGCATATTCCCATCATCGGCAACGGTGATATCAATTCGGCCCAAAAGGCAAAGGAAGCCTTTGACAGGTGGGGCGTAGACGGAATAATGGTTGGCCGCGCCAGTTTCGGCCACCCATGGATATTCACTGAAATCCGTCACCTTCTGGACACCGGAGAAGAGCTTCCGCCAATGTGCGTTGCAGACCGTGTTGCCCTTGCCAAACGCCATTTCCAGCTGTCCCTGGACCAGAAAGGCCCTATCACAGGCGTCTATGAAATGCGCCGTCACTTCTCCTGCTACTTCAAGGGCCTCCGTGACTTCAAGGAAACCCGCATCAAGCTTGTCACCTCAAAGGACGTGGACGAAATCTTCGCCACCCTTGACTACGTTGCCTCCCGCTGGGGCTCCGACGCCCCGGAAGTGGAGGGCGCTTATGGCCTGTAACCTCCTTAATGCTGTTTGTCAGTTTCTCCTAGCAGATGGGCCAGTCTTGGATCTGATTGCAGCTCCTCTAAGGAGGGCTCCTTCCACCCTTTTATTTGGAAATTCATAATCTCTTCTGACACTTTGAAATCGTCAGGAAGTCGTGGCCATTCTTTACGCATTCTTGGTAAGGTACTCTTTTAGAACAGGAAGATCTTTCTCCAGAATTGCCCATACCGTATTCATATCTACGGTATAATAGTCGTGAACAAGAACGTGTCTTAAACCTTCTATGGCTTCCCAGTCTACTTCCTGATGTATGGAGACATATTCTCTTGACAGTTTATATGAGCATTCTCCAATACATTGAAGATTGTATACGACAGCATGGCAGAGGAGTTTGTTGGCAATAAAGGCTTCACAGGTGTCAGTTCCGATAATAAACGTCTCAATATTGCTGATGGCGTCTTTCATCAGCTGCAGACGTGCCGGGTCGTTAATCTTATCTCTCATATATCAAGTACTTGTCTCTGTTGGCGGATTCAACGGCGAAAGGTTTCAAAGAACCGTTTGTGATAAGATCTACTTCCCGGTGGGTAATGATTTCAAGGTCCAACTTGTTGCGGACTATATCCAGAAGAGAAATCTGCACGTCTTTATCATAATCTACAAGAAGATCCAGGTCGCTTTCGGGTGTTTCTTCTCCGCGGGCAAAGGAGCCAAAAACCCAGGCTTTGGTTATGGCGGTCTTTGCCAGATACTTCTGGACATCCGAAAACATCGAGATTCTGGAATTGTCAAGGGACGCAAGACGGGCAGATAATTCTTCCGTCAGGCCACGCCGGGACGCATATCGCCGTAACCGGCTTTTGTTGACAGGATACACTTCCATGACTCGTTGGAAGTAGTTTTTGACGTTTTTTTCTGACTCGTTCTTTTTTGCAAGCAAATCCACGAGTTCTTTTTCAATGGCCGGAACAGGTACTCCTTGCTCTATGATAAAAGGAGCGTCTGTAACTATAGGTCCAATGACAATATACCCTTCAAGTTGTGGCAGCAACGCCTTTGCGTCTTTCTCCCAAACCACTTTGGAATAGTTATGTTTCAGGCTATGCTCAATTATATGAATGTCACTTTTTAGTGCATCAATGAATAAATTGGCGCCTTTCTGACATAAGCAAAAGTTAATCCCGACACACTTTTCTTCAAGGAAAGAGCAAACATCGCGCATCCAGGGGGTTATAGAGTATGGATATGGTGGCTTGTGAACAGGAAGATATCGCCCTTGTCCTGTTCTTGTTAGTTTTCCTGATGCAACTAGACCTCTTATTCTGGAATACACCGACGGCATTGGCATTCCGGGGCAGGCCCTGACGAAATCTTCGGTTGTCAGTTCTCGCCCCTCGTTTAAAAGGACCTCGATCTCTTTATGATACTTTGCGGTTCTCATATTCTTTTATTCTGGCTGCAAGATAAACATAAATCGGTAATTTTCAAAAAATAATGACGAATTATTGTTTTGCTTTGCCCCTGGAGCGGTTGCAATTAGAAAAATTGATTATATTTACAATCCAAGATGCAAGATTTCCTCAGTGCTGGGTTTTAGAGATATGAAATAGCTTATCTTCTTAATACTCTTTGTGTTTGTCTGCAATTGTGCTTTTGGCCAAAAGAAACGCTTGCAGCATAACGTTGCTTTGGGCGGCGGAATAGAATGGGAGACAGTAGGCCTGAAGCCCGTTGGTGGCAGTTTGGGCGGCAGTGTGAACCTTGCTTACGGTCTAGATATAATGCTTGGTAAAGATTGGTCAGTGATGCCGGGGCTGGAATTATCGGTCTATATCAGTAAATCTTCCCACAGCGGGGAAATCCTTCCTTTTGCGGAGCTGTTCTGCTTAGGGAGGTATCGTGCCCAAATCTCTGGTCACAATGTGGTTTTGGGCCTTGGTCCGGAGTTTCAATTAATGGCGAACGACGGCAGGTACTACGATTATACAGAAGGCTGGCACGGCTGGCACTTTACTGTCCCTAATAATTGGTTTCCGTTCCAATTTAGTATCAAAGCCCAGGCCCTTATGGCAATCACGGACCGCTTCTCCCTTGGCCTTGAACTCAACTGCGGCGCACGTCAAATCTACGTCCCCGCAAATTTATACCTCAACTCCCTCCGTCTCTGTGCTGCCATCCGGCTGTAGAATTACTGTGATGCAGAGAAGGGTATTTCTGTTGATTCTGGACTTCCTCGAAGAACCAAGAACCGTTAAGCTTGACGACGGACTAATATACATGACTATAAATACCAAGAGTTATAATGGAGATATCTATGATCAATGGGCAAAAGGAAGGGAACAATACTCTTATTGGCCATAACTCGTATTTATTCGTTAGGTTATGTTAAAGAGATTAGCATTCATGTGTTTGTGTGCCTTTATGGCTGTAGGGTGTTTTATCCACCAGTATGAGAGCAGTTATATCCCGACATCAAAGGATGACGGGATATTCGCATATAAGATTGATTGTTACAGGTATCGTCAAGTTATGCGAAAGGAGAAAACCTCCGCATTTGCGATAAGTCATCCTTCATTAGACACGTTAATTATTGTCGGTAGGGCCAGCCCCCTTAGCCGAAGAGACAATTTAATACATATCCATAGAATCATTTTTATTATTCCACTTAATGATGTTGGCCCGGATAATACTATTCACCTGACTAAAGAAAACATCATATTTGAAATGGAGCATGAGGAACCCCGTAGGCCAGATGGGTCCTTTATAACCTGGTCCGAGTATATGTATGGAGAAGAAGCGACCATTAAATTCAAGGATTTTGTTGACCCAATGGAAGAAAACCAGTACATTTCCGGCACATTTGAGATTGACGGGCCTGTTTGGGAAGGAAAACAAATAATAATCACAGACGGTGTCTTTAAGTTTTGGGTAATAACAACTGAACGACGTTTTCGCAATTCCAATTATCCTATGGGCTATAATGTTGGTTATTGGTCATGACATTAATTGCTATTGGATACTCCAATGAATTGGTCCAGATATTAAATGGCCTCCGAGAACAATGAATGATTAATACTTGAAACAAATACACATGAGACAGACAATCGTAAACATTCTTTGTTCACAGATCTTCCTTCTGGCTTTTGGATCCTGCCAAAAA
>CAJOIQ010000026.1 GCA_905234795.1 uncultured Bacteroidales bacterium | reverse complement strand
CACAATCTAAATACAAAGATAAGAAATATAATTGACAAAAAAAAGGCCTCAGAGGGCCTTCTATCAAAAAAAACAAAAATTTATTGTGTCAAACTACCGGGACTTTTGTCGCTTCGCTCCGAAGCGATAATTGTTATTTCAAAAATTCTTTGTATCTTTGCGGGCTTTAAAAAGTCAATATGGCTTTTTGGTGCAATGGGGTGCTTGAGAGAGAGCACTGAGTAACACATTTTTATTTACAAAACAATGAAGCATTTTACGCTTAAAGGCGAGATCCGCCAGAAGGGCAACAAGGCCGCCCTCAAGGCCTTCCGCGCACAGGGTCTGGTTCCTTGCAACCTCTATGGCGCCGGTATGGAGAACATCCTTTTCACCGTGGTAGAAAAAGAGCTTAAGGGTATCACTCATACTCCCGCTTCTTATATCGTGGACCTGGAACTGGGTGGCAAAACCTACACCGCCGTGGCTCACGAGTACCAGTGGCATCCTGTGGAGGACAACTGCCTGCACGTGGATTTCCTGGCCGTTAATGAAAAGAAGCCCATCGTGATTTCCGTTCCGCTGAACATCACCGGTCACCCCAAGGGTGTACAGGCTGGTGGTAAGTTTGTTCAGAGCGCCCGTAGCCTTAAGGTTTGCGGTCTCATGAAGAACCTCCCCGATCAGCTGGACATCGATGTCACTCCGCTGGAGCTGGACAAGCGCATGGTGGCCGGCGACCTCAAATTCGAAGGTCTCCAGATTGTCTCCGACAAAAACACCATCATCTGCTCTGTGAAGGCTACCCGTGCCATGCAGCAGGCTGCTGCCGAGGCCGCTAAGAGCGCCGAGTAATCACAACGATGGCGGCTACTTACCTGGTTGTCGGCCTGGGGAATATTGGTGCGGAATACGCCAATACCCGGCACAACATGGGATTTATGATATTGGATGCCTGGGCTCAGGCATCCAATGTCCTTTTCAAGACGGACCGTTACGGAGACGTGGCCGAGGTCTCTTTCAAGGGCCGGTGGTTCGTCCTCCTGAAACCCTCCACCTACATGAACCTGAGCGGCAAGGCTGTGCGCTACTGGATGCAGACGCTCAATCTTCCGCTGGAAAACCTGATTGTCATTTCCGACGACCTCAATCTTCCGTTCGGCACGCTGCGCATGCGCGCAAACGGATCCTCCGGCGGGCACAATGGTCTGGAGAATATTGCCGAGTGCCTGGAGAGCGAGCAGTGGGCCCGCATCCGCGTGGGTATCGGCAACGAGTTCTCCCGCGGCGGCCAGGTGGACTATGTCCTGGGGGAACTTTCCCAGGACGAAAAAGTCCTAATTCCGGATTTGGCCGACCGTGTAATCCGGGGAATTAAGGAGGTTTCCACCATCGGGATTCAGCGGGCAATGAATACGGTAAATACCAAGCCTAAGCCCCTGCAAGCCGAAAAAAATGGGGAAAACAGCGAAAAAAACGGCACAGAGCTGCCTGAAATGTAATTTTTTCGCAAATTTCTTTTGTGAATTGTTTTTTTTTGTCTAAATTGCACAAAAGTTTGACCCATAACAATTAACAAACCAATTAATTAAAGTTAACATGAAACAGCTTGTTGAAAAAATCAATGCCACTTATGCCGAGTTCGCCAAGAACGCCGAGGCTCAGGTAGTGAAAGGTAACAAAGCCGCCGGTGCCCGTGCACGTAAGGCCGCTCTGGAACTCATGAAGGACCTCAAGGAATTCCGCAAAGTGTCCGTGGAAGCTGCCAAGTAAGCTTTCCCCAAGCAAAAAGGAAAAATGTTGCAGAAAATTGATTTTTTCTGCAACATTTTCTTTTTTACTGCATCTATATAGTAGGTTTAGGTTTTAGTACACGTCAAAAGACCGGGTCAAAGAGGCAACTCCGCAACCCGGTTTTTTGTATTTCCCCCAAATAATGCCGATATTTACACACCAAAGCTACCAATATGAAGAAAATCCTCCTCATTATCGCTGCGGGAGCCGTTTCCCTGGCTTCCTTCGCCCAGAAACCCGCCGGAAATCCCAAGGGCGGGATATCGGCCGATATGCTCAAAGAGATTAGCGCTGCCTATGAAGGCAATGCTGCCGACAAAGCCCTGCGCAATGCGCTGAACAGCACGCCCATCAATGTCCTGGCCGCATCCACGGACCGTATTGCCATGATTGATACGCACTTCAGCCACCAGGTGGTCACCAAGGGCCGTACGGACCAGAAGTCCAGCGGCCGCTGCTGGCTGTTCACCGGCCTCAACGTCCTGCGTTCCCGGATGATCCAGAAGCACGACCTGGGCGCCTTCACCTTCTCCCAGAACTATCTGTTCTTCTATGACCAGCTGGAAAAGGCCAATCTGTTCCTGCAAGGCGTCATCGACACCAAGGAACTTCCCCTGGAGGACCGTAAGGTGGACTGGCTGCTGGCCAATCCTATCGGCGACGGCGGTCAGTTTACCGGCGTATCCAACCTGGTGATGAAGTACGGTGTGGTTCCGGCGGACGTGATGCCGGAGACTTTATCGGCCAACAACACCGCCCAGATGAGGGCACAGTTGTCCAACAAACTGCGGGAAGATGCCCTGGCCTTGCGCGCCGCCAAGCCCAAGGAAGTGCAGGCATTGAAGGTTAACATGCTCAAGGAGATTTACCGCATGCTGGCCCTGTGCCTGGGCGTTCCACCCACCGAATTCACCTGGGCCCGGTACAACTCCAAGGGCGAGTTCGTGAGCGAAAAGACGTATACCCCCAAGGCTTTCTACCAGGAATTCATCGGAGAGGACCTGGAGAACAATTATATTATGGTCATGAACAACCCGGCCGTGGAATATGGCAAGGTGTATGAGATTGAATATGACCGTCACGTGTACGACGGTCAGAACTGGGTATACCTGAATCTGCCCATCGAGAAAATCAAGGAGATGGCCATTGCCTCCATCAAGGACAATACCGCCCTGTACTTCTCCTGCGACGTGGGCAAGTTCCTGGACCGTCCCCGGGGTGTGGCCGACCTCAACAATTTTGACTATGAATCCCTGATGGGCGTTTCCTTCGGGATGGACAAGAAGCAGCGCATCCAGACCCACGCCAGCGGTTCCACCCACGCCATGACGCTCATCGCCGTGGACCTGAAGGACGGAAAACCCGTGAAGTGGATGGTGGAAAACAGCTGGGGAGCCACCAGCGGCTGGCAGGGCAACATCATCATGACCGACGACTGGTTCAACGAATATATGTTCCGCCTGGTGGTGGAAAAGAAATACGTACCTGCCGATATCATGGTCCAGATGAACCAGAAACCCATTATGCTGCCGTCCTGGGACCCGATGTTCGCACCGGAGGAATAATTACTGGCGCAGGCCTAGGCATAAGTGGCGCAGGCTTCAAAAAAGTGTGGAAGCCTGCGCCGTTTATAGCAGAAGCCTGCGCCATCCGGCCTATTTTTTTCTGGGATGATGCTCCAGCACGGAGCGGTGCCAGGTTTGGGTGTCGATGTGGGTATAGATTTCGGTGGTGAGGATGGACTCGTGGCCCAGCATTTCCTGGACGATACGCAGGTCGGCACCGTTTTCGATGAGGTGCGTGGCAAAGGAGTGGCGGAAGGTGTGGGGCGATATCTCCTTCTGGATGCCGGCGGCCATGGCCTGGTCTTTCACCAGATTGAAGATGGACACGCGGGACAGGGGCTTGCCGAAGCGGTTGAGGAAGAGGATGTCCTCGCAGGAACGCTCGGCCGGTTCCGGACGCTCGGGGAGGTAGGCGCGGATGGCATCGGCCGCCACCTCTCCCAGGGGCACCAGGCGCTGTTTGTCTCCTTTGCCGATGACGTCCACAAAGCCCTCGGCCAGATGCACGTGCGAGATGCGCAGGGAGGCGGCTTCACTCACGCGCAGCCCGCAGCCGTACAGCACCTCCAGGATGGCCCGGTCCCGCTTGCCGAAAGGCTTGCGAAGGTCTACGGACTCCAGAATGGCCGTCACTTCCTCCACGGACAGTACAGCCGGCAGATACTTGCCCAGCTTGGGTGCATCCACGCGGTCGCAGGGATTCTCCTGTACTTCGCCTTCCTCTACGCACCAGTCAAAGAAATTGCGGAGTGCGCTCACCAGCCGCGCCGTACTGCGCTTGGAAAGTCCTTGCGCCGTCACCCGGCCCAGGTACTTCTCAATATCCTCTGTGGTCACCGCCCGCGGCGCCACATCCACCGCCTCCAGGAACGCCTCCACATCGTGGCAATAAGATGTCACTGTATTGGGTGACATCCTGCGTTCTATGCGAAGATAGTTCCTGTAATCCTTAATCAACTGTATGGATGTTGATGATTCCTGTAAGTGGTATGCGTATTTCCGCGCGCTAAATTTTGGGCCGATGCGCGCAGAAATACGCATGACCACTTACATTATAATATACCGTACTTGGTGCCGTATTCCATCATTTGCCCCAGATAGTCGTCGGTATAGACGGGGACGTAATCCACAATGGCGCCGTCCTTCTCTACGGGGACGATTTCGGGGTTCACAAAGCCGCCGTAGGGCTTCAGGTTAAGGGCTTTGTAGCGTTCCAGGACCTCTTTGTGGAGTTCGGGATCGATGTGCACGGCGTAGGTCTCGATGAGGGCCTTGCCGGCTTCGTAGTCACCTTCACTCTTGATGCGCTGGATCTCGGCCAGCAGCTGAGCAAAGAGGGCGCGGAGTTTTACGTAGTCATTTACCACGAAGTAGGTCTTTCCGGCACGCACCTTCTTCTCAATCACGTTGTCGGCGGCGCCTTTCTCATAGCACCACTGGGCGATGAGCTTGCGGTTCTGCATGTGGGCCTCGGTGTTGGGCTTGCCCAGTTCCACGCGGGTGAACTGCACCATCAGGCCGTTGCGGATGTAGTTGGCATATTCGGCCTTGTAGGCCTCCGGGTTGGGCATGATGCCCAGTTCCACCATCTTGGGATCGGCGGTATAATACAGGCCGAAGAGGTCGGCGCGGGTTTCCTCCAGGGCCGAGGAATACTCGCCCATGGCGGTGGTGCTTACGCCGGGGAGGAGTTGACCGGAGCCATGGCCCAGGCACTCGTGGAGGTCCGTGTGGATTTCATCGGCCACGGTACCCCATTTCTTATAAAGGTCAATCTCCTTCTGGTCCCAGGCGAATTCCTGCAGGGTGCTGGTGGGCAGTTCCTGCGCGGCCCAATCGTAGGTGTGCGTGATGTTGGCGATGGTCACGCTCTTGGAGCCGTGTTCCTTGCGGATCCAGTCGGCGTTGGGCAGATTGATGCCGATGGGCGTGGAAGGATAGCTGTCTCCGGCCAGGCAGACGGCGTTGATGACTTTGGCCGAAACGCCCTTCACCGTGGCTTTCTTGAAGCGAGGATCGACGGGAGAGTTGTCCTCGAACCACTGGGCGTTGGCGGAAAGCGTCTCCGTGCGCTTGGAGGCTTCGGCATCCTTGATGTTCACATAACCTTCCCAGGAAGCCTTGCGGCCCAGCGGGTCATTGTAGTCCTCGATGAAGCCGTTGATGAAGTCCACCGTGCCGATGGTATCCTTCACCCACTCGATGTTGAATTGGTCCCACTTGCGCAGGTCTCCGGTGTTGTAGTACTCGATGAGCAGGCCCAGGGCGCGCTTCTGGATGTCATTTTCGGCCACTGCCTGTGCCTTGGCCAGTTCCTGGCAAATCTTCTCGATAGCCGGGCCATAGATGCCGCCCGCCTTCCAGGGGAGTTCCACCACCTTGCCTTTGGCGTCCTTCACCACCTTGGTGTTGAGTCCGTAGGAAATGGGATGCGGGTCCTTGGGATCCACAATGCCGGCATAGTATTTCTCCACTTCCTCCCGCGTGACGCCGTCGTAGAAATTCACGGCCGATTCCTTCACAATGTCTCCGGACGTGTTGGTGGAGCGGCGCTGGGGATAGATATCGGGGTTGTAGATGATTTCCAGCAGGCCTTCATCGGCCACGCCGGCCTTGGCCAGCAGGATGCCGAAATACTCCCGGCTGCAGGCGGGGAAGAACTTGTCCTCGGCATAGTGGTGATGGATGCCATTGGAGAAGAAAACGCGCTTGGCATACACCAGGAAATCCTGGTACTCAGGGGCTGCCTTATCTATTCCATCGGCCTGGATAACGGCCTCCAGGGCGTGCCGTACGCGCAGATTCTCCTTGCAGTTCTGGTCCCACAGGATGTCCCGGCCCCACTTGGCGGCCTCGGCCAGATGATAGGCGTACTCCTTTTGCTGCAGGCTCAGATCCTCCCAGCCGGGGATGCGGTAGCGCATTACTTTAAGGTCGGCAAAAGTGTCAATGGTATACTTGAAATTCTCTTCTTTGGGGCTGTTGCAAGCGGCCAGAACGGCGGTTATCCCTGCCATGGTCATCATCTTAAAAAGTTTATTCATATCCAGTTTTTTACAAAGTTAATAAAATATCACTAAATTTGTAATTCATACAGATGAAGGCAAAAAGATTCATATGGCCCCTGATGGCGGCATTCATGGCCCTGACAGTCTCCTGCCGGGATCCCCATTTTTCTGCAGATGAGACTGGCGGAACCGGTTCCCGTACGCCCGGAGGACGCCAGCCGGTGGAGCAGACCCGCAATGTGATGATCATGGTGTCCGGCGGCCACAACAGCCTGTCGTCCTATCTCACCGCGGACCTTAAAGAGATGGCCGAAGGCTTTTTGCCCACGGGAGACTACCAGACAGCCAATGTGCTCATGATCCTGTCCCGCCTGCCCCAAAACGGTTTCTCCACCACTTCGGTGCCCGTTTTATACAGGCTTTATAGGGGTGCCGACGGAGAACCGGTACGGGATACCATCCGGGTTTGGGGAACGGAGGACCGTCTCTTCGGCGGAGCTGTCCTTTCCGATGCCCTGAATATGGTCCGGGACCGTTATCCGGCCAAGAGCTATGGCGTGGTGCTTTCTTCCCACGCTTCCGGCTGGCTGCCGCCCGGCTATTATGAAAAGCCGTCCCAGTTCGAAAACGGGAATACGCTTTCCCTGCGCAGCATCGGCCAGGATAAAGACGGTGGCGTTTCCGTAGAGATGGATCTGGTTGACTTTGCCGGGGCCATCCCTTACAAACTGGATTATCTGGTGCTGGACTGCTGCCTCTCCGGCGGCGTGGAAGTGGCCTGGGCCCTGCGCGGCAAAGTGGACCGCGTGGCTTTCACCCAGACCGAGACCATGGCCGAGGGTTTTGACTATTCCGCCATCGTCCGGCGTCTGCTGGGGGACTATACCCCGGATCCTCTGGGGGTGTGCCAGGACTTCTATAATTATTATATAGCCCAGAGCGGGGTGATGCAATCGGCCACCATTTCCCTGGTGGATCCTAATAAGATGGACGCCCTGGCCTCGGTGAGCGCCGCGCTCTTTGAGAAGTACCGCACGCCCATTTCCCAGCTCAAGGGCAGCCTGGTGCAGGGCTATTTCCGCTATTCGCGGCACTTTTTCTACGACTTCCGGGATATCCTGGTCAAGGCGGGCGCATCGGAGGACGATTTAGCCCGGCTGGACGCCGCCCTGGAGGACTGCGTGTTGTACAAAGCTGCCACGCCCTGGTTCATGAAGGGCGGCGAGGACGGTTTTGCCATCAACACCCATTGCGGGCTTTCCATGTATCTCCCGTCCATGGGAACAAAATTCCTGGATAATTATTACAAAGCTAACATCGCCTGGAATCAGGCTACACAATTGGTATTATGAAAGAATTTGTAAAAACTGTTTTGGCCGTGATTTGCGGCTACATCGTGCTCACAATCATCGGCTTCCTGTTCCTGCTCATTATGTTCGGCAGTGCCGTGGCCATGGGCGGCGGTAAAGTTACCCTGCCCAGGGAAGGCGTTCTGGACCTGGATTTGTCCACCTTCACGCTGGCCGAGCAGTCGGAAGAAACCCCCGTTCCCAGCGTCACTTCCCTGATGGGCGGGATGGACATGGTGCCCACCGTGGGTGTGCGTGACGCCGTGCAGGCCCTGAAGTTCGCCGCGGCCGATCCTTCCGTCAAGTACGTTCTGCTGCGTGCCGACGGCGTTTCCGGCGGTATGGCCGATGTGGAGGAACTGCGCAAGGCCCTCTCCTTCGTGCGCCAGTCCGGCAAGGCGGTCATCGCCTATACCGAGGGCCCGGGCAACGGTTCCTATTACCTGTCCAGTGTGGCCGATAAAATCTATATGGGTTCCCAGCATGGCGGCGAAAACATGCTGCTGGGCATCTCTACCCAGTCCTTATTCTTAAAGGATATCCTGGACAAGGTGGGCGTGCATGTGCAGCTTATCCGCCACGGTAAATACAAGAGCGCCGGTGAAATGTATATCCGCAACAGCGCCTCTCCCGAGAACCGCGAGCAACTGCAGCAGATGGTGAATTCCATTTGGAAATCTTTCTCCAGTGAGATGGCCGCCGCCCGTGAGATTCCCGAGGCCGATTTTAACAAACTGGTGGACGACCTTGCCCTGAACTTCCCCGAGGATTTCCTGAACAACAAGCTGGTCGATGCCCTGGTGGACCACGAGGAATTGCTGGAGAAACTGTGCACCCTGGCCCAGGTGAGCGATGCCAAGCAGTTGCATCTGATTCCCTTCGTGGACTATACCACGGCCAAGGTGCTGCATCTGCCCGGCCGCAACCAGGTGGCCGTGCTGCACATGGACGGAGAAATTGTGGAGGGGAAAGGCTATATGGAGATTTCCGCCGACCGCTTTGTGAAGGAGATTGACAACCTTCGCAAGGACAAGAACGTGAAGGCCGTGGTGCTGCGTGTGAATTCTCCCGGCGGCTCCGTGAGCGCTTCCGTGAAGATCCGCAGGGCTCTGGACCTGCTGCAGAAAGAAAAGCCCCTGGTAGCCTCCTATGGTAACTATGCCGCTTCCGGCGGATATTGGATTTCCAACGGCTGTGAGCACATCTTCTCCGACGCCACCACCATCACGGGTTCCATTGGCGTATTCTCCATGATTCCTGAATTTGGCGGCGTTACCAAGAAAGTGGGCGTGGGCGTGGAGACCGTGGGTTCCAACAAGCATTCCGACATGTTCTCCCTGATGCGTCCCTTCGACAAACAGGAACTGGCCTATATGCAGGCTTCTGTGGAGGATATCTATGATTCCTTCGTGGGTCTGGTGGCCGCATCCCGCAACATGACCGTCCCTGCCGTGGACGCCATTGCCCAGGGCCGTGTCTGGACCGGAGCCGATGCCCTGGAGATTGGTCTGGTGGACGCTATCGGCAACCTGGAAGACGCCATTGCCTATGCCGCCGCCCTGGCCGATTACCACTCCTCCGACGAGTACACCGTGTGCGACTATCCCGAGCCTCTGCCCATGATCCAGCAGATTATGATGCAGTTCGGCTCCGGCGAGGAACCGTCCATCCTTAGCGGTACTCCCTTCGAGGGTATGGGCAAGGCCGTGGAGGCCCTCAAGGCCAACCAACCGGGCAAGGTCTACGTCCGCCTGCCCTACGCTTTGGAGATACAGTAATGAAAAGAAGGTGACTCAAAAGTGAGTTGCCTTCTTTGTTTGTGGATATGAGGGAGAGGATGTAGGGTGCCGGGGGGACTCCGTTCCGCTTCGCTTCACTCCGGCCCCTCCCACTGTCCGGCTCGTCCACTTCGTGAACGGCCAGCCAGCGGGCCCCTCCCCCTATACTTGTCCGGGGGTGGACAAGCCCCCCGGCACCCCACATCCCTCCCTCAATGCATCAGGCGGCCATTTTTTCATTTGTAATTGGGATTGCCGCAGCCATCGGTTCAGCCGTGATTGGCTTCTCAAGCGTTTGAACACGCGCGTATTTGCGCAGATTATGTGCCAACGCAACCAGACCAAACTCGAGTTTGACCTTATTGTTTCCTTTAAGTCGGAAGCGCTTGAAGCCATGGTCGTACTTGATGTCTCCGAAGACCGCTTCAGGTTCTATGGGACGCATACTCCTATGGTAGAGACCTTCCTCGCTGGTGAGCAGTTCTCTAGCCTTCTCTCTATACTCATTATTCTTGTGGTTAACTTCTATCACCCTATTGCCTTTAGCCTTATGGCATAGCCCCCTAAAAGGGCATCCAGCGCAGTTCTGAGCCCGATATTTACTTATGACAGACACATATCCCAGATCAGATGTGCTCCTAACATCTTCAATGTGTTCTAGATGCTGCCCTCTTGGACAAACATAGTAGTCGTCTTCTGCGTTATAGTACAGGTTCTGAACCAGGAAGGGATTATCCTTGCGCTTTTTCTTATCCTCTGCGTGGAACATGTTGTATTTTACGTAGCCTTCAACCTCATTTGCTTCCATCCAGGCGTAGTTCTGTTCGCTTCCATACCCGGAGTCGGCAACCACTTTTGCACTTTGGAAGCCATACCGGTCACTAAAGCTCGACATGTACGGGATGAACGTCCCCCAATCGTTAGGCTGCCAGAAGATGCCATAGTTGGTAATATACTGATTCTCAGTTGATATCTGAACATTGTATCCGGGCTTGGTTTGGCCATTGTTCATCGCATCCTCCTTCATACGCATGAACGTTGCGTCATGATCGGTCTTGGAATAACTGTTGCGCTCGCCAAGGATGTCCAACTTTTCCTCATATTCTCGCATTTTGCTCACGCCCTCATCGGCAATCTTGTCAGGGCTTCCTTCCTCTCTTTCATCCGCTCCAGAACCCGGTCGGTGCGCTGCTGCATCTCATCGGCCGTCATCGGATGCTCATTTTCGGCCTCCCTCTGCTCTATATCCAGGATTTTCTCAACTTCTTCCAGAACGGCCTTGACGTTCTTCTCCAGTTTTGCCTTATTCGTCTCCGTTGCCCGCTTCCATACGAACGTGTACTTGTTTGCAGAGGACTCAATCTTGGTTCCGTCAATGTACTGCACATCCAGTGTCACGAGCCCCTCTTCGACAAGAAGCTCCACAACCTGCGTGAATAAGCCCTCGAACGTCCCGACCAGACGGCGGCTGCGGAAGTTGTTGATGGTACGGAAGTCTGGGATTAGCGTGCCACCCAGCCACATATAGATGATACTCTCCTGCCACATCCTCGCTATCTGCCGGCCCGAGTACACATTACTCAGGTATGCGTAGATGATGACCTTCAGCATGGCACGGGGTGAGTAGCTGCTGGTCCCGCCGCCTTTATATGTGCGTTCCAGTTCGGTCAGATCCAGACCCTCGACAACAGCATCCACCACCCTGGCAGGGTGTTCGGCGGGGACCATATCGGAAAGATATACAGGAAAAAGGCTTCCCTCGTTGCGATTGTAAGATTTATAGACTACCTTTGCCATACCTGATGTCAATTTTGTTTTTCTTTTTACTGCAATTCAAAGATAACAAAAAAGATTGACAAAAGCAATAGCTATTCCTTTGATTATCAAAAGAATAGCTATATTTTTATACTTGGTTTTAGTCGGAGGTAGGGATACCCTCCCGGGGGCTTGTGCACCCCCGCACAAGGGTAGGGGGAGGGGCCCGTTGGATACAAGTTCCCGCGTCAGCGGGGACGCAGGAGACAATGGGAGGGGCCGGAGTGAGCGAAGCGAACGGAGTCCCCCGGGGGGGTATCCCTACCTCCGGCTCCTTGCCACGTTGACAAAGAATCGGCATTCTACGGCACTCTGGCTGTCAACGCGGAAGCAAAATCGTCCCTTTGGAGCAATATCGTTGCCGCGTCGACACAAAATCGCCATTCTGTGCATTCTACGTGTCAACGTGGCACAGGATACAAAAAAAGAGAGTGACCTAAGTCAACTTGACTTTTTGGTCACCCTCTCTTTTTAAATACCAGTTCTGTCTACTTCCCGAAGAAGCGTTTGTACAGCCCCAGGAAGCCGGCGCCGTGACGGGCTTCGTCGCGGGCCATTTCGTGGATGGTGTCGTGGATGGCATCCAGGCCCAGTTCCTTGGCGCGTTTGGCAATGAGGAACTTGCCTTCGCAGGCACCTTCTTCGGCCTCATAGCGTTTCTTGAGGTTGGTCTTGGTGTCCCAGACTACCTCGCCCATGAGTTCGGCGATGCGGGCGGCGTGGTCGGCCTCCTCGAAGGCATAACGCTTGAAGGCCTCGGCAATCTCCGGATAGCCTTCCCGGTCGGCCTGACGGGACATGGCCAGGTACATGCCTACCTCCGAGCACTCGCCTTTGAAGTGGTCCTCCAGACCGGCCCAGACCTCGGGGTCGCAGCCTTTGGCAACGCCCAGGACATGTTCTGCGGCATACTGAGGGCCAGCGGCGCTTTCTTTAATTTCTACAAACTTTTCGGCTTTTGCATGGCATACAGGGCACTCTGCGGGGGGATTGGGACCTTCGTGTACGTATCCGCACACCAGGCATCTGAATTTTTTCTTCATACGATTATCGGTGTTTAGTGTTACTCTCGGTTCTACAAATATAGGTAATTTTCCGAATTATTACTATTTTAGCGCTAAAGTATGACACCCTTTTTAAAGCAGGTGGCCGTCCACTATTATGAAGGCGGAGACATAGAGCAGACTTGCTTCCTTTTTCCCAACCGGAGGTCGCTGGTTTTTTTCAAAAAATACCTGGGAGACCTGGTGCGGGAAAGCGGCGGGGCTCCGCTGATGGTTCCTCCGCTGTATACCATCAACGACTTTTTCTACCGTCTGGCCCATGCCGATGTTACAGACAAGCTGAGTCTGCTGCTGGAGCTGTACGGGGTGTACAAAAAGCTGAACCCGCAGGCCGAACCGCTGGACGAATTCGTGTTCTGGGGAGATGTGATGCTCTCCGACTTCGACGACATGGACAAATACCTGGTAAAGGCGCAGGATCTGCTGCAGAACGTGCAGGATTTCAAGGCCATCCAGGACAGCTATGATTATCTGAGCCCCAACCAGGAGGAAGCCATAAAGCATTTCCTGTCCCACTTCCGGGACGGCAAGGAAGAAGTGATCAAAACCCGTTTCCTCCAGCTTTGGAACCTGCTGTATCCCGTTTACCGGGATTTCAACGCAGTACTCAGAGAAAAGGGCATGGCCTACGAAGGCATGGTGTACCGCGCCCTGGCCACGCAGTTAGAAAGCGGAAAACCGGTGGTGGACATCCTGCAGCCGGAGTTCCCGCAGGTGCAGAAATATGTGTTTGTGGGCCTGAACGCCCTCAACGAGTGTGAACGGCTGCTGCTGCGCCGCATGCGGGATGCCGGCGTGGCCGAATTCGTATGGGACTATGTGAGTTCCCAGATCCGGGACAAGGCCAACAAGAGCTCCTTCTTCATGGAACGCAACGTGGAGGATTTCCCGCAGGCTTTCCCCGTGGAAGCCAGCCTTGTCCCGCCGCAGATCAACGTCATCAGCGTGCCGTCCTCGGTGGGTCAGGCCAAGCTGGCGCCGCAAATCCTGGCCGATATCCACTCAGATCCCGTGGAAACCGCCTTCGTGCTGCCGGACGAAACCCTGCTGCTCCCGCTGCTGAATTCCCTTCCCGAGGATCGGGACAGCGTGAACGTTACCATGGGTTATCCCATGGCCGGTAGCGCCATTTACACCCTTCTGGACGCCATCGGAGGGATGCAGCTCAAGATGCGCAAGAAGGCCGACGGCTGGTACCTCTATCATCGGCAGGTGCGGGAAATCTTCTCCTCCGGCCTGGTGAAAAAGCTGGCTACGCCGGAAGAGGCCGATATCATCAGAAAGGTAAAGGCGGCCGCCAAGTACTATATTCCCGTCGGCGACGTGCAGGGCGGGCCGCTGCTGGACCTCATTTTCCAGCCCGTCATCACGGAACCGGCGCTGGCGTCCGTGCAGCAGAATCACGCCACAGAGCGCTACCTCACCGAGGTTGTCGCCTACATCGGCCGTAACCTTACCGTGAAAGGAGGGATGCTCCTGGAACTGGACTTTGCCAAGCGCTGCCATACGCAGCTGAACCTGCTGCAGCAAACGGATCTGGAAGTGCTTCCCGCCACGCATCTGCGCCTGCTGGAACGCATTCTGGAGGGTATTTCCGTGCCGTTCCGGGGAGAACCGCTGCAGGGCCTGCAGATTATGGGTCCGCTGGAAACCCGTGCCCTGGACTTCCGCAACCTTATTATATTAAGTGCCAACGAGGGCATGTTCCCGCGCCGGAGCGTGAGCTCTTCCTTCATTCCGCCGGAGCTGCGCAAAGGCTTCGGCCTGCCCACCTATGAGTTCCAGGACGCCGTGTGGGCCTATTATTTCTATCGCATGATCCAGCGTTCGGAGAAAGTGTGGCTCATCTACGACTCCCGCACCGAAGGTCTCAAGTCCGGAGAGGAAAGTCGCTATATCAAGCAGCTGGAATACAGTTTCGGCCTTAAGGTGAAGCGTTATGTGGCCACGGCGGACCTGATGCCCGTGGAGCAACAGGAGAGCATTCCCAAAACGGCCGAAGACGTGACGCTCATCAAGGAGAAGGAACTGTCGGCCTCCACGCTGCAAAGCTATCTATATTGCCCCGCCAAGTTCTACTATCAGGTGGTGCATGGGCTGCAGACCCAGGATGAGGTAGCCGAATCCCTGGACGCCGGCATGCTGGGCAATGTGTTCCACCACGTGATGCAGGAGTTGTACAAGGGTAAGGCCATCGTTACCACCGCCGAACTGGAGGCTTTCCAGAAAGACAAGGCCCGCCTGCGCAAGATGATTCGGGCCGAGGTTCTGGACCAGATGCATTCCATTGAGGTGAGCGGCCGAAACCTGGTGCTGGAAGAAGTAATCCTGGACTATGTGCTGAGCACCCTCAAGCACGACCAAGACCTTCTCACATCCTCGGGTTCAAAGGGATTCCGCATCATCGGCCTGGAACAGCGGCGCTGCATGGAGTGGAACGGTTTTCGTTTCAAAGGATTTGTGGACCGCATGGATTCCTACAGGGACGGCGAGGTGCGAATTGTGGATTACAAGACCGGAAAAGTAGAAGACGACGAGATCCTCATCACCGACGAAAACGCTGCCACGGTGGTAGACAAACTCTTCGGCCCCACCAACGCCCATCGGCCCAAAATCGCTCTCCAGCTGTTCCTGTATGACCTTTTTGCCCACGCCGATGTAGCTCTCAAAGGCCAGACGGTGGTCAATTCCATCTACAGCACTGCGCGGCTGTACACCGGCGCCCTCCCGGACTGCCCCGAGAGCCCGGAATTCATCCGACTCACCGGCGAGCGCCTCCGGGACATGCTCTCCGAAATGACCGACGTTTCCGTACCCTTCCGACGCACGGAAGAAGCCGACACCTGCACCTGGTGCGACTTCAAGAATATTTGCGGACGGTAAGGCTTTTTTTCCTATCTTTGCAGCCACTATGGATAACGAGAACAAGAAATTGACCCCGATGCGGTTCCTGCCCGATGTGCAGCAGATGCCGTGGGGCAGTGTGGAATATAAGCTGGCCGACCTGGGATTTGTGGATTCCATGGCCTGCGAAGGATGGCTCAAGGGCAATACCCTCAGTGACATTATGCAAACCTATCTGGAGCGTGTGGTGGGAGAGACCTCCTTCCACTGGTACGGGACGCAGTTTCCGGTGCTGGTGAAGCGCCTCAACGTTACGGGACGTACGTCGCTGCACGTGACGGCCGATGACGAGGTGGCCGAGCAGCGCTACGACTCCTTCGGCAAAACCGCCCTCTGGTATGTGGAAAAGGCGGGGGCCGATGCCCGGCTGTATCTGGGCTTCAAACAGGATGTGAAGGCCGACCAATTCTTCAATGCCTGCGCGCAGGATAAGGTGGAGCCGCTGCTGCACAGCGTGAAGCCCAAGGCGGGGGAGACTTACCTCATTATGCCCGGTATGGTGCACGCCGCCCAGGACGTCACTTTGATAGAGATTGCCGAATGCTCGGAACTCTGGTTCCGGCTGTACGACTGGGGGAAACAGGACCGGGAACAGCATCTGGAAGAGGCGTTTGACCTCATTGACTTCAAGAGATCCCTCGACTTTGCTCGGGATGACAAAGAGAGCATTGTCACCCCGCAGTTCACGGTGAACCGCTTTGCACTTACACAGGCGCTCAAGAGCACCCGGGACGAGGACGATACCTTCCTGCTGTACTACTGCACCAAAGGCGCTGCCGTCATCCAGGCCGATAAAGTCAACTACCAGCTCAAGCAGGGAGACCTGCTGCTGATTCCCGCCGAGACCAACGAATTCTTCCTGCTGCCGGAAACCTCCGACGCCCAGCTCATGGAAGTCCGTATGGATCCCCGAGAGGAAGATGACATTGTTTCCGAACCCATAGACGGATAATGACCGACGTAGTCCGCATAGACAAATTCCTCTGGGCTATCCGTGCGTTCAAAACCCGCACGGAAGCGGCCGACGCCTGCAAGGGCGGCAAAGTGAAAGTGGCCGGCGTGAATGCCAAGCCTTCCCGTGACGTGAAAGAGGGGGAAGTCATCACGGTCCGAAAAGGGGCGGTTACCTATACCTATCAAGTGCTGCGTCCTACAGAAAGCCGCGTCGGCGCCAAACTGGTTCCCGAATTCGCCCTGGATCTCACCCCTGACTCCGAAAAGGAAAAACTCCATGCTCCCGTAGAAACCTTCTTTGTCACACGTGACCGTGGCGCCGGACGTCCTACCAAAAAGGAAAGACGTGAAATAGAAGAACTATGGGATAATTTCCGTGATTTGTAACTTGCTGTAAATCAGAAATATGTAAAAATCCTCCTGGGTGTATTTACCCAGGAGGATTTTTGTAAAATATTAATAATTAATTAGTTATAAATCACGCTTGGCGGGCGACATTGTGCGGGGAAAGGAAGTAAAGGATCAGATTCTCTACCAAATACACGGTGAACACCAGGAGGATGGCCAGGCTGATGTCTTTGCCCACGGCCAGTGCCAGCACAATAGCTACCACAGCCAGTACCAGGAACACGATTCTTTTGGCATCCAGCAGTTTATGGCCGGGTGCCACTTTCATTCCGAACATAGGGATTTCGCTCACCAGCAGGAGCCCCAGCACAATGCTCAGCACAGGCAGGAACCAGACGCTGCCGGCCCACTGGGCCAGGAAGACGTCGGGGTGGGCATGGATATAGGATGCCAGGCTGGCGCAAAGCAGGGCGCAGGTGGGCGTGGCAACCCCCAGGAAGTCCGTGGTCTGGCGCGTGTCCACATTGAACTTGGCCAGCCGGACAGCGCTCATCACGGCAATGAACAGCGCGCTGTAGCTCAGCCACATGGGTACTCCGCTAGCCTGCATGCACTTCATCATCACCAGGGCGGGCAGCACGCCGAAGCTCACCATATCGGCCAGGGAATCCAGTTCCTTGCCGATGGGGGAGTAGGCTTTGAGCAGCCGGGCGGCCAGGCCGTCGCAGAAGTCAAAGACGGCCGCCAGCACCATGAGGATGAGCGCGTAGTCGGGACTGCCGTACAAAGCGCAAATCACTCCCACCACCCCGCACAGGAGGTTCATGGAAGTGATGGTATTGGGAATGTGCTTGACGATGGACATTATTTAACGCCGATTTTCTTGAGGATGTCCTTGGGAACGGCTTTCTTGTTCACCAGGATGTTGAGGGTCTTGCCCTTTACGAAGTTCTCGGACATATACCAGAGGCCGTCGTAGGCGCCGGTCACGCCCCAGGAGTTCTTGATCATATAGTACTTCACGCCGTTCTGGTCCTTGGCAATACCGTACAGGTGCATGCCATGGTCGTCGGTGGAGGTCTTTTCATCGTAGTACTGCTGGCGCAGTTCCTGGGTTACCTCAATCTCCTTGGCCGAGGGTTTTTCGGCGGGCTTTTCATCGGCCTTGCCCACCCAGCGCTCCTGGTCGGAGCCGCTGGTGGCCTTGTTTTCCTCGTCCAGCAGGATGGCCAGGCCGTTGCGGGTGAAGCCGGTCTCGGACACGTCACCGCCCCAGGCCACGGTGTAGCCGTTGTTCACTGCGTTGTCGATGATGGCCATGAATTCGTCCAGCGGAACGTTCCAGGACGGGGTGCAGCGCCAGTTGTCGGGAACTTCCATGGCAAAGGCGGTGTACCAGGGATGATGCGTATAGGAGGTGAAGCCGATGTAGTCGTCCAGGTTGATGCCCAGATTCTCGGGTTTCACAATCTTGTCTTCCGGGATAACGCCCATGTAGGCATCCAGGATGCCGTCTACGCCCTTGGGCCACACGTTGGTGAGCTTCTTGTTAGGGTTCTTGACCACGGCGGAAACATAGCCCTTGAGCACGGCGTCCAGTTCGGCCTGCACGGGGAGATCGTAGCCGTACTGCAGGCCGGAATAATCCTGCTGATACATGAGGCCGTAGGTTTTGGCTACTTCCAGCACGTCTCCAAAGTCACTGCCGGCGGCAAAGTTGAGGAAGCCGTCCAGGCGTACGTATTTGATGGCTTTGTCGTAGTAGGCCTTGCGCACCACGAACATCTCGGAGAAGTCCGGATACTGGGCGGGGTCCTTGATGTTCCTGGCCTTGATGATCTCGCTCTCCAGGAAGGACAGGGTGCTGAAACACCAGCAGGTACCGCTGCGGTACTGGTTCTTCACGGGAGTGATGGGCAGTTCCTTCACGGTGGTGAACTGATAGTCCTTGGGGGCGATGGGGGCCGCGGGACGGGGCTGGGCCATGGCGGTGCCAAGCACGGCGGCGGCCAAAACTACGGATACAAAGATTTTTTTCATATTCTCTTGATTAGAAGGAACACAAATGTAACTAGAAAATCGTAAATTTGCAACCCATGAAAACCATCCTCTACATCCACGGTATGGGCGGCGGCGGAGACAGCCGCATTCCCAATCATCTCAAAACCCTGCTGGACCCTGCGCAGTTCCGGATCATCATCCGCACCTATGACTTCGACCCTCCCGTGGGCCGGGCCCAGATTGCGGCGTGGGTGCAGCAGGAGAAGCCGGACCTCATTATCGGCGAATCTCTGGGAGCTGTTCAGGCCCTGCGCATCAAGGGAATCCCGCATCTGTTTGTCTCACCTTCCCTGGGCGGTGCCACGCAGCTGGTGCGCTATGCGCCCATCACCCGTTTTGCCCTGGGCCGATGGTACCTGCACCACCGTTTCCCCGTGAAAGAAGGGGACCGTCAGCCGCTCAAGTTTGTCTACGACGTGATGTGCCGGTATCAGGAACACTGGGAGGCTGCCCTGGCCAGCATCGGCCCGGAGGAGTCCTACTTCGCCTTCTTCGGCACACAGGACCATTATATGCGTTCCGGCGTGGTGAGCGTCGCCAAGTGGGAGGAACTGTTCGGGAAAAGCTATGTGATGTACGAAGGCACCCATTTCATGGAGCCGGAATATGTGGAATCCCTACTGGTGCCCAAGATCCTGGAGACTTTGCAAAAGTAGCCGGAATTGTGTATTTTTGCATTATCATGAGAAAAATCGTCTTTTCGCTCGTTGTCCTTGTGGCTGCCGCCGTATCCTGCCAGCAGGTTCAGGTGCCGCCGCGTCCCACCCTTCCTCTGGTGCATGTCATTGCCGCCGATACCGTGGGGGCAGGCCGTCTGGCCGCCATGGCGGGCCGCTCCGGCGGTTCCGTCGCCATTATCGGAGAACCGGAAAACGCCATCCTGCTGGCCCGTCGCTTCCAGGGTGCCGACCGCGTGGATAATGTGGACGGAAGGCCCGTCAGGGACTCTCTTCCGGATTTCGCCGGGGAAACCTTCGACGTTGTGATGGACGCCATGAACGCCCCGTATTCCAGCTTCTGGGCATCGGCCGAAAAAAGTCCCGAGAACCAGCGCCAGACCGTGCTGGACAGCCTGCGGGAAGTGGCGGTGCTCAATGCCGTGTGCGCCTGGGACAGCCTGGCCTGGCGTTCCACCGCCGATGCCGAACCCCTGCTGAGGAAGGAACGTGCCAAGATTCTCATCTATACTTCCTCGCTGCAGGCGCAGTGGGGCCTGTTTGACGTGGATACTTTGCAGCAGATGGTGGGCGGCAGCTGCCGCATCCTGTGCGGGGTGAATACGCTGCTGGAGGATGCCTATGCTTCCGGCGCCCGTTCCCTGGCCGTCTGGACCACCCGCGATGTGCGAAACAGCGGGGTGTGGCAGACGGTCTTCGATTCCATGGGCTATTCCGACGCCCATATCAGCGTTATCGCTCCGGATACCGCCCTGGACATCCGCACGGAGTTCCGCAACCTGCTTCGGCAGTACAACAACACGGGCCGCGTGCTGGATGCCCTCCTCATTGACAGTTACTCGGTGGACATGACACCCCTGCAAACGGAGCTGGCCCTCATCCAGGGCAGCGTTACCGCCGAGGACGAGGCCTTCCGGGCCATGCTGAGTCCCGATTTCAAGATGATGGTTCCCACGGCCTCCATCATTGACGCCACTTACCGCCTGATGCGGGAGAACCACCTGTTTACCCATCGTATAGCCCGGCCTTCCATCCATTACTATGAGACGGCGGAATCGGGGGAGGGAACTCCTCTGCTGGTAGAGACAACCGCCGACTATGCCCTGAACACCTATGTTCCAAATCTGCATTAGCCCGGAAGAAATAGCTGCCCTGGAACTGGCATCTTTCCCCGGGGAGATTGTGGTAGTGGACGAGCCTGGTCCCGTGATGGACCAGGCGGTGCGCTATCTCAAAAAGCAGGCGGTGTTGGGTTTTGACACCGAGACCCGTCCCACTTTTTCTCCGGACCAGCATTCTACCGGCACGGCCCTGCTGCAGCTTTCAGGCGGCGGAAAGGCCTATCTTTTCCGGCTCAAGAAATGCGGCCTTCCGCGCTCCCTGGCGGCGGTTCTGGCCAATCCTTCCGTGGTGAAGGTGGGCGCCGCAACACTGGACGACGTAAGGGGCTTGCAAAAGATCACCAAGTTCAATCCCAAGGGCTTCGTGGACCTGCAGAACATGGTATGGGAATATGGTATAAGGGACAAGAGCGTAAAGAAGATGGCGGCCATCATCCTGGGCGTTAAAATCTCCAAAGCACAGCAGCTATCCAACTGGGAGGCCGATAAACTCTCCGACGGCCAGCAGCGCTATGCGGCCACCGACGCCTGGATTTGCCGGGAGATGTACCTGCGGCTTCTGGGCTCCGAGAAACATCCCCTTACCCCCGAACAACTTCATCCCGAAAGATTCCAAGACAATGGATAAAGTCATTCTCAAACCCCGCCGGGAGGAATCCCTCCTGCGATATCATCCCTGGGTGTTCTCCGGGGCCATCGCCCAGATTACGGGCCATCCCGCCGAGGGAGACCTGGTGAGCGTGTGCTCGGCCGACGGCCAGGTGCTGTGCTGCGGCCATTACCAGGTGGGCTCCATCGCCGTGCGCGTTTTGAGTTTTGACGAGGATCCCACGCAGCCGGACTTCTGGCTGCGGATGCTCACCCGCGCCTATGCCCTGCGGGAGGCATGCGGGCTGGCCACATCGGCCACCACCACCTGCTACCGCCTGGTGCACGGGGAAGGAGATGGCCTGCCGGGCCTCATCATCGACTATTACGACGGCGTATGCGTGCTCCAGGCCCATTCCGTGGGCATGTTCCGCGCCAAGGCGGCCATTGCTTCGGCCCTGCAGGAACTGTACGGAGACCGGCTCAAAGCCGTCTACGACAAAAGCTCCGGCACCGCGCCCTTCAAGGCCGGCCTGGAACTCATTGACGGCTACCTGTACAAGGCCCCTTCCTTTACGGCCGATGAACTTACGGTCCTGGAAAATGGCAACAAGTTCCTGGTGAACTGGTGCGAAGGCCAGAAGACCGGCTTCTTCCTGGACCAGCGGGAAAACCGCGCCCGGGTGGGTGCCCTGGCCCGCGGCCGCCGCGTGCTCAACCTGTTCTGCTACACGGGCGGCTTCTCCATCTATGCCCTGGCCGGCGGCGCCGCTCACGTGGATTCCGTAGACAGTTCCCAGCGCGCCATGGATATGGTGGACCGGAATGTGTTACTGAACGGTTTCACTGCCGACCAGCACACCTCCTACTGCACCGATGCCATCGACTTTGTAAAGAATGTTCCCGACGGCGCCTATGACCTGATGATTGTGGATCCGCCGGCATTCGCCAAGCACCGCGGTGCCCTCAAGAACGCCCTGCGCGCCTACCAGCGCCTGAACGCCGCCGCCATCGCCAAAGTGGCTCCCGGCGGCTTCGTATTCACCTTCAGCTGCTCCCAGGTGGTGGACAAAGAGGCCTTCGCCCTGGCCGTCTTCTCCGCCGCCGCCGAAACCGGCCGCAGCGTTCGCATCCTGGACCGCCTGAACCAGCCCGCCGACCACTCCGTAAACATTTACCACCCCGAAGGCGAGTACCTCAAAGGCCTCCTGCTGTACGTGGAATAATACAACGATGCCGGCTGGGGTTGGGTGCCGGCATCGGAGCAACAGGGTCCGGCGGCGGCCGATCAGATGCCTGCAGGACAGAGTGCATGGGCAAAGGTACTCAGGCGTTCACAGGCTTCCAAGTTTTTCGGGGACAAAAAAGTTAGGCCATAACCGGCTGATAATCAGTTTGTTAAATACATATCTCAGAGGGGTGCAATCCAAAAATCGGCCACTGGCGGGCGCCGGGGGCTGTTTTGGATGAAATTATTTTGTATTTTTGCCCTCGGAATGGCAGAGCAGAACGCATATATGTTCCCTACTTCGGTGAAGGAGGTGGAGGCCCTGGGATGGGATTACATCGACATTATCCTGTTCTCCGGAGACGCCTTCATCGACCACCCGTCGTTCGGTACGGCCGTCATTGGCCGATGGCTCCAGAAATGGGGCTATCGCGTGGCCGTGGTGCCCCAGCCCAACTGGCGGGACGACCTTCGGGACTTCCGCAAACTGGGCCGGCCTCGCCTGTACTTCGGCCTCAATGCCGGGGCCATGGATTCCATGGTGAATCACTACACCGCCTCCAAGCGTCTTCGTCACGACGATGCCTACACCCCCGACGGCAAGGCCGGCGCCCGGCCCGATTACGCCGTCACGGTGTACACCCAAATCCTCAAAAAGCTGTTCCCGGATGTTCCGGTAGTCATCGGCGGCATCGAGGCCTCCCTCCGCCGCCTCACCCATTACGACTACTGGAAAGACTGCCTGATGCCCTCTGTCCTGGTCTCCTCCGGGGCCGATTATCTTTGTTACGGCATGGGTGAACGCCCCATGCTGGAACTCACCAAGGGCATCGAAAAAGGCTGGTCCCAGCATCGTATGCGCCAGATTCCCCAGATCGCCTTCTATGTGAAAGGTAAGGTCCCGGGGTGGGCACTCTCTCCAGAATCGTCGCTTCGCGACCCCTCCCGTGCGCTGCGCTCTTCGAGCGCTGACTGCGGGCCCCTCCCTCTTACGTTGCCGAGGGTGGCAACGGATTCTGGAGAGAGTGCCCACCCCGGAACCCTGGTGTTGCATTCTTTCGAAGAATGCTGCAAGGACAAACGGGCGTTTGCCGAGAATTTCCACTGGATTGAGACGCATGCCAATATGATGCACCCGGATACTATCATCGAGCCGGTGGGAGAGGGATATGTGCAGGTTAATCCACCGTATCCGCCTGCCACGCAGGAGGAGATGGACAGTTTCTGGGACTTGCCGTTCACCAAGCTGCCGCATCCCAGGTACAAGGGCAAACGCATTCCGGCGTATGACATGATCAAGTTCAGCGTGAACACGCACCGGGGCTGTTTCGGCGGGTGCAACTTCTGCACCATTGCGGCCCACCAGGGCAAGTTCATTCAGAGCCGGAGTGAGAAATCCATCCTCAAGGAAGTATCGGCCCTGAACAATTTGCCGGACTTTGCGGGGAATATCTCCGATGTGGGGGCGCCCACAGCCAATATGTACGGCATGCACGGGAAGAACCTGGAGCTGTGCGACAAATGCAAGCGCCGCAGCTGCCTGTTCCCCAAGCGGTGCCCTAATCTGGACTGCGACCATACGAGGCTGATGGAGCTGTACAAGCGCATCGATGGCACCAAGGGCATCCGGCACAGCTATATCGGCAGCGGCATCCGCTACGACCTTTTCCTCACCGAGGACGGCTTTGTGGATCCCAGCTCCAAGCCTTATTTGCAGACGCTGGTGCTCAATCATACTTCGGGCCGGTTGAAGGTGGCACCGGAACATACAGAGGATCATGTGCTGCAGAAAATGGCCAAGCCCACGTTCAGACTCTTTGAGCGGCTGCGCAAGGAGTTCGACAAAGTGAACCGGGATGCCGGGACGCACGTGGGACTGGTACCTTATTTTATATCGTCCCACCCGGGCTGCACGCTCAAGGACATGGAAAACCTGGCCAATCACCCGGCCCTGAAGGGCATCTGGATGGACCAGGTGCAGGATTTTACGCCCACACCCATGACCACCAGCTCCGTGATGTTCTATTCCGGACTGGACCCGCGGGACATGACCCCCGTGTTCACGGAACGGGACCCCGAGAAAAAACAGCGGCAAAAGTCATTTTTCTTTAAAAATTCTTCCAAAAAAAGTGACAAGCCCTTGCAAGGTTCAAAACAATCTACTAATATTGCAGCCAGAAAGAATAAGAAGAAAAGATAAGATATGGCAGAAAGCAAGAAAAGACACGTGGTAAGCTATGAGAAGATGGCCGGACAACATCCGGACCTGGCCGCTGCCTTTGCAGAAAAGTATCCCAAGGGTTTCAGCGATTACCTCACAGACCTGGTGAAGTATCCCAAGCCCGACGGCACATCCTTCTATGCCGTAACGGTGGAAACCGCCGATGCCATTTATCTGGTGAAGATCAACGTCAAGACCGATGACATGGAGGACGTTGCCCGCTGGCTGGAGGGAGAAGAAGACGCCGAGAACGAAGCCGTGGCCGGAGGCAGCGCCGACGCCTCGGACGACGCAGGAGAAACCCTCCCCGACGACAACATCGCCCAATACTCCAATGGGAGCGACGACGAATAAGTTTTTCTGGGGCCCTGTCCGGGCCCTTTTGCATAGAATACCCGAACGCAGCGCCTTACTGGCCCTTTCTGTGATTACGGGTATTCTGTGTGGTTTGGCGGCCGTGTGCCTTAAACTCTCCATCCACTGGATTCAGGAAAAGCTGGCCGATGTCACCGGCCCCCATCCCTGGGCCATGCTGGTACTGCCCGGTGTGGGTATGCTGCTGAGCCTGCTCATCGTGCGCTATCTGGTCAAGGATAATATCGGCCATGGGGTTACCAAGGTGCTGCAGGCTGTTTCCAAGAACGAATCCAAAATCAAGAGCCACAACTGCTGGAGCTCGCTGGTAACCAGTGCGCTCACCATCGGCTTCGGCGGCTCCGTGGGTGCCGAGGCTCCCATCGTCTATACCGGTGCCGCCATCGGCTCCAATTTGGGCCGATATTGCGGCATGTCCTACCGCGGAATGACGCTCCTGCTGGGCTGTGGCGCGGCCGGTGCCGTGGCCGGCATCTTCAACGCACCGCTGGCCGGTGTGCTGTTTACACTGGAAATCCTGCTCTTCAACCTGTCCATGAGTGGCATCCTGCCGCTGCTGCTGAGCTCGGTATCGGCCACGCTCATCAGCTATCTTTGCCTGGGACGGGAGAGCGTTTTTGCGGCCACCGTGGCACCCTTCGACATGCACAATGTGCCCTTCTATCTGGTTCTGGGCGCATTCTGCGGACTCATTTCCCTCTATTTCATCCGCACCACACTGTCCATGGAGGACCGTCTGGGCCGGCTGAAGAATCCCTATCTGAAGTGGGCGATGTCGGCCGTGCTGCTGGGTGTGCTCATCTTCCTGTTCCCGCCGCTGCATGGGGAAGGGTACAATTTCCTGGGACCCCTGCTCAACGGGCAGGAGGCCGAACTGGGCAATACGCCGTTGCATTTCCTGATGAAGCAGAGCTGGTCCATTCCGCTGTTTTTCCTGCTGGTGCTGCTGCTCAAAGTGTTCTCCATGACCTTCACCAACGCGGGCGGCGGCGTGGGTGGTACCTTCGGCCCCACCCTGTTCATGGGGGCTATCGCCGGTTTTACGCTGGCTACTTCGCTCAATCTGGTACATGCCGATGTTCCCGTCTCCAACTTTGTGCTGGTGGGTATGGCGGGCTTGATGGCCGGCGTGATGCAGGCGCCCCTCACGGCCATCTTCCTCATTGCCGAGATTTCCGGCGGCTACACGCTGCTGGTGCCGCTCATCATTACATCGGCCATTTCCTACGGCGTCATCCGTCTCTTCGAGAAATACTCCATCTATACCAAGCGCATCGCGGCCAGCGGGGAACTGCTCACGCACGATTCCGACCAAGCCGTACTTACGCTCATGAAAACCCAGGGTCTGCTGGAGACCGATTTCCGCCCCGTGCGCATCGACGCCACGCTGGGGGAACTGGTAGAGGCCGTGGCCCGCTCCGAGCGCAACATCTTCCCGGTGCTGGATTCCCGGGACCGTTTCCAGGGCTATGTTTCCCTGGACGACATCCGGCAGGACATGTTCCGTACGGAGCTCTATACACAGCGGCACGTGTACAACTACATGAAAACCGCGCCGGAATACATCCATCCCGACGAACCCATGGACTCCGTGATGCGCAAATTTGAAAAGACCGGCGCCTGGAACCTGCCCGTGGTGGGAGAGAACCGCAGCTATTGCGGCTTCCTCTCCAAATCAAAAATCTTCAACGCCTACCGCCAGGAGCTCCAAAGTTTTTCCCAGGATTAAGCGTCCTTTTTCCGCGCAAATAGATTCTTCTTCCCGATATTCAGTTGGGTGAGGACCACGCCGGCCACGGCGATGGCCAGGCCAACCCATTGTCCGCCGCAAAGGATTTCATCTCCCAGAATGAAGCCCGCCAGGGCCGTAACCACGGGATTCAGCGCCTGGAAAATACTGGATTTGGCTACGCCCAGCTTGCCGATGGCATAGGCCCACGCGGCAAAGGCCACGGTGGAGCAAAGCACAGACAGGCACAGGATGGGCTCCCACACGCTCCAGCTGGAATAGAGGTCGGGGTCGTAGGTTTCCATGCCGCGGGTAAGGAACAGCGGCAGGAAGAAGATGGAGCCGATGAAGAACTGGTACATCACAATCACCGTGGGCTCGTATCCGTCCGTCAGGGCTTTGGTGAGGGAAGCGTAGGCAACCTCGGCCACCACGGCCAGCACCAGCACGGCCAGGCCGAAGTAGAACAGGCGGCTTTCTCCGCGGCTGGCCCGGGTGACCAGCACCAGGCCCGCCAGGCAGATGACCATCCCCACCACATGCTGCCAGGTGATGTGCTCCTTGAAGAACATCACGCCCGCCACCATGGCCAGCACCGGCGTACTGGCAATCACCAGCGAGCTGATGGTAGGAGAACCGGTGAACTGGATGCCGTAGGTTTCACAGAAGAAATAGATGAACGGCTCGCAGGCTGCCAGAAGGAAAAAAGTGAGCAGATGCTGCTTGTGAATCTTGAGGCTATAGCCGCACACCAGGTTAATGACCAGCAGGATAACGGCGGCAAATAAAATACGGATGGGCAGGAAATATTCCACGGGAATGCCCTGGGCCACCAACCGGCCGCTCCAAATATAGGACAGTCCCCAGAAGAGGATGGCCGTTACCGCGGCCACATAGGTTTTCAGTTTTTGCATGTGTTATTTTAGCAGTCTAAGTCCAATTCTTCGGCGTTCCAGGTCCACGGACAGCACCTGCACCGTCACGTGCTGGTGCAGCTTGAGCACCTTGGAAGGAACCGCCATGCCTTTTACGCCCATCTGGGAGGCGTGGATGAGACCGTTCTCGTGCAGGCCGATGTCCACGAAGGCGCCGAAGGCCGTGATGTTGGTCACCAGGCCGGGCAGCTCCATGCCGGGTTTGAGGTCCTCCAGGTCCCGGATGTCATCGGCAAAGGAGAACTCCTGTGCAGCCTCGCGCGGGTCACGCCCCGGTTTCTGCAGCTCCAGGATGATATCGTTCACGGTGGGAAGTCCGAAGTCCCCTTCCACGTAATCGGCCGCCTTGATCTGTTTGCAAAGCTCGGCGTTGCCCACCAGTTCCCTGGTGGAAACCTTGAGGTCCCGGGCCATCTTGTCCACAATGTGATAAGCCTCCGGATGCACCGCCGAATTGTCCAGCGGGTTAGCCGCCCCCGCGATGCGCAGGAAACCCGCACACTGCTGGAAGGCCTTGGCACCCAGGCGGGGCACCTTTCTCAGTTGCTCCCGGCTGGTAAAGTCTCCGTTGGCCGCACGGTAGTCGGTGATGGCCTTGGAAAGGGCCGGGCCGATGCCGCTCACGTATTGTAATAAGTAGGGGCTGGCGGTGTTCAGGGCCACGCCCACGCTGTTCACGCAGCTTTCTACGGTGTTGTCCAGCTTCTCTTTGAGGAGGCTCTGGTCAACGTCGTGCTGATATTGTCCCACGCCCAGAGACTTGGGGTCAATCTTCACCAGTTCGGCCAGCGGGTCCATCAGGCGTCGGCCGATGGAAACCGCACCGCGCACCGTTACATCGTACTGGGGGAATTCCTCCCGCCCCACGTCGGAGGCCGAATAAACCGACGCGCCGTCCTCGCTCACAGAGAACACTTTTATGCTGTCCGGCAGGCCCACCTTGCGGATGAAATCCTCGGTTTCCCTTCCGGCGGTGCCGTTGCCGATGGCAATCACTTCAATGTCGTATTTTTCTACCAGATCGGCTACCTTGGTGATGGCCTCAATCTTTTTGGCTACAGGCGGATGCGGGAAGATAACGTCGTGCGCCAGCAGGTTCCCCTGGGCGTCCAGGCACACCACTTTACAGCCGGTGCGGAAACCCGGGTCGATGGCCATCACGCGTTTCTGTCCCACCGGCGGGGCCAGCAGCAGCTGCCGCAGGTTGTCTCCGAAAACCTGGATGGATTCAATGTCGGCCTTTTCCTTGGCCTCCCGAATCACTTCTCCGGTGATGGAAGGGTCCAGCAGGCGCTTCCAGGCGTCGTCCACGGCCTCGCGCACCTGTTCTCCGGCTTCCCGGCTGGGGTAGCCCTGCGCCTGGCAATAGTCGTAGTAGAGCTTGTTGCCGCACTTTTCTCCATCGGCGTCGATGTCCACCTTCAGGAAGCCTTCTTCCTGGGCGCGAAGCATGGCCAGCAGATTATGGGCAGGGATTTTGCCGATGGGCTGGCTGAAGCTGAAGTAACTGCGGTATTTGGCGGCCTCGGGGCTCTCCTGGCCCGCTTTGGTCACTTTGGACTGCACGCGGCGGGTGCGGTAAATGCTGCGAAGCGTCTCCCGGTTGGCGGCGGTTTCGCTGATCTTTTCGGCCAGGATGTCACGGGCACCCTGCAGGGCTTCCTCTACATCGGCCACCTCTCCCTTCACATACTTCTGGGCTTCCTGCCGGGGATGGGCGATTTTGCCGTTCCAGAGTAAATCGGCCAGGGGCTGCAGTCCTTTGGCAATGGCTGCCGTGGCGCGCGTCTTGCGCTTGGGCCGATACGGCAGGTACAAGTCCTCCAGTTCGCTGGAACTCACACAGTTCTCAATCTGCTTCTGGAGCCCCGGCGTAAGCTTCTCCTGTTCCTCGATGGTCTTGAGGATGGAGGCCTTGCGCTTTTCCATCTCGGCAAATACCTCGGTCCAGTGCTTGATTTCGGCCACCTCAATGTCGTTGAGGCCGCCCGTGCGTTCCTTGCGGTAACGGCTGATGAACGGCACCGTGCAACCGTCGGCAAACAGTTCCGCGCAGTTTTCCACCTGCCAGGCCTGCACGCCCAGCAGCTGCGCAATATACTTAATGTAGAGTTCCTTCATACGGGGTACGAAGTTAGCGCTTTTCCCCCGTTTTTCCAAAGTGCATGGCTGCCTCTTTTCTTGTTTCTTCCCCCGCAACTCATCTGGAACGTTCTCGGCCATTTTCGTTCCAGTTGACTCGCACGACTGAGTCAATTGGCACGCTTTTGAGCATTTTCGTGCCAATTCAGTAGGGGGCTTTGTGGCGCAGGCTTCCTGTATATTTCTAAAAAAAGCCGATTTTAGGACCCAAAAACGTGTTCCGTTTAAAGGAGAAAGTGCTTTCTAGCAGGCTGGAGAGGCTATTTTTTACTTTATCCGTTTCATTTTTGAAGAAACGGATAAATATCCCGTCCTTTGCAATATGTACAGAGAAAGAGAAAGAAAGACATATCGGGCCATGGGGAAGGGTTACTACCACTTTTGCACAGACGGCTTCAAGGACGGTAATCTGTTTAACAGTGTCGCCCAATTTGCCTTTGGCATGATACTGATGGGGATGATCACTGTTCTGTTCCCAATAAAGATATATGTCTTTACCCTAATGCCCAATCATATCCATATTATCTTGAGCGGAACAGGCGCCAATTGCCTGGAAGCGTTTGACTACCTAAAAAGAAAACTGTCGGCCCGGCTTAAACGGGACGGATTCAACCCGCTGCCGGAAGACTATTGGTTCAAGTTAACCAGAATCACTTCTCCGGACCAGATGAAAAGTGAAATCCTCTATGTCTTGCGTAACCCCCTGGAAAAGGGTTTGGCCATTGTGGGCGGGTACCTGTGGGGCTCCGGCTGGCTTTATTACTCGGATTTTTCGAAAGTAATGGATAGTATTCCCGGCAAGCAGATGTCGGTACGCGAACAGCGCAAGTTGCTGGGTGGTCACGATCCCGTTCCGGAGAAGTGGCAGTTTCACTCCTTCCTGGGCTTGCATCCCTCATACTATGTGGACACCTCGCTCGTTATGAAACTGTTTCCGGAAGCAAAAGACCTCCAGATTGCCCTGGTAAAAGACTATGAATTGTTCTTTCAAATTGCCTCCAGGCTGGGAGAAATCTGTGAATTCAACAAGGCCGAACAGGAAAGCATTGTTTCGCAGACATTGCAAAAGCGTTTCGACGGACGCAGCCTTCACTCGCTGTCAGAGGAAGATAAAGGCAAACTGGCTATAGTCCTGAACCGGGAGTTCGGTTTCACTTCCTATCAAATCTCCACAAACATTTTCATCAAGGAGCGCGTAGTCCGGCAATTACTTGGTTCGAAAGAACTAAGATAAGTTTCCCGCAACTCATCTGGAACGTTCTCGGCCATTTTCGTTCCAGTTCGCTCGCGGGCACAACTCAACTGGCACGTTTTCGGGCTTTTTCGTGCCAATTCACTCGCTGGGCGTGATGGAAGGTGGAGGGGCAACCTAAAACTTCCGGAAACGGAGGCCGATGACGCCCCAGAAGGCCTCGCCGAAGATGCCTCCGCTCATTTTGGAGGTGCCTTTCTGGCGGTTGGTAAAGATGATGGGAACTTCCTGGAGCTTGAAGCCTTTCTTCCAGGCCGTGTATTTCATTTCAATCTGGAAACCGTAGCCTTTCATCTTCACGGCGTCCAGGTCCATGGACTCCAGCACATTGCGGCTGTAGCACACGAAGCCGGCCGTGGTGTCGTACACCTTCATGCGAAGGATGGTGCGCACATAAGTCGATGCAAAGTAGGACATGATGATGCGGCTCATGGGCCAGTCCACCACGGAAACGCCGTTGCAGTATCGGGAGCCCACGGCCAAGTCCGCGCCGTTCTTGGCGCAGGCGGCGTACAGCCGCAGCAAGTCCTTCGGGTCGTGGGAAAAGTCGGCATCCATCTCGAAGATATAGTCAAATCCCTGCTCCAGCGCCCAGCGGAACCCCGTCAGGTACGCCGTCCCCAGTCCCAACTTCCCGCTCCGCTCTATCAAATGCAGCCTGGCGGCAGGGGAACTCTCCTCAGAATCGTCGCTGCGCGACCCCTCCCGTGCGTTGCGCTCTTCGAGCGCTGACTGCGGGCCCCTCCCTCTTACGGGACCGAGGGTGGTCACGGATTCTGAGGAGAGTTCCCCTGCTGCCAGCCCTTTCACGATATCGGCGGTGCCGTCGGGGGAGCCGTCGTCGATGACCAGAACGTGGAATTCACCGGGGAGGGCGAACACCGCCGAAATGATGTCGGCGATGTTCTCCTTCTCGTTATAGGTAGGGATAATGACCAGTTTTTTGTCCATTACTTTTCAATTTCTTTAAGCATTTCGGCCACTGCGGCTTCCAGTTGCAGGTCCCTTCCATTCAAAATGGATGCCGGATCGTTGTAAACCACGATGTCGGGCTCTATCTGGAAGTTTTCCATATAGCGGTTGTCCTTGGTGCCCCAGTTGCCCACCTGCGGGATGCCGAACACCAGGAAGGAATTGATCTGGTTCTCCCACCACACGGCGGTCATGGTGCCGGGAACGGGCGCGCCGATGAGTTTACCCAGGCCCAGGCTCTTGTAGGCGTAAGGGAAGCCGGAAGCGTCGGAATAGTTGTCCTCGCACATCAGCACGCAGGAAGGCTTGGTCCATTTGTTAAAGGGCTCGTGGCCGATGTACTGGCCGCGGGGAGTGAAGAGGCAGTACTCCTTGCCGCCCAGGAAGGTGACCAGGTCGTCGTGCAGCCAGCCGCCGCCGTTATGACGCGTGTCCACAATGAGGGCTTCGGCCCCGCGGTACTTGCCCAGGGCCTTGGAATAGAGCTCCCGGAAACTGGGGGAGTCCATGCCTTCCACGTGCACGTAGCCTACTTTTCCGCCGGAGAGTTTGGCCACCATTTCCTCCCGCTGGCGCACCCAGCGCTTGTACAGCAGGGTGGCATCGGTGGCGGAGGGAGTCACGATGTATTCTTTCTCCTTTCCGCCGCGTTTGATGCGCAGCACGGTCTGCTTGCCTGCACGCTCGTAGAGGTACTTCAGCCAGTTGTCGCCGGCCTTGATGGCGTGGCCTTCGATGGAGAGGATGATGTCTCCGGCTGCAATCTCGGCATCGGTATTGGAGAGTACGCCGCCGGGCAGGACTTCGGCAATCTTGAGGCCGTCACCGGTCCAGGAAAGGTCGTACAGCACACCCAGGTGGCCGATGTTACGGGTGGCGCGGGGACGATACCGGGCGCCGGTGTGGGAGCCGTTCAGTTCACCCAGCATCTCGGACAGGAGGTCGGCGAAGTCGTAGTCATTATTGATATAAGGTACGAACCTGGCGTAGTTGTGGTGCATGTAGTCCCAGTCCACGCCGTGCAGGTCTTCCACATAGAATTTCTCCTTCACCTGCTTCCAGCAGTGCTCGAAGATGTATTCGCGTTCCTGCTGTGCCTTGAACTCGAAGTCTCCGGAGAAACTCACGGCCTTGTCCTTGCCCGTAGCTACGTCCAGTTTGGAGATGGTGGAGCCGGCGGTGATGTAGAGGGTTTTGCCGTCGGGGGCAGGGAAGAACCGGCCCGAAACGCCCTTCTTGACAATGCTAACCTCACCCTTCTCGATATCCACGGCGCAAAGGTCGAAGCCTTTCTCCAACCGCTGGGTGAAGTAGAGCTTGCTGCCGTCGGGCACCAGGAAATGGTCTCCGATGGCGTTGGAGAAGCGGGTGAGGCGCTTGATGCGGTCCTCGCGGGCGGCCAGGTCCAGGGTGATCTTCTCCACCTTGTTGGCAACGCTGTCCTTCTTCTCCTTTTTCTCGGCCTTCTCCACGGCCTTCTCTCCCATGAGCATCTTGTCTATTTCCTTCTGCTCCTTGCTGCGGCCGAATTCGGTGTAGGCCTTGCCGTCGAAGAACATGATGTATACGTCGTCCTCGGCCCCCCAGCTGCCGTGGCTGCGGTAGCCGTTTTTGTCGCTGGTGAAGGTCATGGCCTTGCCGCCCAGGGCCCAGCGGAAGCCTTCGTCGGAGTATCCGCTCTGGGTGAGGTTGGTGATTTTGCCGCTCTCTACTTCCACTACGGCGATGTCCTCGTTGTTCCAGCCTCCATTTGCCTGCCAGTTGCACAGGATGTACTGGCTGTCGGGGCTCCAGGCAAAGCGCTGGTCTCCGTCGGAGTAGGAGTAGTTGATGCCCTTGTGCAGGCTCTTGGGGGTGCCGCCCTTGGTGGGCAGGATCACCAGTTCCGTGCGGTTGCGAAGATAGGCCAGCCACTTGCCGTCGGGGGAGACCTCCATCTGGAAGGAGGTTTCTCCTTCGGGGCTCACGCGCTCTTCCTTGATATCTGTGGCATAGGTGAAATATTTGTCTTCCTTGCGGGTGAGACTGCTCTTGTAGATGCTCCAGCAACCGTTTCGCTCGCTGGCATAATACAGTTCACGGCCGTCCTTGGAGAAGGAAACGCCCCGCTCCTGCTGGGCCGTGTTGGTGATGCGGCGGGTGGTGGCATAGTCCACGGAGGTGACAAAGACGTCTCCGCGCATGACCAGGGCAATCTCCTTTCCGTTGGGGGAGACGGCGATGGCCGTAGCGCTGCGCAGGCTCATGGGGTTGATTTCCCGCTGGTCCTCGTCACGGGAGAGCGTGATGTCCAGCTTTTTGTCTCCCACAAACAAGTCTCCGTTGTGGGAATAGGCCATGGTGCCGTCCTGCGCCACGGACAGGAAGCGCACGGGATCCTTTTCAAAGAAGGTGAGCTGGGTCACCTGCTCGGGATAGCTGATGCTGCTGCGGAACACGTTGGAGTTGCTCTTCCAGCGCTCGCTCAGGAAGTAGAAACTGTCTCCATCGGCCCCCAGCACGGGATTGCGGTCCTCTCCGCCGAAGCTGGTGAGCTGGGTGAACTGGCCTTGCGGGCCGATTCCGCCTTTCACTACCCAGATGTCCCGGGTGACGGAGGAGGTGTGGTGCTTGCGCAGGGGATCCTCGTAGCCCTTCCAGTCCTCATAGAGGATGGTGCCGTCGGGGCCGATGCTCATGGCGCTCACGGTGAGCGACGTCACCAGCCGGGGCGCGGCGCCGTCCAGGGAAGTCTTGTACAGGGCGGGATCTCCGGGGAAACCCTGGAAGCCGGGGCTCTGGAGGTCGGCGTGGTACCACGTGAAGTATACCTCTCCCAGGGCCGATACCGCCAGGGGCGTCTCATTGCCCGGCATGGAGGTGAGGCGCTTGGGAACGCCGCCTTCCACGGAAGTGACATAGAGGTCCTTGCTGTCTTCGCGCGTGGAGGTGAAGACAATCTGTTTTCCGTCGGCCGACCATACGGGGTCGCTCTCATAGGCGCGGTGAGAGGTGAGCTGACGGGCCTGCCCGCCCGTTACCGGGACGGTGAAAATGTCTCCCTTATAGGAGAAGGCCACGGTTTTGCCGTCCGGGGAAATGGCGTTTTTACGAATCCAGGCGGGGATTTCCTGCGCTCCTGCGCTGATGCTTACTGTCAGGATGGCTGCAAGGCCGATGAAAAGTCGCTTCATATGCGTGCGTAATTAATAAGGTATGTAAGTTCCAAATATACGAATAATTCTTGTCATTCCGAGCATAGCCGAAGGCGAAGTCGAGGAATCTCAAAAAAATCGAAAAAAAGTGAGAAAAAATTTGCCGATTCAAAAAATGTTCGTACCTTTGCAGTCCCGCTTCTAAAAAGAGCGGGATTTTATACGCCCTAACGGGTAGTGAAAAGTTCATTGAAAAGACTGAAAGGAAAGTACAAGGAAGCAAGTACAAACGAGCGTCAGTTTCTTTAGAGAAACTAAGCGTCAGGACAAGCTAGCATTATAAAAAATATACAATGAAGAGTTTGATCCTGGCTCAGGATGAACGCTAGCGGCAGGCTTAACACATGCAAGTCGA
>CAJOIQ010000025.1 GCA_905234795.1 uncultured Bacteroidales bacterium | reverse complement strand
TATGCACCATGGGCCTATATTGTCAATCTCTGTGCCAATGCCGGAATTTGACACTTTTTCAGTCTAACATTTTGAAATCTCAAAAATTAAGTCTAATTTTGCCCAGTTTTTCGCTGTATTAAAAACTAAACATAAAAACTATAAAAACATGACTAAGGCAGAAATCGTAAACGAAGTAGCAAAGACTACCGGAATTGAGAAGACCCAGGTATTGGCCGTTATCGAAGAATTCACCAGCGTGGTTAAGGGTTCCCTGGTAGCCGGCGAGCCTGTTTATCTCCGTGGCTTCGGCAGCTTCATCATCAAGCACCGCGCCCAGAAGGCCGCCCGCAACATCACCCGCAAGACCACCATGGTCATCCCGGCCCACAACATTCCGGCTTTCAAGCCCGCCAAGACCTTCGTTAACGCCGTCAAGGAGAAATAATTTAATTTTAACCATTTATCATTATGTGCCCTAGCGGTAAGAAAAGAAAGAGACATAAGATGGCGACGCACAAGCGTAAGAAGCGCTTGCGCAAGAACCGCCACAAGAAGAAGTAATTCTTCTAACGCAAAGGGCTTGCGGAGAGATTCGCGAGCCCTTCCTTTAATCCATTGCACCATTTAATTTCCACATGGAGTCTGAGAAACCGGACAAGGATCTGATTGTTGACGTCTCGTCAACAGAGGTACATATCGCCCTGATGGAAAATCATCGGCTGATAGAGTACAACACGGAGTCCAGCACTGGGAACAAATTCACGGTGGGAGACGTTCACCTGGGAAAGGTGAAGAAGATTCTCCCCAATCTCAATGCTGCCTTTGTGGACATCGGCGACAAAAAGGAAGCCTTCATCCATTACCTGGACCTGGGACTCTACTTTCCCGCCTTCGACCAGTTCGTACGGGAATCCAATGCCAACACCAATCTCAAGGACCTGTATTCCAGGATCAAGATTGGCAACGCTCTCCCCAAGGAGGGCCGCATTGAGGAGTATCTGCGTCCCGGGCAAATGATTGTGGCCCAGATTGTCAAGGAGCCCATCTCCACCAAGGGATCGCGACTGACTGCGGAAATTTCATTGGCAGGACGGAATATCGTACTTCTCCCCTTTGCCGAAAAAGTGTCCATCTCACAGAAGATCGGCTCGAAGGAAGAGAAACGTAGACTTGAGACACTGGTCAGGAGCATCCTCCCCAAAAACTACGGAGCCATCATCCGCACAGCGGCCGAAGGCAAAAACGCCGCCACGCTGGTTGCCGAGACTGAATCGCTCATTGAAAAATGGGAGAGTTCCTGGAAGAAGATTGCCGGTAACAAGAATGTCCAGCTGCTCTTTACGGAGTACAGCAAAACCACTACCGTGTTGAGGGACCTCCTCAACGACTCGTTCTCCAACATCTGGATCAATGATGAACGGGTGGCCGAAGAAGCCCGGAAGTACGTTTCCCTGATATCTCCGGATCAAGAAAAGATTGTCCATCTGTACGAAGGTAAACAGCCCATCTATGACCATTTCGAGGTAACTCGGCAAATCAAGGGCTCCTTTGGAAAGGTGGTTCCCATGCGGCAGGGGGCATATCTGGTTATCGAGACCACCGAAGCGCTGAACGTCATTGACGTAAACAGCGGCATCCGCACCAAGACAAGCGACCAGGAGGAGAACTCCTTCGAGGTGAACAAGATTGCCGCCGAGGAAATTGCACGGCAGCTCCGGCTCCGGGACATGGGAGGCATCGTGATTGTGGACTTCATCGACATGGAATCCAACGACCATAAAAACGCCCTCCACAAGTACATGCAGGAGCTCATGGAGGCCGACAGGGCCAAGCACAATGTGCTGCCGCTTACCAAGTTCGGGTTAATGCAGATTACCCGTCAGCGCATCCGGCCGGTTACCGAAATCAATACGTCGGAACAGTGTCCCGTTTGCCACGGCACCGGAAAGATTACTTCCAGCGCCGTTATCGATGAAGAGATTGAACGCAAGATTGCATTCTATTCCATCGAAAAAGGTATCCGTTTCATTACCCTCAAGACAAGCCCCATCCTGGGCGCCTATCTCAAGCGGGGACTGTTCAATTCCTATCTGGCCAAGTGGCGCAAGCGCTACAAGATCCGGATAGAACTGGTGGAAGTCACGGATTTCACCGTCCTTCAAAATGAAATGCTGAATGAAAAAGGGGACAAGCTCGAGTAGCTTGTCCCTTTTTTTGCTCCTTCCCCTCGGGGGAGGGACTTATAACATGAGTCCGGAGCGGACCTTCGCGGCGGCTTCGGGGCCTTTCAGACAGGCCAGGATGGCCAGGCCGAATTCCACGGCCCATCCGGCGCCGCGGCCGGTAATCAGGTTGCCGTCGGTGACGGTGCCTTCCGGCGTATAGACGGCTCCCTGGCCGATGAGCGCATCCTGGAATCCGTCGAAGCAGGTGAACTTGCGGCCTTCGAGGCCGGGCAGCTGGGACACTACCAGGCCGGGAGCGGCGCAGATGGCGGCCACGGCGCCACCGCGGGCCCAGTGGTCCTGCAGAATCTCCATCAGCTCGGCGTGCCGGGCCAGATTCTTGCTGCCGGGCATGCCGCCGGGGAAGATCATCACGTCCTCGGCCGAAGTGCCGGGCTCCATCACCTCCAGATCGGCCCAGGAAGTATCGGCCGAGACCTGCAGCCCGTGGGAGCTTTCCACCAGATAATCGTCCGTGACGGATACCGTCACAACCGGCACGCCGCCGCGCAGCAGCACGTCCCGCGTCCCCAGGGCCTCCATATCCTCGAAGCCATCGGCCAAAAACAAATGTACGCCTTTCATGTTGATACTGTATAACTTGTTAATTTTCAGTTTGTTAAGTTTCTCTCTTGACTCCGTTTGGTATCAAGAGAAAAAACTATTCCATTGATAACCAGTTGGTTAGGCCGGGTGCGACAATCAGCGTATCACCAGCCGATGGATGCGGCGGGGGACGGAGACCATAATTTCATAGGGGATGGTGCCCAGGATGCCGGCCAGTTCGCTCACGGTGGGGTCCTCTCCGAAGATGGTGACGGTGTCTCCGGGGGCAGCGGGCACGCCTGTGACATCAATCATACACATATCCATACAGATGTTGCCGATAGTGGGCACCCGGTGGCCGTTCACGCTGAAGAAGGCGGCGCCGCGGCCCAGGTGACGGTCGATGCCGTCGGCGTATCCCACAGGAATGGTGGCGATGACGGTGCCTTCCTTGGCATGGCCCCATCGGCCGTAACCCACGGTCTCTCCCGGTCCCAGCTTCTTGACTTGCAGGATTTTGCACTTGAGTGAGGCTACGGGGGCAAGCTTTTTCCCGGGCAGGGCGCTGATGCCGTAGATGCCGATGCCCAGCCGCACCATGTCAAACTGGAACTGAGGAAAACGCTCGATGCCGGCCGAGTTCAGCAGGTGCCGCATGGGCATGTAGCCGATGCCGTCGGCGATGAAGGCGGCGTTGTCCCGGAACTGGTGGATCTGGCCCAGGGTAAAGTTATCCTCGGCGGGATCCTCGGCCACGCAAAGGTGGGAGAAAACAGCCTTCACTTTAACCTCGGGGGTCACTTTGAGATAGTCAATGAGCTCCGGCAGTTCATGGGTCATAAAACCCAGGCGGTGCATGCCGGTATCCAGCTTGATGTGTACGGGATAGTCCTTAAGTCCCTTTTCCCGCAATATCTCTACCAGTTTCTTTAAGGAATACAGGTTGGGGATGCTGGGCTCCATGCGGGTTTCAATGATTTCCGGGAAGAAATCCGTACCCGCTGTGAGCACCAGGATGGGAAGGGAAATACCGTTTCGGCGCAGTTCCAGGCCCTCTACCGGGTAAGCGACGGCCAGGTAATCGGCCCCTGCACGCTGCATCATGGAGGCGAATTCTACCGCACCGTGTCCATAGGCGTTGGCCTTGACCAGCACCAGGAGGTTGGTTTTGGGATCCAGCAGGGAGCGGAAGTAACGGTAATTGTCCACCGTCGCCTTCAGATTGAGCTCCAGGCGGGAAAAATCCTCTGTTATGTTGCGCACGTAATCCATGATTCAGTCTGCAAAATTAATATTTCCTGCCGACATTTTGGCAGAAAAAACGTATTTTTGCGAAAAGGGACCGATATTTGATGTGTCGTTCCCGGACTAAAACAGACAGCGTATGTCAACGACATTGATTTGGATTATCATGATAGCGGTCATGATTGGCAGCATGCTCATCCAGGGGATGCTGCAGCGCCGCTTTGAGAAATATTCAGAGGTGCCGCTGGGCATCACGGGGGCCGAAGTTGCATCCCGCATGCTGGCCGCCCATGGCATCAGGGATGTGAAAATTGTGTCCATCCCAGGCAAGCTCACGGACCATTATGACCCCACCACCCGCACGGTGAATCTTAGTGAAGGCGTGTATTTCGGCCGGTCTGTGGCCGCTGCCGCCGTCGCCGCTCACGAGTGCGGCCACGTGGTGCAGCACGCCACCGGTTATGCCTGGCTGCGCATGCGGTCGGCCCTGGTTCCGGTGGTGTCCTTCTCCAACAATTTCGTGTCCTGGGTGCTTCTGGCGGGGGTTCTGCTCATCAACGTGTTCCCCCAACTGCTGTGGCTGGGCATCGGCTTGTTCGCCCTTTCCACCCTGTTCAGTTTCATCACACTGCCGGTAGAGATAAATGCCAGCGCCCGCGCCGTCAAGTGGCTGGAAAGCGCCGGCATCGTGAGCTATGAGACCAAGCCCATGGCCACCGACGCCCTCAAATGGGCTGCCTATACCTATGTGATCGCCGCCATCGGCTCCCTGGCCACTCTCCTTTATTATATTTCCATGGCCAACCGGCGGAGCTGACCGTCGCTAGCGCTTAGAGCGGAAGAAATCCAGCATGAGGGCGGTACACTCTTCCTGGAGGATACCGCTGGTGACTTCCGTGCGCGGATGGAGCAGGGAAGGGGAGAAGAGGGAGAAGCCGCGGCGCTGGTCCGGGGCTCCGTAGACGATGCGGCCGATTTGAGACCACGCCAGGGCCCCGGCGCACATGGGACAGGGCTCCACCGTAACATACAGCGTGCAGTCGTTGAGGTACTTGCCGCCCATGGCCTCGGTGGCGGCGGTGATGGCAATCATCTCGGCGTGGGCGGTGGTGTCGTGGAGACGTTCGGTCTGGTTGTGGCCGCGGCCGATGACGCGCCCTTTCCATACCACCACGGCGCCGATGGGAATCTCCCCGGCAGCCTGTGCCGCCTGGGCTTCCCGCAGCGCTTCCCGCATGAATTTTTCGTCGTTTTCCATATTGCAAAGGTAGTCTTTTATTTGTATCTTTGTACGGTTATTTAGGAGTCGGGCCATGAAAATCACAAGCGCGGAGTTTTCCGGAAGCAGTACGCGGGTGGGACAGAAACCCCAGCGGCGTCTGCCGGAATTCGCTTTCATCGGCCGTTCCAATGTGGGAAAGAGTTCCCTCATCAATATGCTCACCGGCAATGCCAAGCTGGCCAAGACGTCCCAGACACCGGGAAAGACCCAGCTGGTGAACCACTTCCTCATCAACGACAAATGGTATCTGGTGGACCTCCCCGGCTACGGCTATGCCCGTTTGCCCGATAAAGACAGGGCCCGCCTGCGCCACATCATCTGGGACTACATCAACCATTCGGAGGACCTGGTGATGCTCATGGTGCTCATCGACAGCCGCCATCCCATGCAGGAAGTAGACCTTCGCTTCATCAGTGAACTGGGAGAGAAAGGCATACCCTTCGGCATCATCTTCACCAAGGCCGACAAACAGGGCCCCGAAGCCCTGGAACGCCAGGTTCTGGAGAACAAGGGGCGCCTGCTGCAGGACTGGGAGGAACTGCCGCCCTGCTTTGTGAGCTCCTCGGTAAAGGGAACGGGAAAAGACGAAATTCTTGACTATATAGGAACTATTCTTAAAACACTATGATCAATAATGTACACGAGCACCGGATGGCGCTTTTTACCTGTGATGCTTCCCGCTACTTCGCCGAGAAAGTAGTTGCTGCCATGAATCGTATGAAAGCCGAAGGAGATCCCGACGTGGCCCTGGGTCCCCTGGATATCGCCCGCTTCAGCGACGGCGAGTTCCAGCCCTATTACGCCGAGAGCGTCAGAGGCGCTACCTGCTTCATCATCCAGTCCACTTTCCCTTCCAGCGACAATCTGATGGAACTCCTCCTGTCCATCGATGCCGCCAAGCGTGCATCGGCCGACCGCGTCATCGCCGTAATCCCGTATTATGGCTGGGCCCGTCAGGACCGCAAGGACAAGCCGCGTACTTCCATCGGCGCCAAACTGGTGGCCAACATGCTCAAGGTGGCGGGTGCCGATGCCGTGATGACCTGCGACCTCCATGCCGACCAGATCCAGGGTTTCTTCGACATGCCGGTGAACCACCTGTATGCCAGCTACGATTTCCTCCACAATCTGCAAAAGCTGCAGAAGCAGTTCAAGGACACCCTCACCCTGGCCGCCCCCGATATGGGCGGCGCCAAGCGCGTGCATGCCTATGCCAAGTTCCTGCACACCCCGGTGGTCATCTGCCATAAGACCCGCGCCAAGGCCAATGTGATTGAGAAGATTGTCCCTATCGGAGAGGTGGAAGGCCGTGACATTGTGATCATTGACGATATTATCGATACTGCCGGCACCCTTACGGAGGCTGCCAACGAACTCCTCAGGCGTGGTGCCAATAGCGTGCGTGCCTTCGCCACGCATCCGGTGCTGTCCGGCCCGGCCTACGAGCGCATTGACAAGAGCGCCCTGTGTGAGGTCTACGTAACGGACACCATTCCGCTGGATCCTTCCAAGAAGGCCTTCCAGAGCAAGTTCCGCGTAGTCACCCTGTCCGACACCTTCGCCCGTATGATGCTCAAGGTGTACAACTACGAACCCATATCTGATGAGTTTCCGTTGTAAGGCATGAAAACCCTGCTGGCCGCCATTATTTTTGTGGGACTCGCCGTGCTGCTGCTGGGCGTAAATATCTTCTTTTTCCATCGGCCTTTCCCCGATGGGGAGATTTCCACCAACCCGGAAATGCGCAAGCGGGGCATCAAGTGCGCCAGGCAGGAGGAGTTGGAAATGCTGGCGGCGCAAAAGGGCAGGAAACTTCCCTGCGACGGAAATGTGTCCGACGCCTGCGCCAGCTGCACGTTAAACAATTGTAAATGAGAGTAATAAAAATTATACTGCGGGCCGTAGGTAAACTCCTCTCAGGCATTGCGCTGGCATTCTTGCTGGCGCTTGCTGTTACTTCCGTGAGCCCCATTTACCGTTTCCGCGGGCCACAGCCGTTCCATGGAGAGGACATTTTCAACCCGTACGCCGCACTGGATACCGCGCAGGGTTGGAAGCGGGCCAATTTCCACACCCATACGCGGGTGAGTGGCCCCTGGCCCATGAACGAGTGTCCCCGCTGGCCCGGTTATACGGATTCCGTGTACCGGGCGCTGGGCTACGACATTGTCACCTTCTCCAACCACAACGAGATTACCGCTCATCCCTACGATTCCACCCTGCAGGTGAACGTGTACGAGCAAGGCTACAGCATCAACAAGTTCCACAAACTGGTGTTCGGCAGCCCCAAAGTCATCCACTGGGATCCCCTCCTGTACCTCACCACCTCTCAGCGGCAGTGGAACCTGGATTATCTGGGCCGAAGCAGCGATTTCATCCAGGTGAACCATCCCTACCGCGTGCTTCTTAACAATCGTAGGCACATGGAGCGGCTGTCCGGTTACCAGATCATGGAGCTGGACACCCATGTGAGCACGGAGAACGAGTACTGGGACTGGGCGCTGAGCTGGGGCCATTACAGTTTCGGCCTGGCCAACGACGACCTCCACTTCCCGGACAAACACTGGAAGATAGCCATCCGCTGCAATTTCCTGCAAACACCCTCCGGCCGCTATGAGGATTTGAAAAATACACTGCTCACCGGCTGTTATTACGCCATGCGCGTGCCGGATTACGGCAACGGAGACTGGAAGGAAAAGATTGCCCGTAACCATGAACTGCCGTACGTGAAGGACATCGGCGTGGAGGGAAGTACCCTTTATATGAAACTGTCCCAGAAGGCCGACAGCATCCGCGTGAACGGGCAGGACCATGCCACCCTGGCGCTGGCTGCCGATACGGACTGCCTGTCCTATACGCTCAAGGCCGATGACCCGTTTGCCCGCTTCACGGCCTTCTTCCCCGACGGGGCGGTCATCTACTCCAACCCCTTTGCCCGCTACGATGCATCGGCCGGTCCTTTCCCCGCGCCGGAACCGCCGCAGCCGGTGAACTGGATCCTCACGGTGCTGTATAACCTGCTGTTACTGGCGGTGATAGCCGTGCTGGTATCGGCCATCATCAAACTCTTCAGGAAATGAAACTGTTCCGGAAAAAAGCCAGCCTGACGGCCTACAGTCTTGCGCTCAGCCTGTACACGCTGGCGGCTTTCCATGTGCCCTTTTTCTCCCATGCGCTGCAGCACATCGAGGGAGGATTCAACGGGGCGGTCATCATAGCCACGGCGGCCGTGCTGCTGCTGTGCATGGACTTCCTGCTGTACTATCTGCTGGCCTGGTGCGGCCGATTCATCGGCAAATGCATCATTTCCTTCACCCTCATCGGGGACGCCGTGATGCTCTTCGGCGTGAACGCCTACGACGTCCTGGTCACCGACGAAATGATGGGCAATGTGCTCAATACCCAGTACTCGGAGGTGTCCGGTTTCTTTGGCTGGGAACCGGTGCTGTACATCCTGCTGCTGGGCGTGCTGCCTTCCGTATATGTCTTTGCCCGAAAAGTGGAATACGGTTCCTGGAAACGCATGCTGGCATCGGCCGGCGTGACCGTAGGGCTGGTGGTGGCGGCCCTTTTCGGCAACATGAAAAACTGGCCGTGGATAGACCGCAATTCCACCGAACTGGGCAGTCTCATCATGCCCTGGTCCTATATTGTCAATACCTTCCGCTTCTATGCATCGGAGCGGGAGAAAAACCAGAAAGAGATTCTGCTGCCCGACGCCACGGCGGTGAGTGACAGCCCCGATGTGTGCGTGCTGTTTATCGGGGAATCGGCCCGCCGGGACCGCTTCTCCCTGCTGGGCTATGAGCGGGAGACCAACCGGTATACCTCTCGGGACGGCGTTAGGGCCTATCCGGGGAAGGCGTCGGCCACCTATACCCGGGCGGGCGTCAAAGCCATCCTGGAGCCGATGGACGTGCCGGAGCTGTACGAGATTCTGCCCAATTATCTGCAGCGGGCAGGGGCCGATGTTATCTGGCGCACCCACAACTGGGGGGAACCGCCGGTGCACACGTCCAAGTACTACACCTTTGCCGATCTGGCCAAACGCTATCCGGAGGCCGATGACCGTTACGACGCCCTGCTGCTGGAAGGCCTTAAGGAAGAGATCGAGGCCGGCGACAGCACCAAAGTGTTTGTGGTGATACACGCCTATACCAATCACGGGCCCTCCTACAACACCAACTACCCGCCCGAATTCGAGGTGTTTACGCCGGTATGCAAAACGGTTGAGATGTCCCAGACCAGCCCCGAGGAACTGAACAACGCCTACGACAACAGCATCGTCTATGCCGATTACCTGATGCATCAGGTGATTGAGGTCCTGCGCTCGGTGGGCCGCCGCAGCCTGATGCTCTTTGTGTCGGACCACGGGGAATCCCTGGGAGAAAACAACCTGTACATGCACGGTGTGCCCCTTTCCATGGCTCCCAAAGAGCAGCTGGAGATTCCCATGGTGCTGTGGAGTTCGGACACAACCCTGCAGTATAAAGACCTGCCCGAAGTGGGGCAGCACCACGTTTTTCACACGGTTCTGCGGTTTATGGGCGTGGAATCTCCCGCCTTTAACGAAGAATTGTGTATCTTTGCACCGTAAATCAGAGTATTATGGCATTAGTAGCGATAGTCGGGAGACCGAACGTAGGAAAATCAACGCTGTTCAACCGCCTGGTGGGAATGCGCCAGGCTATTGTGGACGAAACCGCCGGTGTGACGCGTGACCGGCATTACGGCAAGTGCGAGTGGAACGGCCGGGAATTCTCCGTGGTGGACACGGGCGGCTACACTTCCAACAGCGACGACGTCTTCGAGGACGCCATCCGCCGGCAGGTGGGTATCGCCATCGAGGAAGCCGACGTAGTCCTGTTCATGTGCGAGGCCGCTACGGGCATCACGGATTACGACATGGAGATTGCCGATCTGTTGAGACGCTCCAAGAAGCCGGTGGTGCTGTGCGTGAACAAGGTGGACAGCGGAGAAAAGATGTACGACGCCTTCGACTTCTACGGCCTGGGCCTGGGAGAAGTGTGGAGCATATCGGCCGCCAACGGAAGCGGCACCGGGGACCTCCTGGACGAGATTCTGCGCGTGTTGCCGGAAGATGACGGGGCCGAAGACGACCACGCCGACCTTCCCCACATCGCCATCGTCGGCCGCCCCAACGTGGGCAAGAGCTCCCTCACCAACGCCCTGCTGGGAGAGGAACGCAATATTGTGACGCCCGTCGCCGGAACCACCCGGGACTCCATATCCACGTACTACAATAAATTCGGCCACGAATTCATGATTGTGGACACCGCCGGCATGCGCAAACGCGGCAAGGTGACCGAGGACCTGGAGTTCTATTCCGTGCTGCGCGCCATGCGCACCATCGAGCACTCCGACGTGTGCATCCTGATGATTGACGCCACCCTGGGCATGGAGGCGCAGGACATGAACATCTTCAACGTGATCCAGAAGAACCGCAAGGGCTGCGTGATAGTGGTGAACAAGTGGGACCTCTTTGAGAAAGACGTGAACACCATGAAGGAGTACACGGAGGCCCTCAAGGCCCGTCTGGCCCCCTTCAACGACATCCCTGTCATCTTCACGTCCGTTCTGAACAAGCAGCGCATCCTGGACGTGCTGGACGCCGCCGCCCGTGTGGCCGGCAATATGGCCCGCAAGATTCCCACCAGCCAGCTGAACGACGCCATGCTTCCGGAAATCGAGAATTATCCCCCGCCGGCATGGAAGGGTAAATACATCAAAATCAAGTATGTGACGCAGCTGCCCACCCGCACTCCGCAGTTTGCCTTCTTCTGCAATCTGCCCCAGTGGGTGAAAGAGCCCTACAAGCGTTTCCTGGAGAACAAGCTTCGGGAGCACTTCGACTTCGAGGGCTGTCCTATTCAGGTTTATACAAGAGCGAAATAGCAGGTATGTATCTCTGAATCGTCGCTTCGCGACCCCTCCCACTTCGTGGGCCCCTCCCTCTTATGGGGCCGAGGGTGGCCACAGATTCAGAGATACACACCTGCTATTTCGCATAAAACACAATAATATGTTTGATGCTGTTAAAGTAAAAGACCAGTGCGTGCAATGGATACGGGACTGGTTTGAAGAAAACGGAAAAGGATGCAATGCCGTGCTGGGCATTTCCGGCGGCAAGGACAGCAGCGTTTGCGCTGCTTTGTGCGTGGAGGCATTGGGGAAGGACCGTGTTATCGGCGTAACCATGCCCAATGGCGTACAACCGGACATCGAAGATTCCATCAAACTGATTAACCATTTGGGAATCAAGCGGTACAATATCAATATCGGGGAATCCTTCAAGGCCCTGATGGCCGAAGTGGAGGACAAACTGGGACACGAAGCCAGTGCGCAGACGCGCATCAACATGGCCCCTCGCCTGCGGATGACGGCGCTCTATGCCGTTTCCCAGAGCAACAACGGCCGTGTGGTGAACACCTGCAACCTGTCCGAGGACTGGGTGGGTTACAGCACCCGCTACGGAGATGCCGCCGGTGACTTTTCACCGCTGGGCGGTCTCACGGTGGCCGAAGTCGTAGCCATCGGCAAAGTGCTGGGATTGCCCATTGACCTGGTGGAGAAAACGCCCTCCGACGGCCTTTGCGGCAAAACCGATGAAGATAATCTGGGCTTCACCTATGCTGTGCTGGACAAGTACATCCGCACGGGTGTGTGTGAGGACCCCGCCACCAAGGCCCTCATCGACCGCAAGCATGTGATGAACCTGTTCAAACTCAAGCCCATCCCGCACTTCGAACCGCTGGTCTAAAAATTAAATCCGTGGAATTGCAATCCACGGATTTTTTGTTATATTTGTAGAACTATGGGAGAGCGGGAATACATAGACCTGCTGGAGCTCCAGGCCAGGATTAAGGAGAGCGTGGCAGACGCGTTTCCGGGGCGGTACTGGGTGAAGGCCGAGATTGCTTCCTGGAGCCCCAAGGCCAATGGTCACTGCTACCTTTCCCTGGTACAGACCCGGGGAGGGAAGTCCGTGGCCGAATCCCGTGCCATGATCTGGAAATGGCACCTTCCCCAGCTCACCGCTTACTTCGAAGATACAACCGGGCAAAAACTGCAGGCCGGCATTACCGTGCTGGTGCGCGTGCAGGTAGCCTTCAGCGAGCTGTACGGCATATCCCTGTACATAGACGACATCGACGCCGCCTTCACGCTGGGGGAACAGGCCCTGGAGCGCAAGCGCAACATCGAGCGCCTGGAGAAAGACGGCTATATGGACATGCAAAAGGAACTGGCCCTGCCGGACCTTCCTTACAGGCTGGCCGTCATCACTTCCAAAACCGCCGCCGGTTATCAGGATTTCCGCAATCACCTGCTCGATAATCCGCAGGGCTATGCCTTCCGGCTGGACCTTTTCGAGGCCCTGATGCAGGGAGAACAGGCTCCGGTTTCCATCATGGAGGCGCTGGAAGACATCGGCCAAAAGGACTATGACGCCGTCCTCATCCTGCGCGGTGGAGGCAGCGAGCTGGATCTTCAGTGCTTCGACGATTTTGAACTGGCCATTGCCATCGCCACGTTCCCCGTGCCGGTGATTACGGCCATCGGCCATGATAAAGACGTGCACATTGCCGATATGGTGGCCCACGCCAGCGTGAAAACGCCCACGGCCCTGGCCGACCTTTTCCTGGAGGCCTACCAGGCTCAGGATGCCATCCTGGACCGCCTTCAGGGACGCATCGCCGCCGGTCTTCAGCGTGTGGTGTCCCGGGAGGAACTGCGCGTCAAAAGCGCCGACGCCGACATCCGGAATGCTATCCGGCGCCGCGTGAGCGCTATGGAGGTACTGTTACAGCGCAGTGTGGGCCGCATTACCAAAGGCTTTTTGCAAAAATATAACGATGTTGCAAAGGAGCGGGATGTGGTGGCGCATCGGCTTCGTTTCGCCACTCTGGCCCGTGTGGGGGAGGGAGTATCGGCATTGGCCCTGATGGAATCCCGTATCAAGTCTACGGACCCGAGGACTATTCTTTCCATGGGTTATGTTCTTGTTACCGGTAAGGATAACAAGGTGTTGAAAACGGTTGGCCGGGTTGCTGTAGGGGACCGTATCGGCGTCCGTTTCCAGGACGGTTCCATTTTGGCCAAGGTGGATGAAGTATTTGATGAACGTTTGGATAATAATATAACTCAAATAGCATGATGGAGCAAAAATTCGATTACGCAAAAGCCATAGCGGAACTTGAACAGATTGCCGAAAAGGTGGAAAACCCGGAGACTAAGTTGGACGACATCGATGCCCTGGTGGTGCGTAGCAGGGAATTGCTCAAACAGTGCCGGGATTACCTGCGCACGGTGAAAGACAAGATTGACAGCCTGGATAAAGATTAAACCGCCATATGAAAAAGATCTACAACACCGACCCCTGGCTGATGCCGTTCAAGGACGCCATCGACGCCCGTCATGAGCACATCTGGCAAACCCTGAAGCACGTGGCCGGAGACGGCCTCCTCAAGGATGCCGTGAACAACCACCTGTTCTTCGGCCTGCACAAGTGCCAGGACGGCAGTTGGGTTTTCCGCGAGTATGCGCCCAACGCCAACAAGATTTTCCTCATCGGAGACTTCAACAACTGGAAACGCACCGACGCCTATGCCCTCAAGCCCATGGGCAGCGGAAACTGGGAGCTCAAGGTTCCGGAGATGTTCCTGCGCCATGGTCAGCTGTACAAGCTGTACATCGAATGGCCCGGCGGTGGCGGTGAGCGCCTGCCTTCCTATGTCACCCGCGTGGTCCAGGACGAGGTAACCAAGGTGTTCTGCGCCCAGGTCTGGGACCCCGCCCGGAAGTATGTGTGGAAGCACGGCCACGCCGGCAAGCGCCCGCATCCCTTCATCTATGAATGCCATATCGGCATGGGCAGTGAAAAGGAAAAAGTGGGCACCTTCGAGGAATTCCGCAAGGACGTCTTGCCCCGCGTGAAGCAGCTGGGTTACGACACCCTCCAGATCATGGCCCTCCAAGAGCATCCCTATTACGGCTCCTTCGGTTACCAGGTCTCCAATTTCTTCGCCCTCAGTTCCCGTTTCGGCACGCCCGAGGAATTCAAGGCGCTGGTGGATGATGCCCACGGAAAAGGCATCGCCGTCATCATGGACATTGTGCACAGCCACAGCGTGAAAAACACACTGGAAGGCCTGGCCGAATTCGACGGCACGGATTATCTGTATTTCCACGGCGGCCCCAAGGGAGACCATCCCGCCTGGGGTTCCCGCTGCTTCGACTACGGAAAGGACGAGACCCGTTTCTTCCTGCTGTCCAACGTGAAGTACTGGATGGAGGAATACCACATTGACGGCTTCCGTTTCGACGGCGTCACCTCCATGCTGTACTGGGACCACGGCCTGGGCAAGGATTTCACCAGCTATGCCCAGTATTTCGACGGCGGCGTGGACGAGGATGCCGTCATCTACCTGTCGCTGGCCTGCCGCCTGGTGAAGGAGATGAATCCCAACGGTTTCACCATTGCCGAGGATATGTCGGGCATGGCCGGACTGGCCGCCCCGTTCGAGGCTTTCGGCGTGGGCTTCGACTTCCGCATGTCCATGGGCATAGCCGACCACTGGATCAAGTGGATCAAGGAAAAGAGCGACGAGCAGTGGTCCATGGGAGAGGTCTGGTGGGAGCTCACCAACAAGCGGGCCGATGAAAAGACCATCTCCTATGCCGAGTGCCACGACCAAGCACTGGTGGGAGACAAGACCATCATCTTCCGCCTGATGGACAAGGAGATGTACTTCGCCATGAACAAGGCCTCCCAGAACGGAATCGTGGACAGGGGCATCGCCCTGCACAAGATGATCCGCCTGGTGACGGCCGCTACCGCCGGAGACGGTTATCTCAACTTCATGGGCAACGAATTCGGCCACCCCGAGTGGATTGACTTCCCGCGTGAGGGGAACGGCTGGTCCTTCAAGTATGCCCGCCGCCAGTGGTCGCTGGAGGACAATGACCTCCTGCGCTACGGAGACCTGCGCAACTTCGACGAAGCCATGGTGCACCTCATCCGTGAGGAGAATCTCCTGAGCGTGCGCCCCGAGCTTCTGGTGGCCGATGAAGAAAAGAAAATCTTGGTTTTCCTACGGAAAAACTGTATCTTTGCGCTGAATTTCTCGCCCACCGGTTCGTTCGCCGATTACGGCTTTGCGGCTCCGGCGGGGGAATATGTGAAAGTTTTGGACAGCGACCAGCCGGAATTTAACGGCTTTGGCCGCCTTGCAGGCGTAGAAAAGCATATTTCCATTGCCGAGAAATGTCCCAACGGCAATCAGGGCTACGACCATACGCTCAAGCTGTATCTTCCGGCCCGCACTGCCATGGTTTTGAAAAAAGTATAAACCCAACTATATGGCTTTTTTGAAATTCAACAAGTCTGAACTCGTCAACCTGTCCTATTCCCTTAACCGGGAGATTGTGCTGGCGAACAAGACCGGCGCCTATTGCAACACGTCCATCGTCACCTGCAATACCAGGCGTTACCACGGCCTCCTGGCCGTTCCGGTAGAAAAGTTCGGGGGCTATCGGCATCTGCTGCTCAGCTCCCTGGACGAAAGCCTTACCCTGCGCGGCAAACGGTTCAACCTGGGTATCCATTGCTATGGAGACATCTATGAACCCCGCGGCCACAAGTACATCGTGGACTTTGACGCAGATCCCGTTCCCTGCGTCACCTACAAGATTGGTGAAATTGTGTTCCGCAAGCGCATCGCCCTCACCCCGGACCAGAATCAGGTCCTCATCCATTACGAACTGGTGAACGCACCTGCCAAGGTGAAGCTGGAGCTCAAGCCTTTCCTGGCTTTCCGCAACGTCCATGCCCTCACCGGAGAGAACGATGCCGCCCGCACGGATTTCAAACCTGTACAGAACGGCGCCGCCTTCTGCATGTACGAGGATTATCCGGACCTCAACCTCCAGCTCAGCTCCTCCACTTCCGCATTCAAGTACAATCCGGTATGGTACAAGGGTGTCACCCTGTCCGACGAAATGCGTCGCGGCTTCGCCTGCCGGGAGGATCTGTGGGTGCCCGGTACTTTCGAGGTAGAACTGCACAGCGGAGATTCCATCGTGTTCTCCGCCGCTGCCGGTGATCCGGTCAACGCCACGTCCCTCAAGCGCCGCTTCACGGCCACGGTGGACCGCATCGGCCCCATCACCTCTTTCCGGGACCAGCTGGTGCGTCAGGCCGATTCCCTTATCCGGGAAGACGGTGGCGTCAAGCGTATCGTAGCCGGTTACAGCTGGCTGTACACGGGCCTGCTTCGGGAAACCCTGGGTTCCCTGGCCGGTCTCACGCTGTATGCCAAGAACGACGCCCGGGAGTTTGAGGAAATCCTGGACAACCTCATCCAGGCCAACCAGGAGCGCCTCACCCGCCGTACCACGCAGGTGGAATCTCCGCTGTACATGGCGGTAACCCTGCAGCAGTACATTGCCTGGGGTGCCAAGGACAAAGACGTATGGGCCAAATACGGTCCCGTCATGAAGAGCGTCATCGAGAGCTATCTGCCCGGCCAGCGCCAGGAGGTTGCCATGCAGCCCAACGGCCTGCTGTGGGCCCAGATGGACGGTGTGGCCCTTTCCTGGATGAATGCCTATATTAACGGCCGCGCCGTTACCGAGCGTGCCGGATACCAGGTGGAGACCAATGCCCTGTGGTACAACGCCATCTGCTTCGCCCTGGCCCACGAGAAAAAGGCATCGGCCTTCTACAAGAAATGGACGGGCATCAAGGAACTCATCGAGCAAAACTTCCAGCCCATGTTCTGGAATGCCGGTATGGGCTTCCTGGCCGACTACGTGGACAACGCCGGCCAGCATCTGGAGCTGCGTCCCAACCAGCTATGGGCCGTTTCCCTGGATTACCGCTGCGTGGACGACGAAGTCATCAGCTCCGTCATGCGCGTAGTGAACGCCGAGCTCGTCACCCGCCGCGGTATCCGCACCCTCAGCCCGCGCGACGTCCGCTACAAGGGCGTGTACGAGGGCAACCAGATGGAGCGTGACGAGGCCTATATGAACGGCTGCGCCTGGCCCTTCCTGCTGGCCCAGTACTGCTACACCAGCTTCAATATGATGGGCAGCAACTTCATCAAACGCGCCGAATGGCTCACCGAGGGCTTCTACGAGGACCTCTCCAAGCACGGCGTGGGTGCCTTCAGTGAACTTTACGACGGAGACCCGCCGCACGAGCCCCACGGGGCCATTTCGTCGGCCATGACCACCGCCGCCCTTCTGAACATCAACTGGCTCATTGAAAAATACAGGGAGGAGTAGACTATGAGAGTACTTATGTTTGGCTGGGAGTTCCCTCCCCATATCGCAGGCGGTCTGGGTACGGCTTGCGAAGGCATTGTGAAAGGTCTCGCCTACAACGGCGTGGAAACTCTGTTCGTGATGCCGTCGGCCTCTGGAGATGAAGACCAGAGCGCCACTACCATCATCAACGCTTCGGATGTACCGGTGGATACCATGTCCGAGACCGTGGACGAATTCCTGGACAAGGTCAAATTCATCCACATCGGCTCCAATATGGTTCCCTATGCCAATCCCGAGGAGTTTGGCAAACTGGTCGAGGAAGAAAAGCGCCGTCAGGTGAAAGACTTCTCCATCAGCTACGGCCAGAAATACAAGTTCTCCGGCAAGTACGGCGCCAACCTCATGGAAGAGGTGGCCCGCTACGCCATGGTGGGCGGCACCATCGCCATGCAGCGCAAGGATGAGTTTGACGTCATCCACGCCCACGACTGGCTGTGCTACTATGCCGGTATCGCCGCCAAGGAACTCACCGGCAAGCCGCTGGTGATCCATGTGCATGCCACTTCCTTCGACCGCGGCAGCGTGGACAACATCGACACCCGCGTGTACGCCATCGAGAAGCGGGGCATGGAAGCGGCCGACCGCGTGGTCACCGTGAGCGACCTCACCCGCAACATCGTCATCACCCGTTACGGTATTGATCCCGCCAAGGTGGTCACCGTGCACAACGCCGTGGACTTCAGCGGCCGTGAGAACGTGCAGGTGGAACGCGGCGTCAAGGAACCCGTGGTCACCTTCCTGGGCCGTATCACGTACCAGAAAGGTCCCGAATACTTCATTGAAGCCGCCGCCAAGGTGCTCAAGCGCACCAAGAACGTCCGCTTCGTGATGGCCGGCAGCGGAGACATGATGAACCGCGCCATCCACCACGCCGCCCGTCTGGGTATCAGCGACCGTTTCCACTTTACGGGCTTCCTCCGCGGAGCCGATGTCCAGAAGATGTTCGCCCTGTCCGACGTGTACATCATGCCGTCCATCAGCGAACCCTTCGGCATTTCCCCGCTGGAGGCCATGCGTACCGGCGTTCCGTCCATCATCTCCAAGCAGTCCGGTGCTGCCGAAATCCTGAACTACGCCTTCAAGGTGGACTTCTGGGATGTGGACGCCATGGCCGACGACATCTATGGCCTTCTCAGTTATCCTGCCCTGGCACACTTCAGCGCCCGCATGGGATACGACGAAGTGAACGCCCTCAAATGGAACGGCGCCAGTTTATGAATCAGTAGTAAAATAAGATATTATGGCAACCAAGAGCATCTGCCTGTATTTCCAGGTCCATCAACCCACCCGGCTCCGCCTGTACAGATTCTTCGATATCGGCAAGGATTCCCATTACTATGACGACTTTGCCAACAGGACCATCCTGCGCCGGGTAGCCCAGAAATGCTATCTCCCCATGAACCAGCTCATGCTGGAACTCATCAACAAGAACAAGGGCAAATTCAAGATTGCCTATTCCATCTCCGGCAGCGCCCTGGAGCAGTTCCAGCGCTTCTGCCCCGAGGTTCTTGACAGCTTCAAGGCCCTGGCCGCCACCGGACGCGTGGAATTCCTGGCCGAGACCTACTATCACTCCCTGGCTTCCTTGGGTTCCGACTCCGAATTCAAGCACCAGGTGGCCAAGCATGCCGCTAAGATTGAAGAGATCTTCGGCGTAAAGCCCACCGCTTTCCGCAACACGGAGCTCATCTACTCCAACAGCATCGGAGAGATTGTGTACGAGATGGGTTACAAGACCATGCTCACGGAGGGCGCCCGCCACATCATGGGCTGGCAGAGTCCCAACTACGTGTACACCGGAGAAACCCAGCCCAAGCTGAAACTCCTGCTGCGCAATTACATCCTGTCCGACGACATCGCTTTCCGCTTTGCTCAGAACAAGGTTACGGCCAACCAATATGTTGGCTGGCTCAAGGAGAACGCCAAGGAAGGGGATATCGTGAACCTGTTTATGGACTACGAGACCTTCGGTGAGCATCAGCCCGCCGATACCGGCATCTTCGAGTTCATGCGCGCCCTTCCCGATGCCGTTCTCAAGGATGGTACCTTCGGCTTCGTGACCCCTTCGGAGGCCACCAAGAAGTACAAACCCGTCTCCGACATCGCCGTGGAGGATCCCATCTCCTGGGCCGACGAAGAAAGGGATGTCACCGCCTGGCTGGGCAACGAGCTCCAGAGCGAGGCCTTCAAGAAGGTCTATGCCATGAAGGAGAAACTGGCCATTGTGAACGATCCCGAACTGTACAGCGACTTCGGCCACCTGCAGGAGAGCGACCACTTCTACTACATGTGCACCAAGTTCTTCAGCGACGGTGAGGTTCACAAGTACTTCAACCCCTACGATACCCCGTATGAGGCCTTCATTAACTATATGAATGTCATTTCCGACTTCCAGATCCGCCTGGACGAGAAACGTGCGGCCCTGGATGTGAGAGAGACTGCCGTTCAGGAACTCAAGGCTCCGGCCAAGACTGTGCGCAGGAAAGTGGCGAAGAAGAAATAATAAATGGCAAAGCAAGAGAATCTGAATCCGGACTATCTTTTTGAAGTAAGTTGGGAAGTATGTAATAAGGTGGGCGGTATCTATACCGTAATCGCCACCAAAGCCCTCCATCTGCAGAGCCAGCTGGGCCGCCGTCACATTTTTGTGGGCCCCGATGTCTGGATGCATCGCAGCGGAAACCCCGATTTCCTGGAGGATCCCATGCTGTACCGCTCATGGAAAGCGCAGGCCCTCACGGAGGGTCTACGCTTTCGCGTGGGCCGGTGGAACATTCCCGGCAAACCCGTAGCCATCCTGGTGGAATATAAGCAGTTCCTGCCCCAGGCCGATGATGTTCTGGGCGCCCTCTGGAGAGACTACGGCGTGGATTCCCTCACCGGCAACTGGGACTACAAGGAGTCGGCCGTGTTCGGCGTCATCGCCGGCCGTGTGATTGAGAGTTTCTGGAACTACAATCTCAACGGCGGAGAAAAAGTGGTGGCACAGTTCCATGAGTGGCAGACCGGCGCCGGCATCCTTCATCTGAAGAAGACGGGCCTTCCCATCGCTACGGCTTTTACCACGCATGCCACCATGATGGGCCGCTGCCTGGCCGGCAACAACCTGCCGCTGTACAACGACCTTTCCACTTATAACGGGGACGAAATGGCCCGCCGCTTCAACGTGATGGCCATTTATTCGCTGGAGAAGAAGAGCGCCCAGAACGCCGATGTCTTCACCACCGTGAGCGACATTACCGCCAAGGAGTGTGCCCAGTTCCTGGAACGTCCCGTGGACGTGGTTACGCCCAACGGCTTCGAAAACAGTTTTACCCCTGCATCGGACCAGGAGTATGACTCCCTGCACGACGCCGCCCGCGAGCGCCTGGTACAGGTAGCATCGGCCATGAGTGCCGAGGAAGTGCCTGCCAACGCCCTTTTCATCGGCATCGGCGGCCGTTATGAATATCGCAACAAGGGTATCGATGTGTTCATCGACGCCCTGGCCGGCATCAACCGTTCCGCATACGAAGGCCGCAGCATCCAGGCCTTCATCATGATCCCCTCGGGTCACTACGGTCCCGACAAAGAACTGGCGGCCAAACTTTCCGGTAACGGCAATGCGCAGTATCAGACCCAGACTTCCCATTACCTGATGAACGCCGAATACGACACCATCACCAGGAGACTGCGGGAAGTGGGCCTTACCAATTCCGTGGGGGACAAAGTGAAGGTGTATTTCATCCCTTCCTACCTGAACGGGGACGACGGCGTCTTCAACATGTCGTACTACAATTTGCTGTGCGGCCTGGACCTGGCCCTGTTCCCGTCCTATTATGAACCCTGGGGGTACACCCCGCTGGAGGCCCTGGCCTTCCGTATCCCCACCCTTACCACCACGCTGGCCGGCTTCGGCCTGTGGGTGGAGACCCATTACAAGAAAAAACATCCCGGCATCACCGTGCTGCACAGGGACGACACCAACTACAATGAGGTGGTGGATGGCACCGTGGCACGTATCCTTGAACTGGCTTCCCTGGACAAGGAGAAGCGCAAGGTATACCGGGAGAATGCCCGCGAAGTGGCCCAGATAGCCCTGTGGGATAATCAAATAGTGTATTATCAAAAGGCATATTCTCTGGCCCTTGCCAAAATCAAGGCCCAGCAGGATTCCTATCAAACCAAGAAGAAGACTATGCAGTATTTTAAAGCAGATGTAACCAACCCCAGCTGGAGAAGCATCCTGGTCACCCGTCACCTCCCTGAGAAGCTTTCCCGTCTGGAGAAGATGTCCAAGAACCTCTGGTGGTGTTGGAACGAGAGCGCCAAGGAACTTTTCAAGTCTATTGACCCCGTAGTCTGGCATAAGAGCGGACACAACCCCCTGGTGGTGTTGGATACCGTGAGCATCAAGCGTTTCCAGCAATTGTCCGAAGACGAGGATTTCCTCTCCCGCATGAAGAAGGTGCTGGACGAGTTTGACGCCTATATGGCCGCCAAAGCTCAGCGCAAGGATCCTTCCATCGCCTATTTCTGTATGGAATACGGTTTGGACACGTCCCTCAAGATTTATTCCGGCGGTCTGGGTATCCTGGCCGGCGACTATCTGAAGGAGACTTCCGATATGAACACCAACCTGGTGGCCGTGGGCCTGCTGTACCGTTACGGCTACTTCAACCAGGTGCTGTCGGCACAGGGTTATCAGGTAGCCAACTACGATGCCCAGGATTTCACCAAGATTCCGGCTGTGCCCGTGTTCGACAAAGACGGCAACTGGCTCACTGTTTCCGTGGCCTTCCCCGGCCGAAACCTCACCGCCCGTCTGTGGAAGGTGGAGGTGGGCCGTACGGACCTGTATCTGATGGATACGGACTATGAGGCCAATACGCCCGAAGACCGCGAGGTCACTTATCACCTGTACGGCGGAAGCTGGGAAAACCGTCTGAAGCAGGAACTCCTGCTGGGTGTGGGCGGTATCCGTGCCCTGCGCAAACTGGGCCTGGATCCCCAGGTTTATCACTGCAACGAGGGCCACGCTGCCTTCACGGGCCTGGAACGTCTGCGGGAGTACATCGAACACGACAATCTGGACTTCACCACGGCTCTGGAGGTGGTACGTGCCAGCTCTCTGTTTACCACCCATACGCCGGTTCCCGCCGGCCACGACGCCTTTGATGAAGGCCTGCTGCGCCAGTACATCGGCCACTATCCCGCCCGCCTTAAAGTGGACTGGGAAACCCTCATGTCCCTGGGTAAGGACAATCCGCTCAACGTACAGGAGAAATTCTCCATGAGCAACCTGGCCGCCAATATCTCCCAGAACGTGAACGGCGTGTCCATGCTGCACGGCAAGGTGTCCCGGGATATCTTCGCCCATATGTATCCCGGTTATCTGCCGGAGGAACTTTTCGTGAGCTATGTCACCAACGGCGTCCATTATCCCACCTGGTGCGCTCCCGAATGGAAGCCCGTACACGCCAAGGTGTTCGGCCCCGAATTCCAGACCCACCACTACGACAAATCCTGCTTCGAAGGCATCTATAATGTGTCCGACGAAGAAGTTTGGGGCGTGAAGAAAGCCCTTAAGGCCAAGCTCATCGCCTTCCTGCGGGAACGCCTGATGGACAAGAGCGTGAGCAACCACTACAGCCCCACGGAGCTGGTGACCATCCTGGATAACCTGAGGGACGATGTCCTCACCATCGGCTTCGCCCGCCGTTTCGCCACGTACAAGCGTGCCACGCTGCTGTTCCGTGACCTGGACCGTCTGGACAAGATTGTGAACAATCCTGCCCAGCCCGTGCAGTTCCTCTTTGCGGGTAAGGCGCATCCGGCCGACAAAGCGGGTCAGGACCTCATCAAGCAGATTGTGGACATTTCCAAGGATCCCCGCTTCATCGGCAAGATTGTGTTTGTGCCCGGCTATGACATCACGCTGGCCAAGCGCATGGTCCAGGGCGTGGATGTGTGGATGAACAACCCTACGCGTCCGCAGGAAGCTTCCGGTACTTCCGGAGAAAAGGCGGCCATGAACGGTACCATGCACTTCTCTGTGCTGGACGGCTGGTGGGTCGAAGGTTACAAGGAAGGCGCCGGCTGGGCTCTCCCGCTGGAACAGGCCTACGAAGACAACAACTACCAGAACGAGCTGGACGCCGCTACTATCTACCAGATTCTGGAGAATGATATCGCGCCCGCGTATTATAATGTAGACCGTACCACCGGCCGCAGCCGTGAGTGGGTGGGATACATCAAGAATACCATTGCCAAAGTGGCCTGCGACTTCACCACCAACCGTATGCTCACGGACTACATCAACCAGTACTATGCTCCTCAGGGCAAGGCTGCCGAGGCTGTCAAGGCCGATGACTACGCACGGGCCCGGGAACTGGCCGCCTGGAAGACGCGTGTGCGCCGCGAGTGGGAGAATGTGGTCCAGGTGGGCCGTAGCCAGGCTGCCACCACCTATGACATTTCCCAGTCCAAGCCTTATCACGCCGAGCTGGAGCTCCAGCTGGGTTCCCTCACCACCGAGGAAGTGGGGCTGGAGATTGTCTTCGCCCAGACCGATGTCCACGGAAAACTGTTCATCGTGGATGTGCAGGAAGCCAAGGTGGATTCTATCAAGGATGGTGTAGCCAAGTTCAGCGTGGATGTGGTTCCTGAAAAGACGGGTGCCTACATGGTGGGCGCACGCTGCTTTGCCAAGCACCCGCTGATGGCCCATCGCCAGAGCTTTGAATGTGTGAAGTGGCTGTAGTAACCACTGGTTTTTTCGACGGTGTCCATCTGGGGCACCGTCATGTCCTTGAGACAGTGGTCTCCCTGGCCCGGGAAAGGGCCGAGGAGGCCGTTGTCGTTACATTCTGGCCGCATCCCCGCACGGTGCTCCAGCAGGACGCCCGGGACTTCAGGCTTCTGTCTTCCCTGGAAGAAAAGAAGTCGCTCCTTGCCGCCTGCGGAATAGACCGAGTGGAAGTACTCCCCTTCACCCGGGAATTCGCTGCCATGACGGCCGATGAATACCTCCGTCTCCTTCGTGACCGTTACAATGCCTCGACCGTTGTCATGGGTTTTGACAACAGAATTGGCTCGGATAAGCTATGTGCTAACGATTTGGACAATGTGATTGTCGTCGATGAAGTCGGCGACAACACATTGTCTTCAACCAAGATCCGTCTTACGCTGGAGGAGGGGAGGATAGAGGAGGCCAACGGGATGTTGGGGTATGGGTACGGACTGTACGGCGTGGTGGTGGCGGGAAACCGGATGGGACGGAGTATAGGGTTCCCTACGGCCAACATGCAATTGTACGAACCTCTGAAGCTAGTGCCGAAGGATGGGGTGTATGCCGTTGAGGTTGAGGTACTTGGAGGGTTGTACAAGGGGATGTGCAACATCGGCGTAAGGCCCACGGTTGACGGAAAGGTGAGGACCATCGAGACCCATATCCTGGACTTTGAACAGGACATTTACGGCCTGCCTCTGCGGCTGCACTTTGTGCGCAGGATCCGTGACGAGCGGAAATTCCCGTCGCTGGAGGCGCTGCGGGAGCAGTTGAGGGCCGATGCTCTTGTGACGCGTAATTTGTAACCTATTTATAGCCATGAAGTACAAAGGTGATTATCAGCAAAAGGATACTATCCTCGAGAAGCTGGCAGGTCCCATGGGGAACGGTTCTGTAGAATACGATAACGGAGATTACTTTGAGGGCTATTTCCATCTGAACTATGCCCATATCTACGGGCCTTGCTACTGCGCAAATGGCAGGTACACCTTTGCCGATGGTTCTTATATTGAAAAGGCCTGGATCCAGACGTCTTCGGACTTGAAAGTGATGGACTTGCTGGGCGTTTTCAAGGTGCAGAAAGCTGGGGAACCGGACCGCTGGGTGTCTTTCCGGCGCAACAAAAAGCATGGCTATGAACTGGTTCTGGCAGCAAAACCTTATGCCGTTGAGTGGTATGAGGGGGAAAAGGTGAAAGAAAGGGAAGTGGCGGCCTACGACGTGAAAGAAGACGAGAATGGCTGTGTGGAGTTGGAAATCTTGCTACCCAAAGGCTACCGGGTTTTGCTGGAAGGCGGCCGCATGAGTGCCAACGATTACGGCAGTTCCTACTACGATACCAACCTGCGGGGAGAGGTCTTTTTCCCGGACGGCAGCTCCTACGGCGGCTACACCTGGAATATGAAGGACCTCCAGCCCTGGGACGGCTGGGTGACTGCCCATTTCGGCAATGGCCGATATCAGGGCCAGCGCTGGGAGAATGGCGTCCTGGTAGAGAAAGATGAGATGAAGTATGACGAGCGCGGTGCCGCCCAGGCCACCCTGCCGGATCCCCTGGGCAGCGACAGGACCTTTGAATGTCTCATCTGGGATGACTATATCCGTTTCGGCAGCCAGTGGGAATACAGGGGCGGAGTGGCCGATGGCAAGCCCAATGGCCAGGGCGTGTTCCAGGACCGTGACCAGCACAGATATGAAGGCGCTTTCCGGGACGGCATGGCCCATGGCCAGGGTGTGTATACCTATGAGCCCGGTTCCGTGCGCAAGGAGGGCGTTTGGTTAAACGGCGTGTTCCAGAATCCCGAAAAGCCTGGCAAGCCCATCACGCTTCATTTTGCCTGGAGCCATGAGGAATGGAGTATCGGCGGCAGCGGGGATACAGAGAGGAAGGAATGGGACTGGGAAGCCCGGGAGGGAGACTGCGGTTGCAGCGGATTCTATTCCCTCAAACTGGAGATAATTACCGATTCTTATGCCGTCTTTTCCAACGGGGGCGGCAAGCCTCAGGTCCTTACCCCCGGCAGTTATATCAGTTTTTCCGAATCAATAGACGGCTACGAGGATCACGAGGGTGTCACCTGGAATGGAGATGACTACGGTCTCTGCATTTCCTGGCCCATGAAGTAACTGCCTATGGAGAAGTTTGTTTCCACCCTTAACGACATCGTATGGAATCCCGGGCTGGTGGTGCTGCTGCTGGCTGCGGGACTGTATTTTTCTTTCCGCACCAGATTGGTGCAGGTGCGGCGCTTCGGGCTCATGCTGCGCTCGCTCTTCGGCAAAAAGAAGGTGGACGGGAAGGGTATCTCTTCCTTCGAGGCGTTTTGCATCGCGTTGTCGGGAAGGGTGGGGACCGGTAATATCGTGGGCGTGGCCACGGCCATCGCCTTCGGCGGTCCCGGAGCGGTATTCTGGATGTGGGTGGTGGCTTTCTTCGGCGCATCTACCGCTTTTGTGGAATCTACGCTGGCTCAAATCTATAAATTCCCGCACCAGAGCGGTTATCGCGGCGGTCCTTTCAGTTTTATTGAGAAGGGACTGGGCAAGCGTTGGCTGGGTGTGCTGTTTGCGGTTGTCACCATTGTGAGTTGCGGCCTGTTTCTGGTTACCGTGCAGTCCAACGGGGCGTCCATGGCCATGCAGAACGCTTTTCCCGTTCCTCCGCTGGCAACAGGCATCGGCCTGGCCGTGCTGATGGGAATTGTGGTGATAGGCGGGGTGCAGCGCATAGCCAAGGTGGCTTCCATCGTTACGCCCTTCATGGCTTTCGGCTATATCCTTTTGTCACTGGTGGTCATCGGCTTCCATATCCAGGACGTGCCCGCCGTGTTTGCCGCTATTTTCAAGGGGGCCTTCGGCATCCATCCCGTTTGCGGCGGCATCATCGGCACCACCATCGCCATGGGCGTGAAGCGCGGCATCTTTTCCAACGAGGCCGGTCAGGGTACCGGCGCTATGGTCTCGGCTGCGGCCGATGTGGAACATCCTGCCCAGCAAGGCCTTGCCCAGGCTTTTTCCGTTTACGTGGATACGCTGCTGGTGTGTACCGCCACGGCCCTGATGATCCTCACATCAGGCACCTATAATATATTGGACGGTGCTGGTGGCATGCTGCTGCAGAATGCGCCCGAGCTGGGGAACAATTATGCAGGATATACGCAGAGCGCCGTGGATTCGGTCTTTGCCGGTTTCGGCAGCCAGTTTGTGTCCGTTGCCATGATCTTTTTCACCTTCAGCACCATCATGGCCTATTATTTCTATGCCGAGTCCAGCATCATGTACCTGTTCCATAACCGGAATTCCCGCCGGGAGAAGTTGTGCGTGCGCTTGCTGCAAGTAGCGCTCCTGGCCGCCATTGTATTTGGCGCCGTCCGTGAGGCCGACCTGGTGTGGATGCTGGGAGACATCGGCGTGGGACTGATGGCCTGGGTAACGGTTGTCTCCATCCTCCTTCTCTGCCCCAAGGCCATTGACGCGCTGAAAGACCTGGAATCGAAACAATAAGGGGTAGCACGGTTTTTGTGGATAATCCCGCATTTTAAAATCAATTGTATGAAAAAGTTGGTAATGGCAGTGGCTGCTGCTCTTGTGTCGCTGATGGCCTGGGCCCAGACGCCCCATGAAATCCTGGAGAAGATGTCCCAGGCCATGGACCATGACAAGTCTGCGGGCATGGCCATGACCATGGATATGAAAATCCCCATCCTGGGAACGTACTCTGTCAGAACCTATACGCTGGGGGACAAGATGCGGATGGATGTGACGGTGAAGGGGAAGAAGCAGGTTGTGTGGGAGGATGGTGACATTGCCTATTCTTACGATTCCTCCAAGAATACCATCACTGTCTCCGAATTCAAAGCTCAGGGAGGCGGGGGAGAGTCTTCGGAGGACGATGACGGCCTGGGCATGGCATTGAGCGTTACCAAAGGCTATGACGTGAAGCTGTTGCGGGAAACGGACGAGTACTGGGCGTTCCGATGCAACAAACGCAAGGACAATACCAATAAAGACGCTCCCAAGCAAATTGATTTGTCTGTTCAGAAGGACTCATACTTCCTTCGGGAGATGAAAACCTCCATGAGAGGCGTCACCGTCACCATGCGGGATTTCGTCCTGGGCGTGAAGGAAGAGGATGTCACTTTTGACATCAACATGTACAAGGATGCCAAGATAGTGGACAAGCGCGGGGAAGAGAAGAAAAAGTAGTTTTTTCAAAATTAATTACTAACTTTGCATTGACATATGGCTCGACGACCGTGGACCGGTCGTCGGCTGTTTTTTTGACAAAGAACAAAATACAACCTGATACAATGGCTATTGAAATGATGACTCAGGCCGGGCTTGACAAGCTCAAGCAGGAACTGGCCGATGCCCTGGCCCAGCGGCCGGTAATCTCTGCCGCCATCGCCGAGGCCCGGGAAAAGGGAGACCTCTCGGAGAATGCAGAGTACGATGCAGCCCGTGACGCCCAGGGGCTGCTGGAAGTGAAAATCGCCCGTCTCAAGGAGAAAGTGGCCAACGCCCGCGTGATTGACGAAAGCAAGCTGTCGGCCGATACCGTGCAGCTTCTCTCCAAGGTGCAGGTGCGCAACCTGGCCAACAAGATGGTGATGAACTTCCAGGTGGTACCGGAAAGCGAGGCCGATTTCAGCAAGGGCCTGCTGGCCGCCACCACTCCCATTGCCAAGGCCCTCATCGGCCACGGTAAGGGAGAAACCGTAGAGGCCAAGGTGCCCAGCGGCGTGATGAAGTTCGAGATTCTGGACATTACCCTGTAAAGCGTTATGGCAACCATTTTCACCAAAATCGCCGCCGGCGAGATCCCTTCCTTCAAGTGCGCCGAGAACGAAGACTTCTATGCCTTCCTGGACATCTCTCCGCTGGCCAAGGGACATACCCTGGTCATTCCCAAGCACGTGGAGGACGACTACATCTTCCACCTGGACACCGCCACTTACCAGAACCTCTGGGCCTTTGCCCGCAAAGTGGCCGTGGCCCTGAAAAACGCCGTCCCCTGCAAGCGGGTGGGCGTTGCGGTGCTGGGCATGGAAGTCCCTCACACCCACATCCATCTGGTTCCTCTCCAGACCGAGGGGGACATGGATTTCCGCAAGGCCAAGCTCCAGCTGCCGGCCGATGAAATGAAAGAGATTGCCGATAAAATCTTTGCCGAATATGAGAAGCTTTAAACTGCTGGCCGCGGCCGCCATGGCACTGCTGACGGCTGCATGCGGAAAGAATACCACCATTGTGGGCACCCTTCATGAAGGGGCCGATAAAGAGGTGATTGTGAAGCTGTTGGACGTGAACCGCTTCCAGGTGCTGGACACCGTAAAGACCAAGGCCGACGGCAGCTTCCAGTACAAACTGGACATTGCCAAGGGCAAACCCGAATTCATCTATCTGTTTTACGGAGACCGTCAGATTGCCTCCCTCCTTCTGGAGAAGGGAGACCGCGTGAAGGTAGAAACCGACACCCTGGGCGTTTATGGCGTCGAGGGCTCTGAGGAATCCCTCAAGCTGCAGCAGGTAGAGAAGGATTACAGTGCTTTTATGCGGGAAATGCAAGGCATCCTGGACAGGAATTACGACGTAGACGCCGCCCTGTCCCGCTGCTACATCAACTATTATCGTGACCGTGTGAAGTATGTGGTGGGCAACAGCCATTCCCTCACCGTGGTTCCGGTCCTGTTCCAGCAGGTAAATCCGGGCTTCCTGGTGTTTGGCCAGAGCACGGACGGCCTGCTGATGAACAATATCTGCGACTCTCTCAAGACCAAGTATCCCGAATCCCGTTACGTTAAGGCCCTGGAGAAGGAGGCCGCCCGCCGCATTTCTCTCCTGGATGTGGAAAACAAGGTGCGCAATGCCCCCCAGATAGGTTATGTGGACATCAGCCTGCCTTCTACCGACGGAAAGAATGTCAAGCTGAGCGAATCCCTGGGCAAGGTGACCATGCTGTATTTCTGGTCTTCCACCGCCGAGCAAAAGATGTTCAACCTGGACGGTGTGCTTCCCCTGTATGAGGAATTCCACAAGAAAGGCTTTGAGATCTATGCCGTTTCCCTGGACAGCGACAAAGCCGCCTGGGCGGCTGCCGTGCGCAACCAGAACCTTCCCTGGATCAATGTGTGCGACACCCGCGGCGCCATGTCTCCGTATGTGAGCTCCTACGGTATCGGCAGTCTTCCCATGGTATGGTTCATTGTGAACGGAGAGCTGGACAGCAATGCCAATGTGCGAAAGGCATCCGACATTCGCGGCTATCTGAAGAAGAAGCTGTAATGGCAAGGATACTCCTGATAGATACTTCTACTGCAGTCCTGTCCGTGGGTTTGGCCCTGGACGGGACTGTTGTCCAAGAACGCGTGTGCACCGAGGCCCGGCAACAGGCCTCTCTCACCGCACCCCTGGTGAAGGAAGTGCTGGATGCCCAGGGCATGGGCGTGAAGGACTGCGACGCCATTTGCGTGGGCTCCGGTCCCGGCTCCTATACGGGGCTTCGCGTGGGCGTCTCAACAGCCAAGGGACTGGCCTTCGGCGCCGGTAAACCCCTCATCGCCATAGGTACGCTGGATATCCTGGCCCAGTCCGTCCTGGCCGGCCCCGACCAGCCATCCTTCATCATCCCCATGATCGACGCCCGCCGCATGGAGGTGTACACGGCTGTCTATTCATCGGCTGGGGAAAAACTTACGCCCATCCAGGCGCTGGTGGTGGAGGAAGGCTCTTTTGCCGAACAACTCTCGGCCGGCCCCGTACTCTTTGTGGGAGACGGCGCCATCAAGTGCCGGGAAGTGATCGCTCACCCCAACGCACAATTCCGGGAGACGGCCCCGCTGGCCCGCTACATGGCTCCGCTGGCCCAGCGTGCCTTTGACCAGGGCCGGTTCCAGGATCTGGCCTACTTTGAGCCCTTCTACTTGAAGGACTTCGTGGCCACCGTTTCCAAGAAGAATCTCTGGTAACTTACTGACCTAAAGTAAGTAACTGTTTCAAATAGGGGAATACGAAGTACCCCAGGTCTTTGAGAGGCCCGTACAGCACAGAATCTGTGAGTATGGGCGTTTTTACTAGCTCGAACTTGGTATTGACGGTATCGAAGAGGATGATGAGGATGCAGATGATGAGGACGGATACCGCCAGGGAGAATACAAAGCCCAGCACGCGGTTGAACCAGCCCAGGGAAGCCATATCGGCCACACGGGTGAGCAGTTTGGCAAAGAACATCACAATGATGAGCACGGCCAGCAGCAGGACGGCAAATCCTATCACATGCAGCACGGTGTCGGATACCGTGATATACTGGGCCAGCCAGGCGCAAACGGGCTCGGAAAAATGGTAGGCGATATATACGCTGAGCACAATTCCGGCCAGTGAAACGGCCTGCTCCAGAAAGCCTTTTGCGACGCCCCGGATGGCCCCGGGGATGAGGAGGATGAGCAGAATGATATCCAACAGGTTCATGTTGCCAATATCAGTTTAATTCGTTATCTTTGTACACTAAAAACAGTGGTACAAATTTAATAAAAATATATGACTTTTAAGGAATACAAGGGGCTTGACCTGACCGAGGCCGGTAAAGAGGTACTGGACAGATGGAAGCGTACCCGTGCATTCGAGAAATCCCTCGAACTGCGGGAGGGCGCCCCTGCATTCATCTTTTTCGAAGGTCCGCCCAGCGCCAACGGCATGCCGGGTATCCATCATGTGATGGCCCGTTCCATCAAGGATGCCATCTGCCGTTACAAAACCCAGACGGGTTTCAAGGTGGCCCGCCGTGCTGGCTGGGACACCCACGGCCTTCCCGTGGAGTTGGGCGTAGAGAAAAAACTGGGCATCACCAAGGCCGATATCGGCACCAAGGTGAGCGTGGAAGAATACAATGCCACCTGCCGCCGGGAGGTGATGAAATATACCGCCGAGTGGGTGAACATGACGGAACGCGTGGGATATTGGGTGGATATGAACGACCCTTATATCACCTACGACAACCGCTATATCGAAACCCTGTGGTACCTGCTCAAAAAGATTTACAACAAGGGTCTCCTCTATAAAGGTTACACCATCCAGCCGTATTCTCCTACCGACGGCACCGGCCTCAGCTCGCATGAGCTGAACCAGCCCGGCTGCTACAAGGACGTGAGCGACACTACGGCCACCGTGCAGTTCGAGCTCATCAAGGACTGCGTATCCCAGCCGCTCTTCGATACCGAGCCCCTGCCGGTGTACATGCTGGCCTGGACCACCACGCCCTGGACCCTGCCGTCCAATACGGCACTGTGCGTGGGGCCGGAGATCGAATATGTGCGCGTGATGTCCCAGAACCCGTACACGGGAGCCCCGGCCATCTACGTGCTGGCCAAGGACCTGGTGGATACCTGGTTCGGCTCCAAGGTCCCGTTCCGGGTGCTGGAAGGCAGCTGGAAGGGCAAGGAGTTGTCGGGCATCCGCTATCACCAGCTCATTCCCTGGTTCCGTCCCAACGGGGATGCTTTCCGCGTCATTACCGGAGACTATGTCACCACCAGCGATGGTACCGGCATCGTCCACATTGCGCCCACCTTCGGCGCCGACGATAAACGCGTGGCTGCGGCGGCCGGTATCGGCGCCATCATGCCCGTGGACAAAGACGGCAACCCGCAGGCCCAGGTGGACCGCCAGGGCCGCTTCATGCGCCTGGAGGATATGGATCCCGCCTTCGCCGCCACGGTAGATCCTTCTTATAAGGAGTATTCCGGCCGATATGTGAAGGCCGGCTACAAGCAGTACTTCGAGCACGTGGAAGAGGAAGGCACGCTGGATATCGACCTGTGTGTGATGATGAAGGCCGATGGCCGCGCCTTCAAGGTGCAGAAGCACGTGCACAGTTATCCGCACAGCTGGCGCACCGACCTCCCCGTCCTGTACTATCCGCTGGACAGCTGGTTCATCAAGGCTTCGGCCGTGAAGGATGAGATGGTGAAGCTCAACGGAGAAATCACCTGGAAGCCCGCTTCCACCGGCACCGGTCGCTTCGGCCAGTGGCTGGAGAACATCCAGGACTGGAACCTCTCCCGTTCCCGCTACTGGGGCACTCCGCTGCCCATCTGGCGCACGGAGGACGGCAAGGAGGAAATCTGCATCGGCTCCGTGAAAGAGCTGTACGATGAAATAGAAAAGGCGGTCGCCGCTGGCGTCATGCCTTCCAACCCCTTCAAGGACAAGGGCTTCAATCCCAATGACATGTCCCTGGAGAACTACAATAAGATCGACCTCCACCGGCCCTATGTGGACGACATCTTCCTGGTGAGCGCTTCCGGCAAAAAGATGACGCGTGAGACCGACCTCATCGATGTCTGGTTCGATTCCGGCGCCATGCCCTACGCTCAGGAAGGCCTGCGCAACCTGGGTTCGGAGGCTTTCGGCGCCACGGCCGATTTCATTGCCGAGGGCGTGGACCAGACCCGTGGCTGGTTCTATACCCTGCATGCCATCCACACCATGATTTCCGGAACGCCCGCCTTCAAGCGCGTCATTTCCAACGGTCTGGTGCTGGACAAGAACGGCAACAAGATGTCCAAGCGTCTGGGCAATGCCGTGGATCCGTTCTGGGCCCTGGATACCTATGGCGCCGACGCCCTGCGCTGGTACATGCTCACCAACGCCGAGCCTTGGGACAACCTCAAGTTTGACGAAAAAGGCGTGGACGAAGTCCGTCGCAAGTTCTTCGGCACGCTCTACAATACTTACGCCTTCTTTGCCCGGTACGCCAATATCGATCATTGGCAGCCGGCTACCGTCGGTGACGGTGGACAGGTGTCCGGCGGAGCATCGGCAGCCTATTTAGCGACGGCGGACACCTGTTCGCCGACACTGACGGCTACAAATGAACTGGATAAGTGGATTATTTCCAGGCTGAACACGGTCATCCGTGACGTGCGTGCGGCCTATGAGGACTACGACGTCAAATCGGCGGGCCGCATCCTGGAAGCCTTTGTGTGCGACGACGTTTCCAACTGGTACGTGCGCCTGAACCGCGCCCGTTACTGGGCCGGAGAGATGACGGCCGATAAAAATGCCGCCTACGCCACGCTGTACACGGTTCTCAAGACTGTGGCCATCCTGGCCGCCCCCATCGCTCCGTTCTATATGGACCAGCTGTACTGTGACCTGGTTCCCGGAGCCCAATCCGTGCACTTCACTTTGATGCCGTCGGCCGACGAAAGCGTGGTTGACGCCGCCCTGGAGGAACGCATGGCCCTGGCCCAGCAGGCTACGTCCATGATTCTGGCGCTGCGCAAGAAGGTGAACATCCCTGTGCGTCAGCCGCTCCAGAAGGTCATCATCCCGGTTATCAGCGAGAAAGTGCGCGCACAGCTGGAGGCCGTCAAGTCCATCATCCTGGCCGAAGTGAACGTAAAGGAGATGGAATTCATCGCCGATGCTTCCAGCATCATGAGCCTGAGAATCAAGCCCAACTTCAAGGTGCTGGGCAAAACATACGGCGCCCGCATGAAAGAGATTGCCGCCGCCTTCGGCACCCTGGAGCAGCCCGTGATTGCCGCCATCCAGAAAGCCGAGGGAGCAGGGGAGTCCTACACGCTGGAACTGCCCGGCGGCCCCGTGGTGCTCAATCCCGGGGACTATGCCATCGCCTCCGAGGACGTTCCCGGCTGGCAGGTGGCCTCCGAGGGTTCGCTCACCGTGGCCCTGGATATTGAAGTGACGCCCGAACTTCGCCGTGAGGGTCTTGCCCGCGAACTGGTGAACCGTATCCAGAACCTGCGCAAGAGCTCCGGTTTTGAGGTGACGGACCGTATCGATACCGTGGTCTACGCCGACGACGCAGACCTGACAGACGCCCTATCGGCCTTCGGGGATTATGTGAAGGCACAAACCCTGTCCCTTTCCATCGGCCTCAAACCTGCCGGGGAAGCCCCCGCCGATGCCGCCGAGGTGGAATGGACAGAGGGAACCATCAAGCTAACCGTAAAACGATAACTAATATGGAAGAGAACAACAAAACCCGCTATTCTGACGAAGAACTGGAAGAGTTCCGCGTCATTATCAACGAGATGTTGGATAAAGCCCGCGCCGAGTACAATACCCTGCGCGAAGCCATGACTCACGCCGGAGGAAACGACATCCTGGACACCGCCCCTACGTTCAAGACCGTAGAGGATGACGGCGCCTTCCAGCTTTCCAAGGAAGAAGCCGGTGCCCTGGCCCAGCGTCAGTACAAGTTCATCCAGAACCTGGAAGCTGCCCTGGTTCGCATCGAGAACAAGACCTACGGCATTTGCCGCGTAACCGGCAAGCTCATCCCCAAGGAGCGTCTGCGCCTGGTTCCGCACGCCACCACCACCGTGGAAGGCAAGGCCATCCTGGAAAAAACCGGCCGCAAATAGTTTATGAAAAACCGGGGCAGGTTTCTCCTTATTCTGGGTGTCTTGTTAGTGGTTATCGACCAGGTCATTAAAGTCCTGGTCAAGACCAATATGACCCTGGGGGAGAGCATTCCCGTTCTGGGCAACTGGTTCCAGCTGCTCTTTGTGGAGAACAAGGGAATGGCCTTCGGCATGTCCTTCGGCGGCGTCCTGGGAAAATACCTGCTCACGCTGTTCCGCCTGGTGCTTTTCGGCGTGCTGGTCTGGTGGATTTCCAAACTGCTTAAGCGTACGGAAAAGGTGCCCACTGGCGTGCTCGTCGGCCTCACCCTTATCACCGCCGGCGCCTTCGGCAACATTGTGGATTGCCTGTGCTACGGCCTCATTTTCAGTGAGTCCACCTATCAGACGGTAGCCACCCTGGGCTCCTACGCCCCCTTCATGCAGGGCAAGGTGGTGGACATGTTCTACTTCCCCCTCTGGACCTGGCCTTCCTGGGTCCCCGGCCTGGGCGGTCACATCTTCTTCGAGCCTGTCTTCAACTTCGCCGACAGCTGTGTCACCTGCGGCGCCATCTACCTCATTCTCTTCCACTGGAAGTTTTTCGCGAAGGAATAATCGAGCAACAAATCCGCTCTGCTTCCGGGAGGGTGTCAATCTTCCCCACATCCACCAGTTGCAGGTCGTCGGCCACCACTCCGTAAATGGGGTAGCGGGCACAGGCGTCCAGATAGAAGTCCATGATGGGAAAACGCTCCGGCATACCCAGGGCTTGGAAGGCGTCAAAAACCTCCGGGGAAATGTTGTGGATACCGGCAAAGGCTAAGCGCTTGCATGCCGATGGATCCAGCCCGGGATAGGGCGAGCGCACTTCTCCGGTGCCGATGTGTGTCCAGCCCACCAGGCGCATGTTGTCGTTAAAGAGCAGATAGCGCTGGGTTTGCCGATGGCTAACCAGCAGGGTGGCCAGGGCGCCCGGGCGCATCTGGGCACGGAACCAGGTAATGTCCAGGTTGGAGACAATATCCACGTTATGCACCAGGAAAGGTTCGTCCGTGGGCAGCAGCAGGTCCTTGGCATGGGCGATGCCGCCGCCGGTTTCCAGAAGGGCCGATGATTCGTCGGAGATACCGATATTCAGGCCGAAATCGTGAGTGTCCAGATATTCCCGGATCATTTGCGGGAAATGGTGGATGTTCACCACCACATCCGTGTAACCCGCATCTTTCAGTTTGTGCAGCGTATGGTAAAGCAGTGGCTCCCCGCAAACGGGGACCAGGGCTTTGGGAAGGGTATCCGTAATGGGGCGCAAGCGAGTGCCCAGACCCGCTGCAAAGACCATTGCCTTCATGGGACTACAGCATTTTTTCGGTGTTCAGTTCCCGGTGAGTGACCACTACTTTTACATTGAATTTATCGGCCAGATGCCGGGCCACATGTTCGGCGCAATAAACGCTGCGGTGCTGGCCACCGGTGCAGCCGAAGCACACCTGCAGGTGGGTGAACTTGCGCTCGATGAAGCGCTGCACATGAGCGTCCACCAGCTTGTACACGCTGTCCAGGAACACGGTCACCTCTCCGTCGTCCTCCAGGAATTTAATCACTTCGGGGTCCATGCCGTTGAACTGGCGATAGTATTCGTACTTGCCGGGATTGTTCACGCTGCGGCAATCAAAGACGTAGCCGCCGCCGTTGCCGGTGGTATCGGCCGGAATGCCTTTTTTATAGGCAAAACTGTATACCTGGACTTCCAGCCGATGGTCTTCCTGCATGATGTTCAGCTCCGGCTTTACAGACAGTTCCTGCAGGATCTGGTTCAGGTAGGGATACTCCGTGAAGGGCGTCTGCAGCAGGGTGCGAAGGCTTTGCATGGCATAAGGAACGCTGGCCAGGAAATGGGGCTTTTTCTCAAAGTAGCCGCGGAAACCGTAGGCGCCCAGCACCTGCAGCGTACGGAACAGCACAAACAGGCGCAGCCGGCTGCGGAACTGCTCTTCGTCCACTTTCCTGAACTGTTGCAAGGCACGCAGATAGGTGCGGATGAGGTCCTGCTTCAGATCCTCAGGGAAGCGGGAACGGGCTTGCCAGATGAAAGAGGCCACATCATAATAGATGGGGCCGCGCCGGCCACCCTGGAAGTCGATGAACCAGGGTTCGCCGTCCTTGATCATCACGTTGCGGGCCTGGAAGTCCCGGTACAGGAAGGTCTCCTCAACCTCCTCCAGGAGGTCGGCCTTAAACTTCTCGAAGTCCTCCTGCAGCATAATCTCGTTGAATTCCAGACCGGTAGCCTTGAGGAAACAGTATTTGAAGTAGTTGAGGTCGAAGTCTATCATGCGGGCGTCGAAGGCTTCCTGCGGGAAGCAGACGCTCCAGTCCAGTCCTTTTCCTCCCAGGAACTGGATGCGCGGCAACTGTTCAATGGTTCGGCGCAGCAGTTCAATCTCATAGGAGGAGTAGATGCCGCTTTCCCGCCCCTGTGAAACCATGTCGAAGAGCACTTTGTCACCCAGGTCCTCCTGGATATAGGCCAGCTCGTCTTCACTCACGGCAAGTACGGCCGGAACGTGCAGCCCCTGCTCCCGGAAATGCCGGGAAATGGCGATGAAGGCGTGGTTTTCCTCCTTGGATGTGCCGATAACCCCGATGAGGGTAACCTTCCCGCCGTTCAGGCGGAAGTACCGGCGGTGACTGCCGGAAGAAGGAAGTTCCTGCACCTGGCCCAGTTGCTGGCCGGTATAGGATTCAAACAGGGGTTGAAGGACGGTTTGGGGCATGATGTATAGACTTTGTACAAAGATACAAAAAAGATGTTGACTATTGGGTTATTCCCGCGTTTTTCCTATTTTTGTTTTCAGCTCGCAATCCATTTCTATGAATAGATACCGTTCCATCCTCATTCTTCTGCTGACCGTCTGCCTGCAAGCTGTCTCCGCAGCCGCCATCCCCTCGTCCGTCCGTGCCGAGTGGCAGGAAGCCGTCGCCTTCCTGGAAAGCATGGGCCAGAGGGCCGAGAACCTCCAGGTCGTCTACTCGAGCCCCCAGTGCGTCTACTTCGCCGCGTCCAAGGACGAGGTCTTCGTGATGGTGGCACGCTCCAAGTATAAGGACGCGCTCGGCTCGCCCGTCCTCGCCTACGGGACGGGGAACGAGGTGTGGACCAAGAGCCCCGACGAGGAGGACCCCGTGGAGCAGGACGGGTTCTTCCTGAAGATGATTTCCGGGTATGAGGCCATCTTGAAGTGCCTTGACAGTGCTCCCCAGTCACTGGTTGCCCTGGAGAAGCAGAATGACGTCGCTCCGTTATGTGCCGACATCAACTACGGCCAGCATCTGCCCTACAACAAGCTCTTCCCCAAGGATGGTGAGGGCGACAGCGCCTGGTACAGCGTGGTGGGCTGCGGCCCCGTGGCGCTCGCCCAGGTGCTCACCTACTACAAGTCACCGGTACAGCTGAAAGGAGTTTTCAGCGGTAAGACCATCCACGGAAATTCCTACACCTATGACCTGTCGGAGTATCCTGTAGACTGGAATAACCTCAAGCCCGAAGCGCTCCTTCTGGACTGCGCCCTGTCGCTGGGCACCGTCCTCGGGACGGGCGCATCCCATACCCTCATCTCACAGTTCAAGGCGGCCCTTTTCAACACCTGGGGCTACAGCCCGCGGTGCAGGCTGCTTGGCGAGATCCTCGGCCAGCAGGAGATGCTGATGATGGTGCGGGAGGATATTGCGGCCGCCCGTCCGGTCATCCTCGCCGGTAACAACCACCTCTTCGTCTGCGACGGCATCCAGGGCGATTTCCTCCACCTGGACTTCGGCTGGAAGGGCTTCGGGAACGGCTATTTCCGCACCCTGTTCCTCAGGGACGCCACCGAGTGGCAGCTCCCCTTCGCCCAGGCCCTCGTCGGCATCGAGCCCGACTCCCCGGCCCGCTACAAGGAGGTCACCGTCAAGCTGTCCAAGGCGGGGACTCTTTCCAATAAACTCAAAAAGGACGCCCCCTTCATCCGCAAGCTCACCGTCAAGGGACCCCTCAACGGCGAGGACATCGACCTCATCCGCCGCATGGCCGGTGCAGTCATCCTTCCCAGGGACTACCGGAACGAATACGGAGCTCTCACGGAGCTTGACCTCACGGATGCCCGCATCGTCGCGACGGCTCCCTTCCGCATGCGGACTACCAAGATGGAGATCAGGGGGACCATCACGCCCAACAACGCCCCCGCCTTCGACTACTATTTCAAGCTGGACGGAGCCACCAAGGAGGACTGGGACGAGATGGTCCGCCTCGGCGTCGACAAGACCTACGGCCTCGAATGGAACGACGGGGTTGTCCTGATGAAGTGCCGGACGGTGGATGATGCCATCGCGCCGTACTTCTTCGCCGACTGCATCAGCCTCAGGAGGGTGGCCCTTCCCAAGAAACTCAAGAAAGTGGACCGGCTGGCCTTCTTCGAATGCAAGGGGCTTGTCGAGGTGACGAACCTCCCGAAAGACGTGCACCCCGAGGCTTTCCTGTCCTCCTCGTACAAGAAATAGGCTGCACTCATATCCGATATTACAAAAGAATCCAGGCATCGATGCCTGGATTCTTTTGTAGGGACGATCGGATTCGAACCGATGACCTCTTCAATGTGACTGAAGCGCTCTAAACCAGCTGAGCTACGCCCCTGTGATTGGGATTGCAAAGGTAGTATCTTTTCTGGAATCTGCAAAATTTATTTTCAATTTTTGCGCAGCCTTTTTATAGCGTGCTCCAGACTCTCGGAGGGTTCGATAATATTGTAGTCTTTCCAGAAGTCCGGGTCATAGAAAAGGGGCGCCATGTCGGGCAGGAAATCTCCCATGCGGAAACGCTGCTGGCGGGTGATGGGCTGGGCTTCCGGGCGCACGTCGGTGACCACCAGTTCGTTGACGGCGGTATACTTGGTGCGGAACAGCCGCTTTTTCCAGTCGCAGGCAAAACGCATGGTCGAGCGGAAATATTCCAGGCGGGTTTTCCCGTTTTCCTGCCGATAATTCATGACTACGGAGCATTCCTCCGGAATAAAGCGCAGGGAGAACGGCTTGGACACCAACATCACCCTCACCGCTTTTGCGCGGTCCCGCATGTCCAGTGAGGCTTCGATACGGGTGAACGTGAGCAGTTCCCGGTCTATGTACAGCGTGCAGTTGTACAGGGCGTAATCCACTATGGCCATGGGGGTCATCCTTACCACAAACTGAAGCCGGTCCCCGATATAGGTAGGCGGGAGCATATCGTAGCTGTACAGGTCCATGTCCTCCTTGTTGAACAGGATGGCGTTGTTCTTGACGATGTCCATGGTGATGGCGGTGTTGGGGCCGCCCTGCGTCTTGACGCTCAGGGTGTCGGTGCGGCGCTGGCTCACCAGAACCCGGCTTTTTTCCAGTGCTGCGGCATCGTAGGAGACATATCCGTTATAAGCCGATTTATAGATGCGCGCCACGGCCTCGGCCACATAGGTATAGCGGTTTTGCTTGCGGAGGGTTTCCCTGTAGAAGCATTCCAGCAGCTGCGGCTGGGTGCAATAGGTTTCCCAAATGCGTCCTACGGCTTCCTGGACCAGGGATTTTGGGTCTCCGGTAATGATACTGGCCTCGGCAAGAAGCAGACTTTCCCGTTGAAGTTGAATCCAGAGATTACTCCCTCCCTTTACCGTCTTGCTCCTGAAGCCCATATAGGAACAGGTGATGGTATCTATGGGTTTGTCGCTCTTGATGATGAAGAAGCCGTCGGCATTGGTCACGGTGGCCTGGTGACGGCCGGGGATGGACACGTGCACGGATTCCAACGGCCGGCCGGTGGCGGCGTCCACTACGTTGCCCTGCGCGGAATAACCCAGCCGCAGGGAGTCTGTCTGCGCCTTTGCAAAAGTACCACCGAGCAATAAAAGCGCTATGAGAATAAGCCACTTACGCATAGATACCACAAAGCTAAACAAAAATCTTGTTATGTCCTATTGTTTAAGAAATAAACTTTATTAACTTTGTAAAAGTTTGTGAAATAAACCTTAAAACAAAGATACTGCTATGAAACTATTTAAAACTGCCTTTTTACTGGCCATTGCGGCCGGGTTGTTCGTGTCTTGCGCACCTAAAGTTGAGCTTGGTGTCCACGAAGCCAAACTTGCGGCATCTCCTGCTTCGGCCAAGATCAATGCTGCCGGCACCGCATCATTCACTTTTACCTTCTCTTTCCTGACGCCGACGGGTGTCCCCGAGAATCTGAGCCACTATTCGGCCACCATCAAATTTGAGGGGATTAACGGTTCGGTGAGTCCGGCATCTGCCACTACCGACGAGAGCGGTACCGTCACGGTGACCTTCACGGCTCCTGATCCCAAGAGCTTTACCGGTGGTACCGTCAAAGGAACCATCATCAAAGTAGTGGGTGACGCTTCTACCGGAAACACCCTGCAGCAGGGTATCCAGGTGGTAGCTACCGCCGAGGTCCTTCCCCTGGACGCCGTGGATCCGCCCGTGGAGGAAGAGCCCATCAAGAAAGCCGAAAAACTCAAGGACAACACCTACTCCATCCAGAAGAAGGGTGGCGAAGTTTATGTCTATGACCTCCCTCAGCAGTACTCCAAATGGTATGTGGGTACCAGTTGGACGGACGGAACCAAGCAGTGCGTCCACATTGAATGCCTGGACGAGGACGAGAATAACTACACCAAGGGCTGGCTCAACGGAGAGATTCCCCTTGAGGTAGCCAATAAGCTCACCACTATCAACAAGGAATTCTATGAGAAGTACCCTTGGGCCGGCGCCAAGCTTGGCACCTTCAGATTGGGCGAGGATAATGTGATTGACGCTCATATGGGCCAGGGCGGTAACGTCAAGCTGGACGGCAGGCGCCAGCTTCGACTGGAGCAAGGTGACCCTGAACAGCCAGACCCGGGGCGGCTCTTCCGGCGAATGGTTCAGCTGGGATGCTTCCACCCAGAAGCTCACCGCCACCCAATCGGCCGAGAATGAGCAGGTGAAACTGACCTTCGGTTACGCAGGAACGGATATGACTGATTACATTACCCTCTACAACGGCCCCGGGTACTCTTCATTCTCTCTTTCGATGGAAAACAGTTCCGCCGATTTTATTCTGGTCGAGAATGATCCCGCTTACGGATGGGGTAGCGACTCCATCTGGCTCACGGTAGATTCCTGGACGCCGGAGGGCTCTTCTTTCACCGGTTACGGCATAGAGATTGACCCCGCTACGGAGAACTATAACAAGTTGTATTACAATCCTTACGGCAAATATGTGGATTTCAAGAAGGGCATCCCGGAAGGAGAGTTTGATCTGATCTTCCGCAGCGTGACCGACCACAACGTGAAGTTCACCATCCCCGTAAAGGTGGTTCATCATAAGCCCACCTCCTTCCAGATTACCTATAAGCACAGTAACGGCGCTTTTGAACCCTGGACCAGTGGCGGAGAAAACGGCGTGTGCAATTATGGCATGGGCATGGAAGTGGGTGTGATTACCACTCCGGAGGATGCCTATTGGAACTGGGCCTATGTGGAACTGGCCTACGATTACGACGGCTTCTCCTTCTCTGGCTACGGCGGCAAGGACGATCATCCAAGGCTTCAACGCACGAAGAGCAATCCCGGCGGCGAGACTTCCTACGGCACCCAGATTATCTTCCGCCTGAAGTATGACAATAGAAAGAAAAGTGAAATATATGTAAACCACAATTAATTCAAATTCATTATCTTTGCCCCTGTTATGGAAGAAAACTTTGACGCTCTCGAAGTAATTGCCCGTACCAGGGGCAAAGTTGAAATGGACGATGTCCCCACCGGGGGATGGCTGTTCCCGCTGTGGGGTTGGCTCTCGGCCTTTTTCTACCTGCTGGAATTCATTCTGTGGCAGTTGTTGCACCAGGATTGGTGCATGTGGGTATGGGCAGGCATTCCCATCATCGGGATGCCGCTGATGACTTATTTGCTGAATAAGGATCACCAGCGCATGCATATGCGTACGAGGGGTTCCAAGCTGGTGCTGCGCTACTGGATGTTTGCCGCATGTGCCATTGGAATCGGCGGTTTCATCTTCGGCTTTGCCGGTATTTATGAAACAGTGGAGAATCCGCTCATCTGCCTGCTGGTGGGCCTGGGCGCTTTCATCACCGGTGAGGAAAGACGTTTCCGGCCCATGATCGTGGGCGGAATAGCCGCCGCCAGTCTGGGCATTGTTTCCTTCCTCCTGCAGGGAGAGATTTGGAGCTACCAGATTGCTGTGCATTGTGGTATGTGCCGTGAGTGCCCTCATCATCCCCGGCCATTTGTTTGAAAAAACGGTAAAAGATGGAGTTTAAGGACCTGAATCCCATACTGCACAACGAGCTGCGCCTCAAGGTAATGGCGGCGCTGGACTCGTTGGACGACGCCGACTTCGTGTACCTCAAGGGGCTCACGAAGGCCACGGCGGGGAATCTCAGTGTCCAAATCACCAACCTGGAAGAAGCCGGCTATATCAAAGTGTCCCGCAGCGGGGAAGGACGCGGGTCCCATACCGTGTGCCGCATCACGGCCGCCGGCTCCAAGGCTTTGCTGGAGTACCAGAAGGCGCTGATGGGATATTTCAAGAGGGAAAAATAAGCGGAGGCGGAGGGATTCGAACCCCCGGAACGTTGCCGTTCAACAGTTTTCAAGACTGCCGCCATCGACCACTCGGCCACACCTCCGTGTTAGGGGATGCAAAGTTAATCATTTTTGCCGGATTGCAAAAGCTATAGCTGGCTGTCCTTCAGATTAAAGGTATTTCCCTGGCGCAAGTCGCCGGTGGACAGGCCTTTCTTGAGCCAGCGCATGCGCTGCTGGGCGGTTCCGTGGGTAAAGGATTCTTCCACGGCGTAGCCCTGCGCCTTTTTCTGTAGGTAGTCGTCTCCAATCACAGAAGCACAGTTGATGGCTTCCTCCAGGTCTCCGTCTTCCAGCGAGCCGAAGAGGGCGCTCTCATAGTGGCCCCACATGCCGGCGTAGAAATCGGCCTGGAGCTCGATGCG
>CAJOIQ010000024.1 GCA_905234795.1 uncultured Bacteroidales bacterium | reverse complement strand
ATTGGGGGAATTCTTTTTACCATATCAAAGATACAAAATTTCTAACACATTAGCAATCAATTTGTTATAAATCTTTGGCTATTTTGCGATAGTCCCTACCTTATTTTATTCTCTCTCGCTCATCGGCCCCTTCTACCCTTCTTCTTACCTACTTCTACCCTCGTTCTACCCTAAAGCTTACCACTACGTTATTTAGGTGAAAGGTGAGAGGTGACAGGTGAAAGGTTATTCTTTCAGCTTTTTTATGGCTGCTGTCAACATCTTGAGCTGGCTCTATGCAGTCATCATTCAATGATGTATATTGTTTATCGTCTAAGTATTGTGTCTCGTGTAGCAGATCTGGGCTAGTATTGACCTTCGGTCGAGCCTGCTTACGCTCGGGATAGTGAGCGTTCAAAGCCGTTTCATTATCCGTTTCACTTTTCCCTGGATATCTCTCTAATTCTCAAGCACTTGCACTTTGCCTTGTGCAGTTTTTGGCTCAATTTGTGCAGTTTTTTTCGTTTCTCAGCCCTTGTATCTATCTTAATTTCAGCGCTTTATAATTTAAACGTTTCATTTGGTGATGAAACGGATAACTCTTCTTACCTTGCGGGACAAAATGGTCTTTGACACACTGAAACTGGCTTTAGGTTTTTTATAGGTGCGCCTTTGTTTTTCCAAAAACATTGTATACCTTTGCAATAGTTACATTTGGGTAGCCCCTTGAGAAAGGGCACTTAACATAGAGCATTTCCTTTTATCGGGAGGTGCTCTACTTTTTTACCCGGATGCGTACTCCCTGAGGTAATGGTCCTCAAACTAATCCAATGGAACTCTCTATCACTCATTTGTACCCAATGTAACACTATGGTCAAAATCAAAACCTCGTTTACCATTGGCTTTACCCTGGAACTCCAGAGGGTCAAGGAAACACTCAGTTCAATCTCAAAGGTTCTGAGGGTTGCGACGGAAACCATCAGGACCCGTTATCGAAGGATAACTTAGTTCCTGCCCGGCATTTAGCCGCAAATCAATTCACCCATCCGGAAAAAGGTTGTCTACCATTGGGGGCAGCCTTTTACACCCAATCGTCCGTGCTGAGCGGCACCTTCTTGTTGCCCCTATACTTGCCTTTCGGTTATTCGGGGGCGGAATGAGTGGGATATCGGCGTATCGACCGGCGCTACCGCGACGAGCCTCATAACTCTTGATTTGCGATTCTTTGTCGAGACCATCTATTCGAAGATTCCACTTCATGCCTTCCTACGTCCTAAGTCCCCTACCCACGTTAATTCGTGGAGGGACAAGAAAAGGGCATCTGAAACAATGCTTGTTTCGTCGGCCGGCCGCTATCCCAGCAGGACAAACGACTGCCCGCCTTTCCATTACATTTGGATTGACCAACAAATATAGCAAAATTTTTGGTTTGTTTCATGGGGTTCTTTGTCCTTTTCCGGATTAACCACAATGTTTTACTTCTTACCTACTCGAGTTTTATTCCTCCTGTTTTGGCGGTCATAGATGTTACAACCATCAACCGCTACGTTTTCGGTATCACTTTCTTGGGCGGGGTACTCTTGCAGGTTTAACTTCTATATATAATCTAATGTACTTTCTGTTTTTTTGTTCTTGGAGTTCGGGGTTGGGCGCGGCGCTTGGGGCCTCCGCTGCTTGGCTGGTTAATTTCCATGGTGGCGCCGGCCTGTCGGCCTGCGGCCTCGGGCGCTCCCTGGCTTATTTCTCTATCGTGCGGCTTTCTTTTATCCTCGTGGCTGACAGTTTCCCACTCCATAAACTGGGGATATAGGGTGTGGGGAGGCCGTCTGGCGCATTGGACATAAGTGCAATTCAGCTATGGCATGTAACTACTAAACAAAGATTACGCTCCCGTCTCACTCTCAATGATAATTCCAAGGGATTCTAAGAAATACGTTTCAAGATCTATCATTCTACGCCTATAACTTTCCATCTCAAAACCGTCGCAGCCCGGCTTTAAAGCATCAGAGAATGATATGTCATTCAAAACTATCCTTTCACCTTGAACCATAATTCTTGGAACGTACGATAATGGCGATACACTGCTATTTAAATGATCAAATCCAGCGAAGCGCATCTCAGACATATTAATTCCGGTAGCGTTAAGCTTGGCCACAATTACCAAGGCCATAAAGCGGGCTTGAGCAGACTTCGCAGAAAATCTGAAGCCAAAATTAGGAATGGGCACTTCTTCATAATCCCATGCAGAAACCTTTTTCCCATGAATATAATCTTCTAATCGATTATGAATATTACGAATATGCTGGAGCGCACCATTCATAAACATCTGCGTGTAAGTTGTATAAAAAAACCACTTCTTCAGCTCTTGTCGTCGATTTGGATCAACTTCATCTTCATCCTTGAAAACCCAGACTAGAGCAAGAAGTTGTTTAGTGTATGGCAAAAGTTTCAGAGAAACGACCCCACACTCATTGCGAAGAAAGACTATGGCTCTAACCAACGCGTTCTCTACTTTCGGAAAAATCTCCTCTAAATTTTCCTTATCAAGACTCTCTATCTTAGAATCATAATACTTTCTATCCGTGTACCAAAAGCAGCAGTTCAAGATATCTTTCGGGCTAAGTCCCTGAAAATCATACTCCTCAAGCCTGTTCTGAATCCGCTGAACATAGGATGAGATTAAAGCAGAATTATCACCTTTATACTTAACTGCCTGTAACATATCAAGCGACTCTATCCGTGTACCAGTAGAATTGATACGAGAGAAAACAACACCCGCCTCCCCCAATCCACACTGACTAATCATAATTTCGCTAACGATGTATTCCTGTAGTAAAGAGTTAAGGTTTTTGGCGTTTACAATATAGGAATGAAGTTTTTCTTCATTCTTAACCACGCTCGGAAGACTACTCATCCAATCTAGGAGAGAAAAAGTGTCATAAACCACTGATACCTCCACTAAGAAAGGGGCTTCTTTCTGAGAATACTCAAAAGATTGCTTCTCTAAATTAAAACACAACTTAAAGATAGAACGTTTGTCCACCTGTGAAGAAATAACACCATACAGAGTTGTCAGGCGTTGGCGGCCATCAAGAATATAATAATCCGGTGTTGGGGCATCAATTATTTCATCGGTCAAGATATGCTTAGACTGATGGACCTCATTAGAATTCCATAAAACAAGTGAGCCAATTGGATAACCACGAAGTATACTATCAAATAGATTAATAATCTGATTCGGCTTCCAAACGAAATCTCGCTGGAAAACGGGAACAGCATATTCGCCCCTTTCGATTTTCATAAAAATCTCCCGCAGGTATTCCCTGTCGGCCTTGATGGATATTCTATTTGTCATTACTAAACTATCTTTACTATTTTAAGAAGAAACAACTCAATCTCTCCAAAGTGTTTCTCTCCAATAGAGAATACCATTTGATTCTTCTCAAATAACTCCCTTGTCATATACGATGACAAAAGAGGAAACGAATTCTTTAATTTTTTTTCAGTTCTTTTATTTGGCGCATAATATTCAAGAACATCAGCATAATGGTTATCCTCAAAAGGAGGTAACCCGACCTTTCTTTGAAACTTGCTATTGATAAATACGCTGTCTGGAAAATAATTCTCTAATTCCCGTCGATACCACATATGCCAAATAAATCCCGGCTGTGAAAGAGAGTAAACATCTGAATTTGACAGTTTGCTAAACTTTTTTCCACACAACCTTTTGAACAATCGCTTTTTGTTGGAATCAAAAGAATAAGCAGAAATAGTATCTCTGTCAAATACTACCATCACCTTTTGCTCTAAAGATAAACCATATCCTTCTGTAAAGAAATCATCTAATGACTGAAGCATCTCACCGCAACCTCCCGACTTGACGGGCAACAAGCGCGCAGGGTCTTTTGCCGCCCTCTCAAGCATTTTATAAAGATTCCCATAATTAGCATCATTTGCATAGCACTCTATCATCCGTTTGTACACAACCCATTCACGAGTATTCTCCATTAGAATAATTGCAGGCTTGCAAGCCATTTCCATTAAGGCTTCAAAAGAAAACGTCGTATCTCTAACGGTTGTACAATATCTTTTTATTTCTATAGTAGGCGATAAATTCTCCTGGCTCTGTAACCATAAGTCCGTCTGCGTAGAACTACTATGTTTCCCAATAACGTCCCATAAATAATCCACCACCTCTCCAGAAAAAGTCAAATAGTGCTTGTGATTAAGAATCTGAGCAACTAAATCTGACAAAAGATTGGGTTTTGTTCCTTTAATAAAAGCGGTTGAGAGGTCAAAAATCATTTGCGTATCCTTAAAATATCCTTAACAAGATCAGACCCTTCCCCAAAAACACCTGTCGGCCATGAAGACAGTTCACCAAAATCGTTAATCTCTATGGGCGCGACCTGTTTATCCGAATCAATATCAAGAAAATACACTATTACGTCCTTACTCGTAATATTCACCTCAGGATTAACAACCGCTCGCCGGAGAGCCAAAAGAATATTAGCGGAATGTGACTCAATAACATATGTCTTCTTTTGTCTTATAATTGACTCGATAAGACGATCGGTGACAGCAGCATGAGCAGCTGGATGTAAATGCAAAGCGGGCTGTTCGATGATTGTCAAATCAGATTTTTTCTCAAGATAAGACTGGATTATAATTGGCATAACCTGAGAAATGCCTTCCCCTACATCCTCAATAGGAACATCAGCACCTCGACTGTTGTCAACCCCTATAGAATAATAATCTCCAACCAATGGGTCTACCGTTAACCTTTGGCGATCCATATACGTATATAACCAGTTGGATACTTGGTTAAACAATACCTTGTCTCCCCGAAAAGAATCTAATAGAATATCATATACATTTTCTCCTCGACTCCTTACTTCTCCCACATTGGAAGAATTAAAACCCACAATTGAATCAGGGATACTTCTAACAGGAGCAATGTAGTTACTTTTGTATGACCAGCTCGCAAGTTCAAAGCCCCATTCATTCAAAACAGGCTCAATAAAACTAATATCGTTACTTGCCTCTTTTCGATCGTTAGATGTGAATTCTTTTTTAAACGTTCGACCCTTATCTATGACCTCGACACTTAATAAATACAACTTCCCAACATTGCGGATAAAACTCACATACAATTCTTGATCGCCCCCATTGACGACACCCAATTTAAGCCCGGTAGTAAGATAATTATGAAAAGAGTACATGTTGATGAAGTCGCTGGAAAAACACCGATATTGTATCGGTCTATGAACACCAATAAGACTATCCATCATAGACAAAAGATGAGTAATAGAGCTCTTCCCACTACTGTTTTTACCTACCAATAACGTGAATGGCCTTATCTCAATCTCATGATGTCCATTAAAAGGCTTATAATTGTCAAATATGAGTTTTTTTATCATAAAACGTATTTCAATTAACTATTCATCAACTTCATCACTACCTACAAACCTCAATTTCCCCATCACCCTATCGGTATGAAACGATAATTGATTGTAGGTTTTGTATGCTTTCAATCGGGCAATGGCAGTTTCGGCATCCAGGACGCCGCTTTCATACAGGTTCACCGTGGTAAAAACCTTATCGTTCGCCACTGGGCCAAAGACCAGGTCATAATCGTGCTTGATGCCTTTACGGCTATCCACCACAAAGATCAGCCAGGCCTCATCAACTCCGTGGAACTCCCGAATCTTTAAACCGGGGCTTGTGAGTATAGTTTCATCTATCTCATAAACAGACACAATCCGCTTCCCGGTCTTTGCCCTATCCAGTTTAATCTCGCTCCACCTCTCGGCCTGTTCCTTTTGGGTTGTGGTGTAGAATCCCCTACCAAAGTCGGTCTTCTCTCGACTAAATCTGAGGTTGGGATTTCGAACTTCAACATTGGATCCGTGATACAGTCTCATTTCTTCTTTCTCCTATCAATATAGCGTTGAACTTCGTCAATCACATATCCAGTTCCTTGAGTGTGGAGCAAATCATAGTGAGTGAGAAGAAAAACATCGGCATAATACTCCTTAAAGAGTGCCAAAGCCTGCAGCCCGCTTATTCCCTTGCTGATGGCATACCTTTCTAATGTATAGGTATAAAACTCGAATGCCGCATTAGATACCTCCATCGCCTTATCTTTCCTCCTTCTTTCAAATTCCTCGAACAAGGCTTCCGAACTCAAGTACCACCACTTTGCACCTTCATTATACAGCTCTCTGTACATCGGATTAAGATAGATATACACTAAGGCCTCGTCCAGGGAGATGCGTTTTCTCTCTGCCACATACTCGGCCAAGCTGGCTATTTTAATCGGCACAATGTTTTCTTCGTATACACCCATAAGATTCTTCGCTTCGCTTAGAATGACAAGAATGAAAAACTATTATATTCTCTTATCTCGGCATATCGCCACTCCAGCCGTGGCCCAAGTCCCAATGCTCATCGTATACAAACTCGAAGTACGGTAGAGAGAACTCCTTCTCCAGCAGCTCAGTGAGGTCCTCCTGAATCGGCTCGGCCCACTTGCCCACCAGCACGATGAACTTGTCAACCGTCCACGCCACGCGCCCGCGAGGCACCTGCGTGTAGTCACCCTTGAACGGCCTGCGCCCGGAAGTACTCCTTTGCCCACACCGTCCTGTGCAGCTGCGGATAGTTGATGAAGGGCTTACCTTTCTCAGCAGCTTCCTCCACCATCTGAGGCGTCAGTTCCTTCTTGCGCACACCAAACAGCGTGTTGTCCTCCGGATCGTACCAGAAGATCCCCACGCACGGCATTTGCTCGTCGAAGGACTTCATGTCCTCCATTTGCGCCTTGTGGTCTTTATCGTTGAGTCGGGTCATATTACTTCGTATAGCGTTTTTCTATCTCCTCCCAGTCCACAATCTGCCACAGGGCGCTCAGATGCGCGGCCCGGCGGTTCTGGTAGTCCAGGTAGTAGGCGTGCTCCCAGACGTCGAAGGTGAGGAGGGGCTTGAGGCCGTGCGTCACGGGGTTGTCCGCGTTGGCGTACTGAGCAATGGAGAGCTCGCCATCCGCGTTGGCCTGCAACCAGACCCAGCCGCTGCCAAACAGTCCGACGCCCTTGGCTTCAAACTCGGCCTTGAAGGCATCCAGGCTCCCCCACTGCTTCTGGATCTGCTTCGCCAGATTGCCGGTCGGGGCCGGCGATGACGGCTGGGGCGCGAACTGCGTGAAGTACAGGTTGTGATTGAGGATCTGGCCGGCGTTGTTGAACACGCCGCCGGCAGGAGCCTTGCGCACGATGTCCTCCAGCGAAAGACCCTCATACTCCGTCCCCGCGACCAGCTTGTTCAGGTTGTCCACATACGTCTGCAGGTGCTTGCCGTGATGGAAAGCCAGCGTCTGGTCACTGATGACCGGCGCCAGGGACTTGTAGGGAAGGTCAATTAAAGTGAACATATCTCTATCCAGTACGTGAATTCAAACTTCTCGCCCGGCTTAAGGCTGTGGTTCAGGTAGCGCTCGGAGAGCTCGCCCTTGAAGCCGACGAGGTCGGTGATGCCGCACCAGGGTTCCAGGCAGACGAACGGGCAACCGGGCTTGTGCGGGGCCCAAAGGCCGTACGCCTCAGTCTGATCGCAGCCGACGGCAAGATAAGGCTTCTTGTTCTTATCCAGCATCGTCACGCTCTTCACCGATCCGTGCTCCAGCATAAAGGTGTCGATGGCAAAGGTTTCACCTGTGATGGTCAGCAAGCCGTCTTCATCCACCGGCATGGGCACCGGAGCATCAAGCTCGGTGAGGTACCCGCCATCAAGGCCATGGCTAAGCATAGGCTGCTTGACCACATTGCCGGAAGCATCAAAGCACTGCAGGTATCCATGCACCGGGTCCTCCTCATGGTAATCCGGCAGCATCAGTGCCGGATGGGCACCAAGTTGGAAGTGGATATCGCGGGAATCAACATTCAGCACCTCCCACTCGGCATAGAACTTCCGACCCTCGGCCCGGTACCGCACCGACAACTCGAACTTATACGGATACTTCTCCAACGGACACCCAGCCAACACATATCTTTCCCCATCAAAGACAAACTCCGAATCCCGGGCAAAGCCATGCTGACCCATCGGGTACTCCTTGCCGTCCACGCGGAAAGAACCACCGTACACCTTCCCAACCATCGGGAAAAGGATGGGAGAACGTCGGCCCCAATATGCAGGGTCTCCGTGCCAGAGGTATTCGCGGCCGTTCAGCTGCAGGGACTGGAGCTCGGCTCCGTGGAGGGAAACGCTATATTCGATCATACTAATAATTCTCCGGTTTCAGCTGGAAGTAGCTCTGCGGGTGATCGCACACGGGGCACACCTCGGGGGCCTTGGGACCAATCACAATGTGACCGCAGTTGGAGCACTGCCAGATGCAATCGCCGTCGCGGGAGAACACGATGCCTTCCTTGATGTTGGCCAGGAGCTTGCGATAGCGCTCTTCGTGCTCTTTCTCGATGGCGCCCACCATCTCGAACTTCAGGGCAATCTCCTCGAAACCTTCCTCGCGGGCCTCCTTGGCCATCCGGGCATACATATCCGTCCACTCGAAGTTTTCGCCGTTAGCGGCATCCTCCAGGTTCTCAATAGTTCCCGGCACCGCACCGCCGTGCAGATACTTGAACCAGATCTTGGCATGCTCCTTCTCGTTGGCCGCCGTCTCCTCAAAGATGCTGGCAATCTGGACATATCCGTCCTTCTTGGCCTTGGAGGCATAGTAGGTATACTTGTTGCGTGCCTGGGACTCACCGGCGAAGGCTTCCATCAGGTTCTTTTCGGTCTTTGTTCCTTTTAAGTTCATGATATTCAGTGTTTTGTGGTTATTCTTCCGCTATCCTCAGCAGGTACTGGCCGTACTGATTCTTAACCATCGGGGCGGCCAGTTCCTTAAGCTTCTGTGCCGATATCCACCCGTTCCGGAAGGCGATGTCCTCCAGGCAGGCTATCTTGAGGCCGGTGCGCTTCTCGATGACTTCCACGAAGATGGAGGCCTCGGCCAGGGAATCGTGGGTACCGGTATCCAGCCAGGCGAAGCCGCGGCCCAGGGTCTGGACCTTGAGTTCTCCATCGGCCAGGAAAGCCTGATTCACGGACGTGATCTCCAGTTCCCCGCGGGCCGATGGCTTGATGCCCTTGGCCACCCGCACCACCTTGTTGGGGTAGAAGTAAAGGCCTACCACCGCGTAGTTGCTCTTGGGGTGCGCGGGTTTCTCCTCGATGGAGAGGCAGTTGCCTTCGCGGTCGAACTCGGCCACGCCGTAGCGCTCAGGGTCCGAAACCCCGTAGCCGAACACGGTCGCCTTTCCGGCTTCGGCATCGGCCACCGCCGCCCGAAGCAGCTCCACAAAGCCGTTGCCGTGGAAGATGTTGTCTCCCAGCACAAGGCAGGCAGTGTCGTCACCGATGAACTTCTCGCCGATGATGAACGCTTGCGCCAGTCCGTCCGGAGAGGGCTGCTCGGCATATTCGAAATGGACCCCGTAATCAGACCCATCCCCCAGCAGACGCCGGAAGCCGGGCAAATCGGCCGGCGTGGAAATCACCAAAATGTCCCTGATCCCCGCCAGCATCAGCGCGCTGATAGGATAGTACACCATGGGCTTGTCATAGATGGGCAGCAACTGCTTACTCACGCCCTTGGTTATGGGGTATAGACGGGTACCGGATCCCCCGGCCAGGACAATTCCTTTCACGGTTAGTCGCGTTTAAAGATATCTCTTGTGTACACCTTTCCGGCCACATCGTCCAGCACCGCATCGTAGCGGTTGGCGATGATAGCATCACTCTGGGCCTTGAAGGCGGCCAGGTCGTTCACCACGCGAGAGCCAAAGAAGGTAGTTCCGTCCTCCAGAGTGGGCTCGTAGATGATCACCTTGGCGCCTTTAGCTTTGATGCGCTTCATGATGCCCTGGATGGCGCTCTGGCGGAAGTTGTCGGAGTTAGACTTCATAGTAAGACGGAAAACGCCTACCACAACCTCCTTCTCTTCGGCGGCAGAGTAAGCGTTCACTCCGGTATAGCTGTAGTAACCTGCCTTGTCCAGGACACGGTCGGCAATAAAGTCCTTTCGGGTGCGGTTGCTGTCCACGATAGCCTTGATCAGATTCTCCGGCACATCGTTGAAGTTGGCCAGCAGCTGCTTGGTATCCTTGGGCAGGCAGTATCCGCCATAACCGAAGGACGGGTTGTTATAATGCGTGCCGATACGGGGATCCAGCCCGACGCCTTCGATAATAGCCTGGGTATCCAGTCCTTTCATCTCGGCGTAAGTATCCAGCTCATTGAAGTAGCTCACGCGCAGGGCCAGGTACGTGTTGGCGAACAGTTTCACCGCCTCTGCCTCCGTGGAGCCCATGAACAGCACCGGCACGTCCTCTTTGATGGCACCCTCTGCAATGAGCTTAGCAAAGGTGTGGGCAGCCTCCTTCAACGAAGGGAGTGATGCATTTTCCGGAGCATCGGCCTTGTTATCAGCGAGGGGAAATGCGTCATTCCCTTCGTCAAAGCCGACGATGATGCGGGACGGATACAGGTTGTCGTACAAAGCCTTGGATTCGCGAAGGAATTCCGGGGCGAAGATAATATTCGGGACAACCGTGCGGAACTTGCCATCGGCCAGCCTTTCCCGGTAGGAGAACTTCTCCCGGACGGACTTGGTGTACCCCACGGGAACTGTGGACTTGATCACCATCACGGCATTGGGATTGACCTCCAGCACCAGCTCGATGACCTCTTCCACATGCGTGGTGTCGAAGAAATTCTTCTTGGGGTCATAGTTGGTGGGGGCCGCAATCACCACGAAGTCCGCATCCTTGTAGGCCGATTTCCCATCCAGTGTAGCCACCAGGTTCAGCGGCTTCTCGGCCAGATACTTTTCGATATACTCGTCCTGGATGGGGGAAATCTTGTTGTTGATCTTCTCCACCTTCTCCGGAATCACGTCCACGGCCACCACCTGATGGTGCTGCGCCAGAAGGGTGGCAATACTTAAACCCACATAGCCGGTACCGGCAACTGCAATCTTCATTTCATGAAAACATTAAATGTTAACGTTACCCCCTCCCGAAACCCCTCCCCTCGGGGGAGGGACTTGGAGGTCTATCTGTTTTTGTACATGTCTTCGTAGTACTTCTGGTAGTCCCCGGAGGTCACATTGTCCATCCAGGCCTGGTTGTCCAGATACCAACGTACGGTCTTCTCGATGCCCTCCTCAAACTGGAGAGAAGGCTCCCAACCCAGTTCCCGCTGAAGTTTGGAAGAGTCGATGGCATAGCGGAGGTCGTGTCCCGCACGGTCGGTGACATACGTGATCAGGTCCATATCGGCGCCCTCCGGGCGGCCCAAGAGACGGTCCACCGTGTTGATGAGCACCTTGATGATGTCAATGTTTTTCCACTCGTTGAAGCCGCCGATGTTGTAGGTCTCGGCAATCTTGCCCTGGTGAAAGATGACGTCAATGGCCCGGGCATGGTCCTCTACATACAACCAATCCCTCACGTTCTCGCCTTTTCCATAGACCGGAAGCGGTTTCCGGTGACGGATGTTGTTGATGAACAGAGGAATTAATTTCTCCGGGAACTGATAGGGCCCATAGTTGTTGCTGCAGTTGGTGACGATAGTGGGCATGCCGAAGGTATCGTGGAACGCCCGCACGAAGTGGTCGGACGAAGCCTTAGCGGCAGAGTACGGTGAATGAGGCTGATACTTCAAGTCCTCCGTGAAGAACTTCTCGCCATACGCCAGGTGATGCTTGCCCGACGAAGCCTTGGTGGTAAACGGCGGCTCAATCCCCTCCGGATGCGTCATCTCCAGAGCGCCGTACACTTCGTCGGTGGAAATGTGGTAGAAGCGGCAAGGCACTGCGCAGTGCTGCATCTGCCATCCCATCGGCTCCCAATATGCCTTAGCGGCCTGCAGGAGGCTCAATGTACCCATCACATTGGTCTGCGCAAAGGTGAAGGGGTCCTTGATGGAGCGGTCCACGTGGCTTTCGGCCGCCAGGTGGATAATGCCGTCCACGTGCTCTTCCTGCATCAGCTTCAGGACGCCCTCGAAGTCGCAGATGTCCATCTTCACAAAGCGGTAATTCGGCCGGTCTTCGATATCTCGCAGATTGGCCAGATTGCCGGCATAGGTGAGCTTATCCAGGTTAATGATCTTGTACTCAGGATACTTGTTCACAAAAAGGCGCACTACGTGGCTGCCAATAAAGCCAGCTCCGCCGGTGATGATGATGGATCTTTTCATATTGTATTTATCGATTATACACACTTCTCTAATTCCCCCATCCGCCTTGAATTGGCAGACCGGGAAACGATGGGCACGCGAAACCGGGTTCTGATTTCTACCAGTTTGCCGCTATCCAGCTGGCTTCCTGGCTGCCTTTTACCTTTGGTAAAGATTAATACACAAAGATAAGAAAAAAAGTCCACTCCCCAAACAATTTCCAGATAATCTTCCAAAAACAAAAAAAAGTGTAACTTTGCGCAGCAAAAATGCGAGCCCTATGATCCAGTCCATGACCGGCTACGGCAAGGCCGAAGCCCTCCTCCCCAGCGGCAAACTCACCCTGGAAATCCGCACCCTCAACGGCAAAAGCGCCGACATCAACATCAAGACCTCCCTCCTCCCCAAGGACAAGGAACTTGAAGTGCGCAAGTTATTGGCCGATAAGTTGGTACGCGGAACCATCGATCTCTATGTGAGCTTCGAGCCCGCCGCCGGCAACAACGCCCACAGCATCAACGCCGATGCTTTCCACGACTACTGGACCAGCGTCGTTTCGGCCATGGCCAAGGAGACCTTCATGGCCAAGATGTCCTTCAAAGATCCCGGCACGGCAAGCATGCTGGCCAACGCCGTTCTCCGTCTCCCCGACGTAGTGGACGCCAAAAAGGCCGATATCATCGGCCCCGAGGACTGGCCCGCCGTTGCAAAAGCCCTGGACCAGGCCCTGGAGCAACTCATGTCCTACCGTGCCACCGAAGGCCGAGCCCTCTACGCCGACGTCACCTCCCGCGTGGCCGGCATCCTGAAACTCTACGACGAAGTGGAGAGACTGGAAGGCGAACGCATCGCCAACGTACGGGAAAAGTTCAACAAGGCCCTGGCCGATTTAGCCGCCAAACCGGACCCCTCCCGCCTGGAGCAGGAGATGATTTTCTACCTGGAAAAATACGACATCAATGAGGAAAAAGTTCGCTTGCGCCAACACTGCAAATACTTTATGGAAGTAATTGACAATGAGCCATATCCTGGCAAGAAACTAGGCTTCATTATCCAGGAGATGGGCCGCGAGATCAACACCACCGGCAGCAAGGCCAACCACGCCGGCATCCAGCAGCTTGTCGTCCGCATGAAAGACGAACTGGAGAAAGTCCGCGAACAGTCCATGAATATTCTTTAGCCCCCAGCGCCAAAAGTTGCAGGACCTGTACCAGGCAGAAGAAAAGCGGAAGGGTTTTCAGTGGCATCGGCCATCAAATTAGCCCCTGAAAACCCTTCCGCTTTTCGGATGCTCCGCCAGTACGGCGCAGGTTCCGGGCCTAAGCGGCGCAGGTTTCCCACACAAGTGGTACTGGCTTGCGGCCTATGTGGCGCAAGCTTAAAAAAAGTGCCCCGCCCAAAAATCAAGCTAGCACCACTTTTCCCCAGAGCCTGCACCGCACGCAGCCCTCATGGAACCATTACCAGCATTTGTGTCAAGAATCAACAATCATAGCAGATTCTTGGCTTTTCGCCTGAGACCAATCGGCTAAAACATACGGAAAAACTGCAAAACAGAACAAAAAACAAGCAGAACAAAACAATGTTTTAGCCGAATATTGGAAGTGCAAAACCTTCTTTCTATGTTTGTACAGGGCCGATTTTCTCTTCGGACCATAAGTTTCACCTTAAAACCACAAACATATGAGTACTTTACTCCACATTACCCAAAACGAAGACGGTACGCTGTCATCCTACTCCGAAGTTACCGAACCTCTTTCCGAGGCCAAAAAGATGGAGGTCTTCCGGCTTCTGCAGAAGTTTGACCCGGCCTTGCGTCGCCGGTCGGCACCTTACGAGGGCCCGCATCCGGAACTGGCGCAGGAACTTATTGCGTGGCGCCGGGAACGCAGCCGGGCTCTGGGCCTGTCGCCCTATGTAATTCTCACACAAAAAACGCTTTACGTCATTGCCGATGCCGTCCCCCAGACAACCGGTGAACTGCTGAACATTCCCGGTTTCGGCCCCATCTTATATGAAAAATACGGGCTGGACATCCTCAGAATTACCTGTAAGTAGCCATGGCATTCCAACGGATTGTGAGCCGCGTGCTTCCAGACGGGAGTACGGCCAGGGTGTTCCCTTTTCACCTGAGTCTGGAGGGGCTGGAAAGCAACCTGCTGTGCCGGGACGAGGAAGACTATGACGTGGTAGAGAAGTTCATGTACATCTCCGCCCTGGAGTGTAACGTACTGGTTGTCAGCCATGTGGTAATGTCCAACCACGGGCACATGGGCGTGCTGGCACCCGGCATTGAATACGTCCTGCGCTTGGCCGAGAACCTTAAGCACCGCACCTCCATGTACATTGCCAAAAAGTATGGAGAGCACAACGTGCTGCTGGGGACATCGGCCGACGTACAACTACTGGATACCGAATGGTATGTGCGCAATGCCCTGGCGTACATACCTCGGAATGTGGTGGAACTGGGCGTGAGGCCGGAGGACTACCCCTGGTGCAGTTACCGTGCCTACTTCGTGAACGGGAAATGTGCCGATGGCGTGCGGCGCGTATCGGCCCTCTCCCGCCGGGAGAAAGAGGCGCTGATGCACACCCACGCCGACCTGAGCCGCGTGCCCTGGCTGCTGGACCGGGACGGGCACTTGATTCCCGTAACCTGCTGCGACTGGCAGTACCTGGAGGCTGCTTTCGGCAACGACCAGGCGTTCTTCCTCAAGACCATCGGCACGCTGAATCCCGCCGAAATGGAGCAGAAACGGTTCACAACCACCGGAGAATGAGCCGGGATTCGGCCTTCCTCCTCACCGTGGACGACTGGGCGGGCCGATGGTTCCAGAAAAAAGCGTTCGAGCTTTCCCTGGAGCAGAAGACCCGCCTGGTTCCGTACCTCTACCACAGCTACCGCACCACCGTACCCCAACTGGCCCGTTGTCTCCGCATGGAAAAGGAGGAGGTGGAGCGCATTTTGCGGAAGTAAGTGGCGCAGGCTCCGGGTGTGACCGGTGCAGGCTCTGGGGAAAAGTGGTACTAGCTTGATTTTAGGGCGGGAGCTAGCGCCACTGGAACGCACAGAAAGCAGAAATGCGGCGCAGGCACCGGCATTATTTTGGAGCTTGCGCCGCTTGATATGGGAGCCTGCACCACTTAGGCACGAAGCCTGCGCCGGGCCCCCAGGCAGAAGAAAAGCGGAAGGGTTTTCAGGGGCATCGGCCATCATTTTAGCCTCCGGGAACCTTTGTCTCTTATGCGAAAGACGTCAGAACCTCACATGGAACTCTCCCATGTACACACCCATCCAGCCGGTCTGGACAATGGGAACGGGCTTGCCGTCCAGATTGGCCACACGGTCGGGCTCTTCCAAAAACGTATGTGAATGCCCTCCAACGATGAGGTCGATATTGCGCGTAGCGGCGGCCATGATGGGATCTGTTACGTCACCGGGATTATGTTCCTCGTAGCCGATATGGGACAGAAGGACCACAAGGTCGCACTGGGGGCGCAACTCATCGGCATACTTCTGCACGGTGGGAATCATGTCGAACTCCGGGATGCGGTTGGCGATGTCTCCGGCCACCATGTCCTTGAGGCCGCACAGGACGCCAATAACACCTATCTTTTTCCCGGCTTTCTCCAGGATTACATAGGGCTTTACGTACTTGCCCATCTCGAAGGGAGAGAAGTCGTAGTTGCACACCACAACGGGCATTTCCAGGCCGCTCAAAAGGCCTCCAAGAGCCTCAATGCCATTGTCAAACTCGTGGTTGCCCAGGGTAATGGCATCGTAACGCAAAGCATTGAGCGCCTGCACTTCCACAGTGCCTTTGAGCTCTGTGAAATAGGACGTTCCCTGGCAGAAATCACCGGCGTGAAGGAGCAGGACATTGTCCCAGCCATCGGCCGTCCTCACGGAATCGATGTAGGCCGCACGCTCCAGGATGCCCCCCTGCCCCACGTATTCTCCGGAGCGTTCGGGCTCCAGATGGCTGTGGGTGTCGTTCACGTGGATGATGGTGAGCACGGGGTCCCTGGCCTCCCACTTTTTGGCAACGGCATAGCCGGCGAAAGCGCCGATGAGGATGGCCAGGCCGCCCAGAATAGTAATGTAGTTCTTTTGCATGGCTTAGTCCTCCTCCATGATTACACGGCCGTCGGCGGCTGCATGAATGACTTCCCCGCGGGCCTCGCAGCCCTGCACATAATCCAGCATGATATCCTTGAGCAGGACATGGGACAGCTTCACATCCAGGGCCAGGGCACCGATGTTGATCTTGTCACCACCGTCCAACAAAAAGTCAATGGTAGTAACATTGTAAACCCTCTGAGGATCAATGGGTTTTCCGCCAATCAAGGCACTCTCCAGCTGGTGATTTTTCACCCGGACCTGTACCCCGGAAACCGGCTGGAAAGCCTTGGTTCCGGCAAGTTGCTCCAGGAGCCGAAGCAGGTTGGAACCCTTCATGCGCACATAGCACATGTAGTTCTTGAACGGGAACATGGAGCCGATGTCGTCCAGGGTGATGGCACCCTCGGGCAGGGGCACGCGGATGCCGCCGAAGTTGGTGATGGCAAAGTCCATCGGCACCTTGAAATAGCGTGAGCCATAGGCGCGCAAAGCATCCACGAACATGTTGGCCAGGGGAAGGTCGGGATCTGTGCGGGGATTGTCGTACATGGCGTCGGAATGGCCGACGACCACCTTGAGGGGAGCCAGGCTGTGCTGGGCGTCCACAAGGGCCAATGCCACTCCGGCGATGGGGCTGTCGGCCGGATAGGAAACCCCTGCGGGCGAGACATAAGCGTCGTCGGTAAACACGCCCAGAGCCTCGTCAACATTGGTCAGGTTCACCGGTTTGGCAGCCGCCCTGTGCCCGTCCATGAGCACCCGCCGCCACTCCACCGTCTGGTGAGAGGCCGCCCGGGTGGCCAGGAAAACACCGGTATACACCAGCGCCACGGCCAGGAACCACCACCAGAACTTTACTTCATTTTTAGCCATTTCCACAGGTCTTTAAATGTAGATTTCTTGCCGTACATAAGGATGCCCACCTTGTAAATCTTGGCCGATGCCCAGGCGCACACCACGAAGGTGCCCACCAGCAGGGCGATGGAAAGCACAAGTTCCCAGGTGGCCACGCCGAACGGGATGCGGGCCAGCATCACGATGGGACTGGTGAACGGAATCATGGAGAACCAGAACACCAAGGAGCTGTCGGGAGCCTTGAAGGCATACAGCGCCACAAAGAAGCCCAGCATCAGCGGAATGGTTACAGGCAGCTGCAGCTGGGTACTGTCTCCCTCGTTCTCCACGCCGGAGCCGATAGCCGCAAAGATGGAGGCATACAGCAGGTAGCCGAACACAAAGAAGAAGAGGAAAGCGATGCCGATCTGGGCCAGGTTGATGTTGCCCAGGGTGCTCATCACCACTTCCATACCGGAAGGTTCTCCGGCAGCCACGGCGGTGGTGTCGGTGGCGGCAGCCAGCGCACTCTCCAGGTCAATATCTCCAGGGTGCATGCCTGCAGGGCCGGCCATCTGCTGCATCATTTCGGTGGTGGAATCGTCTCCCATCATGCCCATGATCTTGTCCTTGCCCATAATGCCCATGGCCGCACCCACCAGGATGCCGGTGAGCAGGATCCACAGCAGGAATTGCGTGAGGGCCACAAGGGCCACGCCGATGATCTTGCCGAACATGAGCTCGGAAGCCTTCACGGAAGACACCAGGACCTCCACCACGCGGGAGCTCTTTTCCTCGATAACAGAGCTCATCACCATGCCGGAGAAGAGGGCGATAAACATATAGATAGCGATGCCCAGAAGCATGGACAATGCCATGTAAATACCTGATTCAGAGATGGTCTCCTTGCCGGTTTCGTCGATGGTATAATTGCGCAGCTTCACATTGGACTTGACCCCGGCCATGATTTCCTCCAGGTTGGCAATACCGCTCTGCTCAATGCGATAGGCCTCAACGGCGTCGTTGATGCGGCCCTCGATCATGCTGCCGGTGTCCATGCCCAGCGGCTTCTCGGAGTAAGTATCGGCCTTCAACGAACGGGTCTCGGGATCCAGTTCCGATACGCTCAGGAGCACGTCCACGCCGGCGGTCTTCAGATCGGCCTTGATGCCGTCGATATCGGCCTCGGGGCCCAAATCGATGTAATGGGTGACCTCGTTGTCCTCCAGATAAGGGAGCACGATGCCGCTGCGGTCCACCACGCCCACCTTCTTGGCTTCTTCCTTGGTACCCATCATAATCACGGTAGGCAGGATGCACATGGCGGCGAAGAATACCGGCGCCAGGAAAGTGATGATGAGGAAGCTCTTTTTCTTAACCTTGTTAAGATACTCGCGCTGAATAATGATGCCTAACTTCTTCAAATTCATAGTTTATTCCTCCTCTCCTTTAACCAGTTTGATAAAGATGTCGTTCATACGCGGAATCACCTCCTTGAAGGAGTTGATGGTGTAGTCCTTGGCCAGAAGGTCATGCAGTGTAGGGTTCACCTGGGGGCGGGCCACCACCATGGTCTTGCGCGCCAGGGTGTCGTCGGTGTACTCAATCTCCACGTTGTCCTCCCCGTGCTGACGGCGGATTTCATCCGTGCCGCCGCACACCACCAGCTTGCCCTGGTTGATGAGGGCGATGTTCTCGCACAGTTCCTCCACGGACTCCATGTTGTGGGTGGACAGGATGATGGTGGCGCCTTCGTCCTTGAGGCGCAGAATCTCCTTGCGGATGAGGTCCACGTTCACGGGGTCGAAGCCGGAAAAAGGCTCATCCAGGATCATCAGAGAGGGCCGATGCACCACGGTGGTAATGAACTGCACCTTCTGGGCCATACCCTTGGAGAGTTCCTCCACCTTCTTGTTCCACCAGTCGGCGATATCAAAACGGACGAACCATTTCTTGAGTTCCACGGCGGCATCTCGGGCGCTCATTCCCTTGAGCTGGGCCAGGTACATGGCCTGGTCCCCCACCTTCATCTTGCGGTACAGGCCGCGTTCCTCGGGCAGGTAGCCGATGCGGGCTACGTCGGCCTCGGAGATGGGATGGCCCTGGAACAGGATTTCACCCTCGGTGGCGATGGTGATGCGGTTGATGATACGGATGAGCGTGGATTTACCCGCTCCGTTGGGCCCCAGCAGGCCGAAGATTTTGCCCTCCGGAATGTCCAGCGACACATGGTCCAGTGCCACTTTTGGCCCGAAGGTCTTTGTTACGTTCTTTACTTCAATGATTGCCATGTCAATAAAATTTTTGGCAAATATAATAAATATTTATTGATTTACAACAATATTTTTCCAACCAATTCCGTGAAGAGCCCGGCCGGGGTTGCCTCCCCGGCATCTCCGCCCTTGCCCTTATAATCATAGTCATTGAGCAGGGCGATGATCCGCTGGCAGGACGCCAGGGGATAATTGCGCTTGGCGGCATCGTACTCCTTGAGGAAGTAAGGGTTCACCTTGGGGACCTCTCCCGCGTGATATTTGAGGATGCGGTAGAAATGCGTGAACAGCGGCGCCACCACCATGGGCAAGGCAAAACGCGGTGTTTGGCCGATGTGCGCCGCAATCTTGAGCGCCTGGGCCGACTGCCTGTAACTCAGGCACTTGGTGAGCTCGAAGACGGAAAACTGACGGGACACGCCCACGTTCTTTTCCACATCGGCTACCTGGATTTCCTTCACGCCCTCGGGCAGGTTCTTGAGGAGCTTCTCCGTCTCTACGGCTATTTTGCCGAGGTCTGTTCCGGCACTCTCGGCCAGCAACATGGCGGCCTCGGGATGGATTTTGAGCCCCCGGTTCTCATAGTAGGAGGCTATCCACTGCGGCATCTCGTAATCCCTTAACGCATTGGACTCTACGATAACGCCGGTCTTGAGCACGCTCTTGTACAGGGCTTTGCGTTTATCGGCCGATGTCCCGTGCATCAGAATGACCAGCACGGTGCTGTCCAGGGGCTGCTGGCAGTAGAGGGCCAGGTCCTCCAGGGATTTCATCTGCTGGGCTTCCTTCACCACCACCAGCTGCCTGTCGGCCATCATGGGGAAGCGGCGGGCGGCGGTAATGACGGTATCGGCGTCTACATCGGCCCCGTAACAGATGGTCTCGTTGAAGTCCTTTTCCCATTCCTGGAGGCAGTTGTCGATGATGGCCTGACACACCAGTTCCGGGTAATAGGGCTCCTCTCCCATCAGCAGGTATACACACTTGAAGATGCCGCTGCGGACATCTTCAAGTATACTTTGGACCTGCCTGTGCGTCTCTATGTAAGACTTGCCGGCCACTTATTTGGCAAATTTCTTTTCCTTGGCGCGGACAATCTTCTCCTTGAGTACATCGGCGGCCTCGGTGACGGCCTCCTCAAAGGTGCGTGCCTGTTTCTCTACCACCAGGTCTTCCCCGGGGAAACGGGTTTGCAGTTTGACACTTTTGTTCTCGGCGTCCGGAAGGAGGGACAGGGTGACATCGATGTCGCCGAGATTGTCGAAGAACTTTTCTACCTTTCCAACTTTCTTCTCGATGAAGTCCAGCAGCTTCTCGTCTGCGTCGAACTTGAGGGACTTGACGTTAATCATGTGTTTCTTCGTTTTTTGCCCTGGGATGGGCGTTCATGTATTGTGCCTTGAGCCGTTCCACGGAGTTGTGGGTGTAAACCTCTGTGGCTGCCAGCGAACTGTGGCCCAGCATCTCTTTGATGGCGTTCAGGTCGGCTCCTTCTTCCAGCAGTGCGGTAGCGAGCGAATGCCTGAGCACGTGGGGGGATTTCCTCCCGGTGATGCCTTGGCGGCCTTGCAGTTCCTGTTTCACCGCCCTGTCCACCCATTCCGGATACAGCGCATGGCCTTTTTCCGTCACGAGCAGCGGGGCTTGCGGGCTTAACTCCCCTGCCATGAAACTAGCTGCATGTAAATATAGTGAAATTTCTTGAAGGAGCGAAGGAATCAGGGGAATTTCTCGCATTTTGTCTCCTTTCCCTTTCACGCGGAGGGTTTGCCGGCCCGTGTCCAGGCTGTTTCTTTGCAGGCCGATGATTTCGGCCCTTCTTATTCCGCAGGTGTAAAGGATGCTGATGATGAGCCTTCTTAACCGCCTCTCGTACAGTTCCTTGGCCAGTTTGCTCTGGGGGTCCGTGGTGAGCAGAATTTGCAGTTCCTCCTCCCCTGCCGCATGGGCCGAGTCCTGGAGATAGGCGTCCATGGCATTCTCGGTATAGTACTCCGGCAGACGCTTTTCCATCTTGGGACGCTTGACTGTGCGCACGGGGTTGGATTTAAGCAAGCCCTCCTTGATGAGGTAATTGCAGTATCCGCTTAACGCGCTCATCTGCAAGTGCACCGTCCTGGGCTTCATCCCCTCCTCCATCAAATGGCCTTCGTATTCACGGATTCTGGAAGGGATAAGGTTTTCTGTCATCCCGAGCGAAGTCGAGGGATCTCCCACCCACTTCGAAAACTTTTCCAAAGCATCAGCGTACAACGTCTGTGTCCTTGCGGAATACCGCCGGACATCCCGGATGTATGCGATGTACTTGTCAATCATGCGGATACAGTCCCAGTTCGGCCGCTTTGGCGCGCATATACGCATCGGCCGCCTCGAAGGTATACGGAATCTCCCCGTCCAGGACGGCGTTTTTCACCATTTCCTTGAGCTGGCCGATGGTGTTGCATGGCTCAATTCCAAAGACCTGCATGATATAGTCTCCCGTGATGGGATTCTTCCAGTTGCGGATCTCGTCCTTCGCCTCCACTTCGGCCATCTTGGCCTTCACCAACTCGAAGTTGCGGCGCAGGCGGGCCACCTTGGCGGGGTTCTTGGAAGTGATGTCGGCGTTGCACAGGAGCATGAGGTCATCGATGTCCTCCCCGGCGTCGAAAAGGAGGCGGCGCACGGCGCTGTCGGTGACTTCGTCGTCCACCAGGGCGATGGGCCGAAGGTGCAGGCCGACGAGTTTCTGGACGTATTTCATTTTCTCGTTCAGGGGCATCCGCAGCTTCTCGAAGATTTGCGGAACCATGCGGGCGCCGATGACCTCGTGGCCGTGGAACGTGAAGCCCTGACCGGCCACATAACGCTTGCTGGCAGGCTTGCCGATGTCGTGCAAAAGGGCCGCCCAGTGCAGCCAGAGGTTAGGTTCTTTCCCCGCTTCTTTCTCAAAGAGGACCACGTTGTCCAGCACCTGGAGCGTGTGGGTGAAGTTTTCCTTATGTCCCTTACCGTCAACGGTTTCCACGCCCTTGAGCTTACTGAGCTCCGGCAGGAATTGCTTCAAAAGGCCGGTGTCCTCCAGCAGCTGGAAGGCCATGGACGGATGGTCTGTGAGGAGCATTTTGTTCAGCTCCTCCACAATGCGTTCCCTGCTCAGGATTTGCAGGCGGTCGGCCATGTTTTTCATGGCTGTCATGCTTTCGGGAACGATAGTGAAAGGATGCTCCGGGGTGCTTAATCTTGTTGCGAAACGGATGGCCCTCAGCATGCGCAGCGGGTCGTCGGAGTAGGTCTGTTCCGGCTCCAGCGGAGTGCGGATGATGCCGTTTGCCAAGTCCTTGATGCCCCCGAAAGGATCCACCAGCTCACCGAAGTCTTCCTCCTGCAGGGAGAAGGCCATGGCATTGATGGTGAAGTCTCTACGGAGCTGATCTTCTTCCAGCGTGCCGTCTTCCACAATGGGCTTACGGGACTCTCTATGATAAGATTCTTTGCGGGCGCCCACGAACTCCACTTCCATGCCATGATACTTGAGCATGGCCGTGCCGAAGTTCTTGAACACACTCACCCGGGCCTTGGTTTTGGCCGCCACGGCTTCGGCCAGCTTGATCCCACTGCCCTCCACCACAATGTCTATGTCCTTGTTAGGGTTTCCCAGGAAGCAGTCCCGCACATACCCCCCAATCACGAAAGCCCGCACGCCCAATTCCTTAGCCGTGTCGCTTACCAGTTTGAATACCGGATTATTTAAATATCCTTCGGTTATAGTCATCCCAGCATCTCCTCCCACAACGGGGCTTTCTGCATAAACTCCCAGCCATCGGCCGTACGTTGAAAGATGAACGTCTTGCCGCCGTTGGAGATGGCTATATATTTCACATTCAGTTCATTATTGTATCTTAGCGCCTGATCCACCACGGCCTGGTCCAACTCCACTTCGGGCCGTTTGCACTCCACTATCATCAAGGGCTGCGCGCTGCGGTCATACACTACAATATCGGCCCTGTACTCCTTTCCCGCATGGCTGAACGCCACCTCACTTCCCATCATGTGCTCCGGCACCTTCATCCCCTCATGCAACACGGAAATAAACCACTGCCGCACCGCCTCCTCCGGCGTATTGCGCACACTCTTTTTGCGCAGCGGGTCCCATATGTAGTCGCTTTCCATGAACAATTCAGTTAACGTGGGTTTCAGCCTAATTTACAAAGCCAAAGTTACCTTTTTTCCCCCGTTTTTGCAACTCCCGCCCCCTATCGGCCGTGACTAAAGCACACTAACCCGCATGATTCCAAGATTCTGTGCTTTACACCCCAGTCTCATCCCCGCCTAAAGCACACTAACCCGCCTGATTCCAAGATTCTGTGCTTTAACGAAGACGGGGATAAGGAAATTATTTTGTACCTTTAAGCCATGAAAGCAACCAAACTCATCATGGCGCTGGGGCTGCTGGTAGCGGCAACCCTCACGGCACAGGCGCAGGACCGGATTCCGTCCGCTTATAAATGGCTCAATAACAAGGAAGTAGCTTTTAGCTACGACGGCACATACACAGACAGCACCTGCTTCAAACTGGAAGTGGGCAAGGTCAAGGCCGGCGTGCTCAAGACCATCCGCACGGATGGCATCAAGGCGCCGGAAAAGTATGCCGATTTCCCGCTGCAGCCGGAAGGCGCCGTGAACCTCACCTACAGCCCGGATTCCACCAGGCTGGCCTTCACGCGCGCGAATGATTTATGGGTAGTGGACATTGCCAGCGGGGCCCAAAAACGCCTCACCTGGGACGGCACCGAAACCGTCATGAACGGTTATGCCAGCTGGGTGTATTATGAGGAGATCTTCGGCAGGCCTTCCAAGTACCGCGCGTTCTGGTGGAGTCCTGACAGCCAGACACTTGCGTTCTATCGCTTTGACGACACCCAGGTGCCGATGTTCCCCATTTACTCGCCCTTCGGCCAGGACGGAACGCTGCGCCGCACGCATTATCCCAAGGCCGGGGAACGCAATCCTCAGGTGCGCATCGGCTTCGCTTCCATGGCCGACAGTGGCATCACCTGGGCCGACTTCAACCCGGAAGAGGACCAGTACTTCGGCACACCCTTCTGGAGCGCCGACAGCCGAACGTTCTTCGTGGCCCGCGAGCCCCGCATCCAGAATACGCTGGATCTGTATGCCGTGAATCCGGCCGATGGCTCCAAGAAGGCCATCTATCATGAAAAAGTGGACACCTGGCTGGACTGGATGGAGGATATGTTGTTCACGGATAAGGGTTTATACATGGTACGCAGCTTTGAAACCGGCTGGCAGCAAATCTATTTCCTGAGCTACGACGGCGCCACTTTGAAGCGTCTCACCGATGGCCCTAACTGGCGCATCAGCCTGCTTCGGGCCGAAAAGGACGGGACGGTTTTCTTCCTGGCCGAACGCGATTCCCATGTCCGAAAAACCTTGTACAAGGTGTCGCCGAAGGGTGTGATCACCGCCCTCACCGACACTGCCATGAATGTGGCATCGGCCCGGTTTGCACCCGACGGGAAGCACTTCATTACCCTGGCCTCCAACCTTCGCACCCCCTGGGAAGTGCGGCTGCATGACCTCAAGGGTCATTCCTGCCTGGTGGCTGCACAAAGCGGAGAGGCCTATGGAGGACTGGTTTCCATCACTGTGGACGGGCTGGAACTGCCGGGCGTCATCTACTATCCGGACGGCTTCGACCCCGCCAAAAAGTACCCCGTTCATGTGGATATTTACGGTGGTCCCGACACCCCGCTGGTGCACGACCGCTGGGTGGCTCCGGCCCGTTACAAGTGGTATCGGGAGAACGGAATTATTGAGCTCATCGCCGACTGCCGCGCCGCCGGACATAACGGACGAACCGGTACAGATGCCATCTATAAACACTTGAATACCATTGAAGTAAGCGATTTCATAGAATGGGCCAAATGGCTGCAGTCCCTGCCCTATGTGAAGGGAGATAAGATAGGTGTGGAGGGCTTCAGCTTCGGCGGAACCATGACCACCGCGTTGGTAGCCACGGCGTCCGATTACTACCACTACGGCATTGCCGGCGGCGGCGTTTACGAGTGGGCGCTGTACGACACCCACTACACCGAGCGCTTCATGTCCACGCCACAGGACAACCCTAACGGCTACCAGGATTCGGCCGTTCTCAAACTGGTGAAGAGTTACCCCGTAAAGGTGGGCCGGGCCGACGGTTCAGTGATGCTCAAACTCACCCACGGCACCGGGGACGACAACGTCCATTTCCAGAACACACTGCAACTCATTGACGTCCTGCACCAGATGAACGCCGACTTCGAGTTCATGATCTACCCCGACGGCATGCACGGCTACCGCGGCTACCAGGGTCGTCACTTCCAGGAGGCCAACTACGACTTCTGGAAACGGTATTTGCTGGAAAAATAGTACGTACTATTCTTTCTTGGGGACGTGTAGGATAGACCTCAGCACGTCCTCATTGTTTCTTGTAAGGCGGGACAACTGCTTGATGGAGTGTGTTTTACCTTCGTTCCAAAGACGAAGGGCGACGTCAATCTTTTCGGCCTGCTTCAGATTTGCCACAGGCCTTCCGAACATGTCATTGCACACCTTTTCCACTTCCTTGAGCAACTTGCTTTCATCCCTCTTTTCCAGGAACGGGCGGGCATCGGCCGCTTCCATCTCGGCCAAATCCTTTTTCTTAACACTGAGGAACGCAATGAATTGCCTGGGCGAAAGAAATACCTTTTGTGACAGATAATCCTTGTCAATGTAACTGGCCGGAACCAGCATTCCTTTTTTATCAAATTCCCAGTGAGATGGCAACTTCACACGAGTTCGGAACAGTCTGCAGCAATCTCTATAGCCCAGCTCTCCTACAGTTTTATTTTCACTTCTGGCTTCATGGCAATATACACGCCCTGGTCCCCATGCATAATCCTCCGGAAGAAACTCATACCCAGCCTCGGTGCAATTACGGAACACATATATTATTTTGCGGCGCAGTTCCTCATCATCCAGGATTCTATCTACCTGAATGTCTATAGATTTCCTGACCAGTTCTCCCAGCCCGTCCCGATTATATCTCCTTACAATCAGTCGCTTGACTTCTCTTCTAAACTTTTCCACTTTGTCCGGATCTCCCCGTACTATAACGTGAAAATGAGTTCTCATCACCTCTAGACTCAGAATACTGAGCTTGCAGAAATAAGCGGCTACGGCAATCTGGTTCATCATGTAGATGAAATCGGTATCGGAATCACAAAGCACAACCAGGCGTGTTCCGTCAGAATAAACATGAAAGCAGTTATCTACTGGCTTTGTTGCATACAATTCCATAACAGGTTCTTTTTGCAAAGTAGCAAATACTTATCCGTTTCAACAAAAATGAAACGGATAATCGACAAAAATGGCTTTGTGCACACACGAGAGACCGATTCTATTTTAAACAAATTGTGGTTTTTGTTAATTATTTCGCTTCTTGTTTGATGTTTTGCGGGAGCCTGCGCCGTTAGTTCCCCCCGAGGGGGTGGTCTGGTTAAAGCACAGAATCATGGAATCAGGAGGGTTAGTGTGCTTTAGAGGGGGGATAAAGTAGTGGCTAAAGCACGATAATAGGCTTGAGAGGCCGAAAGTGTGCTTTAGGCGAGGCCAAAACAGGGATGTAAAGCACAAAAGCTTGGATTCAGGAGGGTTAGTGTGCTTTAGACGTAGACAGACAGAGGGACGCATCCCCTACCCAAATAACGAATCCTTGAAATTGACCAGGTACACCTGCCGCACAGCGCGCGTCAAAGCGGTGTAAAGCCACTTGATGTCGTCGGCTGTCAAAACATCCTGCCAGAAGGGATTGTCGATGAAGACGCACTGCCACTGGCCGCCCTGGGCCTTGTGGGTGGTGATAGCGTGAGCGTATTTGATTTGCAGGGCCGAATAGAAAGGGTCGGACCGGACGGCCTCGAAGCGCTTTTTCTTCACCGTAATATGTTCGTAATCGGCCCATACGCCCTGCCACAGGGCCTGGGATTCGGCATAGGACAGGGAGGGAGAATCGGAAGACAGCGTATCCAGCAACACCTTCATTTCCACTTCCTGGTCCCCGTAGTCGGGGAAGGAGATGCAGGCGTCGGCAAAGTGCAGGCCGTAGCGTTCCTCGAAGTGGCGGATCCAAACCAGCGTGCCGATGTCCCCGTTGGCAATGTAGTCCGTGCCTTCCAGCCCCTCCAGATAATGGTTTTTGACCACCATCAGCTTCTCCCCGCGGGTAAGCTGTTCCTCGCGGTACAGGACCTGGCCGCGGATGCCGGCGTTGTATCGGCCCGCGCGCTTGTTGGAGCGGCAAAGGACCACTACCTCGTCCTCGCCGAAGCGCCCGTAGGCGTCGCTCAGCGTCTCCAGGAGCTCGCCGCCGGAAAGGCGCTGGATATCCGGAAAGCCGTCGCAGGTAAGGCCCAGCGACGACAGGCCTTCGCAGGGTAATAGCCCGCGTAAATGCGTGGCATTCACCAGGATACCGGAATCGGCCGCCTGGCGCACCACAGAGGTCAGCTCCACATAAGTGACACCACCGAAGCGGGACATATAGTCCATGGACAGGGCCGGAGAGGCATCCAGACCCACGGGCGGCAGCTGCGCGGCATCTCCCATCAGCACCAGCTTGCAGTCTGTCCCGGCGCGCACGAAGGCCACCAGGTCGGAGAGTAAATCCCCGGAGCCGAAGGCCGATCCCTCGGAGGAGGAAACCCCGATCAGGGACACTTCGTCCACAATGAACAGCGTATTCCGGGCCTTGTTGGGTGCCAGGGAAAAAGCCCCGAAACCATCGGATGCGCCGATGGATTTCTGCCGGTAAATGTGCTTGTGAATGGTGGACGCGGCGTGCCCCGCATACAGGGACAGCACCTTGGCCGACCGGCCCGTGGGCGCCAGCAGCACGCAGGAAACAGTCAGCTCAGAAAGCGCGGCCACCACCGCCGCCAGGGCCGATGTCTTGCCGGTTCCGGCATAGCCGTTCACCACCAGGATATCCCCGTCGTCGCTGGTCAGAAAGCCCGCCACAGAATGTAGCAGACCCTGCTGGCAATGCGTCAATTCATACGGAAAATGCCGGCAAAAAGCGTTATACAGATACGCAGAACGGTCCATTATGCGCGTCCCTGATGCTTCCGGTTAAAGATGGAGGAAATCACCGCAAAGATGGGATAGATTTCCACGCGGCCCAGGAACATGTTGGCGCTGAAGATGAGCTTCATGGTCTGAGGCTCGGCGTCGTAGTTTCCCATGGAGCCGATACTACCCAGCGAAGGCCCCACGTTGGCCAGCGTGGACAAGGAACCCGTAAGGGAATGCCCGTTGGGATCCCCGGTGAACAGGCACAGGATGGTGGACAGGCCGATGAGCAGGATAAACAGGGCCAGATACAGAATCTGGGGATAGATTTCTTCGTCGTGCAGCACACGCCGGCCCATGCGCACCTCGAACACCGAGGTGGGATACAGCGTCTTTTGGATTTGCATGTGGATGGCCTTGAACAGCACCATCACGCGGTCCACCTTCATACCGCCGGTGGTGGAACCCGCGCAGCCGCACACCAGGCTCACCAGCATGAGCATAAAGCAGGGCAGCATGGGCCAGGTGGCATTGTCGCTGATGGCAAAGCCAGTGGTGGAGCCATAGCTCACCACGTGGAAAGTACCGTCCAGGAAAGCCTCTCCCCAGGTGGCGTCAAGCCCCTCCAGCTTCAAAGAAACAGAAGTAATGACGGAAATCACGGCCAGCGAAACCATGTAGAAACGCAGCACGGGGTTGCGCAGCGGCTTCAAAGTACGGCCCACCAGCATCACGAAGATGAGGCCAAAGTGGATGGAAGCCAGGAACATGAATACGATGGTCACCAGGGAAATGGCTGTGGACCCAAAGGCGCCGATGGACAGCGTACGCGTGGAAAAACCGCCTGCGGCGCACACGGAAAACGCGTGGCAGATGGCGTCGAAGACCGACATCCCGCACAGCAGATAGCTCACGAAAGCGGCGCCGCATATTCCCAGATACACCCAGGCAAAGATGAACACCGTCTTGTTGGCCCGGCTCTTATAGTCCTCCCGGGACAGGGAAGACAGTTCCATATTGGTCAGACGAAGCCGTACCGGTGAAGAAGTGGGAATAATGAGCAGCAGGAACACCACGACACCCAGGCCGCCGATGAAATGCGTGGCAGCCCTCCAGAACAGCAGGCTGCGCGGCAGGGATTCTACGTCGGAGAGGATGGTGGCGCCGGTGGTAGTAAAGCCCGACACACTCTCGAACCAGGCGTTCACCAGGTTGAAAGGGCCGCCCCACAGGGCATAGGGCATGGCGCCGAACACGAAGGACAGCAGCCAGGACAGGAAAATGATCATGTAGCCGTCCTTCAAGGAAATCTGGGCCGTCTTCCTCACAAACACAAAGGGGAAGATACCCATCATGAACGTGATGGTGAAGCTGATCAGGAGCGGGGCAAGCGCGCTGTCTCCGCCATCGGCCAGCGACACGAAGACGGACAGCAGCATGAACAACGCACTTACCAGCAGTGCGATGCCCACATTCCTGGATATCACCTTCAAGTTCATTGCTTCTCCTTAAAGTCGGACAGACGTTTGCGCAGCGTACGGTTTTCCTCGGCCAGGTCCGTGACGGAGGAATTCAGGTCACTGAGTTGGTCGTTGCCGTCAAAAGTATAGGTATAGCGACGCCGATATCCCAGATAATCCCGCAATGCCTCCAGCATGCGGTAGATGGGGTTCACGTAGTACACCTGGATGTAGAACAGCAGCAGGAACACCAGCAGGATGCCCACGGAAACGGCCACCGTGCTGGGGATGATGGAGCGGAAAAAGCCGCTGTCGAAGTCCTTGGAGTTCTGCTCCAGCTCGGCATACATGGCGCTGGAAAGCTTGTCAAGATAGACCCGCATGCGGCCGAAGAGGGGCTGCAGGCGGTTGAAGTACCAGTCACGGGTGTTGATGAAACTGCTCTCGTATACCTCCTCCAGTTCCGTAGAGGCCAGCATATAGGCCGAATAGGCATACACCACGGAATCGGCCAGATCCACGGCGTAATGCTCTCCCAGGGAGTTTTTTAGGTCCGAGCAGCGGGAGAGGAAGGCTTCCTGGTCGAAGTCCGGCACATGGGTAAGGGTTTCGTCGCCGATGACCGCCAGGATTTCCAGGTTATAGCTGTCCACGGCATCCACCAGCTCCTGGGTACGGTGGATGTTGTTCACGTTGCCGGCCATAAGGGAGGAAACGTAATTGGACATATGCCGATATTCCAGTACGGAGATGATGCTGGACATGAGCAGCACCACCGCTATGGCACTGAGGGACAGCGTTATCTTCATTCTCAGGGACAGGCGGAATTCCCTGAACCAGTTTTTGAGTTTCACAAACATAATTAGTTACAAAGATACAAATTTTCTGCGATAGTATTTTCTTAAAGTTTTTTCTGTAAAATACCCCGCAATTCAAAAAAATTTTATATATTTGCAAGCCAACCACAGATTATATTTATGAGAGCCACCTTTTTAGACAAGAAAGATAATAAAAACTCCCTGCTCAAAAAGACCATTTTGTATCTTTGCATCGAGCGTGGAGAACATTCCATCGCTGCCTTGAGCGAAGCCATCGGCGCATCGGTCCCCACGGCCACCAAGCTCATCGGAGAGCTCATGGAAGAAGGTTTCATGATTGACATGGGCAAATCCGGCACCTCCGGCGGACGCAGGCCTTCCATCTATGGCCTAAACCCCGAGGCCGGCTATTTCATCGGCCTGGACATTCGCAATTCCCATGCGTCCATCGCCATCACGGACTTCAAAGGCGGTCTCCTCAAGTTCCAGGACGGCATTCCGTTCAAGATGGAAGCCAACGAGGAAGCCGTGCACCGTGTGTCCGCCGCCGTGCGCGAGTACGTGAACATGCAGAACATGGACTGGAACAAAGTCATGGGTGTGGGCCTGAGCATCCCGGGCCGTGTGAATCCCGTCACCGGCTACAGCAACAGCTACTCCTTTGACGAGCACCACTCCATCGCCTCCATCCTGGAAGAAGACCTCAATGTGCGCGTGGTGCTGGAGAACGACTCCCGCGCCATGACCTACGGAGAATATCTGGGAGACGGCCTCAAGGAGAAAAACATGCTCTTCGTGAATGTGAGCTGGGGTTTGGGTATGGGTATGATCCTGGACGGTCACCTGTACTACGGCACTTCCGGCTATTCCGGAGAATTCGGCCACTTCCCTCTTCTGGACAATGGTCAAATGTGCCGATGCGGCAAGATCGGCTGCATGGAGACCGGTGCATCCGGCAGCGCCCTGGTGCGCATGATCAGCGAAAAACTGGCCTCCGGACGCGCTTCTTCCCTGGCGCCCATCTTCAAGGAAGCGGGACGGGTGAACCTGAACGAGGTATTCACCGCCATCCGCTCCGAGGATATCCTGGCCATCGAGATGGTAGAAAAGATAGGCACCAACCTGGGCAAAGGCCTGGCGGGCCTCATCAATATCTTCAACCCCGAACTGGTGGTGATCGGCGGTAAAGTGGCCGTTGCGGCCGGGGATTACCTGATGCTGCCCATCCGCACTGCCATCAAGCGTCATGTCCTGAACATCGCCAACCGGGACACCTCCATCAAACTTACCCAGCTTAAACAACAGGCCGCCCCTTACGGAGCCTCCCTCCTTGTGCGCAGCCGCATGCTTGGAATGCTGTAAACCATGCCCAAAATTTCCGAACTCGGGTCCCGGATGCCCTCATCTCCCATCCGCAAACTTGCTCCTCTTGCCCGTGAGGCCAAAAAACAGGGCGTAAAGGTATATCATCTCAATATCGGCCAGCCGGACCTTCCCACGCCGCCCAAAGCGTTGGAAGCCCTGAAGCATGTGGACCGCACCACGCTGGAGTACAGCCCCTCCGAGGGTTACGCCAGCCTGCGGGAAAAGCTCACCGGTTATTATAAAAGGTATGGAATAGACATTACGCCCGACGAAATCATCGTCACCTGCGGCGGCTCCGAGGCCATCCTCCTGGGCCTTCTCACCTGCCTGGATCCCGGAGACGAGATTATCATGGTGGAGCCCGGTTATGCCAACTATATCTCCTTTGCCAAAACGGCGCGCATTACCGTAAAAACGGTCACTGCGCGCATCGAGGACGGTTTTGCCCTGCCGCCCGTGGATGCCTTCGAGAAGGCTATCACGCCCCGCACCAAGGCCATTCTGCTGTGCAATCCATCCAATCCCACGGGTTATGTATACACCGCCGAAGAACTGCAGCAGATCAAGGAAATCGTGGTTAAGCACGACCTTTTCCTCTTCTCCGACGAAGTATACCGGGAGTTTGTGTATAACGGGAAGCCCTATCTGAGTGCCATGTCCCTGGGCATTCCGGAACACGTTGTGATGATCGATTCCGTGAGCAAGCGCTACAGCGAGTGCGGCATACGCATCGGCATGCTGGTCACCCACAACAAGGAGGTGCACGACACCGTGATGAAATTCTGCCAGGCGCGTCTTTCTCCCCCGCTGCTGGGCCAGATTGTGGCCGAGGCTTCCATCGAGGGAACCCAGGACTACGCCAAGGCGTGCTTTGACGAATACAAAGCCCGCCGAGACTTCTTTATCAAGGGGTTAAACGAGATTCCCGGGGTATACTCCCCCATGCCGGAAGGCGCCTTCTACACTGTGGCCAGCCTTCCCGTGGCCGATGCCGAGGATTTCTGCCGATGGCTGCTCACCGATTTCCGTCTGGACGGCGAGACCGTGATGATGGCCCCCGCCGCAGGCTTCTACAGCACCCCCGGCCTGGGGAAAAACCAAGTCCGCATGGCCTACGTCCTCAAAATTGAAGACCTGGCCAAAGCCCTGAAGGTGCTTAGAGCAGCATTGGAAGCCTACAATAAATAACAAAAAGAAGCCCCGGTCGATTTCTCGATCGGGGCTTCCAAAAAACCGCGGCGAATTACTCTCCCACCTGGTGTGGCAGTACCATCATCGCGGGTGAGCTTAACTTCTCTGTTCGGAATGGGAAGAGGTGGTTCCTCAC